>DATLXU010000020.1:0-8100 GCA_035575515.1 Blastocatellia bacterium
CCGCTCGCGCCGTGAATGCGATACGCTGCGCTAACAACGGGCGAGTACGCGACTGCGAATCGAGACGCAAGCCGCAGCCACATCTCCCAATCAATTCCCCATAGTCTTTTTTCGTTGAATGAGCCGACGGCTTCGTAGCAACTGCGCCGCACCACAGGCGACACAGGGCTGACCACACAGCCGAACAGTAACTCTTTCAAGAACTCAGGCGCGGGCGTGACAAATGCCTTTTCGCTGAATGATTGAACCCCTATCTCTTCGCTGCGCTCATCAATCAGCCGAACTGCGCCAAAGGCGAGGCCGACTTCTTTATTCTCATCGAGCGCGCGAACCCGCTCCGAAAGAAAGTCAGGCAGGTAAACGTCGTCAGCGTGCAGCAGCGCAACGTACTCGCCGCGCGCAAGATTCACGCAGCGGTTCCAGTTGCCGCCCTGATTGACCAGTTCTTCAAATCGCACGTAGCGAATGCGCGGGTCCGTGTAGGCGCGGCAGATTTCTGGCGTCTCGTCGGTCGAAGCGTTGTCGCAGATTATCAATTCATAATCTGTGAATTCCTGCGCGAGCACGCTCTCAATCGCTTCGGGCAGGTATCGCGCCGTGTTGTACGTTGGTATGCAAACGCTTACTTTTGGCATCTTTGTTTTCACACGCACACTGCCAAGTCCATAAACTCTGCGACACGCTCAGAGACTCGCCGCCCGCTCTCTATCGCCTCGAAGCTCCAGTGATAGCCCCACTCGCCGAATCGCCCGCAGGGGTAAAGGCCGACGCTTTCCATCCACGAGTGAATCACTCGCAGGCTCGCCTCGCGATTGAAATCAAAGACAACGTAAGCGAACGGTATATCTATCTGATCTTCAATTACTATCTGATCAGAATCTTTGAGAATGCCTGCGCGCCTGAGAGCATCAACCGTTCGCTCGACAAGCAGATGCTCATCGAGCGGCTTGCGGCGCGAATAAGCTATCTCGCACGAAATCGAGCTATGCCCGCGCGGCGCGTTTCCGGGCGCGAACTTCGACGGGAAGCTCACGCGGAAAAACGGCACGTCGTGATCGTAGAAGTAAACCCAGTGGCCCGGTTCAACCGTTTCGCGCGCAACGCCGAGATTCACACAGCGAACCGATGTCCACATCAATCGAGAAGCAGCCTCGCGCACGCTTTCAGGCGCGTCAACTGCGAGACGAACGAGCGTCGGCAGCGGAATCGTCGCAATCGCCGCGTCGTAGCTGCGAACACTGCCATCGGCAAAAGTCATTCGCCGCGCTTCGGTTTCTATCTCGGTCACACCGCAGCCCAATCGCACCTGCGGCACGCCTGAGGCGAGCGGCTCAACGATCCTTCCGAAACCGCCCTGCTCGGGATAATAAAACTCCGTCAGGTAATTGAGTTCCTGAGGGTCGGGATCAATCGCGCCGCGCAGCACCTGTTCGAGCGAAGGGCGCGAGATTCGCCCGCCCACCTTCGAGCCGAGCCATTCGGTGTTCATCTCGCGCGGCTCGACCGTCCAGACTTTTCGCGCGTAGCGCAGCATGAACTGATCCGCAAACGTTTTCCCGAAAGACTTATAACACCAGTCTTCATAATTGCTGACCTGCGATTCAGGCTCTTGCGCGGCTTCGATGAAATCCATAACGCAGCGCGTGGCAAGATCAGGCCCAAGCGCGTTTGCGTTAGCCTGAACGGGATAGCGCCCGTAGCGGCGATCATCGTAGTTGTTCCATATCTCTGCCCTGTGGTGAACAAGCTCGCGCGAGAGCGGTTCAAGTACGAATCGGCGTGAGCAGTCGTCCTTACCAAAGAAGACGTGCGCGCCTTCATCGAAATTGAATCCGTCGACCCGCTTCGTCCGGCAGTGGCCGCCGATGTAGTCGGACTTCTCGAAGACCTCGCAGCCTTCGCCCAGATGATACGCGGCGCTCAATCCGGCAAGCCCCGCGCCCAGCACTATCACATTGCTCGACATAATGCCTTACTTGCCGCGAGCTCTTCCCTCGCGAGATTTATTGTCACGCGCAAGCCCATGCTCATGCTCACGGTTGGCCGCCAATCCAATAGCTTGCGCGCAAGTTTTCTATCGGCGCACGTATCGCAAGCCTCTTCGGGCGAGGCGGGTCGCGCGCCTATCAGCAAGCGCGACCTTGCCCCTGCGAGATACCAGATCATCTCTGCAACTTCACGCAAGCGATACGAGCGGCCTCTGCCAAGATTGATGACGCTTCCCTCTATCTGGGGAACCCAACCAGCGGCCAGCAGCCCGCGCACCGTGTCATCAATGAAAACAAGGTCGCGCTTCTGCTCGCCCGCCGACATCTGGAAATCGAGATTGCGCACGGCGCAATCAATCGCCTCCGCGACAAACATACTGCGCGGCTGTCCAGGCCCATAGACTGTGAAAGGCCGAACAATGACGACGGGACAGCCTTCGTCTTTGTGAAGCTCAAGCGCGAAGTTTGTCGCCATCGCTTTTGATATTCCGTAGGGCGAAATTGGATTGAGCGGCATGCTCTCATTGAACGGCAGCTCTCCGGTTCCGTACTCTTCAGCCGAGCCTGTCATCACGATTCGCCGAACGCCGGCGCGCATGGCCGCGGCGAGCAGCTTCGTCGTCGCAACGAAATTCAACTCGGCGCAGGCGACCGACGCGCCGCGTTCATCGCCGCGCCCGCGTGTGCCCGCCAGGTGAAACACGGTTGTCGGTTTCTCTTTTTGAAAAATGCGCTGGACCGCTTTTTCGTCAGTAAGGTCGCATTGAATCCAACGAGCATCTTCGCCCAAGCCTTCGATCCTCTGGCCGCTTCGCGTGCGGCTGAGCAAAATCAAGCGGCAGCCCGTGCGCGCGAGCCTTCGGATCAACTGGCTTCCTATGAATCCAGTCGCGCCGGTCACAAGCACTTTGTCAAACGAACGAAGGGCTTTCATCGGGCACTCTTATGTGATTAAAAAATTCGCGATACCACTCAATCGTCCGCGCCAGTCCTTCTTCGAGAGAAAAATGCGGATGCCAGCCCAACGCTTCGCGCGCCTTTGACGCGTCGAGGTACTGATGATTGATTTCATTTTTGGCTTCCGCGCGCACGTCCAGTTCAAGCTCGTCGCGCCCTGCAAGCCTCAGTATCATGCGCGCAAGCTCAAGCACAGTCATTTGAATCTCGTTGCTGAAGTTGAATGCCTCGCCCGCAAGCTCGCGCCGCGCGGCCAGTTGTTCTGCGAGCGTGATGTAGGCGAGCGCGCCGTCTTCGACGTAGAAATAATCTCGTATGTGGCTTCCGTCGCTGCGGATGATGGGCCGCTCGCCGCGAAGCGCAGAGCGAATCGTGCCGGGCACTATTCGATTCCAATTCAAGTCGCCGCCGCCGAAGAGGTTGCCGCATCGAGTCACGCACACGGGCAAGCCGTATGTGACTGCATAGCTTTTGGCGATAAGGTCCGCGCACGACTTGCTCACATCGTATGGGTGGCGTCCCTTGAGAGCAGCGTCCTCGCGATAAGGCAATTGCTCGTGGTGGCCGTATGCTTTGTCTGATGAAGCGACGATTATCTGATTGACGAGCGGCGAGCGGCGGCAGGCTTCAAGCATCACCCACGTTCCGCGGATGTTCGATTCAAACGTGCTGATGGGGTTGCGGTTTGCGATGCCGACGATAGTTTGCGCCGCAAGGTGAAAGACCGTGTCAATCTCGTACTCACCTAGAGCGCGCTCGACCGCTTCCTGATCGCGCACGTCGCCGCGAACGATTGTGACTCGTTCAAGCGCGCCCGAACGGAACAATTCGTTTTCGGGAACCCAATCGCGTATTAGCGCGACCACTGACGCGCCGCGCTCAATGAGCGCGCGAGTGAGCCAGCTGCCGAGCAGCCCCGTCGCGCCTGTTACGAGGACGGGTCGCTCTCGCCAGAATGAAGTGTTGAAATTATTCATTCCCATACTTTCCACGGGGCGCGGCCCGCGCTCCATAAATCTTCGAGCAGTTTCCACTCGCGATAAGTATCCATAGGCTGCCAGAAACCGTCGTGGCGATAGATCATCAACTGGCCGTCTGAGGCGAGGTGTTGAAGCGGCTCGCGCTCAAGCATCAGGTCTTCGCGGTCGTCGAGGTAGCGATCAATGAACTCGCGCTCGAAGATAAAAAAGCCGCCGTTGATGAAGCCTTCGGTCACCTGCGGCTTTTCGGCAAAAGAAGTGACGAGGCTTTCGTCAACGCTCAGCTCGCCGAATCGGCCCGGCGGGCGCACGCCCGTTACGGTTCCAATCTTTCCGTGTGATTTGTGAAAGCGAATCAACTCGGAAAGATTCACATCGCCGAGTCCGTCGCCGTATGTCAGGCAGAACGGCCCGTTTTTGATGTAGCGGCCCACGCGGCGCAATCGCGCGCCCGTCATCGCCGTCTCGCCAGTTTCGGCCAAAGTGACGGTCCAGCCTTCTTCCGGGTGACCGTTGTGGAATTCGACCGAAGCGCGATTGCCGAGCCGCACGGTGAAGTCTTTCACGCGAGCTTCATAGTTCAAGAAGAAATCTTTGATGAGGTAGCCTTTGTAACCTAAGCACAGGACGAACTCGTTGAGTCCGTGATGAGCATATAGTTTCATTATATGCCAGAGTATGGGGCGACCGCCGATTTCGACCATAGGCTTGGGCCGCACCTCCGTCTCTTCGCGCAATCGTGTGCCCTGTCCTCCGCAAAGGATAACCACTTTCATGAGAATTACTCCGAGTTTGATGAGCAGGTTGTGGCAGCGTCCAATGCAAAATAGGAAACACCCTTCGCCGCAGCCTGATGCTTATCGAGAATGTCAAAGTAGAAATCTTCAACCGCTAAAGCCAGAACGCGCGTGTCTTCGACTTCCTGTAGATTCGCAATCAATCGAGGTAAGAGGTCCGGCTCGGTCAGCACTCGCCGCATCTGCGCTTCCAAATCTTTTGCGTCTCTGAACCTGTAAAGCAATCCGTCAATTCCACTGCGAATCTGTTCCGTAATTCCACCAACGCTCGGAGCAATTGACGGGCAGCCGACTGCCGCAGCTTCCTTAATCACTCTTCCAAAAGGCTCGCAAACTAGTGTTGCCATCACCGCAACGTCAATCTGAGAATAGACATCAAAAATCTCGTTTATGGAGTACATCCCTCTGAGAAACACTCTGTCCTGCAATCTCCTCGATTCAATCTCCTGTTGTCCCTGTTGCTGGCCCGGTCCCCAGACATGAATTTCAAATTGTAAACCTTCCTCTTTCAGTGTCATCGCAGCATCGAGAAGGTGATTTATCCCTTTGATGGGCTGAAAGCCCGCGATGAATCCGAAGCGCAGCGGCACGCGCGGGCGCGTTGCTGTTTGCGCAGGTCTATTATCAAGATTGATTCCCAGAGGTATATGCTTGACGATTCCGGGAATATGCCCTTCGTGCTTTTTGGCATTAAATTGGGAGTAGGCAAATATGCCTTCCACGCTTTGCCTCACCTTTCGCCGTCGCCAAAGCCTGTAGGCAGGCTTGGTTCCCAGTTTCAGAATGCGCCATGGAAGTTTGATTGTGGACCGCACACGGCCATCATAATTGCTGTACATGCACTGAAGGCAGCGCGCTACACCCGGACCCGAACAAGGTTTGGACGTAGGCGAGCGGAGCAGGAAGAGCCTGCCGCAAATCAGCCACGCCTCATGCGTCAAGACCACGTTGGGAATGCCGCGCCGCTTGATAGTGAGGAATGATTCTTCGCCGAATGGACGAACGGTGTTGTAATTGATGATATCCGGCGTCCACTCGTCGAGCATACAATTGAGTATTGAGCTTATTCGCCGCTCGTGCCTGCGCCAATCACTGAACCGAAGTTGCCATCCTTCGGGATCTTCCTTGTAGAAGTACGGCAGGTTGATTCTGTCTACTCTGATTGCACCGTCATATTCTGTTCTAATGCTGTAATCTTCTGCGTCCCTACCTTCAACACAAAGAACTCGGACTTCGTGGCCGCGGCCAGACAGGGTGCGGCAAACATCCCGCAAGTAGACTACACCGCCACCGCCATAGTCTGGCGGGTAGGATTCGGCAATGTAAAGCACACGCAGTTTTTTGTCTCTCACTGTAGACCTATTCATCTGCTGCCGCGTATTCGGGGTCTGCATTGCAAGCGACCTGCAAGGCTGTGTGGAAGCGGTCTTCGGCTTTCGAATGCACGGCAACTACGTTTACGTATGTTTCTATTGATGAAGCTGATAGTCGAACCGGGTGCGGTGTATCTTCTATTCGGTAAAGCGTGTACCCGAATTGCTCGACGGTTTGTTTGACATCACTCGTCGAATAGCCAAATGCTTTGGTGAACCCTTCGCCAGCTTCAAATACCAGTAAAGGCGGCGGCGAAGAAGTTAGAACCCGTTCTGCGCCTTTGAATACAAAAAGCTCTGCGCCTTCCACATCCACTTTCATCACATCAATCTTTTTGACACCGGTCTTGTATGTATAATCGTCAATCGAGACGCAGGGTACGCGCCAGGTATGTTCCTGCCTGTCTGTCTTGCTGAGAGAGTGTGCCCCTTGGTTCCAGCCATCTGACATGAACAACTCCCTGTACCCGCTCGATTCAGCCACAGCACAGTTATTCGCCGCGACATTATCAGCCCGGTTAATCTCGATGTTTAGTTTCAAGTGATTGAATTGCAGCGGCGCTGGCTCGAACGAGTGCACTTTGCCGCTAACACCTACCCTCTTGCTTGCAAGCAAAGTGTGATAACCCAAATTCGCTCCGACATCAAAGAAAACCATGCCCGGCCCGAGCGCGTATGAGAGTAGCCTCGTTATTTGCGGTTCATATACTTTCTCTGCAAAGAGTAATATTTTCTGATGAAACTCCAATGGATTAATCAGTCGCAGTTTGATGCCGTCGAAGACTTCCACTTTGAGAAACTTGCCCAGTAAGCGATTTATCCAACCTTTTCCTCGACAAATCGGAAAGTCTCTGAGATACCACGCCGCAGCGCGAACACCCAGTCCTTGTTTTTTGGGATATATATCCATCATCGTGTAAAACCGTTGCCAATCTCTATTGGGCGCTGACTAACGGGGAACGCCGCACGATGCCTCGCAACAAGGTCGTAAGATCAAAAAGTCTCGCTCGCCCGCCAAGCACAAGAACGACTAAGAGATATACTGTCAGAGTAAGAACGCATTCAACGATTAATCGCAGAGCATCGGTTGATATATGCGCTCCGAGATTCCAGGCAGCCAGACCGCCGGATATAGCCGCGACAACAGGCACTGTGAATGTTGCAAACAGCGCACGATTGAGCTGTCTCGTTACAACCTTAACAGTTGCGCACAACACCACCGTTAAAGCCACCACAGCCAGAAGGTCGCCATACGCGGCCCCGACCACTCCCCAGCGGTTCGCCAGAAAAGGAATGCTAACTAAGAGGACTACAATCTGAACGATTGTTGCTATCCCAACGAGATGCGCGCGCCCTGTTCCTGTCAATAGAGCGCCGCAGGCAAAAATGAGCGGACCAAACAGGACAGTAAAACACATCACGCGCAAAGCAGGAATGAGCGGAAGCCATTTGGCTCCAAGAACAAAAGTCACAATTAGCGGAGATGAAACAAAAAGCACGGCACAGACAGGAGCAAGCAACAAGTAAGAATGCTTCAAGCATTCGCGAAAGCCGCGATCTACTCTTTCAGGGTCTCCTTGAATGCGCGCAAGCGTCGGGATGAACACAAAGTTTATTGCGGAAGCGAAGACATTTGCTGGCATACGTGAAGCATTCCATGCCATAGAGTAAAAACTCATAGCCAGAGGACCTATCGCGGCTGTCACTACAAGATTATCAATGCGACCGCCTAGGTAGCCGCCGAAACCGCCCACAAACATCTTGAAAGAGCCAGCCATTGCTTCGCGCCAAATACTTAGCGAAGGCCAGCCGTGCCATCTCGGCAGCCCTTGCAGCCAGAGGCGTAGCCAGACAACAAGAACAACGACGACCGTCGCCGCCACATTTGCCCAAGCAACACCAACAGCTCCATAGCCCTCGACCAAAAGAAAGAGAGCCAGCCCTACAAAAATCACTGGTTGTAGAATCTGAGTAAGTGCGAGGAAATTCAGATCAAGACGGCGTT
>DATLXU010000021.1:0-48094 GCA_035575515.1 Blastocatellia bacterium
GTGAAAGAACCTTTGATGCCGAAAGGCGTTGAGCACGCATATCATGATCAAGCGCAATGACGCTTGAATTGCAATCACACCGCTGGCTCACGTTTCTTTGCAAACCTCTACAGTCTTCTTGACTCGCGTGAAATCGCTTTGATATACCTCGCGCGGAGATCGTATGACTGGCATAACACACTTTGGCGCTTACATTCCTTATTATCGGCTCGCTCACAAAGAAATAGCTCGCGCGTGGGGCGGGCGCGCTGGCGACGGCGAGCGCGCCGTAGCAAATGTTGACGAAGATTCAATCACGATGGCCGTTGAAGCCGTGCGCGACCTCCTTGCAAACCGCGATGGCCGCGATGTTGACGGACTGGTCTTCGCCTCGACGACCTCCCCTTACAGCGAAAAGCAGGCCTCTGCGCTCATCGCAACGGTCGCAGACCTGCGCCACGACGTGCGAACTGCTGACTACACAAACTCCCTGAGATCGGCCACCACAGCCATTTCCACGTCGCTCGATGCTGTCAAAGCAGGCGCTGCCTCGCGCATCATCATCGCCGCCGCCGACACGCGTCTCGCTCCGCCTAAGTCAGCCGCCGAGCGCGCGAGCGGTGACGCGGCTTCGGCTATCGAAGTCGGCAGCGACCGCGTCATCGCTCGACTCATCGCGCAGCATTCCACAGTTGACGAGATGATTGACCTCTGGCGCAAAGACGGAGAGCGGTTCGTCTCCGCGTGGGAAGAGCGATTCGCAATCACGCAAGGCTACCAGCGCGGCGTTCGCCAAACTGTAAACGATATGTTCGAGCGCGCAGGCATAGGCCCATCTGAAATCTCGAAGGCGATTTTCTACGCGCCAGATCAAGCGACGCTCGCCGCAACGGCAAAGAGCATAGGGCTTAAGCCTGAGCAGGTTCCCGATCATCTCTTTTCATCGGTCGGCAATACGGGCGCGGCGATGCCGCTGCTCGTTTTGTCTTCTGTGCTTGAGACTGCGCAGCCGGGCGAAAAACTTCTGGTAGTCGGCTACGGGCAGGGCTGCGATGCGTTGATGTTTGAAGTCACGGACGAAATCGCAAACGCGAAGATGATTTCGCGCAGGGGTGTGAGCGCCCATCTCGCATCAAAGGCGTATCTCGACAGCTACGAGCGATACGCAAAGTTCCGTCAGTTGATTGAAACCGAAAGCCCGCGCCGACAGATGCCTTCCGCTTCGGCTCCGCAAATCTGGCGCAGGCGCGACGAGATTTACAAGCTGCATGGCTCGCGATGTTTGAGCTGCGGCAAGATTCAATATCCGCGCCAGCGCGTCTGTATCAGTTGTCAGTCGAAGGACAATTTTGAAAGCGTGCGGCTGGCCGACAAGCGCGCGACCGTTTTCACCTATACGGTAGATTTCCTAAACGCCGATCCCGATCCGCCGACAGTTATGACCATCGTTGATTTTGAAGGTGGAGGCCGCGCTTATCTGATGATGACTGACCGCAACCCGGCTGATGTGAGGATTGAGCAGGAAGTCGAAATGACCTTTCGCCGAATATACGAGGCCGAAGGATTTATAAATTATTACTGGAAGTGCCGCCCGATCAGATAGCAGCGGTTAGGGGCCGGGAGTCAGGGTGATAGGTGACGTGAAACTGGCTCCTGGAGCCAATTCCGAGCCGAAACCTATTCCTCCGCCTGACCCCTGACCCCTGGCTCTCGGCCCCTTTCTCTAGGCACAATCTGATAGAGCCTGCCGCCTGCGGCTTCTGCCTCGTCGGGTAGTTCTATTTGAATCGTTACGTGGCCAATGTTGAATTCCGACTGCAGGCGATGTTGAAGCGCTTCGAGCGTCGCGCGGTGCGATGCGCCCGCATCAAGCGTGACGTGCGCCGACAGAGCTTCCTTGCCTGAGCTGATTGTCCACACGTGAAGGTCGTGAACGCCCGCGACTCCTTCGACTTCGTGCATCGCTTCGATGACGGCGCGGATGTTTATGTGCGATGGCGTGCCTTCAAGCAATATGTTCACCGACTCGCGTATCAGTTGCCACGAACTGTAGATAATCATTAAACACATCGCCACGCTGAAAATGGGGTCGGCCATAGTCCAGCCCCATTGCCAGATTATGAAACCTGCGGCAACGGCTCCGACCGAGCCGAGCGCGTCGCCTAAGACGTGCAGGAACGCGCCGCGCACGTTGAGATTCGATTCCGAAGCCGAATGCAGCAGCCACGCGCTTATGAGATTCACCGCAAGTCCGCCGCTTGCAATCAGCATCAGCCCCCGATAGTCAACGGCTTCGGGATTCCTGATGCGATGCCACGCTTCGTAAAAGATCAGAAGCGAGATGACCACCAGCGCCACTCCGTTTGCGAGCGCGGCCAGTATTTCGAGGCGATAGTAGCCGTAAGTCTTTTTCGGGGTGATGGGGCGCGCCGAAAACCACAGCGCAAGCATCGCAAGACCGAGCGCCGCGACGTCCGCAAGCATGTGGCCCGCGTCCGAAAGCAGCGCGAGCGAATTGGTCAGAAACCCGCCGATCAGCTCCGCAAGCATGTAGGCGACCGTCAGTGACATCACAACTGCAAGCCGCTTGCGGTTGTTCGCCTGCGAGTGATCGAGGCGGTCGTGCCTGTGCTCGTGAGCCATGACATGAATTTAAGCGCTTTAGCGCGAGCCGACAAACCTCAACGCACGCCTAAAAGCTCTACCTCGAAGATGAGCGTGGCATTTGGCGGAATCACGCCGCCTGCGCCGCGCGCGCCATAGCCAAGCTCAGGCGGGATGGTTAACTTGCGCTTGCCTCCGACTCTCATCGTCATCACGCCTTCGTCCCATCCTTTGATGACCTGCCCGATGCCTATGCGGAAAGTGAACGGCTCGCCTCGATCAATAGAGCTATCGAACTTCTTTCCGTTCTCAAGCGTGCCCGTGTAATGAACCGTAACCATTTGGCCGGGCTTCGGAGTTGGCCCGCGACCAACAATAAGGTCCACGTATTTCAAACCTGATGCTGTCGTGACTTCTTTGCCCGTTGCGGGCGCGGTCGCAGCTTCAGCGATTCGCGTATTCTGCGACGCTATGACCTGCCAGCCCGTGGGTTTTCTGACGAATGTATCTGTGAATCGGAAAGCGCCGCTCGCATCCTGCCCGCCTGCGGTCATCGTTCCCGCCCACCGGCCCGTTACTACGCCCGCGTTGCCGAAAACTCGCACCTCCGGTTCATCGAGCGTGTAGGACTCAATCTGCATTTGCATCATGCCTGCGATGTATTGAGCCTTATTCTGCGCCTTGCCTTCCTCGTCGGTGAAGATGAAGTTGTCGGCCAGTATTCGATTGAGCGTTTTCGCGTCGCGGTTCTTGAACGCTTCGGCCCACTCGCGCTCAAGGTCTTTCAACGCCTGTTCGGCGCTTATAGTTTGTCTGGTCTGGCCGCTTCGATTTGGTCTCCTGCTTTTTGTTTGCGCGAATGCAAAAGACGATAGAGCAAGTATCGTGAAGATGATAAAGATTCGTTTCACTCGTTGAACTCCTTTCCTGATGACGGGTAATGATTGCAGCATTCGCCGCAGCGCAAGAGTTTATCTTCGAGGCGAAGCGAGAGCAAGGCGGGTACTGGTCATTGGTCCTTCTTGTCTTTTATTATCGGCGAAGGATGAATAAATCAGCTACCAGCAAAGGGCAAATGACCGGTGACTAAAGAGCATTGACGACTTGCGAGGCCACGCCGCCGATGTAAACGAGGCGGTGATTTGAAAATCCTAAATCGGCAGCCGCGTACAACTCGTCAATCAAACCTGGTCCGTAGCGCGATAGGAAATAGTAAACGTTCAACTCGCGCTCTTGAAGGTTCTTCTCCGGAAGCAGCGTCGTGTAGGCGCGCTCGACCTGACGATATGTAGTCTCTTCGCGCCGCGCGCTTGCGTGAATGAAGCGCGTGCGCAGATGCTCCATTTGATAAATGATCTTCGCCCGCGCGTGCTTGAGCGACGCGCTCAGCGTCGGGTCCGTCCGACGCAACGACGCTTCGAGCTTGTTCATCTGCTCATCAAGCATCCGCTCGGTCTCGGCAAATGTGTTTGCCGTGTCGCGGTCGAGACTCTGCTCGACTACTTTAGTTATCGCGCTGTGCAGGCCATCAAAAAAATCCGAAAGCTCAAGGCGATACTTCTTCATCGTTTTCTGATGACGGCCTTCGATGATCGTAAAACTCGCGCGCGGCAATATGCATGGCTCTTGCCGTCCGAGCGTTTCATAGACGGCGCGAATCTGCGCGAAATAGGCAATCTCCGCCGGACCTCCGATGTAGGCCGCAGTCGGCAGCAGATAATCCTGCACGACAGGGCGCAGCGTCACGTTCGGGCTGAAACAAACGGGGCATTTGCGCGCAAGCTCGGCAAGCTCCTGCTTGTCAAACGAGCGGTCCGAGCCTTTGACAAAGAAACGTCCGTCCTGTTCGGTCATCGCAACCCTGCGGCCATCGTCCATTATAAAGAGCGGGACCATGTCTTCCGACGTGTGAACCTGCGCGTGATAGCCCGCCTCCTCAAGCTCGCGGCTTCTTTCTACGAGCGCCCGCGCAATCTCGCTCGACTTCTCGATGGCCTGCGCGTAGAGCGGCGCGGCTACCTGCTTCAACTCTTCATCGAGCGGGTCTAGCAGCACAACGCCATAGTTCTTAAACAACCGCGCCAGCAATCGCGCGAACGCTTCGGCGAATCCTGTGCCGTCTGCATAGCTCTCTCTCAAATCCTGCTCAATCGCAGGCATGAACTCCGAAGGCGGAAGCTCGGCGATGAATTCATCAATCGTCTTGTTTATTCCTTCGCAAAGCTTGATGTGACCGACGGGAGCTTCCGGCGGATGCTCGCACGCTTCATACACGATAGTCTTCAAGTGACCTTCGCGGTCAACGACGCGCGTGTGATTGACCTCTTCGTAGTCGTGGTCTTCGCTCGCAATCCAGAAGACGGGCACGGCCTCAACGCCCTGCTCGCGCAGGCAGGCGGCGAGCTTGATGACCGTGAGCGCTTTGTGAATCGTATAGAGTGGGCCGCTGAAAAGACCCGCCTGCTGGCCTGTGACAATAGCAACCGAGCCTGCGCGGCGAAGCATCTCGATGTGCTTGAAAGTCAATTCGCCCGAACCTGCGCGGCGATTGATTCGCTCAAGCGCATCACAGACGCGCTTACGATCAAACTGCTGCGCGCCCACGCGGCGGGCGTGATCGGCCAATGGCGAAACCGTGCGGCCACAGTCTGTGTAGAATCGCGAAACCTTTTCGTAATCGTAGAGGAAATCATTGAACAGCCGCGACGTGCGCGGTATGTCCGTGAATCGCAGCGCATCGTTTGTGCGCTCGGCGGCGGCTTCGAGGTTGTTACAATCTACTTCCATAGTCAGTGGTCAGGTGTCAGGGGTCAGGTGTCAGGGATCGGTTGAAAAAGCCAGTCACCTTGAAACAGGCTCCTGGAGCCAGTTACAAGGTACCTGGCGTGGTTCAACTGACCCCCGACTCCTGACCACTGACTGCTGCCTTCACTCCATTTCCGAAAAGAGGCCCGTCTCGCGCATCACAGTTTTGATTCGCGCGCGGTCCGCGTCGCTCACGGCAAGAAGCGGGAGGCGCGGCGAACCGCCCGCAAATCCCGCCATCTCCAGCGAGGCTTTAAGGCCCGGCACGCCGAGCGCCGCTGTGACGATTTGCGAGAGCGGCGCGATGCGATTTTGGAGCTCGCGCGCGCGTTCGTGGTCGCCCGCCATTGCCGCTTTGTAAAGCTCGACGCAGGGACGCGGCGCGACGCATGCGACTGCGAGTATCGCGCCCGTTGCGCCCATCAAAAGCGACGGATAAATAATCCCGCCGTTGCCTGTCATCACCGCAAAGCCCGCTGGCGCGCGGCGAATGGTTTCTGCGACGGCTCCCATATTGCCAGAACTATCTTTCACGCCGACGATCTTTTCGTGCGCGGCAAGTCGGGCGATTGTCGCAGGCTCGATTGTCACGCCTGTACTTTGCGGAAAGTTGTAAATCAAAATCGGAATTGGCGAGGCATCGGCAAGCTCGCTGAAGTGGCGAATGAACGCTTCTTGAGTCATCGCCGATTTGTAATAGTAAGGAGTGATGACGAGCGCGGCCTCAGCGCCACAGTCGGCGGCAGCGAGCGTAGCCTCAAGCGCCGCGCGCGTTGAAAGCTCGTTTATGCCTGCGATGATCGTGTGATCGGGCGCGGCTGCGCGCCTGATTGTTTCAATGACCCGCGCGCGTTCATCTGTCGAGAGGTGAACCGCTTCGCCGTTGGAGCCGAGCGCGACGTATCCGGCGAGTCCCGTCTCGTTGTAGCGAGCGATGTTGCTTTCAAGCGCGGCGTAATCAACCCTGCCCTCAGCATCGAAAGGCGTTGTGACTGGCGGCAGTATTCCATTGAGTCGAAGGTTTTGCATTGGCGTCGTTGACATAACTTTTTACGTCTCGGCTTCGGTTACAGTTTCAGACAACCGATAAAGTAAATTGGGATTATAGTTGCCGTGCTCTGGCGGCGCAACTTTGCCTTCAAAAGTTGCCGAAGGCGCCTATGGAGAATTCAGAATCACCCATTGCGCTCATTCCGTGTTTCCATCGCGTCGAGGTCGGTGCTGTTGAAAATCCGCGCCGAGACGGTTATCAATGAAGCATGAGATTAATCTTCATGGGCACGCCGGAATTTGCCGTGCCGTCGCTGGCAAAGCTCGTCCAAGATGGGCACGAAGTTGCGGCAGTCTTCACGCAACCTGACAAACCCGCAGGTCGCGGCAAACACCTTCAAGCGCCGCCGGTCAAAGCGTTCGCGCTCGAACGCGGAATCGCGGTTCATCAGCCAGCGCGGATTAAAACCAACGAAGAAGTGCGCGCGGTGTTTCAATCCATCGCGCCCGACGCGTGCGTTGTCGCGGCTTATGGAAAGATTCTGCCCGAATGGCTATTGCAGATTCCGCGACTCGGTTGCATCAACGTTCACGCTTCGCTGCTTCCGAAGTACAGAGGCGCGGCTCCGATCAATTGGGCGATTGCCAACGGCGAGCGCGAAACAGGCATAACCATAATGCAGATGGACGCAGGATTAGACACAGGGCCGATGCTTGCGCAACGCGCGATTGAGATTGGAGAAGATGAAACCGCACCGGAGCTTTCGGCGCGGCTCGCTGAAGTTGGCGCGGAGCTTTTATCGGAGACGCTCCTGCTCGTTGAGCGCGGTGAGATTGAGCCGGTTCCGCAGAAGAACGATGAAGCGACCTACGCGCCGATGCTCAAGCGCGAAGATGGGTTGATTGACTGGCAGATGAGCGCGAGAGAGATTGCGAATCGTGTGCGAGCGTTTCAGCCCTGGCCCGGAACTTACACGATATTTCGCGGCGTGCGATTGATGCTATGGCGCGCACGCGCGGCTAGCACGCTCACGCTCGACGGCATCAAAAATGTAGAGCCTGCGACGATCATCTTGATTGATAAGACGAGTCTGACGATAGCTTGCTCAGGTTCAAGCGCGCTTCGCATCGAAGAGGTTCAGATTGAAGGCAAGCGGCGGATGAATGCGCGGGATTTCATAAACGGCGCACGGCTCAATGTCGGCGACCGGATTGCCGATTCGCTTTTCGGGGATCAGCAATCTGGTTGACTACCCGACGCGAAATGTTCTGTCCGTGACATCTTCGCCAGTGTCACCCTTTTCGTCGGTGACTACGATTTTGATGAGGGCCTTCCTGCTCTTCTCCAGCGTTTTAGGAATCTCCCATATGTAACTTCTGACATCGCCCGCAAGCGTACCTGAGATAGGGTAAAACGTTGCGCCTTTGTCTATGGAAAGAAGAAGTTGTTGCGAGATGATTGGAGGGACGCTATGAACCTCCCATTCGAGTTTGATTGAATCACCCTAATCGCCCGCGGTTGTAGGAGTCGCATAGCTTACGACAGCGTCACACTGCCCCGGCGAATTCGAGACGGTAATGTTGGCGGGGCAAGTGATCGCACAGCCTGTGCATTCTCCGCTGCCGCCAGCGCACGCAGGAAGCGTGAAGGATAACTGTAGCCCTGACGCTAGGCTGCCCGCCGCGTTGCACTCGAATGGATCAGCCTGTGCCGAGACAGTAGGGGGATGGATAGGTTGTGACACCAGCAGACTGACTATAGCTAACAGGATGACGCTCAAAATCAGAAATCGAGTGTGCCTTCTCATAAGCTATGATTCCTCCTTGTACTCAAAGTGTTTAAGATTGGCTTCCCAGTGAGTGCGTTCCCGTTGATGCGGGAATTTTACTAACAGTTCCGGCCATGCTATTCTCATCAGAGTTTCAAATCAAAGTCATCGGTCACACCGCACTGTCTCATCCATCCCACCCTCACATTGAGAGCTTGACACCGTCTTCAATTGCTCCATATAATCTTTTCGCAATCATAAAAGGGGAGTAGATCACTCCAGTCTGGTTGGATCGTCAGCACGATCACCTTTGCCAGGTGATCCGGTCGGCCAGCGCGAGTCGAGAAAGACTCACGGATCGAGACCTTTTGCGGCAACCGTCGCAAAAGGTCTTTTTCTTTTGCGATAAAAAGGAGAATGAACTATGAACCGCTTGAAAACCGCCATGCTGCTTGCGGCGCTGACGGCGCTGTTTGTCTGGATAGGCTACGCGCTCGGAGGTCGCGGCGGCATGATTATCGCTATTGCCTTCGCCGCTGTAATGAACTTCGGCGCGTACTGGTTCTCGGACAAGGTCGTCTTGCGAATGTACCGCGCGCAGGAAGTCTCGCTGTCGGAAGCGCCTGAGCTTTACTCGGTTGTGCGCGACCTCGCACAGCGAAGCAACATGCCGATGCCGCGCGTCTATATCATCCCGGAAGAAACGCCGAACGCATTCGCCACGGGCCGCAATCCGCAGCACGCAGCCGTAGCCGTCACCGCAGGCATTTTGCGACTGCTCGACCGCGAAGAGCTGCGCGCTGTGCTCGCTCACGAGCTTGGCCACGTTCGCAACCGCGACACGCTTATTATGACCGTCGCGGCGACAATCGCGGGCGCGTTGAGCATGCTCGCGCAGATGGCTATGTGGGGCGCGATGTTCGGAGGCCGCTCGTCGGATGATGACGAAGGCGGCAATCCCATCGGCGCGATACTGGGCATAATTCTCGCGCCAATCGCTGCGGCTTTGATTCAGATGGCGATTTCGCGCTCGCGCGAATTCTTGGCAGATGAATCGGGCGCGCGCACTTCGGGAAATCCTATGGCTCTTGCAAGCGCGCTTCGCAAAATCGAGATGTGGAGCAAGCGAATCCCGATTCATTCGGGGAATCCTGCAACCGCGCACCTGTTTATCATCAATCCGTTTTCAGCCGAAGGAATGGCGCAGTTGTTCAGCACGCATCCTTCTACACAAGCGCGCATTGAGCGGCTAGAAGCGATGGCACGCGAAGGGGTTGCAATCCGCTGACGAGGTGACGTCTTTATGTTGAAGCTGCTGCTGGGTGCTTTTGGCTTTATGCTCATCGGAATTGGCGTGATAGGGATTATTTTGCCGATACTGCCGGGCTTTCCATTTCTGCTTGCGGGCGCAGCCGTGCTCGGTAAAGAACACCGGGCCGTGCGCCCGTTCGCCAGGAGGATGGAGCGATGGCGCAAGCCTCAAGCCCGTCAGAAGAAGGATTGATTAATGGTTGAGGCGAGGCCTACGCGCGACCGCATGACCAACACATCGTTGAAACTATTTTAGGAGAAATGAGAGATGAACTGTCCTTCCTGTGCTACGGAGTTGAAGATGTCTGAACGGCAGGGCGTTGAGATTGACTACTGCCCGCAGTGTCGCGGCGTGTGGTTGGATCGCGGCGAGCTGGACAAAATTATTGAGAGGTCTTCCGCGATTTCCGGAAGATCGGACATAGAAGAAGACGAAGGCTATGCGCCTTTCGGCTGGCGCAAAGATAAGCGCGACCGCGACGAGCGTTACGATGACCGCCACAGGCACGGCGACGATTACGAGCACAAGCGCCGCAAGCGAGGGTCGTTTCTTGGAGACCTGTTCGACTTCGATTAATCGTTTTGCCCGCGCCGGGAGGCCGCTCCTGAGGTTTCCCGCACTTCACATTGATGGTTGTGTGACGCGCCCGCGCGGCGGCTTGATTCTTTTTCGGCATACATTCGGAGAGCGGTAATAATGCAGATTTATCTTTTCCCATTTGCGGACTACTGGTGGTTTTACGGGGCGTTCACGCTCTTCGTGCTTATGATGCTGGCGCTCGACCTCGGCATCTTTCATCGCAAAGCGCACGAGGTGAGCTTTCGCGAGGCGGCCATCTGGAGTTGCGTCTGGGTCGGGCTCGCGCTCGCGTTCAACTTCGCGCTCTACCAGTTCGCGCTCTGGCGATTTCCGCAAGACCCGCGGCTCGCAGCCATGCCGGGGTTCGATCCGGAAGCGGCGGCATGGCAGGTCGCGCTCGAATTCCTGACGGGTTACGTAGTCGAGAAATCGCTTTCCGTCGATAATATATTCATCTTCGTCGTCGTCTTCAGTTACTTCAAGATTCCTGCCCGCTATCAACATCGTGTGCTGTTTTTCGGGATACTCGGCGCGCTCATCTTCCGCGCGATCTTCATAGCGATGGGTGCGGCGCTTATGCAGTATCACTTTGTCATAATCATCTTCGGCGCGTTTTTGATAATCACAGGCGTCAGGATGATGTTCGCGCCTGAAAAAGAAGTCCATCCGGAAAATAATTTTCTGATTCGCGCGTTCAAACGCTTCGTCCCCGTAACTCACGAGCTTCACGGCCAGCTATTCTTCATCCGCCGCAGGAAGATGATTTACGCCACGCCGCTTTTCATTGCGCTGCTGTTTTTGGAAATGACCGACGTTATCTTCGCTGTTGATTCAGTGCCCGCGATATTTGCGCTGACGCGCGAGCCGATGATCGTCTTCACGTCCAACATCTTCGCTATCTTAGGGCTGCGCGCGATGTACTTCATGCTTGCGCGAGCGGTGGATAAATTTCACATGCTCAAATACGGACTCGCAATTGTGCTTGTGTTCGTCGGCTTGAAGATGGTTTGGCTAAACGATCTCTATGACGGCAAGTTCCCGA
Source organism: Blastocatellia bacterium (assembly GCA_035575515.1). Classification (GTDB taxonomy): domain Bacteria; phylum Acidobacteriota; class Blastocatellia; order UBA7656; family UBA7656; genus DATLXU01. The sequence goes on from DATLXU010000021.1 coordinate 11,081, forward strand.
TAGCATTATCGCTCGGCATAATCATCGGAGTCATCGGCGCGTCGGTGACCCTTTCATTGTTATTCCCAAAGCAGAAAGCAAAGGTTGAGCTGCGTGGTCAGAGACTATAGTAGGTGAATTGTTATTGGAATTGGTTCTTGCTGTTATAGAGTTCGCCCTTGAGGCTCTCTTCCCGGTCAAAGATGATGCGGTCTAGCGCGCGGTTACTCTACGCGAAATGCCCTCTGCTTGCCGGACTGGAGAGCCGTTGCTAACATCGCTTAGTGAGTGACAAAGCGCAACTGATACCGGCAATCGTTGGACCGACCGCTTCTGGCAAAAGCGAGCTTGGCATCAAACTGGCCCTCCTTCTCAACGGCGAGATCATCAACCTCGATTCGGTTCAGGTCTATCGCGGCCTTTACATCGCAACGGCCAAAATCCCGCCCGATGAACAACGCGGCGTGCCGCATCACCTGATTGACATAGCCGAGCCTACGGAAAACTTCACCGCAGGCCAGTACGCGAAGCTTGCCGCGCGCGTCATTCGCGAGATCGAATCGAGCGGTCGCACAGCGATACTGGTAGGCGGAACGGGCTTTTATCTTCGCGCGCTCGTGCGCCCGCTGTTTGAAGGGCCAAAGACTGACTTGAGATTGCGCGCGCGATTGATCGAGTTGCGAGACAGGCGCGGCCCGCAGCACCTGCACAAACTTTTGCGACGAATTGACGCGAAAGCCGCGGCGCGGCTCGCGCCGAAAGACTGGTCGCGGGTGATGCGAGCGATTGAAGTCTATTTTCAAACGGGCCGCAGGATTTCAGAGGCGCAGCCAGAAACTCCGCCCCCGCCTGAGTTCGCCTCGCGCATTCGAGTGATTGCGCTGAATCCTCCGCGCGATGAGTTGTATGCGCGAATCAACCGGCGGGCCGAAGCTATGTTTGCGAGCGGCCTTGTCGAAGAAGTAGAGAGATTAATCGCTTCGGGCGTGCCGCCTGATGCGAAAGCGTTTAAAGCGCATGGCTATCGCCGCGTGGTCGAATACCTGGAAGGAAAGCGCACGCGCGAAGACGCGCTCGATCAGATGAAGCTCGACACGCGCCATTACGCGAAGCGGCAATTGTCGTGGTGGCGCGCGTGGCCCGATGTGAAATGGATTAATCGCTTCGGAGACGAACCGGAAGCCCTCAACGAAGCGCAGCAGTATTTATTTTAGAAAGACCTCTGGCGACAAAGCCTCGCAGTCCTCTGCGAACTATTATCATCGCGAGTGGGAACAAGATGGAATTGCAATTTGGAAAAAGAACGTGGATCAAATGAGAGAGCGAGTCACTAACCTTTCCGCATCGCCGCCCATTTCGATGAACGCATCGCCGAGATGCGACGGGATGTCTGTCGCGACCATAGCGCGCAGACCTTTGCGTGAAGCCGCGATGTCACCCGCAAGTCCATGAAGATAAACTGCCGCGATAGTCGCGGCAATCGGATCATCCATCTTTTGCGCGACGAGTCCCGCAATTATTCCCGTAAGCACATCGCCTGTTCCGCCCGATGCCATTCCAGCATTGCCCGTCGGATTGACGTAAACTTCACCGTCGGGCGCGGCGATGAGCGTGCGGCTGCCTTTCAAGACAACTACCACTTGATGCATCGTCGCAAACTCGCGTGCAATCTCAACGCGATGGCGAACGACCTCAGAAATTTGCTTGCCTGTGAGTCGCGCCATCTCGCCCGGATGCGGCGTAAGTATCAAAGGAAGCTCAACGGTGCCGCGAAGGTTTTCAGCCCACGGCACGAGCGAATTCAATCCGTCGGCGTCAACAACGACTGGCCGCTCGCGCTTCATTAGAAATGCGCGAACAAAGGCGCGCGTTGATTCTTCGCTTGAGCCGAGTCCCGGCCCGATGGCAACAACGTGCGCTGCGGCGGCAAGCTCAAGCGCGCGGTCTGCTGCCTCGCGCGCAATCGTGCCCGACGCGGTTTCCGGTAAAGGCTCGGTCATGCATTCGACTATTACTCGAGAAGCAACCACGGGTTGAGAGCTCTCGGCAGTTGCTACTGTGACAAGCCCCGCGCCCGCGCGCATCGCTCCCTCGCCTGCCATCGAAGCCGCGCCGGTCTTTCCGCGCGAGCCTGCAATGACCAGCACCTTTCCAACATCGCCTTTGTTGGCGTGCGCGCTCCGGCGTGATGCGGCGAGCCACGCCTGAACGTCGCCGCGCTCAACAAGGTTCAAGCGCGAGCCTGAGTTGTTGATTAACTCGTCGGGCGAGCCGATAGGCGCAACTACAAGCTCGCCGCTGTAATCAGAAGCAGGCGGCAATATGTTTCCGATTTTTGGAGCGGTGAATGTTACCGTGAGATGAGCGCGCACAGCCGGGCCGATTAATTCTGACGAATCGGACGCAACACCCGAAGGAATATCAACCGAGATGATTGGCAAATCGTTTCTGAGTTGGTTGATAAATTGAATCGCTTCTTCAAAAAGTCCGGCTGCGGGTCGCGCGAGTCCTGTCCCGAATATCGCGTCAATTAGAATATCGTGCGAGCGCGACGCAGCCTTTTGCTTGAGTTGCTCTACGTTTTCAATCTCGACAAATCGAAATCGTGAATCATTAGCCGCAAGCTGCCGAGCTATTTCAAAATTCGCGCGCGCATCGCCTCGCGCCTCATCCGCGCGGCCTAGCAATAGAACGTCAACCAAAGCGCCTTTCGCATGAAGCAACCGGGCGACAGCCGCGCCATCGCCGCCGTTGTTCCCTTTCGCGCAGATGACGAGCGCGTTGCGATCACGCATCGAGCCGAGCTTTTTTTCGATGCTTTCAACTGTGCGCGCGGCGGCGTTTTCCATGAGCAGGATGCTAGGCACACCGTACGCTGCGGTTGTGAGGCGATCAACCTCGCGCATCTGGTCGGCGGTCAGTATCTTCATACCGGCGATGATACGCGGCGCTTTGTTCGAAGTTCAAGCGAAGCTCGCTCATTTGCTATTTACTATCCCACCGATTTAAGAGTAATATTCGCCGCTGAAGGATGTGCGCAGGTGGCAACGCTGCGCGCTCGCAGAACTCCCCAATCGGGCGCTTACTTAACCGGGTAAAAATGATTAAATCACATACGCCGCTCGCCAATCACTCTTTTCAATGTGAACGGGGCGCAAGGCTAAGGAGAGAGTCCATGAAGAAATTATCGAAGAGCATTTTGATCACATCGCTTCTCGCGCTGGTCTTATCAATCGTGCAGATCACATCGCTTGCTTCGGATTTCAAGCGCGAGGTCATATATCAAATCGTCACAGACCGTTTCTTCGACGGCAACACCGCAAATAACAACCCGCCGCAGAGCGCCGGCCTCTACGATTCGACGCGCACGAACTGGCGCTTGTACTGGGGCGGCGACCTCGCTGGCATCCAGCAGAAGATGTCTTACCTCGCGGGCCTGGGCGTTACGGCAATATGGATTTCGCCGCCGGTTGATAATCTCAACGTGAACATCCCCGACGGCAATGGCAATCCGACGGCTTCTTATCACGGCTATCAGGCGCGCGACTTCAAACGGATCGAAGAACACTTCGGTGACGCGAGCAATTCGTGGACGGCGTTCGATAACCTTGTCACCGCCGCGCACCAGAACGGAATCAAAGTCATCATTGACTTTGCGCCGAACCACTCGAATCAGGACAACGCGGGCGAGTTCGGCGCGCTCTACGACAACGGAGCCTTCCTTGGCAACTTCACAAACGACACGAACGGCTACTTCCATCACAACCCGAATATCTCTGATTGGAACGACCGCTATCAGGTGCAGTACTACACGCTCTTTGATCTCGCCGACATCAATCAGGAGAACCCGTCTATGGACTCGTACCTGAAAGCTGCGGCCCAGTTGTTCCAGCAGCACGGCGTTGACGGTTTTCGCGTTGACGCCGTGAAGCATCTGACGTGGGGATGGCAGTACAGCCTCGCCAATTCGATTTACACAAACGGCGACAGCTTCCTGTTCGGCGAATGGTTTCAGGGTAACACCGCCGACCCGCTCTATCACGACTCGTACAAGTTCGCCAATCGGAGCGGCATATCGTTACTCGATTTTCCGCTCAACAACGCGATTCGCAACGTCTTCGCCTTCAACACAAACTTTTCCGATATTGATTCGGTGATAACGCAGGAGGCGAGCAACTTCACGTGGAAAGAAGACCTCGTGACCTTCATTGACAATCACGATATGGCGCGATTCCTCTCGCTCAACAACAACAACAATCGCCTGCACGAAGCCCTCGCATTCACACTGACGTGTCGAGGCATACCGTGCATCTACTATGGCACAGAGCAGTACCTGCACAACGACACAAATGGCGGAGGCGATCCGTACAATCGCCCGATGATGTCGGGCTTCTCGACGACCACAACTGCTTATCAACTTATCAATAAGCTCTCTACTTTGCGCCGCAACAATCCCGCGCTCGCTTATGGCTCGATGGGACAGCGCTGGATCAACAATGACGTTTACATCTACGAGCGAAAGTTCTTCAACAGCGTCGTGCTCGTCGCGATTAACAAAAACGACACAAGCTCATACAATATCAGCGGGCTTTTCACTGCGCTTCCAGCCGGAACGTACTCGGATTATCTCAACGGCCTGCTCGGCGGGTCGTCAATCACCGTTAGCGCGGGAAGCGGCGGAAATAATCCCGTGACCAATTTCACTCTGCCCGCGCACACGGTCGCGGTGTGGAGCTTCATCGAAGGCGCGTCAACGCCTGAGATTGGCTCGATTGGACCAACCACTGCGCAGCCGGGCGTGAGAGTCACTATTGGCGGAAAGAATTTCGGAACGACAGCGGGCACCGTGAAGTTCGGAACGACAACAGCAACCGTTGTGTCTTGGAGTTCAACGAAGATAGTCGTCAACGTGCCTTCGGTGACGAACGGCAATTACAACGTGACGGTGACGAACTCAAGCGGGCAGGTATCGAATGGCATTCAATTCACTGTGCTTGCGGCGAAGCTCATACCCGTGACATTCACTGTCATCAACGCAACGCCTACGAACGTTGGCGATTATATTTTTCTGACGGGCGACACGGTTGAGCTTGGCAACTGGAGCACAACGTGGGACGGGGCGGTCGGGCCTATGCTGCCGCCGAATTACCCGAACTGGTTCTTGAACGTCGCCGTTCCAGCGGGCCGCACGATTCAATTCAAGTTCATCAAGATCGCCGCAAACGGCGCGGTGACGTGGGAGGCGGGCGCGAATCATACTTACACCGTGCCAACGAGCGGAACAGGGTTCGTCAACGTCAACTGGCAGTATTAGAAAAGCAGCAACGCTGTTATGAAGGCGCGCAGGTGTATGTGAGCGAAAGGTTTCAAATTGTAGCTCAACAAATTTGAAATGCTTCAACTCGCGCACATCTGCGCGCCTTTATTTTGCTAGAATGAGGCAGTCGCATTGGTATCGGCCCGCAAACTTTCTTTTGGGAAAATCTATGAAACGCTCTGTTTTAGTTTTAGCTGCGCTGCTCCTGTTCAACTACATTGCTTTCACTCAGGAAAATAAGCTGTCTACTGCGCTTGCTTCGCTCGTTGAAACCGAGCGAGCCTTTGCAAGAACGAGCGTCGAGAAAGGCATACGCGACGCGTTCCTCCCGTTTTTTGCTGACGACGGGATCAATTTCCAGCCGCATCCTACAAACACGAAAGAGGCGTTCAGCAAACGCCCTGCGACTCGCGCATCGGTCACGCTCAACTGGGAGCCTGTTTTTGGAGACGTGTCGGCTGCGGGCGACCTCGGCTACACAACAGGCCCGTACCGGCTCACTGATGATGGTCCCGAAAAACGGCCCACGCAGCACGGATTCTTCTTTTCAATCTGGAAGAAACAGCCGGACGGCAACTGGCGAGTCGCGGTTGATTTCGGGATACAAACGCCCGCAGATTATTCAGAGCGTCTTTCGTTTCAGCCAGCGCGGCAGGCAACGATGAAGCGAGCGCCCGCAGGTTCAAATCCCGAAGCCGAGCGGGCTGCTTTGACAAAAACAGACAGGCAGTTTTCAGAGTTGGCAAAAACTGCGGGGATGGCAAAGGCGTTTCTCAGTTACCTGAGCGACGACGCGCGAATCTACAGGGGCGGTCTTATGCCCTTCATAGGGAAGCGGGCCGCGGACGCGTTCCTCGCTCAAAGAGAGATTTCAGCAACATGGAACCCCATGAAGTCCGATGTGTCGAAGTCGAATGATCTAGGATACACATACGGCGGTTACGAATTGAAGGAGATGACCGGCGAGCAGAAGGTAGTAGAACGCGGTTATTACGTGCGCGTATGGAAGCGCGACGAACAAGCAAGGTGGAAAGTTGTGGCGGACATAAGCAATCGGCTGCCGCGGTAGCCGAGTCGCTCTTGTGGCACTAAGCAACATACGACCCAGCGTTTCAGCGTGACCAAAATCATCAATCGAATTGTGCTCTTGCGCCGCCTCATTGACCCTATTGTCCGTAATTTCAATCGCAAGTTTCAGATAGAAGCGCGGCGGGCGAGATAAAGGTTCAGGCACGAAGGTTGTAATTAACAGCCGCGTGCGATTCTGTCTCAAAAAGCCCGCCGCTTTGCTTGCCGCCTGCGCGCTGTGCGCATCGGGCGCGCACGCTGCGCTTGCTCAGCAAGACCGCGCAGCCGTGCGAATAACCGGCGCGGTATCTCCCGCGCTCAAGCTTTCAACAGTCAGAATTACTGATGGCGCAGGCGTGCACGCGACGGTTGAAGTATCGGGACTCGATTCGGCTATTGTGACTCTCGAAGGCAACGGGCAAGGCTCTGCAGCGCGAATAACTATCCCGCTTGAGATAAGAACGAACGTCGCTTACGAGTTAAAAGAGGAGACGCTATATGCTGAAGGCTGCGCGCCGGACGTTATTGCGTCGGCCAATTCAATTCGCGCGAGCGGCGCGGGTGTCGCTCCAAAGGCTATTGATGAATCAAAAAAACAAGAGCCAATCAATTTCACCGGCCAGATGAATCCTACCGGTCAGCAGAACGCGGGTGTGTTAATAACAGGCCCCCGCGTATCGCTTGCAGGCAACTTTACTTCTTCTAATAATGCGCTGCTTGTGAATCTGGATATAGATTTGAATAATCAAACGCGAGGCTGCCGATGGCGGCTTGTGTTTCGCCTCTCGCTCAGGCAATCACCGCGACTGTAAATCAATCTGAAAAGTTGAGCCTATATACAAACAGAGAGACACAAAGGCAATAATCTTTTAGCCTTTGTTTCTCTGTTGAATGATTTGTTTGCGGGAGCTTATGCCAGCAAGGCCGACACGTTGAGCGGGCCAGTCATCCCCGTGTGTCGTTTCAACGAAACGATGAAGGAGCGGATTTCGCGCTTGTCTATGATCTGTTCGATATAGTCTTGCGATTCGGCTGTCAGGCGAATCTCGCGCAATTCCTCTTCCGGCACGCTCAAGAACGCCTGCACAACTTTAGGATCGAAGTGTCGCCCGGAGTGCGCGATGATCTCGGCGCGGGCTTGCTCGTATGACGCGGCGCGGCGGTACGGGCGATCGCTCGTTATCGCGTCGAATGCATCGGCTATGGCGAATATGCGAGCGTTGATATGAATCAACTCGCCTCGAAGCCCGTGAGGATAGCCGCTGCCGTCGTACTTTTCGTGATGCTGGCCTACGACCGGAGCCGCGCCCTGCAAAAAGTCTATGCCGTTGATGATTCGCAGTCCGTAATTGATGTGCATTCGCATCTGCTCCCATTCTTCAGCGGTGAGCGGGCCGCGTTTGAGCAGTATCGCGTCGGGCACGCCAATCTTGCCGATGTCGTGAAGCAGCGCGCCCTGTTCGAGCGCGATCAGCTCGTTGTGCGACAATCCCATCTCGCGGCCAAGCCTGAGCGAGTATGCGACGACGCGATCCGAATGGCCTGCCGTCTCAACGTCGCGGGCTTCGAGCGCGCCTGCTAGCGCCCTGAGCGTAGCGCGATAATTCTGGTAGAGCGTTTCCAGCGTCTGATTGAGGCTCTCGTTCAACTGTCGAAGCTCTTGGGTTCGCGCGCGAACCGTGTCTTCGAGCGATTGTTCGTAGTGTCGCTTGGCCGCCACAAGCACCTGATAGCGATGCGCGCGCTCGACCGACATCATCACCTGCTGCAGGTCGAACGGTTTCGTCACATAATCGAATGCGCCCTGCCGCATTGATTCGATGGCATAATTGATGTCGGTCATCCCTGACACCATTATCACAACCGTTTCTGGACAAAACTGCTGAATGTACTGGCACAGCTCTATGCCCGTAGTGCCCGGCATTGTAATGTCTGTCATAACCAGATTAAACGATTGGACCGCGAGCAGCGCGGCGGCCTCGTCGGCGCTTGAAGCCGTAGCACACCTGTAATCATTAGAGAGATAGGTTGAAAGTAGCCTGCGTATGGGTTCCTCATCGTCAACGATTAATATCGAGACATCTTTATTGCTTGGCATCTGCAATCTCCATTCAGAATTCATACTCACGCGCGGCGGTGGCAGTTATAACTGCACATAGGGCGCGTCCTGACCAAGAGCAAAGCGCATTCCCTGACGACTGCTTGGCTGGTTTTTGTTAACTGTTGTCTATGGGAGATTTACAAAAGCCATCACAATGACTGCGGCGCGTGGCTATAGTAGCCATCAGCAACAGTTGCGGAGAAATTCCGCAAGCAGGGCGACAGAAAGAGGCTTTGAGAGAATAAACACGAATTACGGGGGCGGTTCAATTCAGCGGAGCGGGCTTCTTGTCGCTCGCGGGAGCGCGCAGCGTCTTTATCGCTTCGCGTATCGCGTCGGCATTCTTCGCGTCGGGCGTCGTTTTCAAATACTGCTCCAGCGCAGCCGCCGCCTGCGCCTTGTCGCCCTTCTTCTCATAGACCCTCGCCAGTTGAAGGTAAGCAACCGCCAGTTTGTGGTCGCTCATATCAAGCGCCTTTAACAAATCCTTCTCCGCGAGGTCCAGAGCTTTGCTTCGCTCCGCCGCTTCTTTCGACGCGGCAGGATTTATAGCCGATGCATGCTCGACGAGCGCGCCTGCCCGCATCAGTAGTATGTTGGCATCGGTCGGATTTAATCGCGCCGCTTCGGCGAAGACCTGCGAAGCGAGCGCATACTTGCCCTGCTTGACGAGCAACTGGCCGAAGGATTGATATACGCGATCATCCTTCGCATTGATCTTTCGCGCCTGCTCAAGCTCGGCAATTGCCTCCTGCAGGCGATTGAGTTTCATCAACTCGTTGCCTAAAAGAAAGTGCGCGTCAAAGTAATCGGGGTAAGCCTTGATAGCCTCTTGCAACGCTGCGATTGCTTCCTGCGATTTGTTCTGCTTCGAGAGCGCAAGGGCGCGGTCTAAGGCTTCGCGAGCCGCTTTCGGAATGTTCTGGCCGGAAACTGCTCGGTTGCTGAGCGGGGCTGCTGCTCCGCTTTTTGGGATAAGTGTAATCTCAACGGTGCGCTGCTCGCCGGGATCGTCAGAGCTTGTAAGCCTCACGAATTCGACGTGCTCCTGAACAGGGTTGTAGTCCGGCGCAGAGATTATAACTATATAGCTTGTCCCACTGAGTCCATTGAAAAAGAAATCGCCTTCGTTGTTGGTCGTCGTCGTGTTGACCGGCAAGCCGTTGCCTGTCTCAAGCTGGACTATTACTTGCCCTAGGTTTCGGCCCTGAGAGTTGCGCACCTTGCCGCGTATGCTGTTGCCCTGCGCGCGCGCGGCGGCAAGCGAGCACAGGCTAAAGCTAAAAAGAATTATCAAAAGAGCAAAGGCTTGTTTCTTCATGGTTAATCTCCAAAACTTTTAATCACGTGCGCTATTCAATTGGCGCGAAGTTTCTTTATAGCTTCGCGGATAATTGCAGCGTTTTCGGCGTCGGGTTTCATACTCAAATACTTCTCAAGCTCGTCGGCAGCGCGCTTGCGGTCGCCCATCTTTTCGTACAGCCGCGCAAGGTGAATATGAACCATCGGCAGTTTATGCTCGCTTATGCGGTCGGCGTTCTTTAGTGCCGTCTCCGCATCGCTGAAGCGGCCCATCTCTATCAACGCCGCGCCCTTCATCAACTGCGCTTCGGCATTCGCGGAATCGAGCCGCGTGACAGCCTCGAATACGGACGCCGCAACGTTGAATTTCTTCTGCTCGTAGAGCGCCAGACCGAACGCCTGGTAAGGCCGACTGTCTTTGGGATTAATGGAGCGCGCTCGCTCTAACGCCTCTATTGCCTCCGCGTGCCTGCGCAATCTGAGCAGCTCAACGCCGAGCGCGAGGTGCGCATCGAAATAATTCCCGAATATCTTTATAGCCTCGCGCAGTGCGGCGATTCCCTCATCGCTTTTGCGCTCGGCCAGCAACTTCACGCCGCGCTGATACGAGGCGCGGGCGGCTTCGGGCGTATCTTGATTGAAGACGACTCCGGCGCGAGGCAGTTTGGGCGCGGCTTTCGCGGCTAGCGTTATATCTACGCGCAGAGTTTCGCCCGGACGGTTTCCCGCTTCGCGCGTGAACTCGACGCGTTCGGAAAAAGGCTGATAGATCGGGTCGTTTATGACGAGCACGAAAGAGGCTCCCGTCAGTCCGTAAAAAGCGTAGTCGCCTTCGTTGTTCGTGACGGTCTGGGTGACAATCACGCCCAGGCCGGTCTGCAGTTCGACATGCAGGTTGGCTGCTGGCTCGCCGTATTGCGTGCGGACCTTGCCTTTTATCGTGTTGCCGGTGACTGATTGCGAAATTGCGATCTGATGCAACAGAGCCAGCACGTAGAGCGCGCAGGTAAAAGAAACATATGCATAACGGCGGCTCACCATCGCGCGAAACCCTTAATTGCAGATTGAGGCAATCTCTATAGATGAAAAAGTGGTGGAGCTAAACCAAGCTCCACCACTGTCAAAGAGTCAGGTTTATCCTAGTCCGCTTAGAAGCTGAACTTCAAGGCGAACTGGAAGGCCCGCGGCCCGCCCGTGCCGAATACACTGTTGGTGCGCTGGGTCGGGCGGAAGGTGGTGAACTCAAATCCCGGCGTTGCGGCATCTTCCGCAGCCGGTATCTGATTGTCGACGACGTTCGTCAGGTTCGCCACGTTGAACAGGTTGAAGACCTCGCCTATGAAGTCGAGCCTTCTGCCTTCGCCAAGGCGGAACGACTTGGTGAGCCGCACGTCCTGCGAGATTACGGAATCGCCGCCAATCGGAGTGTCGGCGGGCAGTTCTGCGAGCGGGCGCAGAGGCGTGCCCTGCGGATCAACCGGAACGCCGTCTTCAATACGCGCCGCAAACGAACGGATGTTAGCGTTGTAGTTGCGGATGACCGCGTTCAGCTCCTCGACCGATTTGATCTCTCGTCCGATGTCTCCCGGCCTGGTGCCGGGCAGATAAGAGAAGAACGAGCCGCTGCCGAAAAGATCCACACCGTCGGGAAGTATCGCGCTGAACGGCAGGCCGCTGAAGGCCGTCGAGATCAGCGACACAGACCAGCCGCCGAGCAGGGCACGCTTGGCTCCCGTGCTGTCCTTGAAGAACGGAAGCTCCCAAACCGTGCTCAGCACGAACCGATGCGTGCGATCAAGCCCGCCGGGTCCGAACTCAAGCCGGAAATCGCTTCCGTTAGAGATGGTTTGGCCGAGTCCGAGCGCGTCGCCGCCGAAGTTCTTCAACCGCGAAAGCGTGTAACTGCCCGTGAGCTGGAAGCCGTTTCTCCAACGGCGGTCCAATCTGAGCAACAGCGCCTTGTAGGTCGAAAACGCCGATGAATCAGCATACGGAATCGCGTTCGGGAAGTCCGTCACAGGATTCGGATTGCCGTTGCGGTCAACCGCGCTGAAGAAGTTCGCGTCGTAGGTGAGCACTTCGTGCACGCCCTTGCGATAGTTGAAGTCGGCCTGCAATACCATATTGCCCGGCAGTTCCTTCTGGACTCCGACTGCATATTGCAGCGAGTAAGGAATCTGGAAGTTGCTGGCGAACAGCGGTCCGCTGATGGCTTGGAAGCACTCGATCGAGGTCGGCAGCGAGCAGTTGAACGCGCGCGACTCCACATCGGCGCGAACCCGTCCTATCAGAGCCAGCGCGTCGCGCAGCCTCAAAAATCCCGTTGAAGATGTTGGGCTTGTGCTGAAGCGAGCGTCGCCTCCCGGAAGCAGGCTGCTTTGAATGTCAGTGCCTACGAGGAACAACTCCGCGCCGGGAGGGCCGAGGTCGGCGCGCTCGAACAGTCGCAGGTTGTCAATCGTCGTGTCGTAGTACATGCCGAAGCCGCCGCGAATCACCGTGCGGCCTTTGCCTGAAATGTCCCAGGCAAATCCGAGTCGCGGAGCGATGTTGTTCTTGTCGGCTTTGGCAGGCTCAGTCCCCTTGTCGAACACGGCGGCAACTATCGCCGGTTTGGGCTGATCGTGATTCCAGAGGTTTGTGTCATAACGATAAGCCAGCCCGTAGTTGAGCGTGAAGTTATTTGTGATCTTCCAGTTGTCCGTGCCGTAGAACTGGAAGCGGTGGTTGATGGTTGCGCCTTCGGGCGTGTTGAACGGCAGTATGTCGTTGCCGATGCCCATCGAGATGTCGCGCACGGGCGCGTTGAGGAAGTCGGCTTCGGTTGCCAGAATCGGGGGACCGCCAAAACCCGGCCCGAATATGCGGATTCGCGCGGGCTTGGCGAAAGCGAACTGACCTGTGATCGAAGTGCGCTCCCAGTTGCCGCCGAACCTCCACGTGTGTGAGCCGCGCCCCAGCGTCAGGTCGTCGCGGATCTGGTTGCGGCTCTGATCGGTCACCTGCGGGGTGATGTAGTTGGTGCCCGAGCGCCAGGTCGAGTCAGGATTGAGCACCCAGATGGCCGGGAAATCTTTCGTCTTCGGATCAATCCTGTTATGGAAATCGTTGAAGTGGTAACGGAAATCATTGACCGTCGTCGCGCCAATGTTGCGCGTGAGGCCGAAGATTACGTCATGGCCGCGGTTCGTAACGAGCTGATTGTGCGACTGGAAAATGCCACTCGCGCTGTCGCGCGGAACTATGCCTGTGCCGGGCGCGAACGGAACGTCCTGATCGTTATCGTTAAATGAATAACGAGCGAGGAAGTTGGTCTTGCTGTTGACGACCCAGTCAACTTTGCTCGTCAACAGAAGCTCGTTGAATGGGTTCGGCGTGAAGCCGCTGAAGCCCGGTATCGAGCTAGGCAATATGTGAATCGCCACCGCGTCCTGATTGTTGTACTCAGTGTTGAAGAAGAAGAAAGCTTTGTCTTTCTTGATCGGACCGCTGAATGTGCCACCGAACTGTTCGCGGTCGAACGGTATCTCGTCGGTCTGAGCCTCTGGCGGAACGGCGTGAATGGCGTCCAGACGATTGAGCGACGGGAAGGCCGCGAAGCTCGAATCGCGCCAGTAGACATAGCCGTTGCCATGGAAATTATTCGAGCCGGATTTTGAAATAATGTTTACCGATCCGGTAGCCGAAGCGCCGGTCGAAAGGTCGTAGTTGGATATGCCGACTTGGAACTCCTGAACGATCTCCTGCGAGAAGTTCTGAACGGTCGTGCCGACGACGTTGTCAACGACCGAACCGCCGTCGACCGTTATCTGAGTCGAGCGGCCAGCCTGCCCGGCAATCGAAACGCCCGTGTAGTTTGCTTTGGTCGGGTCGAAGCTGCCGCCGTCAACTTTTTCCGTACCCGGCTGAAGCTGCGCCAGGTCGAGGAAGTTGCGGCCATTGAGCGGCAGGTTTTCAATCTGCACGGTCCCGACGACGCCAGCGACCGTGTTGTCTGTGCGGTCGACCTGCGCTTCGCCTCCGCCAGTGACGGTGACCGTTTCGGTAACGCCGCCCGCCTGAAGCGTGACATCAATCGGCACGTTCGCGCCGACGTTGACCTGTATGTCGGTCACAACCGTCGCTTTGAAGCCCTGCTGCCCCCCGGCCCTTATTTCGTAAGTGCCCGGCGGAAGCGAGGCGATGCGATAGCGACCATCGCTGCCAGTATTTGTTGTGCGAGTAAGACCAGTAGCAATGTTTTTGGCCGTGACCGTCACGTTGGGCACGATTGCGCCCTGCGGGTCCGTCACCGTGCCTTCAATTGCGCCGGTCGGTTCCTGCGCCGCAAGTGATAACGGCGACAGAGCCATAATCAGCATGGCCAGCGAAATCACGCCTACCAGCCACCTTCTCCATGGTTTTCTCATGTGAGCCTCCTATCATTAATCTTTTTGACCCCTGACAATAACAACTGATGAGACCGAAGCTCGCTGCGGAAGGAACTTCGGTTACATACAATTAGAGCGATTCAGGCAAATGATGCGTGCGGCAATCGGGGGGGATATGAATCGCTTCCTGATCTGGAAAAAAACTTTTCTGTTTAAAGAGCGGCTCTTGAACATTATCCACCAAAATCAATTGCTTAATTATTGATTTCTATTCGCTTTTGACCGCCTGCTAAAACTGACGACTGCAGACGCTTGCCAAGGCCAAAACGTTCTAAATGATGTGACCCGCTAAACGAGCAAAATATATTCCAATATCTGAATGAGCTTCCTCAACGGCTAACGGCTCGTCATTATACCACTTAGAGAGAATTCTCAAACCCCTTTTCGTAAACCGCGCCCCATGAATATGCAGAATTATGGATTGACATACAAAATTATGGATTTTTTTCTGCCAGGAACTACTTTTTAGATGATGCCTGTTTGCGCAACCTCTCTATCACTTCCCGTATCTGACGCGAGTCTGGCGTTTCAGGATTCTCTTTGAGAAACGCCTGCAACTGTTCGATTGCTTTCTCAGGCTCGCCGCGCAGGTCATAGAGGTTAGCAAGGTATATGTGCGCGACCGTTGGCTTGCCTATCTCGTAAGCGCGCAGGAGGTCGCTTTCGGCTGACTGGTAATCACCCGTCATCATCTCCGAAAGTCCGAGCAGGAGGTATGGAGTTGAGGATTGTTTTTCGAGTTCGATGCTGCGGCGAAGCGGAGCAAGAGCTTCGCCGTATTTCTTCTGCTTAACCAAAACCGTACCGAGTCCTGTGTATGCTTCGGCGCGGTCGGGTTTTATCTCGATAGCTTTTTGATAAGCCGCCGCAGCTTCGTCATATCGTCGCAGCTTGCTCAACTGCTCGCCCATTCCAGCGTGCGCTGAGTAGAGCGACGGATGGATGGCTATCGCCTCTTGAAAGTGCTTTATGGCCTTTTCAGGTTGATTTTCGGCTGCAAGCTTTACACCTTGTTGAAGCTCTTTTCTTGCGCGCTCAGGTATGCTCGCGTCAAGCGATTCGACCGAGACGATTCCGGTGCGCGGCGTCGTTTGACCCCGCTTGGGACGAAGTTGAATGTTCTGGGTGAAGACCTGAGGTGCGTTGCCGAAAGCCGCCACTTCTGCATAAACCGTCGTGGTTTCGAATGTCTGTCCGTCGCCTTCAGCCGTGAGCTGGTATGTGCCCTTGTGCAGGCCGCTAAAGGAGAAGCGTCCGCTCAGGTCGGTGAAGACCTCGTAAACGCGTATGCCGTTAAAGGTGAGCGTTACTTTAACTGAATTATTAGGAGCAGCGCCGTTGGGCAAAACGACTTTGCCTTGAAGCGCGTGAACGCCCTGAGCCTGCGCCGCTGAAGCGGCAGCCAGCAGCGCGATGAATGCAAAGATTGATTGAATGCGAATAAGCCCGATCATAGTTTGAGCCTCCTGCGGCGGTTGCCTTCGACTATAACAAGAATGAACGATTGTGTTCAAAGCCAGCGCACGAAGGTTTGATGTATCACAAAGAAAAGCGGGCGCTCATTTTTAATTTGAGCGCCCTTGAATTGGTTGTCAAACTTCGGTCTACAGACTAGAAGCTGAAGCGGAAGCCGAACTGCCCTTGGAACGGGATGCCGATTGGCTCCGAAAATCCAGTCGCGCCGAAGAAGTTGATCGGCTTCTTGAAGTTCGCCGTATTGACGGTGCCGCCAAACGAGTTGCCGAAGTTGGCTGTGTTGAACAGGTTGAAAGCCTCAAAGAACAGGTCCAACTTCATGTGTTCTGTGAAGCGGAAGTTCTTTGCCACTCTTATGTTCACCTGCGAGAATTTATCGCCGCGCTCGGTCGACGGCGGCAGCTTGTGCTGGTCGTTGCCGTCGCGCGTTTCGCGGTCGTTAAAAACGCCGTCGCGATTTATGTCGGCGCCGCCTGCGGGGAAAATGCTATAGGGTCGCGCCGACGCCAGTTGTAGAATCGGCGACAACTGGAATCCCCACGGCAGATCGAAGACGCCCGACAGCACGAAGCGATGGCGCTCATCCTCGCCTGTGTGTCCGAAGTTGGCCTCCGGATCGAATTTATCGAACGGGTTCTGCGGCTGCACTCCGAAGTCTGAAATCTGGCCGAACCACGCAAGCGCCCTCGACAACGTGTAGTGGGCATTCAGCAGGAAGTGATTCGCATAACGTTTGCGGAATGAGACTGTGAACGCGTCGTAGCGAGAGCGTCCGTCGGACTGCGCAACGCGAATGCCGTTAAACGGCGTTGCCTGTCCAAAGGCTGCTATTAGCTCGTTGCGATGCGCCTCGATTGCCGGCACCAGCAGCCTGCGCGGGCTTGGGTCTGTGCGCTGCAATCCAAGCAACGGTCCAATGCGCGGATTGACATCCACTTGCGTAAACTCGTGCAGTCCAAGTATGTGGATGTAATCGAACTCAATCGCCATGTTGCGGCCAAGCTCCTGCGCGTAGCCTATATTCCACTGCTGCGTGAAAGGGGCCTCGAAGTCGGGGTCAATCAAACGCCCGGTCACAGGAAACCCGATTGGCGGATTTGTGAGCGGGCGCGGGAATGGCGGCGGAGGCGATGAAAGGCTGAGATTCGGGCTGTCATCAATGATGAAGGCGTAAATCTCGTCATTCGCCTGCTGCACCGCAAACAGCGGCACGTTCAAAAACGACTGATCGTAATAGATGCCGTAGCCGCCGCGAATCACCGACCGCCCGTTGCCAAGAAAGTCATAGGCAAATCCGAGGCGGGGCGAGAAGTTGTTCTTGTCGTCCTCAACCACGCGACTGCCGAGCGGGTGGCCGATGATTTGCAAGAATCGGAACGTGCGATTATCCTTCTGATGCTTTGAATCAACAAACCCAAGATCAACGTCGTAGCGCACGCCAAGATTCAGCGTGAAGCGCGGAGTGACCTTCCAGTCATCCTGCACGTACCACGAAACCTGCTTCGCGCCGTCTCTAAGATCAAAACTCGGATTGCCGCCCGCAAGCAGAATGTCTACGACGACGCCGAGACCTTCCAGATCCGCCTGAGTGCAATTCGGCACGCCGATAAACCCGCAGGTGATGGGACCGGGCTGCACCTGCCTCGTGTTGAAACCCTGTGGGAATTGATTCGGATTGTTCACGATGTCAGAAGGATCAAATCCGAAATCGTATTCCGGCGCAGACAGGAAGGCGAACAAGCCGCCGAGCGTCGGCTCGTGCACAAAGTCGAGGCCGAACTTGAATCCGTGATTGCCGCGATTCCACGACAGGTCATCACGGAACTGGTGCTTGGTTTGAAGCGTCTGCTGCGGCACATTGCCATTTCGCCCGACTGTGATGCCGCTTGGGAACGTCAGGTTCTTGAGGTCGGTTGTGGCAACGATCTGGTTGTTGAAGGTTGACCACTGATAAACGAACTGGTTGACGACGTGTGGCGTCGCCGTCCACGTCCATGAACCCAGCAAGCTGTGAAGATCATTCACCTGCTTGTCGCCGCCCGACAGGTCAGTAAAGACAGTAAGGAATCCCGCTTGGTCATTCAACGACTCGTTGTTCTGCCCGGCATAGCGGACCGTGAACGCGTGATTGTCATAAGGGTGAAAATCGCCCTTGACCGTGAACTGTGTGTCATCGAACGGCTGCGGCAGGAACCGCACCGCTTTGTAGCCGAGCGGCTCAAGCAGTTGAATCTGATTGAACGCAAAGCTAGGCACGATTGAGTTGCCGCGCTCGCGCGTGTGCTCGACCGTCCCGAACCAGAATGCTTTGTCCTTTACGATTGGACCGCCAATTGATCCGCCGAACTGCTGACGGTTGAATGGCGGTTTGAGAGCATCGCCCGGATCAAACAGGTTCGGGTTCGCGTCGGCGAGCAGCTTGGGCGCGTTCGCGTTGAGCTTGTCGTCGCGGAAGAAACCGAACGCCGTGCCATGCAATTCATTGGTTCCGCTCTTGGAGATGACAGACAAAAGCGCGCCGCCCGAACGACCGTTTGCGGCTGAAAATCGCTGGGTCGAAAGCGCGAACTCCTGAATGCCTTCCATCGTGTAGTTCTGAAGTATGCCGCCTACGGCGTTGTCTTTGTTATCGCCGCCGTCAACTGTTATGTTGAGGTTGCGGCCCGTCGAGCCTCCTACGGAAAACGTTCCGACGCGCGCTTTGGTTGGGTCGAATGATGGTTGAAGAGTTGCGCCTGGAATCAATATGGCCAGAGAAGCGAAAGAGCGGCCATTTACGGGCAAGCTCTCCAACTGTTTCTGATTGATTACGCCGCTCACGTCCGTTTTGGTCGTCTCGATCAGCGGCGCCGCCTCGCCTGTTACGGTGACCTGTTCGCTTGCGCCCGCAGGTTTCAGTTCCGGGTCAACCGTGACGCGCGAAAGCACGTTCACCGTAACCGGGTCGGCAACGAATTTAGCGAATCCCGAAGCCTCAACTTCCAGACGGTAATCAGCAGGCACTAACTGTGTTAACTCATAAGTGCCCGAATCACTCGTTGTTGTCGTGCGCTCGACGCCGGTGCCTTTGTTTATGGCTTTGACTGTTGCGCCAGCCACAACTGCGCCTTTCTCGTCTTTGACTACGCCTGTGATGACACCCGTGTTCGCCGTCTGCGCAATCGCGCGGGCAGGCACTACGAACGTTGCCAGCAGCATCACCAGCGTAATCAATGAAGTGATGGCTCTTTTAAACTCCCAATCTCTCATGTGAAACCTCCTATAAGGTTTGGTTGGTACCGATAGTTATTACAGAGAAACTGCACTGATCGAGGCTCAAATTGCGCGAGCCGGATCAGAAACGAATTAGGGGGAGTTCCCTTGGACCTTTTTGCGCAGCCCTACCAATTGTCAGGCCACGCTCTATTGTTTGGGGAGAGACTGTGCGCTTGCAGCCCGAACTTGTTAAAAAAACTCCGGGCGCAACCGCAAAATCGTGCATCATCGTTGGAAGACCATTAGCCTCTCGCGCTTCAGCAAGAATGAGCGAGTCCTGTACCGAAATTTGCCAATTATGAGTCACGGCTTTTGGAACTGCTTAAATGAGCAAAATGTATTCCAAAACTTGGTAGAATGCCGCCAATGTCTAAGAGTTCATCATTATATCATTTAGAGAGCTCTCTCAAATCACTTTTCGCAGCTCCGGCACGCAATCATGCAAAATCATGGATTTTTCCAAATTTCTGAACTCGCCAGATGCACTCTCTCTCCTGCGCCTGATGGCCAAAGCGCGGCCCCCCATGCGAAGGGGGCAGAGACTTATATTACAATGTGACCTCGCGCCACCTTCAAAAGTAGTTTCGGCGAAAAAGCTCTGCTAGAATAAGCTCTGCTTTGAGCGCCATCCGAAGCAAAGGAGGTTCACACAATGCTTGCGGCTATCATTATGAGTTTTGCGCTGATTGCCGGGCAGCTTTGGGCCGCGCCCGCTATGATGCAGGTGCGAAGCCGCATCGAAGGCCGCGTCACATCGACCGAGAATCGTCCTATCGCAGACGCGCGCGTCTTTCTACAAAAAGACGTTTACTCACCCATAAAGAACGAAGGCAGGAACTCTTTCCCAGCGCGCAGGCCAAAATTGAGCGTCAGACGCTGGTGAATCTGCCATGCATCCTGAATGAAGAATCCCTGATTACTGCTGTTGACGTTGCCGGAACGAGCGAGATCATCAACGTGGTAGTAGCCGAAGGTTCCGCGACGACCGTTGTGGGGTTTGATCCTTCCGAAGAAGAGGTTGAAGCGGCCACCTGAAAATCCGAACAGAACGTCGTTGCTCAGGCGATTGGTCTGGTAGCCGCCCTTGATAACGTGCGGCTGGCCAAATGTTGATGCTGAAAAGGCCGCTGTCTTGAGATAATCCTAATGAGCTAACGTAAGAAGTGCTCTTGGAGAAGGCGGGTTCGTATCCGGTTATGTGAAAACTGCTTTTTAGAGACATCTCTGTTCCTGATTTTTGGACAAGTGTTCGGACTTTATTGAATAGTGTCAGACGAGTCATCCGGCACGATCATGGGTATCGGAGAGGCATGATGAAGCACCATCAGCCAGCGGCCCGCGCGTTGGATGAACAGGTTCGTGGCGACGGCCTGAGCCGAATCGAAGCTTGTGTCGTTAAAGACGGTTATATTTTCAATGCAGGTCACCCACGCGAAATCGCCTTCGATGTGAACTGAGACTTCCGAAGGCGAGGCGCGCATCTTCTGGCCGCTTTGAAAGATCATCTCCCAGCTTTCGCGCACACGCGGCCAGCCGTTGAGCAAATCCCATCCCGGATGCACACACCTGATCCAATCTTCGTGCGCCCAGACTTCTTCCATCCGCTCGATGATTGCCGATTCGAGCGCGCGATAAAACGCGGCGTTCGCTTGCTCGACCGCTATCCTCGCTTCAACGTCCATACGCGGCGCAAGACTACAACAAACTGATGACGGTGACAAGTGACAAGCGCAGGATAAAGCCCGCGCGTGACGCCCGTTTGATAGCGTTTAATCGCCGATGTTAGAATTTCAGTGGACGTTCAGTTTTGATTATGGAAGCGCGAGTGACAGTAATCGGCGGCGGATTGGCTGGCTCTGAGGCCGCGTGGCAGGCCGCGGAGCGCGGCGCAAAAGTACGACTTTACGAAATGCGCCCCGCGCGTCCGACGCCTGCGCACCAGAGCGCACACTTGGGCGAGATAGTCTGCTCGAACTCGCTCAAATCAGACGAGCCGGGCACTGCGCCTTATCTGTTAAAAGAAGAACTGCGCCGCGGCGGCTCGCTTCTCATCCGCATCGCGCACAGCGTCGCCGTTCCGGCAGGCGCAGCGCTGGCAGTTGATCGCGAGCGGTTCGCCGAAGAAGTCACGCGCCACATCAGCGAGCACCCGAACATCGAAATCATTCGCGAGGAAGCTCAATCAATTCCATCCGAAGGGCCTGTCGTAATCGCTACGGGGCCGCTCACATCGCCCGCGCTGTCGGAAGAGATAGCGCGGCTCACAGGCTCGACGCATCTCTATTTTTACGACGCGATTTCGCCCGTCGTCGACGCGGAGACTATAAACTACGACATCGCATTTCGCGCGGCGCGCTACGATAAAGGCGGGGCTGACTATCTCAACTGCCCGATGACCCAAGAGGAGTACAATCGTTTTTACGACGCGCTCATTGCGGCTGAATCTGTACCGCTTCACGACTTCGAGCAGACGATGTACTTCGAAGGCTGCCTGCCGATTGAAGAGATTGCGCGGCGTGGGCGCGACACTCTGCGCTATGGGCCGATGAAGCCCGTCGGTCTCGCCAACCCGCGCACGGGCGTGCGGCCCTTTGCGGTCGTGCAATTACGGCAGGAGAATTTGCTCGCCGACAGCTACAACCTCGTCGGCTTTCAAAATCATCTGAAATTCGGCGAGCAAAAAAGGGTCTTGCGGTTGATTCCGGGACTTGAGCAGGCTGAGTTCATTCGCTTCGGCCAGATTCATCGCAATACGTTCATCTGCGCGCCCGCGATTCTCACGGAGACTCTGCAAATGCGCAAACATTCGCGCATTCTGTTTGCGGGACAGATTTCGGGCGTCGAAGGCTACATCGAAGCGATGGCCACAGGTTTTATGGCAGGCGTTCACGCCGTAGAGATGACTCGCGGCCATGCGCCTCAAGCGCCGCCGCGGCGGACTGCGATGGGGAGCCTCGCAAACTACATCGCCAATGCGGACGCTAAGAATTTTCAACCGATGAATATAACCTTCGCGCTGCTGCCCGCGCTCGACGAGGCGACGCGACGAACCGTTAAACGCAAAGCTGACCGCCATCGTCTGCAGGTCGAGCTTGCGCTTAAAGATTTTGATGATTGGCGCGCGCATTACCTTTCACGCGCTGCTCTTGAAGCGAGACTGTGACGCCAAGACACGGCGACGCGGAGATTAAGTTCAAATTAGTATGCACATAGAATTAAACAAAGGCTCAAAGAATGTTGAAGAGAATCGGTTAAATTCGCTCGCCTCGTCGCCGCGTCGCCGCGGCGTCGTGTTGCTTTTGCTTTTTGCCTTTTGCTTTTTGCCTTTTGCCTTCACGCAGGCGCAATCGGGCAGACAAACACCGCCAGCGACGAAGCCATCTTCGCAGGACGTATCCGGCAAATCGTCTGCTGCCGCGCAAGAGACTCGCCCGCGCCGCGCCACTCAAGAGCCGCAGCGCCAGGAAGATCAGGACGAAAAACCCATAAAGCTCAGCGCGAGCCTCGTCACCGTCATCACTTCTGTGACAGATGCCGCAGGCAATCAGGTGAACGACCTGAAGCAAAGCGATTTTGCCGTCTATGAAGACAACGCGCCGCAGGAGATTGCCGGTTTTTATCCCGAAGGGCAGATGCCGATGCGATTGATATTTCTATTCGACACTTCAAGCTCGATTCGCCACCGCTTCGATTTCGAGCAGCGCGCCGCCGCGCAGTTTTTCCGCCAAGTCTTAAGGCCCGGCGATCAGGCCGCGATTATGAGCGTCTCTACCGATCCGAAGGTCGAGCTTCAATTCACTTCCGACATTGACAAGCTCGTCGCAACGCTTGCGAGCCTCAAGCCCGAAGGCGCAACGTCGCTCTACAATGCGATGGTGGAGGCGGCGCGGTACATTCGCCCCGCAGAAGGCCGCCACGTGATGGTAGTGCTGTCGGACGGAACGGATACGGCTTCGGTTGCGACGCTTGCGCAGGCGCTCACTGAAGTGCAGAAGTCGGATGCGGTGATTTACTCTGTGCATTCGACGGGCGTCGCGCCTTCGGCAAACGTGCAGGACCTTGCGGGAGAATTTGTCTTAAAGGCGATGAGCGAAGACACGGGCGGGCGTGCTTTCTTCCCGCCGATTTATGAAGACCCGAAGAAAGAAGCGCGCGATCTTGAGGAGATATATCGCCGCATAGCCGCAGAGGTTCACGCTCAGTACGTGCTGACTTATTATTCAAAGCCTGAGTCGCGCGCGACCTTCAAAAGGATTCGCGTCGAAGTGAAGCGACCCGGCCTGCAGGTGCGCGCCCGCAGCGGCTACTACACTTCAAAATAGTTTTCAGTTTTAGCTTTCACTTTTTCAAATTGGGTTTTGAACGAGAGCTTTATTGCGCCTATAATTCAAACTCAGCATTCGATCTTAAGCACTCACATTAAAGGAGCGTCATGCTTACACAACTCGCAAGACTCACAGCAATCTTCTGCCTTGCTATGATTCTCGCCGCATCAACCGGATTTGCTTATAAGAATCAATCGAAGCAAAACGACAAGAGCGCGCAGCCAGATGCGGATGCTGCGCTTCGCGCGCGCGCGGAAAAACTCCACCGCGAGGCGATTGTCATTGACACGCACAACGATGTAACTTCGCCGCTGCTCGAAGGCTTCGATCTCGCCATGCGCGGCGATGACGCCGCAGCCAAAACAAAAACGCACACTGACATCCGCCGAATGAAAGAGGGAGGGCTTGATGCGGAGTTCTTCGCCGTCTATGTCGGTAAAGAATTCGTCAACAAGAAACCTTCGGAAGGTGGGGGCGCGGCTCGTCGCGCGCTCGACATAATTGACGTTGTCTATGATCAGGTGCGCCGACACCCTGACGCGCTTGAGATGGCTTACACTGCTGATGACATTCGGCGCATCGCGAAGAAGGGCCGTGTAGCCGCGCTGATGGGAATCGAAGGCGGCCACGCCATCGAAGACAGCCTGCGGGCGCTGAGGATGTTTTACAAATTGGGCGTCCGCTACATGACGCTTACGCACACGAACACGAACGACTGGGCAGATTCGTCGGGCGACATAAACGACGCGAGCGTGCAGCATCACAATGGCCTCACGGATTTTGGCCGTGAGGTCGTGCGCGAGATGAACCGCATAGGGATGATGGTCGACATCTCTCACGTGGCGGATAAGACCTTTTATGATGTGATTGAAACATCGCGCGCGCCAGTAATCGCGTCGCACTCGTCGGCGCGCGCGCTTTCGGATCATCCGCGAAACATGAGCGACGACATGCTCCGCGCAATCGCCAAAAACGGCGGCGTTGTGATGGTCAATTTCTATGACGTGTTTCTGGACCAGCGCAAAGTTGATTTCAACAAGCGGGCGAACGCGAAAGAAGAAGAGTTGAAAAAGCAGTTTCCCAACGATCAGAAGCGCGTCGAAGAAGAGATGAAGCGTTGGCGCGAGGCGAACTCACCCGGCAAGACTCCGCTTTCGGTTCTGATTGACCATATTGACCATATCCGAAAAGTCGCTGGCATTGATCACGTCGGCATCGGCTCGGACTTCGACGGCGTTCCGCTGACAGGCGTGCCCGAAGGAATGGAAGATATATCGAAGCTGCCGAACATCACCATTGAGTTGATGAAGCGCGGCTACTCGGACGCGGACATAAAGAAAGTGCTCGGCGAAAATTTTCTTCGCGTGATGTCGCAGGTAGAGCGCGTGGCTTCCGAGATGCAATCGAGCGCGCCCGCTGCGGCGACAAAGAAGTAAGGCTGAATGATAGATGCCGATGGTATAAGTGAATGAAGAAACGAGACACCTTGCGAGCTTGGGGGCGTATCCTGCAAGGCTATTCCCCCATGTTATCAATCGAGATCACCCGCGAGTGCCCGTTGCGCTGTCCCGGATGCTATGCGTACGAGCCGGAACATCTTAATGGACTTGGCCCGCTCGTTACGCTCTCCGATTATAAGGGGCAGCAATTGATTGATAACGTGTTGGGCCTTGTGCGTCGCTATCGCCCTATTCATCTCTCTATCGTCGGCGGCGAGCCGCTTGTGCGATTCAGAGAACTGGATGCTTTGCTGCCTCAGATCAGCGATATGGATGTTGAGATACAGCTTGTGACAAGCGCGGTTCGACAAATCCCCGTCGCATGGAAAAACATAAAGGAGCTGCATCTGGTCGTTTCAATTGATGGGCTGCAACCCGAGCACGACGCGCGGCGGTCACCTGCGACTTATGATCGAATCCTCAAGCACATATCGGGGCACTCGATTACTGTTCATTGCACAGTGACAAGTCAGATGCTGAGTCGCCCGAATTACTTCGAGGAGTTTTTGTCCTTCTGGTCGGCGAGGACCGAGGTTCGCAAAATCTGGTTCAGCCTTTTCACGCCCCAGATGAACGCGGATGATCAAGAGATTCTTTCGCGGCAACAACGCGAGGAGTTATTGAAACATCTCGCCGAGCTCAGACCTCAATTCCCGAAATTGGAATTGCCCGATTCGGTGATAAAAGGATACCTTGACCCGCCCAGATCGCCGCAAGAATGCATCTTCGCTCGCACGACCGTGAACGTGACTGCGGACCTGCGCAGCCGCATCACCCCTTGCCAGTTCGGAGGCACGCCTGATTGCTCGCAATGCGGCTGCATCGCTTCTGCCGGGTTGAAAGCCGTTGGCGATTACCGCCTGTTCGGCTTTGTGCCTCTGAAAAAGATATTCTTTTTATCGGGGCGGATAGGGAAGAATATCAGCAGGCTGCGCAGCGGAATGCCCGACTAGAGGCATAGGTTAGCAATGAGATGCTGCCTGAACCAGTCGGCGGTCAACTGCGCCACCTCGTCGAGCGCGCCCGGCTCTTCAAACAGATGAGTCGCGCCGGGCACAACCACGAGTCTCTTTTCGCATTGCAAGCGCGCATAAGCGTCTTCGTTTATCGCAATCACAGGCTCGTCATTGCCGCCGACTATAAGCAACGTCGGCGCTTTGATATTTTTCAAATCATCCGCGACAAGATCAGCGCGCCCTCCGCGACAGACTACGGCACACGGACCCGGCTCACCCGTGATTGGGAGTCCATCTTCAAGTCCGGCGCGCGCCGCCGCTTTCAACGCGACAGCCGCGCCTGCGCTTGCGCCAAAATATCCCACGCGCAGGTGCTTTGTGTCGCTGCTCTCTTCGAGCCATTCGGTAGTTATTAAAATCCTCTGCGTGAGCAAATCTATATCAAACGCGTGGTCGCGGTCTTCGGCTTCTTCGACCATTATCAGGTCCATCAGCAGAGTGCCTATGCCCGCTTCGCGCAAAACGCGCGCGACATAGTTGTTTCGCGGACTGAGCCGTCCGCTGCCACTGCCGTGCGCAAACAAAACGATGCCAGTAGCGTTTTCGGGCAAGCCCAGAATGCCTTCTAACTTTGCGTTGCCCGCAGGAACCTCTACTAACTTTTCATTATCGTGAATTTGAACGCCTGTGTTTCTCTCCATAGATTCTCCAGATTGCCATGCGTGTGCAACGGGCATACCGTAACTGAGGGATGAGGGATGAAAAAGATTTCAAATTCCGAATCTCAAATCTGAAATGAGAAGTTCGGGAATTCTTTTTCATCCCTCATCCCTCAGCCAGTCGCGCGGGCGGAAGAACTCCCACGCTTCGGCTTCGCGCGTGCCTGGCTCCGGGCGATAATCATAAACCCATCGCACGACGGGAGGCAGCGACACCAAGATGGATTCCGCCCGCCCGCGCGTCTCAAGCCCGAAATGCGTCCCCCGATCATACACGAGATTGAACTCGACGTATCGCCCGCGACGTATCATTTGAAACTCGCGATTGCGCTCAGTGTAGGTCTCTGCTCTGCGTCGCTCGGCTATCGGCAGATACGCGGGCAGGAAAGCGCGGGCGACAGATTGCACGAACTCGAAGATGAACTCGATGCCGCGCCCTTCAGGGTCGCTCGATTCAGGCGAGGAATCGTCGCGCTCGCCCGTCAGGTAATCGAAGAAGATGCCGCCGACGCCGCGCGATTCGTTGCGGTGCTTGATGAAAAAATAATCGTCGCACCACTTCTTGAATTTCGGGTAAAACGATCCGTCAAACCTATCGCACGCTTCTTTCAGCGTGCGGTGAAAATGAATCGCGTCTTCCAGAAAAGGATAATACGGCGTGAGATCGCTGCCGCCTCCAAACCAGCCACTGGAGCCTCTTTCAAGGTAGCGGAAGTTCGCGTGCACGGTCGGCACGAACGGGTTTAACGGGTGCAGAACGAGCGACACGCCGGTTGCAAAAAACTTTGTGCCGCTGCCTGCTTTCATTCGCGCGGCGTATGCTTCGTCGAAATTGCCGTAGACTTCCGAGAAATTCACGCCCGCTCTTTCAAACAACGCGCCGCCTTCCATAACGCGCGTGCGCCCGCCTCCGCCGCCTTCACGCTGCCAGAGGTCCTCGCGGAATTGAGCGCCGCCATCCAGTTGCTCAAGCGCGCTCGAAATCTCATCCTGAAGCGTGGCGAAAAAATCTCTGGCTCGGTCTTTTAGTGGTCGGTCATCTCTCACTGGTTCGTTCCCCGTGTCAAAGCAGATTCGAGGTTTCAAGTCGGCCTTGACTCATATTTTTTTCGTTGCGCTCGTCAAAGCGACAGGGTATCATAGACTCAAATGCTCCGAAAACTGAATAGCTGTTGATGGACTGCTGTAAAGGAGATTCTAGATGCGCGTGATACGGAGACTCTCACCTGCTCGAAGCACAATATCGGCAATAATGCTTGCGCTCGTGATGTTCGCGGTTGCGCAGGCGGCGCAAAACGGACCTTCAGTCAAACACCACATCAAGAATTTCGGGTGCGTCAATGAGAAGCTCTATCGTGGCGCGCAGCCACAGAAATGCGACTACGCGGAGCTTGCGGCGATGGGCATAAAGACCGTGATTGACCTTCAGCGCGAGGGCGAAGCCAGCGAGCAGAAACTCGTCGAAGCGGCAGGCATGAAGTTCTATCGCATACCGATGAGCGATAAGGACGCGCCTGCGCCCGCACAGGTCGAAGAGTTTTTGAAGATAGTCAACGACCCGGCCAATCAGCCCGTGTTCATTCACTGTCGCGGCGGGCGGCACCGCACGGGAGCGATGACTGCAATTTATCGGATGACGCACGACGGATGGAGCGCGGACCAAGCCTTCAATGAGATGAAGATTTACGATTTCGAGCACGGCTTCGGGCACGACGCTTTGAAGCAGTATGTTTACTCATACTTTCATCAGATGGAGCAGCGCGGAGTTGTGGTGAATTCCGGCACAAGCAAATGAGCCGAAGCAACCGAGCGAGCGGGTAAGGGTTCTAACCAACTGAGGTTTCATAATCAATGACAAATCGAAGTAGTAGGCTGAGCGCAATTGCGTTTGCGCTCCTTTTGTCGGCGCAGGTCGCGTTTGCGCAAAGCGAGCCTCGCTATCAGGAGCTGCCTAATTTTCATAAAGTGAATGAGCATCTCTATCGCGGCGGGCAGCCTCGCGCGGGCGGCGTTCAAAGATTGAAAGAGCTTGGCGTAAAGACGATCATCAACCTTCGCGGCGAAGATGAATTGACGCGCGCCGAGCAGAAAGAGGCTCAGGCCGCCGGACTCAAATATTTCAACATACCGATGCCCGACCTCAGCCGCCCGTCCGACGAGCAGATCGCGCGCGTGATGGCGATAATTGACGCGGCGGAAAATCAGCCGGTCTTTGTTCATTGCAAGCGCGGCTCAGACAGAACGGGAACAGTCATCGCTATCTATCGCATATCGCATGAAAACTGGACGGCGGAGCGCGCAATCTCGGAAGCCAAACAGCACGGGTTGAGCTGGATTGAGTTCGGGATGAAGGATTATATTTCGGATTATTACAAGCAGCAGGTCAAATCAAAACAGAGCCAGCCAGCAGCAATTCAAAAGTAATGAAAAGCTAGTCGAAGCTTTTGCCAGCGCGGTTTTCAGGCACGCTTTGCTTTGGAGTGCAGCGACTTTTCACTGCACTCCACGATAAAAACCTATTTGCAAATTGCTCTAGAGCAATCGCGGCGTCATCTTCCGGTTGCTTTCACCGTTGCCGTAAAGACTTCCTCATTGAGCCGCGCGCCCGTGCGCCGGTCAGTCCACACAGGATGCGACGCGCCATCGAAGCTGGCAAGCCCCGTGTAGTCGCCATATTGATTGAAGATTTCCGAGTCGCAGTTCTGGCGGCAGAAACGAATCGTCGAGCTTGTGAATCCCGTTTGCGCAATCAGGTCTTCGCACACGGGACAGCTCTCGTCGGTCGAGGCAGTCGTGACGCGCACATTCGCGCTGAAGGTCAATCCGCCATCGGTCGAGCGCGTGAAGTAAACATCGGTCTTGCGCCGCGCCGGGTCGTTTCGCGTGTCGTACCAGCTTATGTTGACCGAGCCGTCCACAGGATCAACTGAAAGCCACTGGTAAAATTGATCTGCGCCCACTAAGTCATCCGCTACGCGCACGGGCGCGCTCCAGCGCAAGCCGCCGTCATCCGAAAACGCAAAGAAGATATCTGTCTCCGCGCCGTCAACAAAAGGACTGCTCTGATCGGCCTGATCTGTCCACGAGCAGTAAAGTCTGCCTCGATGCGGCCCGTTGCTGCGGTCAACGTCAATCGAAGGATAGACGAGCGCGCGGCGAACTTTGATTGAAGGGATGCCAGTGTCGAACGGAATAATCATCTGGCTTATCGTGCTGTCGCGCCCGAAGGTCGCGCCGCCATCAAACGAGCGATCAATTTGCAGTCGCGTGTTAAGCACATCGAGCCACGCGACATAGACTTCGCCGTTCGGCCCGACAGCAGGAATTGCTCCGATTTCGTTGAAGCTGCTGCCTGAGTTCGCGTCGTCAATTCTCTGAAATGAGAATGTCACGCCGTGATCGGTCGAGCGCGCGAGCTGGACTTTGCCGTTGCCGAATCCTTCGACCGTGTCCCACGCGACATAGACGTTGTCGCGGAACGGGCTTGAAAGATTCGTGTCGCAGGCGATGAAAGGCTTGTCCTCAAACCGCCCCGACGCTCCTGCATTAAGGTCCTTTTTCAAAATCGCGCCTGCCGAAAAGGTCGCGCCGCCATCAGTCGTGCGATTGACGATCATCGCGTCGCCCTTGAAGTTGTTATCAACGCTGGAGATGAGTAGCTGCGAAAAAAAGATTGTGCCTTGAGTGTCTATCGTCACGCCTGGGTCGGAAGCAAAGCTCCACCGGGTTCCCTCTTCATCAACGAGCGGCACATCGGCAGCAGACCAACTGCCGCCGCCATCGGTTGAGAAGTAGGCGCGCAGCGGATCGCGGAATATCTCGTTGGAGCCTGCGGCAAGTATGCGCGGGTTTTGCGTATTGACGGCGATGAAGGTTTCGCTCTGCGGGCCAGGCTCGTTGCTGACGTTGACGTTTTTGCCGGCGCTGATGCCGGCAGTTGAAAGCTGTTTATTTTTGGAGAGCTTCGTTCCGGCCCGGCGCGCGCGCATCTTGGCCATCCATCGAGGCTCTGTGTAAAAGGAAGATCGCTGCGCGCGGGCAGAACCCGCAGGCCACGAAGCTATAATCATCAGGGTTAAAGCAGAGAGCGCAACGATGCCGGTAATATTGAACGCGCTGCGCCGGATTTTAATGCGAGGGCTTTTCATCACAAATCTCCTGTTTGTCTGAATGGCTGCGGCGAGGAGACAGCTTCAGACGGAAAAAATTGACGGAGCGAAATCAATCTATGAGATGGGTACAGCCCACGTGATACGCTGGGCGGTGAGCATAATACTAAAACGCTCGTATCTGGACAAGTAGTTTAACGGCGAGCGGAAAAGTTGCGACAGCGCGAAACGGTTTGCGCAGGCGCAGAAGACAAGACGCTCACGCGGCGATTCATTTTCTTCTTCGCCTTTCAAGATAAAGATTCAGGCTCAATGTCTTCTCGTTGATTGCTCTTGTGATTTGCTTTTTTCGATTTTCATCCGAACAACTCGCAAGCCGCTTTTTCAAATCGTCAATCTCTTTGAGCAGCTCGGCTTCTGCGGGCAGGAAGTTGTTGCTGCGCAGGATCGAATAGCCCATCCGCAAATCTTCGGGAGTTTGAAAATACCAGTTGAGGTCGAGCGGCTTGCCGCGACCTTCGAGGTTATCAAACTCGCCTTCGGCGATTGCCTGACTTATGCGGTCTTCGATGAATTTCTCTAAAGACATCTGCCGCTCCCGATTCAAGTTTAACGATTGTGAAATAGGGGCGCCAACATCGGCGCTCTACTTTTTCAGCAGCCAGCGGCGGCTCTTCTTGCCCGCC
This sequence comes from Blastocatellia bacterium, assembly GCA_035575515.1. Lineage (GTDB taxonomy): Bacteria > Acidobacteriota > Blastocatellia > UBA7656 > UBA7656 > DATLXU01. Next base: position 42,303 of record DATLXU010000021.1, read on the forward strand.
TCTATCAACGGCTCAAGGTCTTTCGCGATTGACTCCTGTTTTCTTGGAACAAGATCGTACTCTCTTCCTTCTCTCGTTATGACGCTGATTTCAGGCGTGCCTGCGGCTGTCACAATCAAAGCAATGTGAAGCCGCTCGCTTTCGTCGTAAAGCGAGATTCCCACTTCACCTGTCGAAAGCATCCCGACACCCAATCGCTTCCTGTTCGCTTTATCGAGCAGAATGAGCTTCGGCTCGCCGTCGTCAATCATCAGCTTCGCCCGGACCTGCCCATTATTATCAACAAGACGAAGCTCACTTGTCTCTATTACTTTTTGTGATTGCTCATCGCTCATCTGAATGCCATTCCTCCGTTCGTCATTTATTAGGACGAGCCGACACAGCGGCGGCTCAGGCAGTTCAGATTATAAACTGAATTTCAGAGATTCGCCCGCGCGCAGATTACCCGTTGCCGTTTTTGCGCAATTCCAGAAGCACCTGTTTGGCGACAGCCTTGAGCGTGTCGAAAACGCCAAGCCCGCGATTGGCTACAGCTTCATAGACCGGCTCGCCTTTGCGCAAAAGTTCGGCTGTGAGGTCGGGCACCGAAATGACGTTCGGCAGGTCGCGCTTGTTGAGTTGCAGAACGTAAGGAATCTTCATCAGGTCGTAGCCGTGTTGCTTGAGGTTCTGTTCGAGATTGAAAAGCGATTCAATGTTTGCGTCCATTCGGTCGCGCTGCGAGTCGGCGACGAAGACAACTCCGTCGACGCCCTTGAGGATAAGCTTGCGGCTCGCGTCATAAAAGACCTGGCCCGGAACGGTGTATAGATGAAAGCGCGTCTTGAATCCGCGAACCGTGCCAAGGTCGAGTGGGAGGAAATCGAAAAAGAGAGTGCGGTCGGTTTCGGTCGCAAGACTTATGAGCTTGCCTTTGGCCTGCTGCGCCGTCGAGTCGTATATGTATTGCAGGTTGGTCGTCTTACCGCCGAGTCCCGGCCCGTAATAAACTATCTTGCAGTTGATTTCGCGCGATGCGTAATTGATGAACGTCAAGGCTCGTCTTCCTTATCGCTGATCCGGTGAGGACGGTATCTCGCGCTCCCGGTAAGTCCACTTCATAGGGGCAGCCGCGCTTCAACTGAACAGCGCGTCAATATCCTCTTCGGTAATCTCGGCAAAAGGCGAATCGAGTGTGACGCCTAAGTCGCGCTCGCGATTTATCTTCGCATCAATCGTGTCGAAGATCATATTCATTTCGGATGTCGCGCGCTTGACGCGCAATCGAACAAGCCCGAGGCTTGACCGCTCGTCAAAGATGACGACGAGGATGACGCGGCTTGCAACTATCGAGATGTGAATGTTATCGCGCTCGCCTTCGTGCGAAAGCACGGGAAAGCCCCGCTCGCCTATGAGATGAGCCAGTCCGTCCGTCGCTGCGACATTTCCGGCTGTGAGGCTCGCAAGGCTCGTTGTGTCGAGGTTGAGCATCTCGCCGTGTGCGGCTATCTGCTGGCCGTTTTTATCAACCAGAAAAACAAACTTGGCGTTCGCGTCCGCGCACAACCGTGTGATTACGCGCTTGAGCTGCTCGTACTCCTCTTCATACATTACGACAGGAGTCGTCATCACTTCAGTTCCTCATTTGACTGATGCAAGGGAGCCGCGCCGGAGTTCGCGCGCCGATTCAATACCCAAACGAATGGTCGGCCCATCTTTCACGCTCAGTATGACTGTTGCACTCTCGGCGGCAGTAAACAGCAGGGGCATTTGTGGGGTATGGTTTTTATAGCATGCCCTCCATGCCAGTTCAAGAGTTTTCCTTGACGTACCCGAATGGGAGAGACAATACAAGCAAAGCTTCTGCTTTTTCCTTCACCGACCTGATGCTTGCCGCGCCTATAAGCCAAAGGTATTATCGTTTCAGGCTGATTAATCGCCGCAGGAGGAACAGAATGGAATCCAAATTCGCAAAGCACGTCGACCGCGATGAGATCGTAGAAGTAATCTCTGAGCTTGTTCGACAAAACACAGTGAACCCGCCGGGCAACGAGTACCTCTGCAAAGAGATCGTCACGCGCTGCATGAATAAAATCGGCATGGAAGTTTCTTACTACGAAAAAGAGCCGGGCCGCACAAACATTGTGGGCCGAATAGGGCGCGGCGCAAAATCCATCGGGTTCGTCTCGCACATGGACGTGGTGCCGCCGGGCGAGCTTGAGCAGTGGGAGACGCCGCCGTTTGAACCTGTGATAAAAGACGGGCGCATCTACGGGCGCGGCACGCTCGACGACAAAGGCTCTTTCGCCTGCGCTTACTCTGCGTGCAAAGCATTCCTTGCAGAGCATCCTGATTTCGACGGAACGATTTATTTAATCGCTGCCGCCGATGAAGAGATGGGAAGCGAGCTTGGCATCATCTACCTGGTCGAAGAATGCGGCCTGCGGTTCGACGTTGCGATAATTCCAGACGGCGGGCGTATGGACGTTTCGATCTATGGCGAGAAAGGCATCCTCTGGGTCGAGCTTGAAAGCCATGGCATACAGGCGCACGGCTCGACGCCTGAGCTTGGTCGCAACGCGATAATCCCACTGGCCGAAGCGATTGCTGAGATCAAGTCGTTAGATTTAGGCGCGGACTATGACCGCGCGTTCGACGGCTGGACGATGAACGTGGGCACTATTCAGGGCGGATCGTCCACAAACACAGTGCCTGCTGTTGCGCGGGCGACGATTGATTTCCGCCTGCCTGCAGGCATTACGAAAGAGCGCGTACTCGCTGAAATCGAAAAGAAGATCGAAACCGTTCGCCGCCGCTCAAAAGACGCAGACCTGCGCGTAAAGGTCCTCCACGAAACCGAGCCGCATCTGTCGGATAAAAACTCGATCATCATCCGCAGCTTCGACGCGGCGGCGCGGCGCTTGGGCATCGAGATGAATTACGAAACGTTCGGCGGAAACACTGTGGCAAAGAATCTCTACTTTGCGGGCATCACATCGGTGGTTCATTATCCGGGCGACGACAAGCTGGCGCACGTGCCGAACGAATTTGTGATTATTGATGAGATGGTGCTCGGCTCGGTGCTCTACGCCGAAACGCTCGAAGCGTATTTCTTCGGATGATTGGAAAGATTATGCACAACAAGCTTGTAAAAGCGGCGCTCTGTGCCCGCCCTTACAAGTATTAATTTCAAAGGGTGATGATGTTCCGACCCGCAGTTGCCGCGCTCGTTTTGATGCTCGCGATCTTTGCGGGCAATTCCTCTGCGCAGAGCTTGCAAACAAGAGCCGCAGATATTCGCGCTGCAATGGGCGCGCGCGATTTCGAGCGCGCTGAAAAATTGGTCCGCGACCTGCGCGCTGCTGACGTTGTTGTGTTCACTCGAAACAATTACGACTATCTGCTTGCGCGACTGCTTGAGCGGCGAGGCGCAACGGCGGAAGCCACACCGCTTTATCTTGGTTTAATCAATCGCAACTCAGTTCTCGCTGAGTACGCGCTCTGGCATCTTGCGGCAATAGCCCGCGCGTCGAATGACCTCGCGCTTGAACGGCAATACATCACTCGCCTTATTGGCTCATATCCATCGAGCGCGCTTGTTACGAGCGCGCGTGATCGGTTAATTCAAAGCCTGCGCGAGAGCGGCGATTATCGCTCGACAATTTCAATGCTTCGACCAATCGCATCCGTGACAGGCGCGCGCGGCCGCACAGCGATGGCTCAACTCGGTGAAGCATACGCACGCGCCGGAGACGCGGCATCGGCCCGCGCGACTTTCAATCAACTCCTCACGGCGCGCGATGATGCGGCGCTTGCTGCATCAATCGGACTCGACGCGCTCGACAAAGCAGAGAATATCAAGCCTAACGAGTTCGACGCGCTCAGGCGCGCGAGAGTCTACCTTGCAAATCGCCACTGGGCAGAAGCCCGCGCGCATCTCGTTTACATCGTTGAACAATTTCCCGAAAGTCCCAACCGCGCCGAAGCGATTTATCAAACTGGCTTCACCTACTACCGCGAAGACATTCAGGACGAAGCCATTAAATGGTTCGAGCGCGCGCACGAAGAATTTCCCGCGAAGAAAGAGGGCGAGCAGGGTTATTACTGGGTCGCGTCGGCGCTTCAAAAGGCTCGCCGTTATGAAGACGCTGCGCGCCGCTACATGGATTTCATCGCGGCTTACCCGGAAAGCGAGTCGCTCGAAAGCGCGTACCGCAACGTCGTCGACAGCCTCCGCTACGCGGGCAAGGATGCGGAGGCAATCGAGTGGTCGCGCCGCATTCAAAAAGATTTCGCAGGGAGGCCGCTTTCGGTCGTCGGCCTATTCAACGAAGCGAAGATCGAGCTTGCCAGAAATAATTTTGAGGCTGCGTTTCAATTATTCACGCGGCTACAGGCGCAGCCCGCTTATCCGAAACTGCTGAGCGCGCCGACGCGAGGCGAGGCAAACTTCTTGCGCATCCTCACGCTTGAGTTGATGGGGCGATTGGATGAAGCTGCTCGTGCGTACCTGACTTTGCCGGACGAGCGCGATAATTATTATGGTCGCCGGGCGACTCTCCGCCTTCAAGCATTGCTACAGACAGAAGAGGGTCGCCGCCGCATAGAGCCGCTCGCGCGAATCTACCGCGATCAGGCCCGCGCAGCGTTTCGCGCCGCTCGATACAGCGAAGCAAAAGACGCGGCAACGCAGGCGCTCCGTATAATCACAGACCAAAACGCGCAGTATGAGTTGCTAGACATCCTGCGCGCGAGCTACGCGCACCTTCCACAGTACAACATCACGTCGCGCTATCGTCTGATTCCTGCCGCGCGCCCGGTGATTGCTGATTCAAAGCCGACAATGGATGCTTCGCACGCATCGCTTGCGGCGGAGTTGTTGTTTTTAGGCTTGTACGACGAAGGGGCGACTGAATTGCGGTTAGGCGGATTCGTCGCTCGCGCGTCGGATGGTGAAAGCGACGGCGAAAGCTCTCCCCGAAAACCGCTTGCAGCACAATCCGGTGATGTCGCGTATTCGCTTGCGGTCTACAGCAATCGCGGCGATCAGGCGGGGCACGCCATTCAGTTCGGCGAGCCGATTGCCCGTAGCGTTCCTCAAGACTTTCGCCTTGAGCTTTTGCCGCGCGACCTCGCTGAGTTGATCTATCCCGCACCCTACCGCGATGCGCTCTTGCGATACGCGCCGCGTCTTGAAGTTGACCCGCGACTGATGCTCGCGCTGGCGCGACAGGAGAGCCGATTTAACCCTTCGGTCAAAAGCGCCGCAGCCGCGCGCGGTCTCGTTCAATTCATTCAGGAGACTGCGTTGAAGCTCGCCGCCGAAGAAGGCATAAAGAACTTCGAGCTTGATGATGTCTATGAGCCTGAGATTGCGATTCGCCTCGCGGTTCGCAACGTCGCCGATTTATCAAAAGAGTTTCCGAATAATCCTTATGCGGTTGCGGCGGCCTATAACACTTACGATACGAACGTCGAGCGGTGGATATTCCGCTCGCGATCTACGGACATTGATCGGTTCACGGCTGAGATAGCAATTCCCGAAACTAAAGATTACGTCGCGAAAGTGATGAGCAACTACTGGGCTTACCAGCAGCTTTACGCTTCAGACCTCAAGCCTCTAAGGTGAATTACAACTGATGAGCGACGCTCTTACGCACGATAGAGCAACCATGATTCTGTAAATTCGCAATTCACGGGAACGGCCTTTAAGAAGTTAAATAGCGCGTCCCACTCTGCCAATCCTCATCTATCTCCATCAATGCTGCCGTCGCCAATCGCTCCAGTGACGGCTGCGTTCGGGAACACACCCA
>DATLXU010000022.1:0-105880 GCA_035575515.1 Blastocatellia bacterium
TGTGGCTAAAGAGATTGAGCTTGAAGACAAGCTGGAAAACACCGGCGCTCAGATGGTGCGCGAAGTAGCATCAAAGACTTCTGATGTTGCAGGCGACGGCACGACCACCGCTACGGTGCTCGCGCAGGCTATCTTCCGCGAAGGCGTGAAGACCGTTGCTGCGGGCGCAAATCCGATGGCTTTGAAGCGCGGCATTGACAAGGCAGTTGAGAAAGCTGTCGAAGAGATTCAGCGGCTGTCGAAGCCCGTCAAGGGCGATGCGATTGCGCAGGTCGGCACGATCTCGGCCAACGGCGATACGACCATAGGCCAACTGATTGCCGAGGCGATGGAGAAGGTCGGCAAGGATGGCGTGATTCAGGTCGAAGAGTCGCGCACGCTTGAGACGAGCCTTGATGTGGTCGAGGGTATGCAGTTTGATCGCGGCTATCTGTCGCCGTACTTTGTGACTGATCCTGAGAGAATGGAGGCCGTTCTTGAAGACGCGCTCATTCTGATTCACGAGAAGAAGATTTCTTCGATGAAAGACCTGCTGCCGTTGCTCGAGCAGGTTGCGCGTCAGGGACGCCCGCTCGTCATCATAGCAGAAGACGTTGAAGGCGAAGCTCTGGCCACTCTTGTCGTCAACAAGCTGCGCGGCACGCTTCAGGTTTGCGCCGTGAAGGCTCCCGGATTCGGCGACCGACGCAAAGCTATGCTTCAGGACATAGCGATTCTCACCGGCGGCAAGGCAATCACTGAAGATTTGGGAATCAAACTCGAAAGCATCCAGATTCAGGATCTGGGCCGCGCCAAGAAGATCATCATTGACAAGGACAACACCACGATAGTCGAAGGCGCGGGCAAACCATCGGAGATTGAGGGGCGTGTCAAACAAATTCGCACTCAGATTGAGGAGACGACTTCGGACTATGACCGCGAGAAGCTACAAGAGCGATTAGCGAAGCTCGTCGGCGGCGTGGCCGTAATTAAAGTCGGCGCTGCGACCGAGACCGAGTTGAAAGAGAAGAAGGCTCGCGTCGAGGACGCCATGCACGCGACGAAAGCCGCTGTTGAGGAAGGTATCGTTCCGGGCGGCGGCGTTGCGTTCATTCGCGCGCAGAAAGCGCTCGAGGGCTTCGATCTTGGCAACGACGACGAGAACATCGGGGTGGGCATCGTTCGCCGCGCGCTCGAAGAGCCGCTTCGTCAGATAGTAGCGAACTCCGGTTTTGAAGGCGCGGTCGTCGTCGAGCGCGTGAAGTCGGACAAGAACGCGAACTTCGGATTCAACGCAGAAACTGAAGAGTACGGCGATATGTTCAAGATGGGCGTGGTTGACCCGACGAAGGTCACTCGCTCCGCGCTCCAGAACGCGTCATCAATCGCTGGTCTGCTGCTGACGACCGAAGCTCTTGTCTCTGAGATTCCAGAAGCGGAAAAAGAATCTCCGCAGATGCCGGGCGGCGGAATGGGCGGCTTCTAATCCGTTCCGACAAACGCAGAAACAAAATAGAAAAGGCCGGGCTTCAATTGAAGCCCGGCCTTTGACTTTGCAATCAATTGCTGCGCACATCTCTTGTGATGCGCCTTGAGATTGCTCAGGCAAGAATCTGAGCATTCTAAACTTTATTCAAGCGTGACCGTCACAAAAGTAAGCTGAGAGCCGCGCTCGACTTGAAGCACGACTTCTTTTTCACCCTTGAGCGCGCTCAACGCCTTCAGAAGATCCTGACGAGTATTGACGGGCGTGCGGTTGATTCGGTGAATCACATCGCGCGGCTGAAGCCCGGCCTCTGCCGCAGGCCCGCTCGGATCAACGCTTTGAATCACAACGCCAGAAGATATTCTGAGCTTCATCTGGCGAGCCAACTCTGGCGTAACGTCTGTGATTGAAATGCCCAGCTTGCCGCCATCCTCTTCCTGCTCTGGATTATCGTTTTGATCTTCGTCGCCGGGTCGCGGCGGGCGCTCGCCAAGCTTGATAGTCGTCGTTTCAGGGCGACCATCGCGCAGGTACTTGACCTGAACGCTCTTGCCAACAGGCTCGTCGGCAACAAGTTCGGTCAGTTGCTTGGGCGACTTCACAGGCTTGCCGTCAAACTCAACGATGACGTCGCCGCTGCGAAGACCGGCCTTCGCCGCAGGGCTGTCCTCTTTTGCTATATCCTGAACCAGCGCGCCTTCCGTTTTGTCGTATCCAACCGTTCTGGCGATGGCGGGCGTCACCGGTCCAAGCAGCACGCCGAGATAACCGCGCGTCACTTTGCCCGTCTTGACGAGTTGCGCGTAAACCTTATTCGCAAGGTTCGACGGGATGGCAAAGCCTACGCCCGCGCTCGTCCCGGTCTGCGAATAGATCAGCGTGTTGATGCCGACGACCTCGCCCTGCATATTCACAAGCGGACCGCCTGAGTTGCCGGGATTGATTGCGGCATCCGTCTGGATGAACTCAGTGAATTGACCAGCCCCCACGCCGAGATCGCGGCCTGTAGCCGAAACGATGCCAGCGGTCATCGTCTGCGAAAGACCGAACGGGCTGCCGAGCGCAATCACCCACTCGCCCTGCTCCAGTTTGCTCGAATCGCCGAGCTTTGCGTAAGGCAATCCCTGCGCGTCAATCTTGATGACGGCGAGATCAGTCTCAGGGTCAGTGCCGATGCGCTTAGCCTTAAACTCGCGGCCATCGGCAAGCGTCACGGTAATCTGATCGGCGTCTCCGGCGACGTGGTTGTTGGTGAGGATGTAACCATCAGGGCTGATAATTACGCCCGAACCCGTGCCTTTCTGCTTGCGCGGCTGATCGGGAAATGGGAAGCCGGGTATCTGCGGAAAGCCTTCAGGCAAGCGCATCGAAGAAGACCGCTTCGACTTCTCAACCACGTCAATGTTCACAACGGCAGGCTTGACCTGCTTTGCTACCTGAATAAAAGTGCGCGATAAATCTGCTGGTGTTGGCAACTGCGACTGCTGAGCTTGAGCAACTTTCTCAAACTCAAACCCAAGCCCCGTCGCGAGCATAAAGACAAGCGCGAAGACCAGCGCCCGCAGGCTTGTCATCTTATTCAAACCTTTTCTCAAATTCACATCCATCTTTGGAACCTCCATCAGAACTCTTCACGGCAGGCCATTAAACAAACAACGCAATCAATTGCAAAAGCGCGAGCATCTCGACTGGCACTGCTCTATTAATTCTAACACTGTTTATCAATGTCCGCAGTCCACTAAACGCGGGACTGGCCGGGCGAGTTCGTTTATCTCACCCGGCTTGTTGTTTAATTACTTGGCGCCTTCAACTCGCAGGTTGTTCGTAACCGAAAACACGCCCGGAACGCTGCGCGCCGCTATGTAAGCAAGCTGGCTGTCCATCTTGTTCGATACAACGCCTTCGAGCGCCAGGTGGCCGCGATTGACTATGATGTGAATCGAAGGATTCGCGCCCATCGCGTAGCGGTACAGCGAGCCTGTGCGGAATATCGTTCGATACGCACGCACTCGAATCGAATCGTCAAATGAAGACAGCGGCAACACCTCTATCTTGTTGATCACTCGCTCGACGCCTTCGATCCTGGCGACACGCCTTTCGGCATCCTTGCGCGTGCTCGGACGCACGACCTGGCCATAGAGCGTCACCGTGTTACCGTCTATCTTGTACGCAAGATTGTCGAACACTCCATAGTACGGCAGCGTCACAAGCTCCTTGCGAACCTTTTGCATCATCCGCAGATCGTCGGCGGCTGCTGCGGCAGGCGACGCAATTGCGAACGATGCGGTAAGCGCGATCGCCGCTGCAAGCGCAATCAATTTAGCTTTGATCGTTTTCATTTTCATTAGCCTCCTTAGCATCTCTACCTTCCCGTGCTGTTCAATCCCATTCCATTCTTATCTTTCGATCGGCCTGAACCGGCCTCGCCTGTTCGATAGTATTTGATGCCATCGCAGGCTGAACGGCTGTCTTTGACCGAGTAACTTCGCCGTCTTGTTCTTCAGTACGAATCTCAGCGCGCGATTGGCTCTCTTTCATATCAGACACATATTCTTCGAGAGCCGTTACAACCTTGCTCATCGCCGTTACGACCATCGCTCGATCCGCGTCGCTGAGGCGCAAGAGCGCGCCGGAAAAAATCCCGTTGCGGCTCTGGCGAAAGTGATCCACGGCCCGCCGCCCTTTGTCCGTCAAAGCTAGCATCACAGAACGACGGTCGCCGTCGGCTACTCGCCGCTCGATCAATCGCTTGCGCGCCAGACGATCCGTCAACTGGGTGACGGCAGGAGCGGAGATTTCAAGCGCAGATGCCAGATCGCGCGTGCATAGCGCGCCGCGACGGAGAACCCTCAGAGCTTGAGCTTGCGGCACGGTCAGTTCCAACTCAAGGACGTGTCTCTGGTGATGCTCCAGCATCAGCCTGAATACGGTCTCAACAAACCGGTCTAAGACCATCTCCGCTTCCGTAGTCGTCGCTTTTGCCATCGTATTTCCATTAATGTAGATTAATAATTAATCTACATTAATCATTATAGAGCTTGATACTTTTGGCAGTCAAGAAGGACAGCTAGAAAAATCAGCATTTTACAAGTAGTTTAGCTGAAAGGCTCATTGTCAGGCGGGGTAGCGTCTTTGGAGCCAAGGATATGTTTCAGCGTCAGTATGCGGTCGCGTTCGGCTACGAGTTGAATCAATGAGTTTTCGAGCTGCACGCGCTCTTGGCGGGAATGCTCGGTTTGACCGCGACCCGCAAACCGGCGGCGCATTCGCAATATTCCTAGAAGAATGACGACCGCAAGCGCCAGATAAAAAGACCAGTGCCCGATATAGTTTTGGCCCAGCAGCATGAAAGCGATAAAGACCATTATCGCAAGCATGAACAGACCGAAAAAAGCGCATCCCAACTGCAACGGACGGCTCTGTTCCCTGCTCCTGAGAGCCTCTATCTCGTCGCTCATCTCCGCAATTAACTCTTCTAATTCGGCGAGCCGCGCGTCAATTATGGCAAGGTTGCCCGCGCCATTCTGTTCTGTGGCATCTACTGATTGCTGGCTCGATTTTGGATTAATCGCCAAGAGATTGATTGCGCCTTTGTGCTCGCGCACCCGAAAGGCCGAGCCGCAGCTTGCGCAGATGACGTTGTCGAAGTCTCGCGGGAATTCCAGCGGCTGCCGGCACTGCGGGCAGTTCGTCTTGATTATATCCATAGGCTCCGCTCAGAACTATATCATTGCAAACTCAAATTCTCATCAACCGCAAAGCGTGTGATGAACAGGCCAGACGCACCCGCGCGCTTAATCTACATAACTTTCCATGTCCTGAGCGTTGATGTATAGTTGCTGATTCAACCTGAAGAAGTTTTTCAGACCATTAAAGGATCGAAAGAGCAATGGTGGACATAGAAACAATCGCGTCGCTTGCGAAGCGGCGCGGATTCGCATTTCAGTCGAGCGAGATTTATGGCGGCCTTGGCTCGGTCTGGGACTACGGCCCGCTCGGAGTCGAGCTGAAAAATAACATCAAGCGCGCATGGTGGCGCGCAGTCGTCTATGAGCGCGACGACATGGTCGGACTCGACGCGGGAATCTTGATGAACCGGCTCGTGTGGAAATACTCAGGCCACGAAGCGACATTTTCGGACCCGCTAGTTGATTGCCGCAGATGCAAATCCCGGCTGCGCGCAGACAAGCTCGAAGACGGCAAATGCCCCGTGTGCGGCTCGACGGATTTGACCGAGCCGCGTCAGTTCAACCTGATGTTTCGCACTACGGTCGGTCCCGTCGAAGACGAATCGGGGCTGACTTATCTCAGACCTGAAACCGCGCAGGGCATATTCGTCAATTTCAAAAACGTGCTCGATTCGACGAATCGCAAATTGCCTTTCGGCATCGCGCAAATCGGCAAGGCGTTTCGCAACGAGATAACACCGGGCAACTTCATCTTTCGCACTCGCGAGTTCGAGCAGATGGAGATTGAGTACTTCGTCAAGCCGCCTGAGATAGTAAAGCCGGGCGAGATGACCGACGAGGACTGGCACGAGCGATGGATCGAAGACCGCTTCAACTGGTATCTGTCACTGGGAATGCGCCGCGAGAATCTGCGCAAGTACGAGCAGCCGCGCGAGGAGCTTGCTCATTATGCGAAGCGCACAGTTGATCTTCAATATCGCTTCTTCCCTGAGCGCGAAGGCGATGAAAAGCAGTGGGACGAGCTTGAGGGAATCGCTAACCGCACGGACTTCGATTTGAAAGCGCATTCAAAAAAACCCGTGGATGCGGAAGGCAAACGACTAAATTCCGATTCGATTGCTGACCTGACTTACTTCGACCACGAGACGAACAAGCACGTCTTTCCGTATGTCATCGAGCCGTCGGCTGGAGTTGACCGCTCGGTGCTTGCCTTTATGATGGACGCCTATTACGAGGAAGAAGTGCGCGGCGAAAAGCGCGTCGTGCTGAAGCTCCATCCGCAGCTTGCGCCGATCAAAGTTGCGGTGCTACCGCTCGCGAAAAACAAGGAAGCGATTGTGAGTCTCGCCAAAGAGATTAAATCGCGGTTGCAGAGGCGAGGCACGATTCGCGCCGTCTATGACGACACGGCAGGCATTGGCAAGCTCTATCGCCGCCAAGACGAAGTGGGAACTCCTTATTGCATCACGGTTGATCATCAGTCGCTCGAAGACGGTCAGGTAACGATACGCGACCGCGACACGATGGAGCAGGAGCGCGTCCCAATTGATGAGATTGAAAGAATCGTTGGCGAGAAACTCGGCCTGGCAGGCGGCTTATGACTCGCCGCCCGCATTCAGGCAACCTGTCTCAAGCGTTTGAGCAAATCAAAATCTTGCGCGCTAAGACGCGCCACAAATTGGCTGAACATATCGAAAGGAGATTGAGTGAATGAAGGCACTGAAAATAGGAGTGGTGATTTCATTGGCAGTTCTTTTCTATGTTGCTTGCAGCACCCCTGAGACTACGAACGGCAACAAAACAACCGTGACTTCAAATGCGAATAGCGCGTCGGTAGCTCCAGCAACGCCGAGCGCAAATTTGAACGCGGGGGCGCAAATGCCATCAGGCCCGTCGAATGCGAATTTAGGAGCAACGACGATGCCCCCATCGGGAGCGAATTTGCAGGCCGCCGCAGCCTTGTACACTGAAAATAAATGTGTAAGTTGTCACGGCGCAGACGGCAAGGGAAATCCAAAGATTCCGAAGGTTCCCGACTTTACGAATGCAGAGTGGCAGAAGAAGACCACTGATGCCGAGATGATCGAAACCATCAAGAACGGCAAAAAGCCTATGCCCGCTTTCAAAGACAAGCTAAACGACGATCAGATCAAATCGCTAGTGGCTTACGTCCGCTCGTTTGCGAAATGAATACCTGTCCCTAGTCCTTTGTCATTGATCCTTTGTGCCTGATGCGATTGCGTTGCTCGTTGCCTATCGCTAAAACAAATGACAAGTGACAAAGGACTGGGGACAACCATCGCCACTTTCCCGCCGCAAGCGTTAAGGCTATTCTTGTCTCGATGAATCGAGAAGTGCTAAGACTGTGCAAAGCCGTGCGCGAGGCGGGAGGCCGCGCGATGCTTGTTGGCGGCTGGGTGCGCGATTACCTGCTCGGCATCGAGTCGAAAGATTTTGACATAGAAGTCTATGGTCTTGATCCCGCGCGGCTGCGCGCATTGCTTGAAACCATCGCTCCAGTGAATACTGTAGGAGAGCACTTCGCCGTCTATAAGCTCGTCTTTTATTCTTCGGACCGCGATTCATCGAGTGAGGGTTCTGATTCGTCTTCAGAATCTAATTACAAATCTGAGATTTCAAATTTGAAGACGCGGTCAAGTGAGCGATTCGAGATAGACGTGTCGCTTCCGCGCCGCGAATCAAAATCGGGGCGCGGCCACCGCGCCTTCATAATTGAAGGCGACCCGCAGATGACATTCGAGGAAGCTGTCCGCCGCCGTGACTTCACAATTAACGCGATTCTCTACGACCCGCTCGCCGATGAAATTGTTGACCCGTTCGGCGGAGTCGAAGACCTCAGGCGAAGAATTCTCAGAGCGGTCGCCGCAAACACTTTCATCGAAGACAGCCTTCGCGTGCTGCGGGCGGTTCAGCTCGCGGCGCGATTTGAAATGACGATTGATTCGCAAACCGTCGAGTTGTGCCGCTCAATTGATCTTTCAGATTTGCCGCACGAACGCATCTGGGGCGAGATCGAAAAGCTGCTTATGCTCGCCGCGCGCCCGTCAATCGGACTTGACGCGGCGCTTAGGCTTGGCATGCTCGACAGACTCTTTCCAGAAATCCGCGCGCTGGTCGGCTGTCCGCAAAATCCAGAGCTTCATCCGGAAGGCGACACCTTCACTCACACAAAGCTCGCGCTTGATGAAGCGGTGAAGCTCGTCGGCAATCTACCAAAAGCGAAGCGCATAACCGCGATGCTCGGCGCGTTGTGTCATGATCTTGGCAAACCGCTTACGACTGAAATGATTGATGGCCGCATTCAATCAAATGGTCACGAGGAAGCAGGTGTTGAGCCTGCGATCAGGGTGATGGCAAGGCTGGGGCTTTACACGCTTGCGGGCTACGACGTGCGCTCGCAGGTCGTGGCGCTTGTGCGCGAGCACCTGAAGCCGCGCGAGTTTTATGAACGTCACGACCGCGTCACCAACGGAGACTTTCGCCGCCTCGCCCGCCGAGTAGAGATTGATTTGCTCTATCGCGTCAGCAAAGCCTGCGCGCTTGGGCGCGGAGCGGCCTCGTCATCAACAGCCGAAGACTGGTTCATTGAGCGCGCCCGCGCGCTTGGCGTTGAGCATGGCCCACCAGAACCTCTGCTTTTAGGCCGCCACCTGATCGAAGCCGGATTTCAGCCCGGCCCTCGCATGGGCGAGATACTGCGCCACGTCTATGAACTTCAATTAGACGATAAGGTCGCTTCGCTTGAAGAAGCCCTCGCCGCCGCCAGAAATTTTGTCTGAAACCGAAAGCTTTTATGTTGACATACAACGGCATTAGCTATATCCTTCCGATGCTGGAGCAAATTGAAATTCATTTTCATCTTTGGCCTTCATCCACCGGCCTTGATAAACGGGAGAACGGTATGAGCCTGCTAGAGGCGGCGCACAACAAGTTGTATCGAATAGAGAGTCTCGAAGGACCAGAAGCAGAATGCCGTCGGTTGCTCGATCTCGGCCTCACGCCGGGCGAAGAGATGGCGATAGTGCAATCGGTTCCGCTGGGCGATCCTCTGGTCGTGGCGGTGCGCGGAATGCGCCTTGCCCTCAGGCGGCGGGAAGCGGCCTGGATACAAATTGTATGAGCGCAATAAAAGAGGCCGCTCCTGAAGCCGCGCCTGAAATCAACAAATCAATCCTTCAACAGACAGAGCTTGAACCCAAGCAGTTGACGGTCTGCCTGGCAGGAGTGCCTAACGCCGGAAAGACCGCGATGATGAACGGCCTCACGGGTGGCGGATTTCACACGGCAAATTATCCCGGCGTGACCGTCACGCTCTCGCGCGGAAAGAGCCGCGCGGAGCTTGGGCCGCAGGTCACTCTGATTGACCTTCCCGGTGTGCATAGCACTGTCGCTGTCTCGCCTGAAGAGGAACTCGCTTGCAAGGTAATCGAAGGCAACCATCATTCGATTCAACCAGACGCGTTGATAGTTGTGGTTGATGCGACTCAACTTGAGCGCCATCTGAAATTTGCCGCCTTCGTCGCGCGACAGGGCAAACCCATAATCATCGCGCTCACGATGATGGATTTGCTGCCGCAGACGAATCAGTCGGTCAGCGTGAAAAAACTCTCTGACGCTTTGCGCATTCCAGTTGTGCCGGTTGACGGGCGAACCGCGTGGGGCGTTGAAGAGTTGATGGCGACGCTGCACCGGGTAATTAATGAGCAGCCCTCAAATCAAAACGCGCTCGCGGAACTTCCCGATGACCCGGTTGCCGCTTACCGCGCGTTGCGCGACCTGCTCGACGCGAGCGGTGCGATACGGCGAAGCAATCCGCTTGTTACGGTGAAGGATTCCTTCACGGCCCGCATTGACCGGGTGGTGCTGCATCGCTTCTTTGGCTTTCCGATTTTCTTTGGAGTGCTGGGGCTGTTGTTCGCTTCGATCTTCTGGGCCGCGCAGCCCTTCATGGACCTTGTTGATTGGGGCTTCAAAGAGTTGAGCCAGCTCGCGCTCAATGTTTTGCCCGAAGGGATTTTATCGAATTTCATCGCGAAGGGATTGCTCGGCGGAGTCGGCGCGGTTGCGGTCTTCTTCCCGCAAATCGTCATCCTCTTTTTCCTGATGACCCTGCTCGAAGATTCAGGCTATTTGTCGCGCGGCGCGGCGCTCGTGGATCGCCCGCTCTCTTATCTTGGTTTGCACGGGCGGTCATTTGTGCCGATGCTTTCGGGCTATGCCTGCGCGATACCGGCGGTGCTTGCGGCGCGTACGATTCCGTCACGGCGCGAGCGGTTGCTCACGATATGGATCATTCCGCTGATGAGTTGCAGCGCGCGCCTTCCCGTTTATGCATTGCTGCTTGCGGCATTGCTTCCGGGCGCGGCGGGCAAAGCGGGGCTTGCGCTCGCGGCAATTTACATTTCGAGCTTGCTTGCAGGAGCATTGACCGCAGGCATCATCAGCCGGTTCATCCTGCGCAAGCGGACAACGTCGCTGCTTGCGATGGAGATGCCCGTCTATCGCAAGCCGCTTCTGAAGCCGACGCTGAGAATTACCTGGACGCGCTCGTCCGCATATTTGAAACGCGCGGGCGTGCCTATCATCATCATCTCATCGTGCCTGTGGCTGCTGTCGAATTTCGGGCTTGGCTCGCGTCAGCCTCAATCTGCAAACGGCCAGCCTCGACCTGTAATCGCGCCGAGCCATCTTGATAATTCTTTTGCCGCGCAGATCGGACAGACGATGGAGCCTGCGCTGCGACCGATGGGCGTGGACTGGCGCGTCGGCGTGGGGCTGATCTCGGCGTTCGCCGCGCGCGAAGTCTTCGTCTCGACGATGGCAATTGTATTTCATATAAGCGATGACGAAGACGTTGACCAGCAAGCCATTCTCGACAACATGCGCGAAGCAACTTTCGCCGGATCGTCCCAGAAAGTTTTCACTACGTCTAGCATCATCGGATTGATAGTCTTTTTCTTCTTCTCGCTGCAATGCCTTTCGACGGTCGCAGTTGTACGCAGCGAAACCGGCTCGTGGCGGATGGCGGGCCTTCAAGTTCTTTTCTACACGAGCCTCGGCTATCTGCTCTCTGTCGCCACAGTTCAGGTCTTGCGCCTGATGGGCGTGCAATGACAGCCCGTTTATCAACAGAATCATCAGTTGAATAATTTGCCAGTTCCTCTTTGCTATTAATTTGAGGCAGAGCTAGAATGGCGGTACAGAGGCGGCAGGAGGCAAGTTGTGGAAACGACTGTCATTGACCCAACCAATATTGAATCGAGATATACGCCCGCTCCTTATTGTCTTCATCCTGAAATACTGACTCACACAGAAGAAAAAACGGCACAACTCAGCACTGGGCTTCGTAAGAAGTGGCGTTGAACTTTGGTAATCACTAATTGGCCTCAAATGGCTCAAACCGCAGAATGGGGAGGGCACTGAAATGAAAGATCGCATCAAATGGATTCTGGTAGGAGTTGGCTTCACGTTTGGCATTCACGTGGTCATCTCTCTGATCTTCACCGGCATAGCCCTAAGCGTTGCCTCAAGCGGGTCAACCGTCGGCGAATCCACATTTCCCGTAGCAGCTTATGGCTTGACGCTCGGTTCATTTCTAATAGGCGGCTTTGTCGTTGGATGGATGAGCGAAGAGTTGCGCGTGTTGGATTCGCTCATAGTGGCAGTTGTGGCGATACTTCTGAGCGCGCTGGTCTATTTTCTGTTGCCTTCGGGCAACAAAGGTCAGTTTGTGAGCGGTTTCTTCTTCACCGATGCTGTCAATGCTCTGGTGTATATAGTTCCGGGACTGATAGCAGCGGCGATTGGCGCTTACTGGGGCTGGCACATAACGGTCCCTCAGGAGGGCGTTGTTGACCGAATAGCATTACTGCTGGGGCTAATCGGGGCCATCGTAGGGCCGTTTGTGCTGCTTGCTTTGGGCGGCGGCGACCCGACGAATCCAAACGCGCGCAGCCTCCCATGGTATTTCCTGCTGATTGTGATTGTGCTTGTGGTGGCAATTGTCGGAGTAGGATTTGTACTCTTCACGCGCGAATCTCATTACGACGAGGAGATATCAATCAGCCCTGAGCACCACAGGAACGAAGAGGTAAAAGGCTGAGTCGAAGATCGGAAAGTCGGAGAATCAGGAAATTCGGAGAAAAGAAAAAACTTGTTCGCTGTCTCTCTATATCTTCTCTGTTTCGCTGTTCCGCCAATCGCCTGACTCTTTGGTTCTACGTTTCCCAGCTTCTCCGACTCTCCGATTTTCCGATTCTTCCCGTCCCTGACTTTCTGTTTCGCCCTCGCGCTGCGTGACGCCGCCTATGCGGCGAAGGTCGCGCGCTACCTCGGAGGCTGATTGATAACGCTCGGCGGGGTTCTTTTTGAGCATCCGCTCTATTATTTGGACAAGCGGATCGGGCGCGTCTTTGCGATGCTTCTTGATTGAGGTCGGCGTGCGCCTGTTTATAAGCTCGATAGTTTGAAAATAAGTCTCACCGTCAAACGGCAGCCTTCCCGTCGTCATTTCATAAAGCACAACGCCGAGCGAAAATATGTCCGACAGGTGCGTCACTTCGCTGCGCCCCGTCGCTTGCTCCGGCGACATATAATTTATCGTTCCCAACAGCACGCCCGATTCTGTCAGCCGCGTCTTGGTTACCTCGCGATTCAAAACAGGCACGGGCTTGGCCAATCCGAAATCGAGCACTTTAACCTTGCCGCGCTCGGTAATCATTATGTTCGACGACTTGATGTCACGATGCACAACGCCCTGTTCGTGCGCTTCCGAAAGCGCGTCAGCCGCTTGGGCGCCTACTTCGATTATGGTCTTGAAATCCATCGCCCCGTCTGATACGCGATCCGCAATCGTTTCGCCTTCGACATATTCCATAACAATGTAAGGATTGCCCGCCGCTTCGCCTATCTCGTAAATCGTCGCGATGTTCGGGTGATTGAGCTTCGACGCCATGCGCGCCTCTCTGAGGAACCGTTGCTTCATCGTCTCGTCTTCGATGTATTTCGACGCGAGCACTTTGATCGCTACGGTGCGGTGAAGGTCCGTGTCGTAAGCCTCGAAGATTTCGCCCATGCCGCCTGACCCGAGCGTGCGGCGAATGTCGAATCGCCCGATGTGCCCTTCAGGCTCGAGGAGTGGAGGCGCGATGACTTTTTCAGTCTTGCCGTCGTGAACAGCCATCGCCGCGCGGTCTGTTTCTTTCAATTCGGTGGTGATGATACGGGGGCGCGAGATTACTGTCGAAAACAGCGACGAGAAGAGGCGCGGCCCGCGGTCGTCTTCGATGAAGTAGCCCGCGCGCTTGAGGTCTTCGTAAGTCTGCTCCTGCTCTTTTTCGACGCGCCCGTCTTCGGCGAAATCGCGAATCGCGCGCCGGAAGCTGTCGTTCATGTGATCCCAGATGAATCGAAACTGCCCCTTCGCTTCGTCGAGGAATGTGGCTTCTACTTCTTCGCGGTTCAGCTTGCCATCGTTTTCGAGCAGGTAATCGAAATAGGCGGAGCAGGCGATTTGCAAAAAGTATGGAAAGTAACCCGCGATTTCTATTATGCGTCGACTGTAGCCTTCAAGCGGAAGGCCCGCTTCCGCCGACGGGCGCGTGATTAGCTCAAGCGATTCCTTGCGGGTGAACGCGCGAAGAAAGACGTTCGTGAAGATGTTGAAGAAAGGCGAATCCGCGATGAGCTGCGTGTAGCAAAGCTCTTGAAGGTCGCGCGCAGAGCTTGTCACGTATGCGACATCGTAGTTGTTTGCTATAGAGCGGAGAAACGAATAGAACTCAAGATCGAATGCGCGGTTAGTCGTGATTGCGTCGAATTCATCCATCAGGATGATGAGCTTGCGTCCTTGCCGTCGAAAGTTTTCGAGCACGGCGCGAACCGAATCGAACGTAGGCTCAAGCCGCGTGAAAGATTCCTCGCCCGTCTCTTTCGCAAGCAGCGCGAACAATTCCCTGAAGAATTCTGTGAGCGTGATTCGCCGCTTCTGTTGAAGGTCAATGAAGGCAAAGGCGTAAGCCTCAGGGCGGTCAAGAAAGCGAGCGCGCACCTGCGGATGGCTGATGTAGTAAAGCAGCGAGGACTTGCCGATGCGCCGCTCGCCGACGACCGAGATGGATTGGGGCCGCGATGCAGCGATGCGCGAAAATATCTTGGACACTTCGCGGGCGCGCCCGAAAAACTGCGCCGGGTCCTTGATCGCAACGCGATTCAGGTATGGGTTGCGCGGCGTTGAGTAATCGGTTGAATCCATGCGAATCATTAGGATTCTAAAGCGTTCTCACCTCTTTGACCACCTGCCAGATCGAATGCGAGCGGCGAATCCATAGCCGGAACAAATCTATCTTGAAGCGGAATCCGTCAGTCGCGTCTTTCTCTAACAACTCGCGGCGGAACATCTCTTCGAGCGTCAGCCGAATCGTGTTCTCCGAAAGATGCACAGGATACTCGTTCAGCTTCACAGACGCGCGAAGCGCGCCCGCCGTCGCAAACGCATCTCCGTCAGCGAGCGTTTCGGCCAGCAGCGATAGCACCAGTTTCTCGTCGTCCGAAAGCGCATCCCAAGTGTAGATCATCTGCGGCAGCGGGTTGTCAACTATCTCCGCAATCACCTGTTTGAGGTCAGCCGCCGTCACCCAGTTCTGCTCGTGCTCGTTCAGATAATCCACAGTGTTCTGACAGATCACCTGCGTGTAAAACGGCTGCCCGGCTGTGAGCCGGTAAATCGCGTCCACAACGCCGCGTCCGTAAACCACGCGGTCGGCAACAGGCTCGGTTATCAACCGAACGGTGTCTTTTTCGGATAAGAAACCGACTTTGCGAAACAGCGACCGCCGCAGCAGCTCGCGCCAGTATTTTTTGTCTCGTTCTTCAAGTCGGCGCGAGCCTGTGAACATCAGCGCGAGCCGCTCGCGGTTGTCCATCAGCCCCGCCAGAAAAGTGAATAGCTCAGGCGACAGCTTCCCTTCGTCAACCTTGCCTTCCATCAACTCGTATTCGTCCATCAGTATCAGCAGCGTGCGGTCGCCGATTGAGGCAAGCACTTCGTCGAGAAAATCCAAGAAGACAGGATAAGGATTTCGCCCACCGAACTCAGGCACAGGGATGCGCGGCCCACTCGCTTGCGACAGAATCGTTCGCGCGCCGCTGGTTGAAGATGCCTCGCCGACTGTTGCCGCGACCCTCAGGCCATCGCTGCTGCTCAGGTCTTTGTCAACTGCTGCGTCAACGGCGCGGCTGTTTGCGCGAGCGACCGAATCAGCAATCAATCGAGATATGCGCGCAAAGAATTCAGAGTCTGACGCGATGACCATCTCCTGCAAGTCAACGAAGACCGGAATGAAGCGCGAGCCTAATCGCCCGTTGAGCACCTGATAAAGAATCGAGCTTTTGCCCGCTCGCCGCTCGCCGCAGAAAACTATCACCACGCCCTGACTCACGCCTTCGAGCTTCGTCCGCACGTAACGGAAATCGTCTTCGCGCCCGAAGAACATCTTTTCGCTGCGAATGGGATTGCCGACAATATATGGGTTCGGTTCTATCGGAACATAATTGCGCAGATGTCGCGGCAAAACGTATTCGCGTTCGCGCAGGCGGTGCGCCACGAAAACGGCTCCCAGAGCCACTATCAAGGCTCCGACCGCGAGCGCGTAAAACCACCATCGCTTCCACAGCGGCGGCTCGACGCGTAGCGAAATCGCTACGGCGGGCGCGTTTGCTCCGTACAGATCGCGATTGAGCGCAATCAACTCGAAAGTATGAGCGCCTTCATCAAGGTCTAATCTTGAAATCTCGCGCTCGGCTTCCTGCTGAGCTGGCAGCGCCTGCCACGCTTGATTACCATCGTTTGCATTCAAGCGATAGAGGTATCGCACCTGCCCGCTCGCGCTCGCGGCGATGAGATGGAAAGTCACCTTGTGCCTTCCATAAGGAACGCTGTAGAGGCCAGTCTCTTCGGGCGCATCGGGTTTGTCGTCAACATCGAGCGACACCTGAGCCGATGGCGCAACCGTCACGGGGACGTGTCGCACGACGCCTTTGTCTGTTGCAATCCAGATTCGCTTCCGACTGTCTTCGTAAAAAGAATTGATGCGGCTCGCCGTCAGCGCGAATACGTCACCCGAATAGACGGTCGAAATGACGTGGCCGCCGACCGTGACGAATTTTTTGACCTGGCCCGCATCGGTTCCCGTCCACAGAAATCCATCGCGGTCAATGAACATCGCGCTCGTCGGCTCGCTGTCGAATGTAGAAAACGAGGGACCGCGTTGCGCGCTCGTGTCATAGGCTTGAACGCCTGCGCGCGTGGCTATTAACAATTTGTCGTTGAACCTGATGATAGAGCGCGTGTCGTTGTCAGCCAGTCCCTGAGTTGCATCAATCGTTTGAACCTCGCTCGTTGATGGGTCGAAGCTCTTTACGCCCCGCTCGGTTGAAAACCAAAGCCTCCCATCCGAATCTTCAAAGACATGGCGCACGTCATATCCCGCGAGCGTCGAAAGATTCGTCAGTTCGCCGTTTCTGAATATGGTCGCTCCTTTCGTTGTCGCAAGCACGACGGTGGAGCCGCCTGCAACGCTCGCAACCCATCGAATGTTGTTTGACGGAAGGCGATTGTCGGTAAATTGCGTGAGGCTCTGACCGCTCAATCTCAACACGCCCTGCTCAGTCGCGAACCAGACCGTTCCTTCGCTATCGAACGCAACAGCACGCGCGCTTAAAGAGCTGTATTGCTTAATCGCTTCGAATCGCTCGGATGCATCAATGCGCGCAACCCCTGTCGCGGTGAAAAACCACAGGCCGCCCTGTTCGCGCCCGCCGACGCCAGCCGGCAATTCGACTACAGCGCGCACATCGTTGTCGGGCAGCCCGCGGCTCGTCGTGAAATTGACGAAGCTGTAAAAATCAGAAGCGACAGCGCCGTTATCCGTGCCGAACCATACCTGCCCTTCGCGGCAGGTGAAGACCGCAGAGATCGAATCGCGCTCAAGGAATCCTATTCGCTGAAATTCATTTCGCGCTGCGTCGTACAACAGCGCGCCGCCCGTAGAGAGCGCAAACCATATTCGGCCCGCGCCGTCTTCGCTTATCGCACGCACCGAAAGACCTTCAGGCAGCTTTTCGTATCTCTGCTGAGCGCCGCCAGCAGGACTGCTCAGGCGATTGCCGTCATAGCTGAACACGCCCCTGCTCGTCGCAATCCACACGCGGCCCGGCTTGTCAACAAAGAGGGCTTCAGCATCGCTTACGGTTATCGCTTCACTCTGCGCGCGCGCGGCGCTGCTTTGATTATTGAATTTGTCCGCATCGCGTGGAATCTCAAAGGGGACAAGCCGCGCGCCGTCGAAGATGTTTACGCCGTTTGCAGTCGCAATCCAAACGCGCCCGTTGCGATCTTCGACAACGTCTCTCGCGTCATTCGACGCAAGCCCGTTCGATTGATTGAACGATACAAACTCTTTGCCGTTGAACTCAAAGACGCCCTGCGCAGTCGCAACCCAAACGTTGCCGCGCGAATCTACAAAAATGCGCCGCGCGTCTTGCGCAGCGAGCGCGACCCCTTGATCCTCGCCGCTCCTGCTGACCCGGCGCACGCCGCGCGGCGTGGCAATCCAAACGGTTCCGCTGCGATCCTCAGCCATCGAGCGCGCGTCGTCAGCAGAGAGTTCACCTGCGGCGGCGAGCGGGCTGAAATCCGAGCCGTTGAAGCGCGCAACGCCTCTGTCTGTTCCAATCCACACCCAACCGTCGCTCGTTTGAAGAATCGAATGAACGTTCTTTGAAGGCAGATTGGGCAGGCTGTATCGCGCGACCGCTTTTTCGTTAATCGGAATGACGGGCGCGACCGAAAGCTGCAGCGGAAGCTCCGTGCGAATGTCCGGTACGATGAAGACGTCGCTGCGGTACTCGTCATAACCGCGCAGCGCGGCGGTGAGTTGATAGGAACCCGGCGGCAGCTTTCCGAAATAGGCTTCGCCGCTTTCGTCGCTCGTGCGCCGCTCGGCAATCGAGCCTGCCGCGCCGCGCTCTTTGTTGTAGAGCGTAACGGTCACGCCCGCAAGCGGCTGATTCGCTGAGTCCAGCACGGCGACGTGCAGCGATGAGGGCTGAAGCTTGATTGGCGGCTGTTGTATGGTTTCATCCGCTCGCGCGATGGTTATATTTACCGCTTCTTTGCGAAAGCGCGCGGCCTCGACCGTGATGCGATACCTGCCGGGTTGAAGCCCGATGAATTGGAATTTGCCGTCAAATTGAGTTGTGATTCTGGCGGGGATGATCTCCTGCCCTGAAAGCGTTACGGTCGCGCCAGCCAGCGGCGAGCTTTGATCGTCAACGACAACGCCGTTAATCGTCGCGCCTTGAATCTGAGGCGCGATGCCCTGCCCGTAAAAATGCCCCGTCTGCGTTGCCGCGATTATGACGAAAGCGACGATGAGGCGAAGCGCGCGAAGCCTCCGTGCGAAGCGCGCGGCAACAAAAGAGAACGAATTGCCTGGATTGTGTTTAAGCACTTCTCAACGTCGCAGTGACAGGTTGCAGGGCTTGCTCTCAAAGCTGAGTATACACGCTGCGCGAGCGGGCTATCAAGAAATGCTCAATTCTCTTTCCGTCTTTGCTTTTTTCACAGCGGCTTGTCGTTTAATCCCGTTCGCTTGAGGCGATAACTGAGTGACTTTCCTTCAAACTTCTGCCAAAATGTCTCCGCAAATTCTCTTAGCTTTGAATACGCCTCTCTTTCGCGCGCAGTAATTTTGAAAGAGATAGCGTGCGTCGCAAATTATCGGCTATGAAATTGCGCGCATCGAGTGCATAAGGTGTCTAAGTATGAAAGCATCTCTGTTCGTCACATGCGTAGTTGATCAGATGTTTCCGCGAGTTGGCCTTGCAATGGCTGAATTGCTTACGCGGCTTGGCGTCGAAATCACTTTCAACGCGGAGCAGACCTGCTGCGGCCAGCCTGCGTTCAACACGGGCTACCGCGAAGAGGCGCGCGAGGTCGCACGCCACATGCTCGACGTATTTGAGCGCGAGCTTGAAACGTCGGACTACATAGTTGCGCCATCGGGTTCGTGCGTGACAATGGTTCGCAAGTTTTATGTCGAGCTTTTTGCCGACGATGATAAAGACAGGTTGCGGGCTGAACGTGTAGCCGCTCGCACGTTCGAGCTTTCTGAATTTCTTGTTCGCGTGCTCGGCATCGAAGACACGAGCGCGAGTTACGACGGGCGCGTTACCTACCACGATTCGTGTCATTTGTTGCGCGAGCTTGGCATTGCGAGCGAGCCGCGCCGTTTGATTCAACAGGTGCGCGGCGCAGAGCTTGTTGAGATGGACCGCGCCGATGCGTGCTGCGGATTCGGCGGGACTTTCTCGGTCAGGTTCCCTGAGATTTCAACCGCGATTGCAGAAGAAAAGATCGCGAGCATCGAGCGCAGCGGCGCTGATACCATCGTAGCGTGCGATTCAAGTTGCCTGATGCAAATAGCAGGGCTGCTCGCCCGTCGCGGCTCAAACGTGCGATGCCTTCACATCGCTGAACTATTGGCGAACAAGTTATGAATCACGAGATTCAAACAGAAACGTTCGTAGAGAATTATCGTCGCGCGCTTGTGAATGCGCAGCTTCAACGCGCTCTCTCTAACGCGACGGCGAAATTCACGATTGGCCGCAGGCTCGCCGTTATGAGCGTCGGCGAAGATTGGGAAATCCTTCGCGCCCGCGCCCGCGAAATCAAAGAGCACGCCGGAAACAATCTCGATTATTATCTCGATCAATTCACCACGAACGTCGAACGATTGGGCGGGCGCGTCTTCTGGGCGCGCGATTCGGCTGAGGCCAACAACTATATCGCCAGCCTCGCGCGCGAGCGCGGCGCGACGCTTGCCGTCAAAAGCAAGTCAATGATGACAGAAGAGATTGAACTTAATCGCGCGCTCGCCCGCGCGGGGGTCGAAGCGGTTGAAACCGATCTCGGCGAATACATCATTCAGCTTGCAGACGAGCGCCCGTCGCACATTATCGCGCCTGCAATTCACAAGACGCGCGGCGACGTTGCCGACCTTTTCACAGAAAAACTCAACTTCGAGCGGACCGAAGAGATCGAGCGGATGACTGCGCTTGCTCGAAGAGTTTTGCGCGAGCGATTCGCCCGCGCCGATATGGGAGTGACGGGCGCGAACTTCGCCATTGCTGAAACCGGCACGATTGTGCTCGTCGAAAACGAAGGCAATATTCGGATGACGACTTCGCTTCCGCGCATGCACGTCGCGTTGATGGGGATCGAAAAAGTCATCCCGCGACTTGAAGACCTAGCGGTCTTTCTGCGGTTGCTTCCGCGCAGCGCATCAGGGCAACAGATGAGCGCGTATGTCTCTTTCCTGACGGGCGTGAAGCGCGCGGCAACGGAAGAAGGCCCCGATGAGCTTCACGTCGTGATACTCGACAACGGGCGAGTTGATATGCTCGCCAATGAGCATCTGCGCGAGTCGTTATATTGCATTCGCTGCGGCGCGTGTCTGAACGTCTGCCCCGTTTATCAGAAGATAGGCGGCCACGCTTACGGCTGGATTTATCCCGGCCCGATTGGCTCTGTGCTCACGCCGCAACTCTTGGGACGCGAACGGGCCGCCAACCTGCCATTCGCATCGAGCCTGTGCGGAGCCTGCCGCGAAGCCTGCCCCGTCAAGATAAATATTCCCGATATGCTGCTGCGCCTGCGATACGAAATAAAGGAAGGCGACGAAGCGGATTCGCAAAGGCATAATGACAAACCAATCGAGCGCTGGTTGTTTGCCAAAATCAAAAACCGATTTGCAAAGTCAGCAGAGCGCGCGGCGTTCAAGCTGTGGGCTGCGACGATGAAAACGCCTGCGCGCTTCGAGCGGGCGGCGCGGCTTGCGCGGCTTGCGGCGCAGGCTTTCGATAATCGTCTGCCTTTCGCGCGCTGGACTGCGACGAGAGATTTGCCGCCGCTCGCCGCGCGCTCGTTCAGAGAAGAATGGGCATCGAGAGAAAACAAGAAAAGCTAATGGCTGATAAGCAGGAAACGCTCGCACGAATACGCGCCGCGCTCGGACGCGATAAAACGATTGCGCCCAAACCGCTGGCCTCGTTCACGCCTCGTGCTGTGAATGCGACTGATGAGGAATTGACCAGTCGCTTCTGCCTTGAGCTTGAAAGAGTCAGCGCCCGCGTCACGCGCATTTCATCAGCAGACGAAATCAAGAATTATCTCAAAAGCCTTCTGCCAAAAGATGCGCCCGCAACCGTCGCCGTAAGCGACAGCCGCGCGCTCATTGACGCTGGCTTGCGCGAATGGCTTGCTGAGCGAGGAGCGAATATCTTACCCACGCTCAAAGAATTCGCTTCCAGTCAATCGCCGCGCGTTAATGGAAACAACGGCGCGGAGTTGATGGAAAGCTACAAGCGCGAGCTTGTTCAGGCAAGCATCGGCGTGACATCAGCCGATTACGGGATTGCTGATACAGGAACGCTCGTGCTCGTTTCAGGAAGCGAGCAGCACCGATTGATTTCGCTTGTGCCTCCGGTTCACGTCTGCCTGCTCGATTCGAAACGAATTGTGGCGACGCTTCATGATTTGATAACGCGAGCGCGCGCTGAGCATTATTCAAACCGCGCGCCGCAAGCGATGACTTTCATCACGGGACCGAGCCGCACGGCTGATATAGAATTGACGTTGACACTGGGCGTTCACGGCCCGCGCGAGCTTCACGTGCTTTTGCATTCACACGTTCAATGAATAACCGCAGATCGAAAGGAGCCTCAATGCCACGCACGATTGCTCTCGCTGTTGTTCTGATATTTCAACTCGCCGCTTTCTCTTTAGCTCAAGAGCGCGCAACACTCACCGTAGGCAACGCAACGGCGGCGCGAGGTCAAAAGGCAAGCGGCGCAATCGAAGTGCCAGCCGCAAGCGATGCCGCTTTGAGCATCCCTGTCGTCGTCGTGCACGGCGCAAAGCCTGGCCCGGTCCTCGCGCTCGTATCGGGCGCGCACGGAACCGAATACGCTTCGATTATCGCGCTCGAAAAGCTCATTGCGCGACTGAACCCGGCGGAAATTTCAGGTACGGTGATTATCGTGCCGCTGGTCAACGTCCCTTCATTCGAGCAGAAGATCGCGCATATAAATCCCGTCGACGGCAAAAGCATGAATCGAATGTATCCCGGCAAAATGGACGGCACGCAAACCGACCGCGCTTCTTATTTGATAACCAAACAGGTCGTCGAGCAGTGCGACCATCTAATTGATCTGCACGGCGGTGACATTGACGAAAGCCTCCGGCCCTACAGCTACTGGACTAAAACCGGAAACGAAACTCAGGATAAAATATCGCGCGAGATGGCGCTGGCGTTTGGACTTGATCACATAATAATTTCCGCAGACCGCCCAAAAGACCCTGCGGCTTCGCGCTATCTCGAAAACACCGCCACGACGCGCGGCAAGCCTTCGATAACGGTCGAAGCCGGTCACGCGGGAACGGTTGAGGCTGATGACGTGAGCGCGCTGGTCGAAGGGTGCTTGAGCGTGATGCGTTATTTGAAGATGATGGCGGGCGCGCCGACTTTCATAGAGCATCCCGTGTGGATTGAGCGAGTCGCGACTGTGGCGAGCGAACAGACGGGAATTTTTTATCCGCTCGTGCGGCGCGGGACTTATGTAGAACAAGGCATGAAGCTCGGATATGTGACGGACTATGTCGGCAAGATTATTTTTGAAGCTCGCGCGCCCGCGGCGGGTGTTGTCTTGTTCATTCGTGCCGTGCCTTCGATGACGAAAGGCGAAACTATTGCCAACGTCGGCATCGTGGCCAAAGAGCCGCCGGCAAGCAAGTGAAAGGACTGAAGCGAAAACCTTATCGAAATAACCTCAATCAAAATAGCGCGATTGCGCGCGGTGCTGACGCTCGATCTCTTCGAGCAAGGTTTCGGGCGAAATGAGTTGCTCGTTCGCGATTCCGAGCTTTGCGGCAACGGGCGCGGCGATGCGACGAGCGAGCATCGCGCGATTCGTCTGAGTCAATTCATAACGTCGTTTGAGGAAAGTCTCTATCGCCTGAAGCTCGCGCTCATCTAGCAGTCGCGTATCGGCTAGAAACGGTGCTGGCGCGGCGCGCTCGACCCTTCGCTGCTCGGCTTCCGAAAAGCGAATCACATCATCGAGCGAGGGCGCTTCGGTTGCGCGCTCTTTCACGACTACGGTTCCGGCTACGAAATCGCCGACGCGCTTCGACCGCGCGCTGAAGATTATCGAAATAACTCCGACTGCATAAGAGGGGAACGGCCAGAAGTCTAACGCGAGGCGCAGCAGGTTTCGGACGAAGGCTTCAAAGAATCGGACTGGCCGCCCGTCTTCGCGCACGACCCGCAGCTTCATAATCCGCTTGCCCGGCGTTTGCCCGCTCCACAAGGTCTCAAACAGCACAAAGTAGCCCCAGTAAATCGCAAAGCCAACAAGCACGAGAAGCGCAACCGTCCACCCGCTCAAACCGCTGAAGATGCGCCAGTCGTTGAACGCTCCGACGATGACGACGATTATGAACACCGCGGCGGCCTGTATGAGATGGTCTATCGCGGCGGCGAGAAAACGATTGCCCACATTGGCGAGCACGTAATGAAGCTCGACCCGTTCGGGCGTTTCTATGACAAGCTCGTCGTCAAGCATAAGCAGAGGTCAGAGGTCAGAGGTCAGAGGTCGGGGTATGGCGAATTTCAAATTTGAGATCTCAAATCCCGGAATCAACTGCTTGAATTCCAAATCTCAGATTTCAAATTCACTGATTTATGACTCCTCGACTCCTGATCGCTGTTTCTACAAGCTGCATCACCTTCGCGTGCGTTTCTTCGGCTGTGCCCGAAGCATCAACGAGGCGGATGCGCGAAGGTTCAGAAGCGGCGAGGTCTAAATATCCTCTTCGCACGCGCGCGTGAAAATCTAATTTCTCTTCATCGAACGCGCCGAGCAATCCGCCAATTGGTCGCGCGCTCATTCGCGATTGAGCAAGCTCAGGCTCAAGGTCCAGCACAATCGTCAGATCAGCCTTGAATCCTCCGGTTGCAACGCGGTTCATTTCGTTCACAAACGCAAGGTCAAGCCCGCGCCCGTAGCCTTGAAACGCGACGCTCGAATCCGTGTAGCGGTCCGAGATGACTATGCGGCCAGCTTCAACGCCCGGCTTTATGACATCTGTTACGTGCTGCGCGCGCGCGGCGACGATTAAGAAAAGCTCCGTAAGCGGAGCGATGCCGACGCTCGCGTCTGAGACCAGCAGCGAGCGGACGCCTTCGCCGATGGGGGTGCCGCCCGGCTCGCGTGTGACGACGATGTCAAATCCGCGCTCGCCGAGCGCCCGCGCAAGCATCTCAAGCTGCGTGCTCTTTCCGCAGCCGTCCATGCCTTCCATTGTTATGAACAGCCCTCGCATTTCAATCGGAAAGCCTGTGGAGTTCTTCGCCGGATAAAAGGGTTCGTTGCGATGTTGAAGGCTTGCAAATTAGTCGGGCTGCCCGGCGAGGCAGCCCGCATAAATGATGGCGCTTTCAAACAGGCAGCGCGCCGCTCAGGATTTCTCTTGACCTGCTGCCGTTCCGGCCTGACCCGTCTGCTCGCGTTCCGATGTATGCTCGCGCTCGGACGCGCTCTGCCCTCGATAAGAGAATTCGCGCCCGCCTCCGCGGGGTATCGAAACGGTCGAGATGGCGTGCTTGAAAATCAACTGCTCCTGCGAGCCTGCCTCCAGAATCACCGAGTACTTGTCGAAGCTCTTAATCCTCCCCGTGAGCTTCACGCCGCTCATCAAGTAAATCGTCACATTCGACCGCTCTTTGCGGGCACTGTTGAGAAAGCTGTCTTGTATTGTGTTTTGTTGTGTTGGCTTTTCCATTCAAGTGACTCCCCAAGCAAAAAGTTTTCAGGGTGATTGAAAGCTAACACAAAGAAGCAAGCGCGGGCAAGGGTTTACAGCCATTGCGTGACGAGTCTTCGCGTCTCCGTGTCGCGGTTGTCAACTCTGCCGCTACTCGACTACAATTCGCTTTTCCCCTCACATTGGATTTGCTCGCCTTGCGAGCGCGGGGTAAATCATTCGGAGGCAATAAGGGTTATGTTGAAGTTCTTAAGCGGACGCAAGCGTTCGCGCAATGCATTCTTGGTATTCTTCATAGGCGTGCTGACATTGAGCCTTATAGGGCTTTTCTCTGTCGTTGTCGGAGGCGGCGCTTCGGGTCTGTTCGGCGCGACCGGAGATAACGCTGCGGTCGCCAAAGTCGGCAGCTACAAAGTCACCGTGAAAGAGTTGCGCGATGCGCTCAACTCTTTCGGGCAGGAAGTCGCTAGAGGACAGGGCCGCGTGGGCGGTCCCGACCCTAACAGCATTGATAAGGAAACGCGCTCGCAGGTGCTCGACCAGCTAATCAAAAGAAAAGTGATTCTGTATGAAGCCGAAAGGCTGAACATCGGCGCAACTGATGAAGATGTGCAGGCGCGAATAAGACAGATACCCGGCCTTAATCCATGGCCCGGCGCTGAGCAGTATCGCTACTATGTTCAGCAGAGCTTCCGAATGACCCCGCTCGACTTTGAAGAGAAACTCGTGCGCCCTTCGATTGCCGAAGAACATCTTAAGAGCTACATCACCGCCGGAGTCGAAGTCTCGCTCGATGAAGTGAAAGAAGACTATCGTCGCTCAAACACCAACTACAACGTTCGATGGGTCGAGGTCAATACGGACAAGTTTCGCGATAAAGTTCAGGTCAACGACGATGAGATGCGCAAGTACTTCGAGGACCACAAGAACGATTATCAAATCACCGTCGAAGAGCGTCGCGCCCGATACATCTTCGTTGACCAGAAGAAGGCCGAAGCTGCGGTTCAGATACCTGAGGAAGAATTGAAGAAGACTTTTGAGGCCGCCCCCGACCAGTACGTGCAGCGGGTGCGCGTCAGCCAGATAGTCCTGAACATTCCCAAAGATGCGAAAGAAGAAGATGTAAGAAAGAAGGCGCAGGATCTGGTCTCGCGCGCTCGCGGCGCTGAGGGCAAGGCAGCCGAAGATTTCGCAAAGCTCGTGCAGGAAGCGAGCGAGGACGCGAAGACAAAGGCCAAAGGCGGCGACATCGGATGGGTCAATAAAAAAGATGTCGAGAAAAATACCCAGAGCGGAAAGAATGATCCTCTCAGCAGCGTGTTTCGCTTGAAGCAGGGCGAAGTGAGCGACCCGGTCTTAGGTCCCGACAAAGTCAAGTTCTACATCTTCAAAGTGACCGACCGGAAGGTGCCGAGCTTTGCCGAAGTGCGCGACGAAGTTCTAAAGAACGCGCGTGCGGGCAAAGGCTACGACAAGGCTGTCGAGATAATCCGCGAAGCCGAAACGCGCTTGAAGGAAACAAAAAACCCCGATGCGGTCGCCGCTGAGATTAATAAGAAGTATGGCTCTGACGTGGCTGTGGTAAAAGATACGGGTTCGTTTGCGCAGGGAGAGGAGTTGCCCGATCTCGGAGAAGCGTCGGAGTTCCAGTCGGCCATCTTCGCGCTGCAAAATATCAATGACGTGACGACGTGGATGCCAGTCAACGAAGGCTTCGCCGTGGCGATGTACACGGGCAAGCTCGACCCTCACACCCCTGCTTACGAAGAGGTGAAAGATAAAGTCGAGCGCGATTATCGCAAAATGAAAGCTAGCGAGATGGCCCTAGACCTCGCACGGCAGATGGCGAAGGCGAAGACTCCTGACGAGCTCCAAAAGGCAGCCGAAGACATGATTCGGCAGTACGGCGGTGCTAAAAAGTCCGGCACGCCGAATGAAAAAGAGCAGCCGCCAGTGAAGCTCGACGAGCGTGCGGGACTCAGGCTCGGCGATTCAATCGGCCAGCTTACGACGGACGCCGACCGCGAACCAGTTTATAAGCTCAACGCGGGCGAAGTGACCAGCGAGCCGATCAAGACTGAAAACGGCAATGCTTATGTAGTCGCGGCGATGCTGAGCAAACAAGAGCCTTCGACGGATGACGCAGAGTTCGAGAAGCAGCGCAAGTCAATAACCGACAGGCTGCTCGACGCGAAGCGCAACACATTTTTTGACTCATACCTGACGATGACCGTTGATCAATTGAAGAAAGACGGAACGATCAAGGTTTACGATGATGTGATTGCAAAGGCGTTTGAAGCAGGCGCGAGCCAGCAATCAGAAGAGCCGCAGATACCTGCCCAGCCGCAGATGCCGGGGCTTCCAGGCCGCTCGCCTAACGCTCCGCGCCGCACGCCGCAAGGACCTGTCGGCCTGCCGCCGGGCGCGATGCCGGGAAGGCAGTAGAGCGCGAGCCAGAATAAAGACCAAAAGCCGGAGGATTGGAAAACTGATTTGTTCAGTTCCTCCGCTCCTCCGGCCTTTTTCTTTTGTGAGTCTCCGATTCTTCCTTACGCTGGCACAATGTCGCCGCTCTGCTCTTTTTGGCGGATGACGATTAAAATATCAGTGCCGGATTCATTACTATCTATCGGCCACATCGCGGCGTCCCAGTAGGTGACTCCGCGTTCGGGATTGTGCGGGGTGAGATAAGGATAGCGCGAGATGAAGCGCGGTTGTTTTGTTTGGCGGACGAGGTCAATCATCTGACTCGCCTCGCCCGAAACGTCCGGGAAAATATCTGTGGCCTGCTTGCCGATCAACTGAGTGGCATCGTAGCCGCCCGCCGCCGCATAAGATTCGCTCACGGCTTTGTAGCGCCGCTCCTTGTCAATCAAGGCCGCTGCAACAGGCGCATCGGCTATGAGGCCCGGCAGCGCAGAGGCGTTCTTTTGCGCCTCAACCATTCCCTTCTGGCCGAGCAGGTATTTTACTTTATCGAGCAAATCCTCCGCGCTCGCCGGCTTGGTCAGGTAGGCTTGAGCGCCCGCCTCCATTCCGCGCTCCACATCTTTTTGATAAGCGGCAGCGGAGACGAACATGATCGGCGTGATGCGATTGAACACGCGAATCTGCTGGCACAACTCAACGCCGTCGCCGTCGGGCAAGCGCACGTCCATAATTATCAGGTCGTATTGAGTCGAAAGCGCGCGCGCAAGAGCGTCTGAGACCGTGCCTACGTGAGTAACCCTGTAGCCTTCGATCTGCAAAAGCACGCTGTAGACGAATCGAGTGTCTTCGTCGTCTTCAATGATTAAGATGTGGGGCTTGTCTGAATCCATCTATATCTCCCGCTGTGCTGGTAGGGTAGCAATGAACTTAACTGAAATGGTGGCACAAAGCAATGCCCGCAGGGCATCTGCTCAAACTCTTGGCAAGCCCGGCCACCAATCTGCAGTGAGCTTCTGAGCGCTCCTGCGGCTATTCTGAATAGTTATTCCGCAACAGTTTCGGCTCAGGTTTCAATGCGCAATCAGCACGCAGGAGAACCCATCTGAATCCGGCCCATTTGCCGGGTCCGGCGCGATTATTCAGAAAGGTAAAATTCCTGTTGAGTCCATAAGCAAATGTGCATATACTTGCCGCATCTTGGACGGGTTGAACTGTCACATAATTTCGAGAAAGGAAAGTCTCTCCTGCGCCCACGCAGTTTAGTCAGGCTTAAGGAGTTTTTTCGTATGTCGGGCTTCTGCGACCGATGCAACGAGCGAACCAGTCATCTTGTTAACATATCGCGCATGGCGGAGCTGGCTGCTGTGGCTCATCTTGGCTACCGTCAGGTGTGCGCTCCCTGCTATGACGATCTGCTGGCCGAAGCGCACGAGGCCGAAGACCAGGACGAGGACCGCCGCGCCGAGCCGCGCGCCAAAGTCTCGATCCGCGCGCGCGTCGAAGGCAACACCTCACAGCTCGAAGCGTTTTCCGAAGAGATGACTATCGAAGAGATAAGCCCTTCGGGATTGCGGCTGCGCACGGCCCGCGACATTGATCCGGGAGCGGTGCTGAAAGTTATCGTGCCAGCTTATGACTTCGAGGCCACGGCAATCGTCGAGTCGGTCTGGCGCGATGCGGGCCAGCGCAACGTCGGATTGAAGGTCATCGAGCCGAGCGATAGCTGGAATCGCCTGTGGCAAGAGCACGCGCCTGAATAATAGTCCGAAGTCCGTAGTCAAAAATCGCTCGCCATCAAGGAATCGTTTTCATACCCTTGTCAACAGGGCTTCGGATTCAAGACTTCGGACTTCAGACTCCTATTTGATTTTCCCGCGCCGACTAAACTAACCTACCTGCGATGAGCGCGCACCTCAGTTGCATAGAATCTGCCTGCCTAGCTCGATACGAAATAACCGAGCGGCTTTACACCTGCCCATCGTGCGGCGGATTGCTCGATGTGGCTTATGATTTTCATCTGCCCGGCGGCGCGGATGAGATGAAAACAATTTTTCGCGAGCGCAGGATGAGCAGCGAAGATATTGATCGAAGCGGCGTCTGGCGCTTTCGAGAGTTGCTGCCTTTCGCCGATGATCTATCAAAGGTCGTGACGCTCGCCGAAGGCAACACGCCGCTATACGCTGCTCCGCGCTCGGCTGATTATGCGGGCCTTGATACTCTTCGATTCAAGCATCAGGGCATGAACCCGACAGGCTCGTTCAAAGACAACGGCATGACTACAGGCGTGACCCAAGCCGCGCTGCTCGGCGCGCGAGCCGTTGCCTGCGCTTCGACGGGAAACACATCGGCTTCGATGGCCGCTTATGCGGCGCAAGCCTCTATGCGCGCGTTCGTCTTCATACCCGCAGGGCAAATCGCTTACGGCAAGCTCTCGCAGTCTCTCGAATACGGCGCGACGGTTATCGAAATCGAAGGCAACTTCGACGACGCGATGCGAATCGTGCGCGAGCTGGCCGATGAAACCGATGTTTACCTTTTGAACTCGATAAACCCGTTTCGATTGGAAGGACAAAAAGCCATCGCAATTGAATTGATGGAGCAACTCAATTGGCGCGCGCCCGACTGGATAGTTCTGCCCGGCGGCAATCTCGGCAACTCGTCTGCCATCGGCAAAGCGATTCGTGAGATGCATGAGCTTGGCTTTATTAATCGCCTGCCTCGCCTGGCCGTCATTCAAGCCGAAGGCGCGTCGCCGTTTTATGATCTGTTCATTGCGTCCGACAAGTCGGCTCTGCACGCGCAAGCACACCCTGCGACGCTCGCTACGGCGATAAAGATTGGCAATCCAGTCTCGTGGAAAAAAGCCCTGCGCGCAGTCGAATCAACAGGCGGAGTTGTCGAACGAGTGACAGAGCTGGAAATTGCCGACGCGAAAGCGATGATAGGCCGCGACGGCATTGGCTGCGAGCCTGCTTCGGCGGCTACGCTCGCAGGTATTCGCAAGCTCACGGCTTCGGGCGCGATTCGCAAATCGCATGACGTGGTTGCGGTCCTGACGGGCAATCTGTTGAAAGACCCGTATTACACGATTGATTATCACACGGGCGAGCTTGCGATTGAGCGCGACGGCGCGCGTCACGCAATCAACGGCAGCTTTCGAAATCGCCTAGTGCGCGTGGCCGCAAACAAAGATGAGATTAAACGATTGATTGAGATTGATAATCTGTAGAGAAAACAAAACGCACGGAGACAAAAAACAGGATGAAACCATTCACAAAGCACAGAGGCATTGTCGCAACGCTCGACCGCGTGAACGTCGACACCGACCAGATCATCCCGAAGCAGTTCTTGAAGCGAATCGAGCGGACGGGCTTCGGCGAGTTTCTATTTTACGACTGGCGCTTCAACGAAGACGGCACGCTGAATAAGGATTTCGAGTTGAATCAGGAGCGATTCGCTCGCGCGACCATTCTGCTCGCGCGAGCGAATTTCGGCTGCGGTTCGTCGCGCGAGCACGCGCCGTGGGCTTTGAGCGATTACGGGTTTCGCGCAATCATCGCGCCTTCGTTCGCCGATATTTTCTACAACAACTGCTTTAAGAACGGGATGCTTCCTGTCAGGCTTTCAGAATCGGAAGTCGAAGAATTATTCAATCGCGCGCGCGCAAGCGCCGGCTATCAACTGACGATTGACCTTGAGCGGCAAGCGATCACGGACGACGCGGGGCGCGAGTTTCATTTCGACGTTGATCCATTCCGCCGCGAGTGCCTGCTTAAAGGGCTGGATGACATCGATTTGACTCTTCAGCACGAAGACGCAATCCGCGATTACGAATCGCGCCGCCGCTCTTTCTGAAGCTTTCAACATCAACCTTCAGGACGCGCCTGTGCTTTCACCGTTGCCTGCGACCGCTGCTTTGACGTATTCGAGAAACTGATTTTCTGGCAGCGCGCCGACGAACTCGGTATCTTCGTTGACGATGATCTTCGGCACGCCACGCACTCGATAGCGACCAGCCATATCGGGGAACTCCATCGCTTCGATAACGTCAGCCGTCACGCGCTCGCTTTCAACTGCCATCTGGTGGGCCAGCCTGGCCGCAGCAGGGCAGTACGGTCAGTTCGGAGTGGTGAAGACTTTTATGTTCACATCTTCGGTGAGCGAGCCTAAGAACTCGCGAGTCTCTTCGGAAAGCCCGCTGTTGCCCGTTGATACGTCGACGAGGTCAGCGATGAAGCCTGAGAATTCGTAGCCCGACGGGATGCCGAAGAAGCGAACGCGCCCGCGCGCCGCGCCTTTGACGACGAAGGCCGGAACGCGATCAATGCCGTAGCTTGCCGCTTCGTCTATTGCTTCAGAAATCTCGTGAACGGTGAGGCGCAGCTTATCCGACAGCGCGGCGACCTCTTCGAGCAGTTTGCGCGTGTCTTCGCAGGTTTCGCATTGCTCACGACCCGGAACGATTATCGGCGAAGGCCGCTCGGTGAACATCACTATCTCGACATCCCCAGCGAGGTTTTCTTCAAAATGCTTGCGGATTGTCTGCTGATCTCGCTCGTTTATCAGCGCCATTCGCACCTCCTTGCAGATTGCAAGCGACAGTGTCGCACGAATCGCTTGTTCATCTTCTAACGTTCATTCTCTAACTCAGAAGGGTAAGCGTCAACAGCAGTGCGCGCAATGCTTCGCCCGAAAAATTTTTGAGCGCGGCTGAAACCTTTTCCTGAGCGCCGACACTCACTCGACGTAAAGATTCAATCAAGTCTCGAAAGGAGTTTCAGTCAGTATGTTTAACAAACCGCTTCGTCTCTCGCTTCTATCCATCGCTTTCGGCTTAATGATTGCAGGCGCGGCTGCGGCGCAGGATTTTCAAAAGTCGTACAACATCGGCGCGGGCGGCCAGATCAGCATCGGCAACATATCGGGCGATGTTATCGTGACCGGCTACGATGGCAGCGCGATTATCGTTAAAGGAACGAAGGAGGGGCGCGACCGCGACCGAGTTGAAATCGAAGACCGCAGCAGCGGCAACCGCGTTGAAGTAGTCGCTCGCTATCCGAGAGAGTGCAATTGCAACGCGAGCGTCAAATTTGAAGTGCAGGTTCCGCGCTCGATCAATTACGACTTCGAGCGTGTCTCGTCCGTTAGCGGCAACGTCGAAGTGAGCGGCGTGACAGGGCGCGTGCACGCTTTATCTGTGAGCGGCGACGTGAAGGTGAAAGACGTTTCCGGCACAGCGAGCGGGACTTCGGTGAGCGGCGATGTCAATGTCGAAATCAATCGGCTCGAAGGCGCGGGCGACATGAAATTTTCCGCCGTGAGCGGCGATGTGAGCGTGAAGATGCCATCGGAGCTTGATGCAGAAGTTGATATGTCGAGCTTCAGCGGCTCGATCAAGACTGATTTCCCGATTGAAGTGCGCTCGGAAGAGCACGGCCCGCGGCGCTGGGCGCGCGGTCGTTTAGGCGACGGCTCGCGCCGATTGAAGATGTCGACCATCTCCGGCAGCCTCAGCCTGCTGCGTCAATAAAATAGAGTCCGAAGTCCGGCGTCCGTAGTCCGAAGTCACAGGTCATACCCTCAGCCAATTTTTGTATAGACCTCTGACTCTGGACGCCGGACTTCGGATTTTCCATCATTGACACGCCCGCGCGGAATCGGTTAGCATTAATCGTTGCACTAAAAGAGAAATTCCTGACAGGAGTACAGAGACAAGTGAAGCCTGACATTCATCCGAAGTACATGACTGCGACGGTGCATTGCGCGTGCGGCGAGACGTGGCAGA
This sequence comes from Blastocatellia bacterium, assembly GCA_035575515.1. Taxonomy (GTDB): domain Bacteria; phylum Acidobacteriota; class Blastocatellia; order UBA7656; family UBA7656; genus DATLXU01. The sequence continues at coordinate 33,276 of DATLXU010000022.1, forward strand.
CGCGCTCTACGAAGCCTGAAATAAGACTTGAAATCTGCTCTAATTGCCACCCGTTCTTCACCGGCAAGCAGAAACTCGTTGACACCGCTGGTCGCGTCGAGAGGTTCAATCGCAAGTACGGTCGCAAGACCGAAGCTTAAATAGGCAACAACCGAATATTGGTTGTCGGGCGCTGTCTCTCATGAAGCAGCTTCCGGCAACCAATATTTTTTTATTTTGGATGGGCGGATTCTAATTCTGGCTTATGTGAAAATTACCGCGCCGAATCCAAAATCCAAAATCTAAAATCGTTATGAGAGAAGATCAAATCATAGTCGGCGGGCAGGCGGTCATCGAAGGCGTGATGATGCGCGCTCCGCACTCGTATGCAGTAGCCGTGCGGCGACCTGACGGCCAGATCATTTCAAAGAGCGAGCAGCTTCCTGTGCTGGCGGAAAAGTATCCGCTGTTGAAGCTTCCCGTGCTTCGCGGTTCGGCTGTCTTGATTCACTCGATGGTGCTCGGCATTAAGGCATTGAACTTTTCGGCCAACGTCGCTTTCGAGCAGGCGCAGAAAGAACTCGCCGCAAAGAAAGCGGCGAAGAAAGAATTGAAAGCCGCGGCCATTGCCGCTGGCGCACCTGCTGCGGCAACAGTCGCCGTTGCTGAAATGCCTCTGGCTGAAGTGAAAACTCAAAAGAAGCAATCGAACTGGGCGGCGGCTGGCTCAATCATCTTCGCGCTGGCATTCAACATTTTGTTGTTCATCGTGCTGCCGCTGGTGCTTACGAATATGCTCTTCGTCTATTTCAGCGGCGAAGCGGTCACGGCAAATATGGGAGGCTCCTGGCTTGCGAACGCGTGGGCGTGGCTGCAAGCGATGTTGCATCCTGTGAGACCGTCTGTCGCGTTCAATCTCGTTGACGGGTTGATTCGCATGACGTTCTTTCTGGTGATGATAGCGAGCTTTTCGCTGTTGCGCGACATTCGCCGCGTATTCGAGTATCACGGCGCGGAGCACAAAGTCGTTTACACTTGGGAGGCGGGCGAAGCTCTCACGGTTGAAAACGCGCGCACGAAGCGGCGGCAGCACCCGCGCTGCGGCACTAGCTTTTTAATGGTCGTGATGATGGTTTCGATAGTCGCGTTTTCGGTCGTGAAATTCGATTCGCTATTTTTGAACTTTCTGACCCGCGTGGCATTGATCCCGGTCATCGCGGGAGTATCATACGAAATTATTCGCGCATCTGCGCGCAGCCGCGCTCAATGGTTCTTTTCCGTAATCACGCGACCAGGAATCTGGCTGCAAAACATCACGACGAAAGAGCCGGACGATTCTCAACTCGAAGTCGCAATCTACGCGCTTGAAGAATCGCTGAAGCTTGAGCCTGCTAATTAGTCATTTGTCCTTAGTCATTTGTTATTTGTATGCCGTCCATTGGTTGGCGCCTCAAAACAAAGGACAAGCGACCAAAGATAAAGGACACTGAGGTTATATGTTCGATAAACTCGACGCAATCGAAGAGAAGTACGAAGAATTGACGAAGCAACTGAGCGGGCCTGAGTTGCTAGCTGATCAGCAGAAGTACGCGCGCACCGCCAAGCAGCATCGTGAGCTTGAGGAAATAGTCGCAAAATATCGCGAATTCAAAGCCCTCGACCAGGGCATCCGCGACACGCGGGAGATGATCGAGACTGAAGACGACGACGAGATGGTGCAACTCGCTCGCGCGGAGCTTGTCGAGCTTGAAGCGCGGCGCGAACGAGTTGAAGGCGAGTTGAAAGTCTTGTTGATTCCGAAAGACCCGAATGATGAGAAGAACGTTATCCTCGAAATCCGAGCGGGTACGGGCGGCGACGAAGCGACATTGTTTGCTGCTGAGATTATGCGAATGTACACGCGCTACGCCGAGCGTCAGGGCTGGCGCGTGCAGGTGCTAGACGTTTCTGAATCGGGCATCGGCGGCATCAAAGAAGCGATTCTGTTGATCGAAGGCGACAAGGTTTATTCAAAGCTCAAGCACGAATCCGGCGTGCATCGCGTTCAGCGCGTTCCTCAGACCGAAAGCTCGGGCCGCATCCACACATCTGCGGTAACAGTGGCGGTGCTCCCCGAAGCGGAAGAGGTCGACATCAAGATTGACCCTAAGGATTTGCGCATTGATACGTTCTGCTCGTCGGGACCTGGCGGCCAGTCCGTCAACACGACTTATTCGGCTGTTCGCATCACGCACCTGCCTACGAACACCGTAGTCTCAATGCAGGACGAGAAGTCGCAGATCAAGAATCGCGAAAAGGCCATGCGCGTGTTGCGCTCGCGGCTGCTTGAGATGGAGCGCGAGAAGCAGCACAACGCAATTGCTTCGGAGCGCCGCTCAATGGTTGGCAGCGGCGACCGCTCTGAGAAGATTCGCACGTACAACTTCAAAGACAATCGCGTGACCGATCATCGCATCGGCTACACCGTGCATCAGCTTGATACCTTTATTGAAGGCGATATAGGCGATTTGATAGACGCTCTCGTTGCCCACTATCAGGCTGAAAAGCTCAAGGCCGACACCGAAGCTGCCGCTTGAAGTCTTTAGTTTCCGGTCTCTCGTTTCTGGTTCTTCAGGCGCAACTACAGCGGTTTGCGAATGAATGCGACCTGAGCGGTTTGAGCGGCTTTGGAGCGCGGCTTTACGCTCGCCGCGCTCCAAAATCGCATCAGTCTCACCCAATTGCAAATTGCTATTGAAACCAGAAACAAGAAACTCATGCCCACGATAGTCGAGACGATTGCAGAAGGGGCCGCGCGCCTCGGCGCTGCCGGAGTTGCGGAAGCGCGACGCACGGCTGGCGTTCTGCTCGGCCACGCGCTCGGCCTTGATCGCGCTTACCTGCTCACAAGACCACACGAAGAAGTTGATGAGGCTCGTTATCAAGAGTATCTGCGACTCGTAGAGCGACGCGCGGCGGGCGAGCCGCTTCAATACATCACGGGCCATCAGGAATTTTACGGGCTTGATTTTATCGTCAAACCCGGCGCGCTCATCCCGCGCCCTGAAACAGAGTTCCTCGTCGAGCGAGTGATCAATCTGGCGCAAGCCGAAACCGCCGCGTATGATTTGAGTGATAAGCGAGGCCAGCTCATCGTTGACGTTGGCACAGGCTCAGGTTGCATTGCCGTGACAGTTGCGGCGTTTGTAAAGAACGCGCGAGTGATTGCGATTGATATTTCGCGCGCAGCGATTGAGGTCGCGCGAGCGAATGCCGAGCGGCACAACGTGGCTGATCGGATTGAATTTCTCGAAGGCGATTTGCTTGAGCCATTGCAAGAGCGAGCGTTTGAAGCATCGGTTGATTTCATCGCGTCGAATCCGCCTTACGTTGATGAATCGAAGCCTGAGCTTGTGCAGCGCGAAGTGCGCGATTGGGAGCCGCGCGTTGCTTTGTATGGCGGCGCGGACGGATTGGATTTTTATCGCCGCTTGCTCAACGATGCGCCCAAGTATTTGAAGCCGCGCGGGTATATGATCATAGAGATTGGCTACAGCCAGCTTGATGCGATTCGCAACTTGATTGATGCAACCGCGCTCGAATTGATTGATGTGACGAGCGATCTTCAAGGCATACCGCGCACGCTTACGTTGCGAAAACCCGGAGAGTGAGGGACTGATGAAAACAATTAGTCTTATAATAGCCGCTGCGCTCATAGTGCCTGCGCAACTTATCACGGCACAAGACAAACCTGCTCAGGCGAATATTCCGCCCGCAGCTAAGTTGCTTTCGCCCGCCGTGTGCGGCAAAGGCGTTTTCCTGTTCACGCTCGGCGACCAGTCATTAGGCCGCGAGACTTTTGAAATCAGATGCCAGCCGGAGGGCTACTCAGCCACAGGCCACACGGAATTGAACCTGCCCGGCGGCGCGATTGATCTCAATACGACGCTTGAAACCGATAAAGCAGGCTCGCCTCTATCGTCCACAGCAAAAGGCAGAGTCAATAACTCGCCCTTCGAGCAATCTGTCTTAATCAAAGACAACGTCGCCACTATAACGAACAACGGCAAGTCGCGCGAGCTTCCCTATCAAAAAGGGACGGCGCTCGTCGGCGGGAATATCTTTTATATGTTCCAGTTCGCGATGGCTCAATACGACGCTACACAGGGCGGCGTTCAACAGATTCCCATCTTTCCAAACGCCACCATGAAAATTGAGCGCGTCGGGCGCGACGAGGTTCAGCCTGCGGGCGTAGCGGCTGGCGGGCAGAAAGCCGCATTTGATCGCTACAACGTCACGATTGGTCTTGCGAGTTTCGTCGTGTGGGCGGACGCGCAGGGCCGCATCGCGGCAATTATAGTTCCGGCTCAAAACTTCAACGCCGTTCGCGAAGACTATAAAGATTACGCGGCGGCGCTCAAAGCCGCGCTCGCATCAAAGACGAAGACGGAAGAAGATTACAGCGCGCCGCCCAATGCTTCCTTCACCGCCGAAGAAGTCACGGTTCAAGCAAAAGGCTTCGCGCTTGCGGGCACTTTGCTTCTGCCAAAATCTGGCAAGCGGCCTTTCCCCGCCGTCATCATGATAACAGGCTCAGGTCAGCAGACGCGCGACGAGGCGCTTCCGCTCGCTGGGCTTGAGAAGTATCGCCCGTTTCGTCAGATTGCAGAGTCGCTCGCGGCTCGCGGCATAGCCGTGCTTCGCGTTGATGATCGCGGCGTCGGAAAATCAACCGGAGCCGACACGCTCAAGACGGCGACCAGCTTCGATTTCGCCGACGACGTTCGCGCCGAGATTGATTATCTTCGCAAGCGTGCAGACATTGATCCGAATCGCATAGCTCTGGTCGGCCACAGCGAAGGCGGCATCATCGCGCCTATGGTTGCCGCAAGCGACCCGCGCATCGCGGCGATTGTATTGATGGCGGGAACGGCAAAGCGCGGCGGCGCAGTGCTCGCAGATCAGGCGAGAGATGTGCTTGAGAGAGACCCGAGCCTCACGCCACAAGAGCGCGCCAAGAAATTGGAAGAGCAACAGGAGGCGATTCGCGCGATTGAAGAAGACCGCGACGCGCCCGGACTGACCGAGCGATTTCGCTCTCCGTGGATGAGAGAGTTTTTGAAATACGATCCGCTCGCGACGATTCGCAAAGTGCGCCAGCCGATATTGATCCTTCAGGGCGCGCTCGACCGGCAGGTTACGGCTGAGCAGGCCGCGATGCTTGAGCAGGCGGCGCGCGAAGCGGGAAACAAAGACGTGACCGCGCGCGTCTTTCCCGGTCTCAATCATCTTTTCCTGCCGTCAAAGACCGGCGCATTCAGCGAATACACTTCGCTCGAAACAACTTCGATTCCTGATGACGTGCTGAATACGCTCGGCGACTGGTTGCAGCAGAAGTTGAAAGTCAAGCGATGATGGGGAGCCTGTCAAACTTAAAGGACTTATAGTTAATCCAGATTGCCGGTCGAGTATTTTGCTAAAAGAGAGGACGCCGACAAAGCGTCACTGTAAATCTGCGCGAGGCCACGATAAAATATTCTTTGCCTGAGCGAGCAAGAGTTCAGGCTGCGGGTGTGACTTGTATTGATGGCGATACTGTAGTAGCTTTGGCTTGTGAACCGCGAAAATCGGCTAATAAATCTTTTGATCCAGGTGCGATAATGAGAGTGCGCCCATCCGCGCTTGTGAGTCTCAAGGCAGACGGGGCGCTTTTTTCATGGGAGAAAAGACATCGGTATTGAAGAAAGTCACTTTACCTGAAGAAGGCATAAGGGCGCTGTTCGGCCCTTACGACGAAAACGTCAAGTATCTCGAAAGCCTGCTCGACGTGCGCGTGAACCTGCGCGGCAATGAGCTTATGATCGAAGGCGACGAGCAGGATGTTGAGCTTGTCGAAAAGATTCTCGAAGATTACGCCGCGCTTTTTGAAGAAGGGCGGCGGATGTCAAATGACGAATTGAAATCGGCATTCAAGCAGATAGCCGAAGACCGCGCCTACACGCTGCGCGATTACTTCACCGTCACGCGCCTCAATCCTGCGGGCAAAAAGCAGGTCACCGCGCGCTCCGTTAATCAGCGCCGCTACATAGAAGCAATCGAGAAAAACGACATCGTTTTCGGAATAGGCGTAGCCGGAACCGGAAAGACTTACCTCGCCGTAGCAAAAGCCGTCGAGGCGCTCGTTCAAAAACGAGTCAATCGCATAGTGCTGGCGCGGCCTGCCGTTGAAGCGGGCGAGAGATTGGGGTTTCTGCCGGGCGACCTTCAGGATAAAGTTGATCCATATTTGCGCCCGCTCTACGATGCGCTCTTTGATCTTGTTGATTATGAGCGAGTGACGCGGCTGCTGGAAAAGCGAGTTATCGAAGTCGCTCCGCTCGCTTTCATGCGCGGCCGAGCGCACCCGCTTGATAGTTTACTGATGACGCCTACCGGTTGGCGCAAGATGGGCGATATTGAGGTAGGCGATCTGGTCATCGGCTCGAACGGCAAGCCCACTGAAGTCCTCGGCGTTTATCCGCAAGGCAAGAAGCCGGTTTATCGTTTGACCATGACGGATGGGGCAAGCGCAGTTGCCTGCGCTGAACATCTCTGGCAAGTCAAAACGATGGAGGACAAGCGGCGCAACAGGCTGCCGCGCATCTTGCAGACGCAAGAGATGCTCGGCAACTTTCACCGCAATCATCAATACTGCTATGAATTGCCCTTGCTCTCCGCGCCAGTTGAATGGGAGCCTCGCCCCGTTCCACTTGAACCTTACGCGCTCGGATTGATGCTGAGCGATGGTTGCATGTCGGAAAAGACTTCGCCCTCGTTTACAACCAGCGATGCTGAATTGGTTTCATCTCTCAGCGCCTCGTTCGCAGGAATGAGCCTTGAGATTCGCCGCAAGTCGGCGATTGATTATGCGCTGGTCAACCCGCTGGCCGGCAAAGGCGGGAACAAGTTTGAGCCGATTCGCAATCCGCTGACACAGGTATTGCGCGGGCTCCATCTGTCAGGCACGTATTCGTCGAGCAAGTTCATTCCTGAAGCGTACCTGTATAACAGCGCCGACGTGCGCATCGCGCTGTTGCAAGGACTGCTGGATACCGATGGCAGCCCGGTCACGCAAGAAGGCCGCACTTGCCGAATTCAATACGTCACCACTTCTGAAAGATTAAAAGATGATGTGGTCTTCCTGGTGCGCTCGCTCGGCGGCGTAGCCTATTGGCGAAGACGCGCAGCCGAAGGCCGCAAGCCGGGCTTTGCCAATGGCAGAGCAGTTCCTTATCGCAATGATGCATTCGTTTTAGACATTCGCCTGCCTGAACAGATCAAGCCATTTCGATTGCGACGCAAGGCCAACATCTACGAACGCGCCGGCGGCGGTCGCCCGATGCGCTTCATCAAGAGCATCGAACCCGCAGGCGAAGCTGAAACGCAATGCATCCGCGTTGCGGCGCTTGATTCTCTTTACGTCACAGACGATTTCATTCTTACGCACAACACGCTCGGCGATGCATTCGTCATATTAGACGAAGCGCAGAACACGACCTCAGAGCAGATGAAGATGTTTCTTACGCGCATTGGCTTCGGCTCGAAAGCCGTGATAACGGGCGATGTGACTCAGATTGATTTACCTGCGGGCCGACGTTCGGGGTTAGTCGAAGCGCAGAACATACTGAGCGGCGTTGAAGGCATCGAGTTCGTTTACTTCACTGAAAAAGATGTCGTACGCCATCGCCTCGTGCAGATGATCGTGCAGGCATACGACCGTCACGCAAAGACTAGGTTCGAGAGCAAGCTGTGAGGATAGTTTTTAGCTTTTAGTTTTCAGCTTTCAGCTTTCAGATATAGGTGAACTTCGATTGCTAAAACTAAAAACTAGAAACTGCAAACTAGCTATGTCAAAGCCTGCGACATCGCGGTCGAACAAGACAGCCAAATCCGGGAAGCGCTTGAAGTCCTTCCTGTGGGGATTGTCGGACCGCACCGTTCTGGATGCAAGCATCGGCATCGTCATCGTAATAGTTCTGTCGCTGTTGCTGCTACGCAGCTACAAGCGCCCTCAGATTGACCCGCTGCCTGCGGGCAGCATTGCTACTACTGATATTCTCGCTCCTGAAAATATCAAAATTGAAGACGCGGCTGAGACTAAACGATTGCGCGACGAAGCTGTCGCGCTCGAAAAACCCGTCTTCGATCACAACCGAAAGACCACAAGAGAGACTCTTCGCAGCCTGCACGAAATGTTCAACATCGGGCGTGAGGCGCTTCAACAGCAACGCGAAAACCCGCCCGGCCCGTCGCTCGAACAACTGCGCGCCCGAATCAAAGACCCGCCAAGCGAGATAATTCTCGACCCCGAATCGCTGGCCGTGCTCGTCAAACACTGGTTCGAGGAAAGACTTGAGTCGGCGATGGCTGATAGGCTCGCAGCCGTCATGGAGCGCGGCGTAGTTGACAAGCGCAGCCAGTTGAGCCGCTTTTCGGCAACGGGTATAGTCATCCGAGATCAACGCAATCCCGACGGCACACCGATCCTCGATGTCAGCGCAATTTATGATCGAGGGAGCGCGCGCGACGCGCTGCGCTCGGATAAATTCTCAGAACTTGCTGGCTACAGCCAGAAAGAGCGGCGCCTGATTGGCGACATTTTGGCGTCGCTCGTTGACCACAACCTCGAATACAACGAAGCGGAAACCGAACGGCGCAGGGCTGAACGTCGCAACAACATTACGCCGAAGATGATGAGCGTCGAGAAAGGTCAGCCAATTGTTCTGGCCGGAAAGCAAGTCACAGAGCTACAGTCGGCAATGCTTAAAGAGGCCGCGGCCCGACACCCCATAGGCCAGCGCGCCATCGAGTTCGCGGGAACATTTGTCATCGTCCTGCTGATGATGTTCGTGCTGTGGCAATACCTAGCCCGATATCAGAACATTCACCTGCGCGTGCGCCGCCACTTCCTGCTTCAAGTCATCTGCTTCGCAATCACGCTGGGACTCGCGCGATTGTTCTTCACGCTCGCCGCTGCGATGAGTAACTGGTCCGAAACCGCCCCCTTCAATTCTCAACTCGGATACAAGTACCTGATGCCATTCGCAGTCGGCGCGGTGCTAATAACGTTGCTGACGGACGCGCACGCCGCATTCATCTTTTCGGCGATACTGGCGGTCTTCGTCGGCGTGCTGTCGGACAACGTTTACCTCGCAGCTTACACGCTGATGTCGAGCGCGGGCGCGATATATCACACACAATCGTGCCGCGATAGAACGGCGCTCGTGCGCGCGGGGCTTTGGATTGGTGCCGTGAACGCTGCGACTGCGCTGTCGCTCGACTTGCTTGGCGCGAACGAGCCGAAGGTCTGGCTGATTCTGTTCGACACCTTCAGCGGTTTTGTGAGCGGCTCGCTTGCGACGATGGTTGCGTCGCTTCTGCTGCCGCTGTTTGAATGGCTTTTTGAGATAACGACGAGCATCAAGCTGCTTGAGCTTTCAAATTTGAACCTGCCGCTTCTGAAGCAACTGGCCGAGCGCGCGCCGGGCACTTATCACCATTCGATAATGGTCGGACTGCTCGCAGAAGCCGGAGCCGAAGCGATAGGCGCAGACGCGCTGTTTGCGCGCGTCGCCTGCTATTATCACGACATAGGCAAGACCGTTCGCCCGACTTATTTCATCGAGAACCAGACATACGGAGGCAATCGCCACGACCGGCTTTCGCCCAAAATGTCCTCAATAGTTCTAGCCAATCACGTCAAGCAAGGGATTGAAATTGCGCGCCAGCACAAGCTGCCGCCGCGAATCATCGCCATCATTCCGCAGCATCACGGCACGGGTCTGATGAAATATTTTTATTACAAGGCGCGAAGCTCTTCGGAAAGCACAAAGCCCGACGCGCTCGAACAGGAGTTCCGTTATCCCGGCCCGAAGCCACAAACGAAAGAGGCGGCGATTATAATGATTGCGGATTCGGTCGAAGCAGCGGCGCGAACCGTCCAGGAGCCTACGCCCGCGAAGCTGCGCAATATGATTGATATGATAATCACGCGCATACAAGATGATGGGCAATTAGACGAATGCAACATCACACTGCGCGAGTTGAAAATAGTCGCAGACAGCTTCGTCAAGGCGCTGATGGGAATTCACCATCATCGCATCACCTATCCCGGATATGACTTCAACCGCGCGGGCGCGCCTGCGATGCTCGACCAGACGGGACCCGCCGCGGACGTGGACGCGCGCGTGGCAGCCGCAGGCGCGGCAGTACCGACTGCGAGCGAGGTGAAGCAAGAGAGTGCCGATTGAAGTCGTAAACCGGCAGCGGCTCTGCCCTATTGACCGCGCTCGCGTCGCGCGAGTTGCCGCCGCGACGCTTGAGGCGGTTAGCCGCGCCGGCGCAACGCTCACGGTAGCGTTCGTGCGCGACCACACGATTAGAGATTTGAACCGACACTACCGCAATAAAGATCGCGCGACAGATGTGTTATCCTTTCCATCTGAGGATGACTTCGCGCCCGAAATGTCGGGCTACCTAGGCGATATAGTAATTTCAACCGACACGGCGCTGCGGCAGGCCGAAGACGCGGGCCACTCGCTTGAGCGCGAGCTTGATGAGCTTATCATTCACGGCGCGCTTCACCTTTGCGGCTACGACCACGAAACGGATAATGGTGAGATGAACAGGCTTGAGCTACGGCTCAGGCGAAAACTGCTAGGGGTCAGGGGTCAGGTGCCAGGTGTCAGGGATAGAGTATGAGAGGGCGAACAGCAAAACGCAGATTTCGGATTACCACCTATTACTTTCGGTTCGGCCCTGACCTCCGATCCCTGACTCCCGACCCCTGCGCGATAGCGTTATGTTGACCGAGCTAACAGTGACCGGCATCGCGCTTGTTGTGCTGGTCTTTTTTTCAACCATCGAAAGCGCGTATGAGTCGCTAAGCGAAGTGACGTTGCGCTTGATGGTTACCGAGCGTGAAGACACGGCGCGGGCGCGATTCTTTCGCAATCTGCTTGAGCATCGCCGCCGCTTCGAACTGATGCTGATACTCGGCACGCAGCTTTCGATTGCTGCGATTGCAATATTGCTGGCCAGTTTGTTCGGGGCGCGAATAGGGTTGCGCGCATCGCTGCTTGTAACGCTCGGCATAGTCTTTTTCGTTATAGTCGTCTTTCGCCAGCTCCTGCCGCGCCTATTTTCGCAAAACAATCCCGAAGCCGTGTTGTGGCGGCTGCTTCCCATCTTCAAAATCTTTTATCGCCTTCTCGCCATCGTCGTTGTGCCAATCGCCGCGCTGTTAGACCGTATGAAACGGCCAGAGGAAGAAGAGGAAAAGACTCAGCTTTACGAAGACGAAGAAGGAATGGAAGAGATTCAGGCTTTCATTGATGTGGGTGAAGAGGAAGGGATCATCGAAGAATCCGAAGGCGAGCTTATTCAATCAATCATCGAGTTCCGCGACACGCGCGTTGCTGAAGTGATGCAGGCCCGACCGAACATCGTCGCCATTGAAGCCAGCGCAACTGTGAGGGAAGCGAGAGAGTTGATAATCGAATCTAAATACTCGCGCATCCCTGTCTATCGCGACCAGATTGACAACATCGAAGGCATAGTTTATGTGCGCGACCTGCTCGCCTTTTGCGAAAGCGAAAAAGTGAATACGCCTGTGACCGAGTGCATGCGCCCGGCTTACTTCGTGCCTGAAAGCAAATCCGTGCGCGAGCTATTGGAAGAGATGCAGAAGGCGAAGATACAGATTGCGATTGTGATTGACGAGTACGGCGGCGTTGCGGGACTTGTCACAATCGAAGACATCATCGAAGAGATACTCGGCGAGATTGAAGACGAGGATGAAGCGGCGATTGACGAAGGCATAATGCAACAGGAAGACGGCTCGTACCTCGTCGACGGCAGCGCGGAGATACGCAAGGTCGAGTTGCTGTATGACAAAGAAGTCGAAGCCGACGATTTCACGACCGTCGCCGGATTGATAATCAACGAGCTTGGCCACGTTCCGGCCATCGGCGAGAAGCTTGAGTTCAAAGGATTGCAGTTTGAAGTGGTGGACGCAGACAGCCGCCGCGTCAATCGCGTGCGGCTCCGCTCAATTGACGATAGCAAACGCGGAGAAAGCGAATCGCAGGCAACGGGATAACAGCAGAATGTCAGATCACTCGCCTTCGCAGGAAAATGACTTCAAGAAATCGGGCGTGGTCGCGCTCATCGGTCGCCCGAACGCGGGCAAATCAACGCTGCTTAATAAACTCATCGGAGAAAAGATCGCCATCGTCTCCGACAAGCCGCAGACCACGCGCACACGAATAAGCGGCGTGCTGACGCGCCCAGAGGGCCAGATAGTTTTTCTCGACACGCCCGGCATTCATAAGCCCGGATATAAGCTCAATCGCCGGATGATGGCAATAGTCACCGACGCGCTCTCGACCGTTGATTTGATTCTGCTGATGATTGATGCAACTGAGCCGATGGGCGCGGGCGATAGGTTTGTGCTTGAGATGCTGAAGAAGGTCGAGACGCGCGCGTTTCTGATCCCGAATAAAGTTGATGCGATGCGGGACAAATCGAAGCTATTGCCGCTGATTGACGCGTACACGAAGGAGCGAGAGTTTGCCGAAGTGATTCCGATTTCCGCGCTCACGGGCGATGGCGTTGAGACGTTGGTCCGAAAGACGTTTGAGTATTTGCCTGAAGGCCCGCCGCTTTATCCTGAAGACGAGATGACCGATCAGCCTGAGCGCGTGATTGTGGCCGAGCTTGTTCGCGAAAAGATTTTGCAGACTACGGGCGAAGAGATTCCATATGTCACGGCGGTCTTCACCGAAGCGTGGGAAGAAGCCGAAAGCATCACGCGCATCAGTTGCGTGATTTTCGTCGAGCGCGCATCGCATCGCGCGATAATCATCGGGCGCGGCGGGCAGCGATTGAAAGAGATAGGCACTGCGGCGCGACGTGATATTGAGAGGCTGCTTGGTCGCCGCGTCTTCTTGAGCCTGTTTGTGAAAGTGCGCGAGCATTGGCGCGATGATGAGAGAATACTCGACGAGTTGGGAATTCAGGGATGAACTGCGATCATCAATGGTATTTTATCACCCTCACCGTCGCGCGCGATGTTGAAGAAACGGCTTCATCAATCCTTTTCGATCTCGGCACAACTGGAATCGTCACGCTTGAAGAAAGCGCGGGCAGCGTGAATCTTGGCGCGTACTTCGATGCGCAAACGGATGCTCAACAGATAGCACGACGAATCGAGGCGGAGTTTGCGCGCGAAGGATTGCGCGATGCGCTGCACACCATCTCCATTTCTGAAATCGCGGAGCAGGACTGGATGCAGAAATGGAAAGAAGGATTCGAGCCTATCGAAATCGGCTCGCGCCTCATCATCGCGCCGTCGTGGAAGCTGCCTGAAGAGCCGCAAGGCCGCGCCGTCGTTCAGATTGATCCAGGCATGGCTTTCGGCACGGGCACTCACGAAACGACGCGGCTCTGTCTGGAAGCGATAGAAAAGTACTTTCGCGGCGGCTCGATGCTCGACGTTGGAACAGGCACTGGGATTCTTGCAATCGCGGCAGCGAGGCTTGCGCCCGGCTCGCGCACCACGGCGATTGACATTGATCCGCAGGCTGTCGAGGTCGCGCGCGAAAACGTTGCGATAAATAATGTTGCTGATTCAATCGAAGTGTGCGAAGGCCAGCCGCGCGAATTCGCGGGACGCGCTTTCGATTGCGTAGTCGCAAACCTCACGGCTGAAGTGATTCTCGATCTGATGAATGACCTCACAGCGTCTCTCGAACCGTCAGGCTTAATGATAATATCGGGCATACTAAACATGCTCGCGTCAGATGTTGAACGCGCGGCGATTGAAGCCGGACTGACAATTATCGAACAGCGAACGGCGGGCGAGTGGACGATGATTGTCGCTCGCAAAGGAAAACAATAATGCAGCGCCGCCGTTTCTATGCCGCGCCTGAAGACATTGACGGTTCGACGGTTCGCCTATCGCGCGAAGAGACCCATCATCTGACGCGAGTGCTCAGGCTTGGGCGCGGCGATGAAGTCTTTGTATTCGACGGCTGCGGCAATGAGTACCGCTGTGAGGTTGTGGGCATCGAAACAGATCGCGCGCAGCTTGAGATTATTGATAGGCTTGCTGATGAAGTGGAATCGCCCGTTGACCTGACGCTTGCGCAGGCGCTCGCAAAAGGCGAGAAGTTCGACCTCATAATTCAGAAAGCGACAGAGCTTGGCGTTCGCCGCATCGCGCCGATTGCGACTGAGCACGCGGACGTGAAATTAAAAGGCGAGCAAGCTGCAAAGAGACTAGAGCGATGGCGGCGAATCTCGCTCGAAGCGTTGAAGCAATGTGGCCGCCGCACGCTTGTTGAAATACTCACGCCGCTTTCACTCGAAGAATTCCTTAACGCAAGCGATGTCGAAAGCAAGGCGCAAATCAATTCAAACGTGTCGCGCGTTATGCTGGTTTTCAACGAGCGCGGCGGAAGCGCGATTGGCGACGCGCTGGCTGATGTTGAAAGAAGCGATGCTGTTACGGCGTTGATAGGGCCGGAAGGCGGATGGAGCGAGGCCGAGCTTGATCTGCTCGAAAAGCGCGGCGCGAGATTTGTGACGCTAGGCCCGCGCATCCTCCGCACAGAAACTGCTGCGATTGCCGCCGTCACGTTGATCGAGCATGCGCTCGGTGATTTACCGGCAGGTGCAGCCGAGAATCATTAAAATCATTTCATACTCTTTTCACCGTCCCTTCACTCGACCTTTCATACAATGCGATTGGCAAGCGGAGGCGCGGTTGTCAGTTTAGCCTGAAGGAAGACCATAGGTTGAGCCTTGCTGACAACTGCGATCCCTGCCCGCAATGATTTTTGATGAAGCCGCTGCGCTCAAATATATCTTTTAACATTCTTAATGGCTGCTTGTTGGTTTTTCGCACAGGGATGATGAAAAGTTTTTCATCATCTTTTAATCGAGCTTTCACCGTGCGTTTCGTATTATTGTCACGTGTAAGGCGACAAAGCGGCTGCCGGGCTATAACGATCCTGTGATTAGGAGGTTCTCCTCCCCCGGCAGTCGCTATTTTTTATTGTCCACGCATACTCTTTACAGATACGCTTCGTTGCCTGCTGACCCTATGGTTGTTCTTCAATGCGCCCCTCACTCTTTTTCAAACGGCTTCATCAAAAAACTATGCCATTGTATTGACAGTTCTACCGGAGCTTTACGAGTCAGAAGCGTTGAATCTGGCTGAAAGGAGTTTACAAATGGGCGACATTGGTTTGCCTGAGTTATTGGTAATCGCCGTGCTCGTCATTTTGCTTTTCGGCGCGAATCGCCTGCCCGAAGTGGGCAAGGGACTGGGTGAAGCGATTCGAAGCTTCAAGAAAGGCTTGCACGGCGACGATCGGCGCGAAGCGGATGGTCGCAATCAGGAGCGCCGTGAGATTGTCTAACTACAGGGCGCAGTTGCCCGCGCAATTGTCAGGGTCTTACACTATGGCTGAGATGCGCATACTCGTTGTCGAAGATGAAAACAGTCTCGCCAATTCGATTGTGGCGGGGCTTAAGGAAGAACGCTACGCCGTTGACCGCGCAGCCGATGGCGAGCAGGCAGAATTTCTGGCCGAAACGAACGATTACGACCTGATCGTGCTCGACGTGATGCTCCCGAAGATTGACGGGTTTCAGGTCTGCCGCGACCTTCGCGCGCGCGAGGTAAAAACGCCAATACTTATGCTCACGGCGCTCGACGCCACCGCCGACAAAGTGAAAGGTCTCGACAGCGGCGCGGAGGATTATCTGACGAAGCCGTTTTCGTTTGAAGAATTTCTCGCCCGCGTTCGCGCGCTGATGAGGCGCGGGCCGCTCGTCGCTCAAACGACGCTCGCCTATTCAGACGTGACGATGGACTTACTATCGCGCACGGTGACGCGCGCAGGCCGCAGCCTTGAGCTTACGGCGAAAGAACACTCCCTTCTCGAATACTTTTTGCGCAACCCTGAAAGAGTAGTCAGCCGCTCGCAACTGGCCGAACACGTCTGGGATCAATACTTCGATCCGCTCTCGAACGTGATTGACGTTTCGGTGAGCCATCTGCGAAAAAAACTGGAAGCCGATGGCGGTTCGCGCCTGCTGCACTCGATTCGCGGAATGGGGTACATCCTCAAAGACAAGTGACATGCGGCTCAACTGCACGGCGCGCGCTGTAGTAAAATAACGCCTAATGAAGCCCCGTTCGCTCAGAACAAATCTGATACTATGGTTCACGCTCATCTTCACGCTCGTGCTGTTGCTGTCGGACTATGCAACCTACACTGTGCTGCAAGACATACTCGTCTCGCAGTGGGACTCGAATCTTATTTCGATGGCCACGCTTGAAGGCGCGGCGTTCAAAGAGGGTAACGCCCTCGATCTCGAAACTATAAACAATCAACCGCAGCCGCCCGCCCGCTTCATCAATCAATTCATTCAGGTGATTGACGAGGCGGGCGCGGTCGTAAAAGAACACGGACTCGCTGCCGACACAGGTCCGCTCATTGACCGCGCGCAACTCGCCTCTGCCTTCAGCGGCCAGGTCATCACCGCGAGCCGTTATATCGAATCAACTCCGGTGCGCGTGGCCGCAGTCGCAACCGAGCGCGACGGTAAGCCTTTTGTCATCGCGGTTGGAATGAAGGCTGAGACAATGCGCGGCACGACTTCCGAGATCGCGCTCATACTGCTCGCAATTGATCTCATAGCCATAGCCATCTCAATCGCGGGTGGCTATATGATAATCGGCAAGGCGCTTCGTCCCGTTGACCACATAGCCATGCGCGCGCACCAGATCGGCGAAGGCAACCTGCGCCAGCGGCTCCAGTACATTGATTCAAGCTCGGAGATGGTCCACCTCACAACCGTCTTGAATGAAATGCTCGACAAGCTGCAACGATTGTTTGAGAGCCAGAAGCAATTCGTTCAGGACGCATCGCACGAATTGCGCTCGCCGCTCGCGGCATTGATTTGCAGGCTCGAAGTTGCGCTTCGCCAGAATCGCTCGGATGAAGAATACCGGCAGGTCGTGGCCGACGCGCTCGAAGACGCAGCCCGGCTGAAGACGCTGGCCGATGATCTGTTCCTGCTGGCGCGAGCCGATTCAAATAATCTATCAATGGAACTCAGAGAGGTATCGCTGTCTGATGTGCTTGCGGCGGTTCACGAGCAACTCAAACCGCTTGCGGAATCACTGGGGATAGAGTTCACCTTCGTCGCTCAACCCGATTGCAAAGTTTATGCTGATCGCGCGCGCATTCATCAGGCGTTTCGCAACATCGCGGAAAACGCATTGAAGTACACTCCGCGCGGAGGCCGCGTCACGATTCGCATCGCGCGTGACGGCGACCGCATCCGCGCAGACATCGAAGACACAGGCATAGGCATTCCCATCGAAGAGCAGTCGAATATATTCCGCCGCTTCTATCGAGTAGATCACGCGCGCTCGCGCAGCGACGGCGGCACGGGACTTGGGCTTGCAATCTGCGATCAGATAATTCGCGCGCATCACGGCGAGATAGAAGTCGAAAGCGCGCCCGGTCGCGGCTCGCGTTTTACAGTGTATCTGACCGCCGAAACCGCGTTGATTGATGAATGAACCGCGCGCGCAAATACAGTTCACTGCAGAGAGCGCAGAGGTTGCGCAGAGATTTTTTGATTTCCTCTGCGCTCTCTGCGTCTCTGCGGTGAATCGGCTTCACTCATCATATTCGCTGGCACAACTCGTCTGCTTGCGTTACTACTATCAGCGATGAGC
This sequence comes from Blastocatellia bacterium, assembly GCA_035575515.1. Lineage (GTDB taxonomy): Bacteria > Acidobacteriota > Blastocatellia > UBA7656 > UBA7656 > DATLXU01. The sequence continues at coordinate 51,034 of DATLXU010000022.1, forward strand.
TTCTACAATCACGAAATCGAAACGCTCGATAGAATAGAACTGCGCCAGATGCAAAGCGGGCGGCTTCGCGCTCTTTTAAGCGAGATTGCCGCGAACGAGTTTTATCAAGAAAAATTCCGCGCCGCAGGAATCGAACCGTTGCGCATTGTGCGAGCGGAAGATTTGCTATGGCTTCCCTTCACCAATAAAGCCGAGCTTATCGAAGAGCAAACCAGCCATCCGCCATTCGGTCGCTTGCTCACTTATCCGCTTTCGCGCTATCGCTACTTTCATCAGACATCGGGCACGACAGGCCGGGCGTTGCGATGGCTCGACACGCAGGAAAGTTGGGACTGGTGGACAAGGTGCTGGGGCTACGTCTACAAAGCTGCGGGCGTGATCGAAGACGACGTAGTTTTTTGCGCGTTCTCGTTCGGCCCGTATATCAGCCACTGGACCGCCATTTCAGGCGCGTGGCACACGGGCGCAATGTGCGTATCGGGAGGAGGCATGAACTCCGAGCAACGCCTGCAATCAATCATTGATAATCAATGCACAGTGATTGTCTGCACGCCAACCTACGCGCTGCATCTGGCAGAAGTCGCGCGCGGGCGCGGCGTTGACCTTCGCGCGACCTCGATTCGCGCGGGCATTCACGCGGGCGAGCCGGGCGCGAGCCTTCCGAACGTCAAGCAAGCGATTGAAAGCGCGTGGGGCATGAAGTGCTTCGATCACGCGGGCGCGACCGAAGTCGGCGCGTGGGCTTTCGATTGTGGCAAAGGGTCGGGCGCAATCCACCTCAACGAAGCCGAGTTCATCTTTGAAGTGATTGATCCATCGAGCGGCGAACCCTTAAACGAAGGCGAGCGTGGAGAGCTTGTGATAACCAATCTTGGACGCGGCGCGATGCCCGTCATTCGCTACCGCACTGGCGATCTTGTCGAGATAACCACGAAGCCGTGCCCGTGCGGGCGCAGTTTTGCGCGCATTCGCGGCGGCGTGCTTGGGCGCGCTGACGATATGATGATAGTGCGCGGCGTGAACCTTTATCCGAGCGCGATTGATAATCTCATCCGCAGCATTCCGCACATCGTTGAATACGAAGTCGTCATTCGTCGCATCGAAGAGATGGACGATCTGTTAGTCAAAATCGAAACTGACGATGGAATCTCTTTTGATGAAGTGTCGCGGTGGCTGCTTCACGCCTTTCGCAATCAATTCAACATACGCGTGAGCTTGGAGCAGGCCGCGCAGGGGAGCCTCCCGCGATACGAATTCAAAGCGCGCAGGTATAAAAGGCAGTAGGCGGTAGGCAGTTTTATCAATGGCGGATGCTGTGCGTTCTTCGAGTACTGCTAGCAATCGAAATGCTAACAGCTAACTGCCTACCGCCGCAGGTCGCTCGCGCGGCGGTGGCCGTTGGTTTCGTTCTTCGGGGCAGGCTTTGTTTCGCCGGTTTCTTCAAGCTCAGGGAAGCTGCGCAGCCACAGCGAAGGCTCCTCGTTCATCTCGACCATAACGCGCTCGTTGAGTCGCCGGATGAAAGCGCGCGCGCCCGACGCGTCCGCGTCTGTCAGAAGTATAACGAGGTCGTTGCGCGGATTGGTCGAGATCAAATCCGTGTCGCGCACGAGCGTGCTCACTATCTCGAAAAGCCTCAGGACATCCCGCCCGCCGTTTGAGGTCATATGCCGCAATCGGCACCCGACTATTGAAAAGGGCGAGCCATTAGCCAGCCCTGTGCGGACGCGTCGCTCGACCTCTGCGGCAAATTTGTCGTATGGCGTGAACTGGTCGCTGCCCGACCCGATGGACATAATCGCAGGCTCGAAGATATGGCCAGGTATCGCAGGCGAAGATGATTCTGCAGTAGCGCGTTCGCCCGCTGCGCGTACGGTGATTATCCATGAATCAATGTTGCGGTATCGCGCTATTAACTGCCGCGCTTTCTGCTGAAGTTCCTTAACTATGAACGGCTTGGTCAAAAAATAATCCGCGCCAAGCTCTGCCGCCATCACGCGGTCGCTTGCGCGGATGCGCGTGCCCGATATTATTATGACTGGCATGTTGAGGTTCGAACGAATGTGCGCCAGCACTTTGAAACCATCAACGACCGGAAGATCAACGTCTAAAATGACGAGGTCGGGCTTGAATGAAATCAGCTTCGCAAGCCCGCTCACGCCGTCGTGAACCTTCTCGACAGTGTATTCGCTGAGCGCCTCAGCCGCCTGCTCACACGATGCGATGTCATCATCAATGATGAGGATGTTGAAATCTTTCGGGTTTACATTATCGCTTGTCGCGCGCTCTGCGTGTGCGGCCCGTCGCGATGCATTCAACTGCGGCGCCAGCTCAGACTGGAGCAGCGATTCCGTTTTCGATTCGGGCGGGCGCAGCAATAACTCGACGGTTCGCGCAGCGAGCGCCGATTCTATCTTCGCGTCGGATGCGCGCTTGCGTCTGCGCGGCGCTTCGCTTTCTGTCGGAGCTGAGTCAACGCGCTGCCTATGCCTCGCTTCAAGCGAATCAGAAACTGGCTGAGCTTCATCGGCATCCGTATAAGATTGCGAATATGTTTCTGGTGCCGACTCGCGCGTTCGCTCTTCGGCCTGCTCAAGCTCAGGTATGTCAAGATCGAGTGGCGAGGGGCTGACGGTCAACTCTTCGATTAATGCCGTCACATCATCCGATTGCGATGCCTGCGTAGAAGCAGCCGCTCGCGGCTTTGATTGCCATACTAAAGCCATCGTGTTCAAATTTCCTGCATCCGGCGATTCAGCCGCCCCGTCTTCCGGCTGCGAGGCAGCGGCGGGTTTGTCGAGACCGTAAAACAGATCGGGCGCGACCGAGTCGAAGTCAACAGGCTCAAATGCGATTTTATCTTCGCCCGATTCGCCAGCCGCTGGAAGGGTCGCGATTGATTTCGGTATCCCGCTTAAATCATCTTCGACAGTCTGCTGTTTATTAGGCGACGAAAGCTCTGCGGTCGAACGCTCTGACGATGCATTGCTAACAGCTTCGGCTTCGCGCGATTGTTTGCTATGAATGACAGAGCGCATTCGTTCTGCCTTAAACTGCTCGTGCGCGCGAGCGAGCATAAAGACTCCGCGCGACGGGTCGACTTCTATTGGCTGATCGGAGATTACGGGCGACTTCTCGAAGACCATAAAACGCGTCGCGCGATCATCTATATCTCTCACTTCAAAGCGGAATACTTCGGCGACGAGCGGCGTGAAGCTGCGAACAATTTCGTGATCATCGCCGCTAGCGACGAGCGCGACTGTCGCGCCGAACGAGCGCGACCAATCGGCAAATTCAAGAGCGCGCGATTGAAGATTTCCTTCATCGCTTGCGACAAGTGTCGTGACCGGATCAATGACAAGGCGGTGCGGGCGAGTTTCGCCAAGCAGCCATTCAAGCTCGCGAAGGACGGGGGCGAGCTCGCGCAGCCGTGAGATTTGTTGAATTACGTCGTCTGAGTATTCAAGTATGACGAGCCTGCCGCTATAAACATCTTCGAGGCAATCGTAGCCCAAACGGGCAAAGCGGCGCACTGCATCTTCGGGCGAGTAGCGAATGACGAGCGCGCCGTTTTCGCCGCGCTTGAGTCCCTCGATGAGAAACTTGATTCCAAAGAGCGATTTGCCTGCCGATTCGCCGTGGACGAGATATAGCTGGCCGCTTTCGAGGCCTCCCATCAGCTTATCAACCGGCTCGATGCCGCTCGGTATAATGTTCTGGGCAGTTGTTTCCATAATCTCACAGCGCGCTCGAACGAGTTCGGTTGCAGGGACCACCTCTCAAGAGAATAAAGTTGAGCCACGCGCGGGTCAACATAAAAATCTTGCAATATCGAATAAATAACTACAACACACAACCGCAAAAAGCCGCCGTCCCGCGCGTCCATTTTTATTAAATGAAGAATGGCACGGGTATACCAGCCCCTAACCTTTTCGGCTGAGAAAGCCGGGGCCCATCTGATTCGGCAGCCTTACTCGCTTGCGAGAGTATCCATCAAGGAAGCGCAAAAGCGACGACGTAATCGCCCATCTTCGTGCCTAGCTTGCCATGGCCTCCGGCTGCGATTACGACGTACTGCTTGCCGTTCACTTTATAAGTCATCGGCGTGGCTTGTGCGCTCGCGGGCACCTCGCCGCTCCAAACTTCTTTGCCCGTTTCAATGTCAAAAGCGCGCAAACGAGTATCCATCGCAGCGGCGATAAAGACAAGCCCTCCGGCAGTGACGATTCCACCGCCAAGATTGATTGATCCCCATTCTTTCGCTTTCGGAAAGATCGAAAGCTGCGGAATCGTTCCGAGCGGAACTTCCCATTTCATCCGACCCGTTGAAAGATCAATCGCCGTGAGCGCTCCCCACGGCGGAGCATTGCACGGCGCTCCGCTCGGCGCTCTGAGCGGCTCGCGATAAGCCATAAGATTATCAGTCATCAGCCCGAATTCGCCCTGCAAGCGATTCCCTTCGCTTGTCTTTCTCAGCTTGTCAAACTCTTCGCGCGGCATCAATCGCACTACGGTCGCGAGCCGGTTCGTGCTTGTCACGAGGATGTTGCGGCGCGGGTCGTAAGCCATGCCTCCCCAGTTGATGCCGCCGACGTTGCCGGGAAACATCACGGTGCCTTCAAAGCTCGGAGGAGTGAATATGCCTTCCGACCGCAGCGACCTGATCCGCTCGCGACACCAATCGCGGTCGGATTGTGTTATCCCCCACGCGTCATCTGGCGTTAGCTTATTCGGGCCAACGGGACGCGGAAGAACCGGGAACGGCTGAGTGGCCGAAGCCTGCTCGCCAGCAACTGTGCTCTTGGGAACGGCTCGCTCTTCAACCGGAAAGAGCGATTTGCCTGTCCTGCGGTCGAGCACAAAAATGTGGCCCATCTTTGTCGCGACCGCGACTGCTGGAATCTCTCGCTCGTTTCTCCTTATGTTGATAAGCACAGGCTGCGCCGCAACATCGTAATCCCACAGGTCGTGATGCACGACTTGAAAATGCCATACAACTTTTCCCGTCGAAGCGCGAAGTGCGACGACTGAATTGGCATAGAGGTTATCGCCCTTGCGCTCGCCGCCATAAAAATCCGGGCTTGGGCTGCTCGTCGGCACGAAGACAAGATCGCGCTCAGGGTCAGCCGAGATGATTGACCAAGCGTTGGCCGCGCCTGCGCGCCGCGCGCCGTCAGCCTGCCACGTTTTTTGCGCGGGGTCTTGAACACCCGTCGGTATAGGGTCCCACGACCACCACAGTTTTCCCGTGCGAGCGTCGTAAGCACGCACCACTCCGCGCTCGACTTCAAGCCCGCGATTATCGCCCATCGAAGAACCTACAACGATGAGATCGTTTATCACAGCAGGGGGCGATGTGACTTGGTATTGCCCGCGATCCCGCAGTCGCACGCCTTCGGTGAGATCAACCTGGCCCCTGACTCCGAAATCTTCGCAAGGCGCGCCCGTCTTTGCGTCGAGCGCGATCAATCGCGCGTCGAGAGTCGCGACGTAGATTCTGCGACGGCAAGTTGAATCGGCTCCGGCCTTCTGATCAATCCATGTTGAGACTCCGCGCGAAGCGACTTCGGAATAGTTGACCGATAAATCCACCTTGGGATCATAGGTCCATCGCTCTTTGCCCGTTTGAGGGTCGAGCGCGATCACGCGGCTGAAAGGCGTCGTCAAATAAAGCGTGCCGTCAACAAGAATGGGAGTGGCTTCAAACGCGGCTTTGCCAGCAGAGCGACCCTTTACGTCCGCAACTCCTGTGCGATACGTCCATGCGACTTTGAGATCTTTTATATTCTGACGACTGATCTGATCGAGCGGCGAATAGCGCGAGCCGCCCACGTCATGTCCGTAGGCTGACCATTCGCTGTGATTTGAGGATGGTTGAGCTTTGGCTTTTGCGGGTTTGCGGTGAATCTGCGCCAACGAAAAAGATGGCAAAAGCGTTGCGGCAAACAAGAGCAATGCCATTGCTCTCACAATTCGCGTACTCATCTAATTATCCTTTGGACCTTTGGTATTCGAGTTAATTCACCGCAGAGACACAGGGGGATGCAGAGGTTTCGCAGCTAAAGAATTGAAGCTTTACGGTTCCTCTGCGCCCTATGTTTCTCTACGGTGAATACCTTAACGAGTCTCTTACGCTTTCTTGCCGCGCTGTTCTATTTTGGCCCAGGTGTCGCGCAGGCCAATTGTCCTGTTGAAGACGAGCCCTTCAGGCGAAGAATCGGGGTCGACCGTGAAGTAGCCTAGCCGCTCAAATTGATACCGCGCGCCTGCCTTCGCACCCTTCAGGCTCGGCTCGACCTTGCAGCCCTTCAATACCTTAAGCGAGTCCGGGTTCAGATTCGCGGTGAAGTCCTGCCCTTCCTCGACTTCGTTCGGGTTCTCTTTCACAAAGAGGTTATCGTAGAGCCGTACTTCCGCATCTACGGCGTGCGCGGCTGAGACCCAGTGGATGGTAGCCTTGACCTTGCGCCCGTCTGGCGCGTTGCCGCCGCGCGTCTCAGGGTCATAGGTGCAGCGCAACTCGACGACATTGCCATCCGCGTCTTTCACGAAATCTTTGCAGGTGATGAAGTAGCCGTAGCGAAGGCGCACTTCGCGGCCTGGCGCGAGGCGGAAGTATTGCTTCGGCGGGTCTTCGCGAAAATCATCCTGCTCGATGTAGAGCACTTTCGAGAAAGGAACCTTGCGAGTCCCCGCGCTCTCATCTTCAGGATTGTTGATGGCTTCCATCTCTTCAACCGCGTCGTCAGGATAATTTTCGATGACGACCCGCAGCGGCCTGAGCACAGCCATCACGCGAGGCGCATGCTTGTTTAAGTCTTCGCGCAGGAAATGCTCAAGCAGAGAAAGCTGCACTATGTTGTTCGTCTTCGACACGCTGAGGTTCGCGCAGAAGTTGCGAATCGCTTCCGGCGTGTAGCCGCGCCGTCGCATTCCCGAAAGCGTCGGCATTCGCGGGTCGTCCCAACCCGCAACGTGACCATCTTCGACCAAGCGCAGCAGCTTGCGCTTGCTCAAAAGAGTATAGGTGAGATTCAGCCTGTCGAATTCGATCTGCCGCGATGGGAATATGCCAAGCTGCTCGATGAACCAGTTGTAGAGCGGGCGATGGTCTTCAAATTCCAGAGTGCAGATTGAATGAGTCACCCGCTCAATCGAATCCGACTGCCCGTGCGCGTAATCATACGTCGGATAGATGCACCACCGGTCGCCCGTGCGGTGATGCTCCATGTGAAGGATGCGATACATTACGGGGTCGCGCATATTCATGTTCGGCGACGCCATGTCAATCTTCGCGCGCAGCGTGCGCGAGCCATCCGCGAATTCGCCATTCTTCATCCGCTCGAACAGGTCAAGGTTCTCTTCAATGGAGCGATTGCGATAAGGGCTTTCGCGGCCCGGCTCCGTCAGCGTCCCTCGATACTCGCGCACCTCGTCCGCGCTGAGGTCGCACACGTAAGCTTTCCCCGCTTTGATTAACTGGATGGCCCATTCATAAAGCTGCTGAAAATAATCGGAAGCGTAATACAACCCGTCCCATTCGTATCCGAGCCAGCGCACGTCTTGCATGATTGACTCGACGTACTCGGACTCTTCTTTCGATGGGTTCGTGTCGTCAAAGCGCAGGTTGCACTTGCCGCCGAACTCGGCAGCCAAACCGAAGTCGAGATAGATGGCCTTTGCGTGACCGATGTGCAGGTACCCGTTCGGCTCAGGCGGAAAGCGAGTCTGCACGCGCCCGCCGTGTTTGCCCGACTTGATGTCTTCGATGATTATGTCGCGAATGAAATTCGACGGTCGCCCGGATTCAACCGCCGCCTCTTCGGTATCAGATTTCAATGAACTCATTTGTTTCTTTTATCTCCTATACAAGAACTTCTTGTCACTTGCCAACCAGATCAACTGCGCGGCGGAGCCGTTCAACGGTGCGCTCGCGTCCGAGTGTGACCATTATGTCGAACATTCCCGGACCAACAGCCTGCCCCGTCAGCGCGGTGCGCGCAGCGTTGATTAAGAGTCCCGCTTTCACACCTTGTTCCTCAGAATAGGCTCTGAGAGCCTTTTCCGTGCCATCGTGCGTGAACTCGTTGAGCGCGGCCAGACGATCCGCGAGGCCCGGAAGCAACGTTTTCAGCCGCTCGTCCTTCAGGTTCTTCTTCACGGCGGCTTCTTCATATTCAAACTCGTTCGAAAAATACGGTCGCCCCAAAGTAGCGAAATCTACGGTCGTGCGATAGCGCGCGCGCAGCAGGTCAACCGTACGAAGTAACCACTCGCGCTGCTCGCCTGCATACTCGTCGCGCCACAGGCCGTGCTTTTTCAATTGGTCAGCTACAAGCGGCGCGAGTTCATCAACCGGCATCGCTCGCATGTACTCAGCGTTCATCCACAGGGCTTTCGGGTCGGTCCAGTTCTGCGGATCGTTTTCATGAAAATTGAAAACGGCGGATGCTTTATTGATGCCGTCGAGCGAGAATTTTTCTATCATCTCGTCGCGCGACATGATTTCCTGATCGCCTCCGGGCGACCATCCCAGCAGCGCAAGGAAGTTCACGAGCGCGTCGGGCAGGAATCCGCGATCTCGATACGTCGTAACCGATACGACTTCGCCGTGCTTGCGCTTCGACAGCTTCTCTTTGCCCGGCGCGATGATCAGCGGCAGGTGGCCGAACTTCGGAGGTTCAACGCCGAGCGCTCTGTAAATCAAAACCTGCTTATGCGTATTCGTCAGATGATCCTGCCCGCGAATCACATGAGTTATCCCCATCTCGATGTCGTCAACGACGACCGAGAGATTATAAAGCGGGTGACCATCTGAGCGAATCAGCACGAGGTCTTCGATGTCCGCGTAGTCGCGCTCCTGCGGGCCGTACACCATGTCATCGAACCGGGACACGCCCGTTTCGGGAACTTTCAATCTGACAGCGGCCCGCTCGCCTGCCTCAATTCGATCCAACGCTTCTTTAAGCGGCAGGTCGCGGTAAGGATTCCGCTCTTTGCCTGCCTGCGCTCGCGCGCGGTCAACTATTCTCTCTCCGATAGTGCGGTCGTCGGTCTGTTCTTTCGGAGTGAAGTCGTAATAGGCTTTGCCTTCTTCGACGAGCCGTCGCGCAGCGGCGCGATGCTCGTCGACGAACGACGATTGAAAGAATGGCCCTTCGTCGGCATCGAGCCTGAGCCAGTGCAAGCCTTCAAGTATTCCCTGCACCATCGCTTCTGACGAGCGTTGAATATCTGTGTCTTCGATGCGCAGGATGAACGTGCCATTGTGCTTGCGCGCGAATAACCAGTTGAACAAAGCGGTGCGCGCGCCGCCTACGTGAAGATAGCCGGTAGGCGACGGGGCGAAACGAACTCTCACAGTCTCAGCCATATCAATCTCCAGTGCCAGAAACTTTTAGATTAGCAGTACGCGCTTGAGGGCGCAAATTTCAGTGGGATTGAATTACATCGGGTAGGCGCTTGCGAGCGGTTCAATGTCGTCAAGCTCAAGAATGCCTTCAAGGGTTGGAATGATTGATTTTGTCTCTGCCATCTTCGCCAGCATATTCGTGGCGGAATCCGCGTCCAACGGTTTCGAGAAGAGATACCCTTGCCCGTACTGGCACTTCAGGTTGCGCAGCCACTCGAGCTGCTCTTTCGTCTCGACGCCTTCTGCCACAACTGCCTTTCCGAGATTCTGCGCAAGCATCACGATTGTGCGCACGATCTCGCGGTTCTCGTTATTCTCCCCTATGCGAGTGACGAAGCTGCGGTCTATCTTCAACGTGTCAATCGGCAGACGGTGCAGATAGCTCAACGAAGAATAACCGGTGCCGAAATCGTCAATGCTCAGTTCGACGCCAATCGCCCGAAGCTGCTCGATCATCTTCGTCGCTCCTTCGATGTTCTGCATCACTATGCTTTCGGTTATCTCCAGCTTGAGCGAGTGAGGATCGAGACCCGTGACGTCGAGCGTCTTCATGATCTGATCGAGCAGGTCCGAGTGCGCGAACTGCTTGCCCGAAAGATTCACGCTGATTGACAGCGGCATTTCGAGCGCGAAGTTTTCCTGCCATCGCTTCAACTGGCGGCAGGATTCCAGAAGCATCCACTGCCCGATTGGGACGATGCAGCCGGTCTCTTCGGCCACAGAAACGAATTCGTCTGGATAGATCAGCCCGCGCTCCGGGTGTTGCCATCGCACGAGCGCCTCAAAGCCCGCGAGGCGGCCCGTCTTGAGCGAAACGATTGGCTGGTACATCACGAAGAACTCGCGCCGCTCGATTGCGCGGCGCAGGTCGGTTTCAAGCGTCAGCAGATTCATCGCATGCAAGTGCATGCCTTTATCGAAGATGACGTGGCGCGCTTTGCCGAGCGACTTGGCCTGATACATCGCCGTGTCCGCATCGCGCAGCAAGTCTTCAGGCTTTTCGTATTCTTCGTTGAAGATTGCTATGCCGATGCTTGCAGTGGTGAAAGTCTCGTAAGAGCCCAAGTTGAATGGCTTCGCAACATGTCTTTGTATGCGCTCGGCCACGTGCACTGCCTCGCTCGCGTCCTGAATGTTGTTGAGAAGTATTGTGAATTCATCGCCGCCCAGACGCGCCACCTTGTCGCCCGCGCGCAGGTGCTGCTGCAATCGCTGAGCGATTCCCACAAGCAGTTGATCGCCGACCATGTGGCCGATGCTGTCATTGATGAGCTTGAAGCGGTCGAGGTCCAGAAACAGAATGGCGAACAGTCGACTGTAGTCCTGCTTCGCCTGCTCCATAGATAGCTTCAACTGCTCCATAAACCATGACCGGTTGGGGAGTCCCGTGAGCGAATCGTGAAAGGCTTCGTGGACGAGCTGCTGTTCGGCGCGCTTGCGGTCGGTTATGTCCTGAATCTGGAAGATCAGATGCAAAGACTGGCTCTCGGAATCGCGTATGAGCGAGACGCCGATCAACACCCATACCTCGTGGCCGTCCTTGTGAATGTATCGCTTCTCCATCTGGCAGGTGAGGAGCCTGCCTTCGAGCACGCGGTTGATATTGGAGAGAAAGTGGCCTATGTCTTCCGGGTGCGTGATTGCCTGAAAGTTCATCTGCTTGAACTCTTCTTCGCTGTAGCCAACTATCTGGCACAGCGAATGATTGACGCGCAGCCATCTGCCGTCGAGCGCCACGAGCGCCATCCCGATTGGAGCCAGATCGAATGCGCTGCGGAACCGCTCTTCGCTCTCCTGCATCTCGGCTAGGTGGCGTTCGGCCAGCTCGGCTTGCAGGACAGAAGACGCGACGTTCTTCGCGTAAGTCTTGTACGTGAAATAGACGACTGCGATTATAGGGATCGTCGCGATGAAGGCATAAAAGCCGACCATTCCAATTAGCTTGTGCGTGAGGCTTGCCGCGAGCGCGCCAGTCAAATATGTGATAGAGGTCCAGACGTAGTGCTTCTTGTAGGTAGCCAGTATCGGCTGATTCGTCTTTAAGGCCCCGGCGACGGCGATGATGCCGGAATTGAAGAAATACTGCACGAGCGCCATCGTACAAGTCATAACTATTAACCGCGAAGAGTACGAGCCGCGCGCAACATCCGTGATCGAGCCAAAGCATAAACGCAATGCCAGAACAGTAATGAAAGTCGAGCACGCCATCGCCGCGGCGTTGAACATCATCGTCAGCGGCTTTTTGGTTACGCGAAACGACGCGAACAGACTTTCCGCCGCGCCCAACAAAATCGCCGCCTCGCCGTCGAATTGGAGCATTGACAAGAATATGAAAGTGTCAGAGACCGAGACGCATGAATCGAAACGGAAGAAGCGGATGACAATGCGCGAGGCTACGCAAATCGTAACAAGCGACAAAAGCAGGTAAGGAATGCCAAGCTGCGCAAGAGGTACCTGGCAGGCCGACGAAAGCAGAATGCATGCGCCTATGGCGGCGACCGCCCGCATGTATGGTCGAAAGAGAGGGTTGTTTTCTGCCGAAGCATCTTGCTTCATAAACAAGCAACCTGACAACGAGTTATAGCAATGTACCGCGCTTGATCCGGGGGGCTGATTTCTGTCTATTCCTGTTTGAGGAACATCGTGTCGTAGTACGCAACAAACTTAAAGCCAACCTTTTTGTACACTGACTGAGCCGACTTGAATTTGTCGTTCACAAGGATGCATACGGATTTCGTTCTTTGCAAGAGTATTCTGCACAATTGCGAAGTGCAGCGCGAACCATAACCATTGCCACGTTCCTGCGGGTTGACCCACACGCCTTCGAGATAAATTACATCTTCCGTGTCGCTGACGATCTCTGCCTTGAAGATGAGCTTTGAGTCTTCGACCCACACCCATGTTTTGTTCATCTCTATTCGCCGGGCGCAACGCGCGCGAAAACCTTCCGGGTCGGTCTCAAGCGGATTGATGCCGCTTTCGAGAACTACAGTCTCCGCGTGAGCCGGAACTATTAAATCGAGATCATCCATCGTGGCCAGTCTCAATCCGTCAACTGGTTCCCGCACAGCGATGGGCCACCTCTGCTCGAACAACAACTCGCGGCAATAGAGCCGAACAGGCTGGCCTTCGGGCCAGTAGTGCGTCCAGAAAGTCTGCGCATCCTCCTGCTCGGCCAGCAACAAGTGCGCGTTCGTGCATTGCTGCGCGACGCGGGCGAAGGCTGCAATCGCCCTTTCGGTGCGCGCTTCAAAAAGTATGAAGTGGCCGATTAATGCTACTCCTTCGAGTTGTCCCGCTTCATCGCGGCAGGCGTAAAACGTTCCGCGATTGTGAGGGCTGACCACTCCGTTATCTCGAATAAATCCCGCAAGGCCGAAGGTGTGTATTGGCCGCTCGCTCAAGAACTCCAGAACTTCATCTCGATCATCTTCCGTGAGCGGCAATGCTGTCAAAACGTTGACGGCTGAAGGGTAAAGATGCTGCGCGTTTGTGGATTGTCTGATTTCAGCTAGTGATTGCATCCTCCATCCTCCTTTCTTTCATTTATTCACAACGCGCTTCTCTTACCATATCTCCGTCGTCTGATCACCTTCAGGAGCCATCGCCTGCGTTCCGTCTCCATTCATCAGCACACTCATGGCAAAGTTGGCTGCCGATGTTGATGCAGAAAACACGGAATCCGATATGATCGTTCCATCAGCCAGTACTGTCCTGTCACAAAGAACCGTGCCGTCGGCCAGCATCGTTCCATCTGAGATCAGTGTTCCGTCTGAAAGCAAAGCTCCGCTCGACATCAAAACGCCCGACGACAGCAGCACGCCGTCCGCCAGCAGCGTAGCATCGGCAAGCAACACTCCATCGGCTATCAGCGTTCCGTCCGTCAACAGCGCCCCCGCAGCGTAAATGCCCTGATAGTTCAGTATCAGATTACTGCCATAAATAAAGTTCCACTTCTGGATTATCCCTCGGCCCCAGCTAAATGTGGTCCCCGCTATAGTCGTGGTCTGGGTCGGGGCCGCGCCGACAAGCAGGGCTGCGCCTACAGGCAACCCTGAAAGGTCCTGTCGAATGAGTCCAGCAAGGCGGACAGCGCCCACGACGTTTAACTCTCCGGCTCCCTGCTCAAGATTGCTGAAGCCTGCGAGAGGCTGCGCCGTGTATTCGAGCACGGCTTTAACCAGACTCGGAGTCAGCGCGGGGTTTCTCTGCAACATCAAAGCTGCGGCCCCGGCTACGGCGGGCGTGGCCATAGAGGTGCCGCTCATATACATCATTCCGTGATCGTCAATCGCGTATGGATTTACATCCAATTCAGGATGGTTTGTGACGAGCAGGTTATCGGGCGATCTCGCCTCGATGATCTTGTTGCCCGGCGCAATCAGATCGGGCTTTATAATATTGTCATAATGCTTCACCCCTATGGAATCGGTGTAGTATCCGCGCGTCGGCCCGCGAGAGCTGTAGGTCGCAACGGTATCATCATTGCGCGCGTTTGTGCCGAAGGTGTTCGCCGCGCCGACCGTGATGGCCGAAGGCTCTATGCCGGGCGAGTGAATCGTGCCGTAAACTTTGTTCCCGTTCGCATCCTTGCCTGAGTTTCCCGCCGCTACGCAAACGACCAGACCGGCATTGAAAGCGCGCCTGACGGCGAGGCACAGCGGGTCATTGCGGTATGAATCAACGGCAGTCGCGCCGAAGCTGAGGTTCAGCACCTTGATGTTGTAAGCAGCTTTGTTGGCAATACACCAGTCTATTCCCGCCATTGCGCTCGATGTCGAGCCTCGCCCCTGTGAATCCAGAACACGCACGTTGAGTATCTTCGCCGCCGGCGCTATGCCCGTATATGCACCCAGAGCGACATGGTTATTGCCAGCGGCAACGGCGGCAACGTGAGTGCCATGCCCGTAAGGGTCGTCGGTTCTTCCCTCGCCAGTGAAGTCAACGTTGGCGACTACGCGAGAAGTTATGCTTGTGGAATAAAAGGCATGATGAGTCCTGTCAATGCCCGAATCGAGAATGGCTATGCCTATGCCATTGCCATTAATCGTTCCGGTTGCAATAGTGCCATAGCTTCTCGCCTGCGCCGCGCCTGTCGTAATTTCAATGTGGCCAGTCACAGCCGTCGGTAAATCAAAAGATACATAAGCGACATCGGAGCGGGCAGCCACTTCATCAATCACGCTCGCCGGAAGCTCGACGGCGATAGCTTCGAGGATTCGGTATGCTTTGCGAGCCTTCCCTTTAAGACCAATCTCTTTCAAGAGGTCTTTCGACGGCTGCCCAATTGTTTGAATAATTACGGGAAGGCTGGCTCCGCTCGCGTCCCTTATTCTCTGCTTCAGATAGTCAGAAATCTTTTTCTGGCCGGAACGAGTAGAGTCGGCCCGAGCTGTAGCAAGACGGGACGGCAATATAAGAGCCAGAAGCGAGAGCATCAGCAGCATTATTACCGCCATCCTGATTCGACTAAGGCGAGCATCAGAAATCAGATGGCCGCTCGTGAGGATCTTTTTGAAGTCGGTCATTTGCTTCTCCTTAACCGATTAGTCAAAGCATTCCGCCATATTCAAGCGTTGAGCCTGAGGGGGCGAAGCGCCAGCAAGTGGCTGATCATCAGCGAAGATAAAGCGCATCTTCTTGGCAGCCACTGCCACCATAATTCTTAGGGTGCTTAGGTGAGTGGCTTTGCGCTCCGGATTTTTCAATCCTGGTTGCCATTGTCGGCGAAACTACTTCGACTAAATTGAGCCAAATCTCCTTATACGCGCTCACTCATTAGTCAATTATTGTGCCAGCGTTGAATGGCCTGCCGGGATGCGCTATGAATAAAGGGAAACAAAAGCCCGAATGTGCCCATTTGAGGCATAACAATATGTTTCTGGAGGCGGCGCGGCTGACTGATTAATTGATTCTGAGTTTTTCATTTATTTATTGAATGTGACCATTCGGTCAGGATGATTGAATCCATTGCATCAATTTGGGAATATTGCCTCATTTCCCGTAGCTTTATTGGCCGCCATGACTTCGCACTTTCGCTCTGGCCATTGCCGATTGATGATCGAAGCCCGCTTGCTTTCTTTTCAATACGCAGATTGAGCAACTTCGTTTTCAGCCGAGCGCATCTCGCTTATCAATACGCAAACGTGGGCGATTTGTGATAGCATAAGGTCGCCTCGGATTCGTCAGGCCAGCGCCGAGACCGAAAGCGATGACAGGTAACAGCAATGACTGTCGAAGAGTTTCAGCAATCTTTCAGAAACGAGATTGAAGAAATACAGGCGCGCATCACGCGCCGCTACAGCGTGAGCTTTGACGAAATTGCCGCTGCGCTCCACGCTTCCGCAAAGAAGTATCTGATGGATGTGCTCAATCAGACTACAGCCAATCCCGGCCCTACGGCTGAAGCTCGCAGCGCCGCGCGCGATTACTTCGCATCGCTCAATCTCGATGACCTGTGCCTGGCGATTGCTTGCGCCAAAGGAGACGACGCGGCGTGGGAAGATTTCTACCGCGACTATCGCAGCTACCTGATAAACATCGCGCGGACGATGACGCAGGACGCGGGCGCGGCTGAGCAACTGGCCGACTCGACATTCGCGGAACTCTATGGATTGAGGGAATCGTCGGGCGCGCGCGTGAGCAAGTTCTCTTTTTATTCCGGGCGAGGGTCGCTTCGAGGCTGGCTTCGGGCGGTTGTCTTTCAACTCTCAGCCGACCAGCATCGCCAGTCGAGCCGCCTTGTTCAAACCGAAGAGCCGGAAGATATCGAACGGCTCGCTCACGCAATTGAACCCGCAGAGCGGCAGCCGACTTCCGAGCTTGCCTACATACGCGAGCGATACCGCGCGGCTGTTGCCGATTCGCTCGAACGGGCTATGGCTGAGCTTGAAGCGCGCGACCGTTTGTTGCTGGCTCATTATTATTACGACGAGATGACGCTGCGTGAGATAGGCCGGATGTTTGATGTTCATGAAGCCACGATAAGCCGGTGGCTGACGAAGATTCAAAAGCGCGTGCGCAAGCTGGTCGAAAAGAGCCTCGCGCGCGATCACCGTTTCAATCGCCGCGAGATTGCAGAAGCCTTAGAGCTTGCCGCCGCGACTTTGGACCTGAACGTGCGCGACTACCTTGTGCAACCGGCGAGCGAGGGCGCGAGCGCGTCGGATTCATCGAAAGCGCGGAAAGCGCATTTGAGGCCAAGTGATTGAAAAAAAGCGCAAAGGGCCTGCGCTGAATCGTTCACCAATAGGAGATGACCCTGAAGGATGAAGATGTTTCGCAAAACAGAGGATGGGATGATTGGCAATCTGCTGCGCGCGAACCGCTCGCGGCTTGAAGGTCCCGCCGAGGTCTGCAAAGAATTCGACCCCGATAAAGCGAATGCCTACATCGAGCGCGCTCTTGCGCCGTCGGACCGCGCGCGTTACGAGGCCCATCTGGCCGCATGCGCGCCGTGCCGCAAGAGCGCGGTCGCGCTTGCACGAATGGCTGAAGCCGATGCGGTCGCGACAACGATTGAATCGAAGCCGCGCGCGGTCGAATCAGGTTGGGGCGCGGCAGTGCGAAGGACGCTCGGCGCACTCACGGTTCCGCAATGGGCAATGGCCGCAGCCGCCGTCATAATCATCGCAATCAGCATCCCGCTCTTTGTTCTGCGCAAAGATTCGCCACCTGCCCAAGATACAACTTCCGCAGGGACTGCTCAAAAAGCGAACAGGCTCGCCGATCAGCCAGCAAACGACATACAAACGAGCGAGCCTTCAGCCGCTGACTTCGGCGGAGCCATCGCGCAACAAACGCCAACCCCATCGCCTGCTCGTCCCGCTTCTGAAATAACTTCGGAGCAAAAGCAACCGTCAACCGCAACGACTCAGCCTGCGGCTGAGCCTGCGACGATTGCGGCGAATGAAACCGACATCAAAGCGAATCAGGCGGCAGCGGAAAAAACCGAAGCCGCAGGCGTGACTGCAAGCGCGGACGAAAAAGCGAAAACAGCCGAGCCGCAGCCTGCGCCTCCAGCGCCTCAGCGGAGCGTGGGTGTAGATCAGCTCGCGAAGCTAGATCGTGAAGAAGCTCGCCGCGTTCAGCGCGATAAAGACGATTCGGCAAAAATGGACGTGCTCAAGCCGGGAAGACCCGACGGCGGAGAGCGAGCGGCAGCCGCAGGCGCAATCAGACCGGAAGATTCCGTAGCTCAGCCGCCTTCGACTCCTGCGACCCGTTCGCGCGCAAAGGGACTTGCCGAGCCTTCTGCCATCTCAATGCGAGAGGGCCGATTGAGCGATTCAGTGCGTCCGCCTCGCACCGCCGAACGCAAGATTAACGGCAAAAAGTTCTGGCTCAGGGACACCGACTGGACCGATAAAGACTACAATCCTGACAAAGCATTGCCGGTAGTCATCGTCGTCCGCGACAGCGACACCTATAACGAACTGCTTGCGAAACATTCTGGCCTGAAGCCTTACTTCACAGGCTTCAACAAAAACGACCGCGTGATTGTCGTCTATAAGGGCATCGTCTATAAACTCATCCCGCAAGGCGGCAATAACTGATATTCTGCGCCGCATTCGATTTTTAGCCGCGATTCTTCTCTCATTAGCGCCTCGATCAATCGAGGTGATTTGCGCTGAAATCTGAACAAACGAACTTTTCTGTTCGACACCCTTTCGACTTATATGCAAGAATCTCATTGAATGCCGGAAACAATATTAGGCGTTCAGGTCATCATAAGGCTCAATGATTCGAGTAAAGCTATTATCCGCAGGTCGTCTCATCGCGCTCGGCGCATTCGTTGCCATCGCCACTGCGCTCGTCGTCTATCTCGTCATTCGCAACCGCCGCGTCGAAGGCGACCAGGCCAGGCCGAAACTTCAAGGCCGCGTCGT
This sequence comes from Blastocatellia bacterium, assembly GCA_035575515.1. Classification (GTDB taxonomy): domain Bacteria; phylum Acidobacteriota; class Blastocatellia; order UBA7656; family UBA7656; genus DATLXU01. Next base: position 69,334 of record DATLXU010000022.1, read on the forward strand.
TGCTATCTTCTATAACACTCGCTATGCGCACGAAGTCGAAGGGCGCATACGGTTCGTCATCACTTCCGGCGTAGATAAGACTTACGAAGACGGCACGCACGAGCTTGAGCAGGTCAAGCTCGAATCCTTCGGCGCTTCGGGCACGCGCCACGACATCGTCACCGCCGACATCGGAAAAGTGAGCGACCCGTCCGATCTCGCAAAGCTCGATGCGGAGTTCGTCAACAACGTCGTCGTACAAACAAATGATGAGACCACGATTAAAACGAACTATCTGCATTACGACCAGCCGAAGAATACCGTAGACACTCAGGAGTATGTCGAATTCGAGGGGCGCAATTTCTCAGGCCACTCGACTGGAATCTTCATCGAGATAGAAGCGGAGCGCGTCCACCTGCTCAAAGATGTTGAAGTGACTCTCAACCCGCAAAGCAAAACCGGCGAGCAGGCTTCAGACAATAAATCGAAAGATAAAAACTCAAAGAATGATCAGAGCACATTGAAAGAGCCGACTAACATCAAAGGCGATTCGGCCCTACTTGAAAAGAAAGACCGTCGCGTCACATTCGATGGCAATGTCGCCGTCATCAAAGGCTCGGACGAGATGCGCGCTGACAAAATGACAAGCTACTTCGGCGAAGAAAATCGCATCGAGCGAATCGAAGCGCGCGGCAACTCTTATCTAAAGCAGACCGACAAGGGCGAAGTGAAAGCCGCAGACATTGATTTCTTTTTCGGAGACGACCACAAGATTGCTCGCGCCGTAGCCACTGGCGGAGTTTATACGCGCTCGCTCGCGCCCGACTCGGCCAGAGAAGCCCGCGCCTCGACGATGGAGATAACCTTTACGGATGGGGTCGCCGATACGATAAAAGCGCAGGGCAGCGCAGTCGTTCAAGTTCACGCGCCCGCGACTACGGACAACAAGACGAACCCGACCGAGCGCGAGCTGTCATCCGACGCGATGACGATTTCCTTCTTCGCCGACGGAAAGAACATCAAATCAGTTGAAGCCACAGGCAACGCCCTGCTTGTAGTCACGCCCGTTCGCGCAGAGCGCGGCGCTGATAAGAAGGCTGTTCGCGCGCCGCAGATGAACGCCGATTTTTATGAGCAGGACAATCGCATTAAGACCGCTAATGCGATAGGCGGCGTGAGGATTGACATTGAAGCAACCCTAGCCAACGCTCATCCGCCGCGTGTTGTGACGAGCAAAACGGCTATGGCCGATTTTCTCGCGGACTCGCAAGACGTCGAGCGCATAAATCTCAACGGCGATGTGAAGTACACCGAAGGCGACCGCAACGGCGTTGCCGAGCATGCTTACTACGACGGACAGAAAGAGATCGTCAACCTCCGGGGCGAGCGCCCGATGGCGTGGGACTCGAAATCGCGCACGCAGGCAGACGAGATTGATTACGACCGCAAGGCGGACGAGATTCACGCGCGCGGCGACGTGCGCACGACCTACTACAGCCGCGAGAGCACAAACGATTCGACACCGTTCAAAAACACCAAGTCGCCGATCTTTATGACAGCCGAGCGAGCCGACGCGCGCAACAATGATGGCTATGCCGTCTACACAGGCAACGCGCGCGGGTGGCAGGATGACAACTTCGTCAAAGGCGACAAGATAGAGCTTTATCAAAACGACAAGCGAATGGTGGCGACGGGTCACGTCGAAAGCGCGCTCTACAAAGCGAAGCGCGACTCGTCGTCTGGTAAGAGCGAGACCGTGCCGGGATTTGCAACGGCTGAGCGAATGACTTATTCAGACACGGACAGGGTTATTCATTACGAAGGCAACGTAAAGGCGCGGCAAGGAACTGACCGCATCGAAGCCGCAGTCATTGACGCATATCTTCAGAAAGAAGCGAACGAACTCGACCACCTCACGGCTGACGGCAACGTTGTGCTGACGCAACCGGGCCGGCGCGGCACGGGCGATCATCTCGATTACACGTCGGCAGAGGGGCGTGCGATTTTGAAGGGAAAGACCGCGCGAATCGAGGACCGCGAGAAGGGTTCTACGATGGGCACTCAATTGACTTTCTATAATCGCGATGATAAGATTGCCGTCGAAAATCAACAGGGTACGGGCCGTGTGCGATCAACTCATCGTTTGACAAAAAACAAGTGATGAAAGCGATAAATGGTAGAAGATGTGTCTTTGATAGAAACTCCAACCGAAGCCGCACAAACCCGAACCGACGATAGAACAGACATCCCCACACAACAGTTGAGCGTGCTCGGCGTGGAGCGTCTTCGCAAGTCTTATCGCAAGCGCATAGTTGTTGATAACGTATCGCTCGCGATTCGTCAGGGCGAGATCGTCGGGTTGCTCGGCCCAAACGGCGCGGGCAAGACTACGGTCTTTTACATGATAGTCGGGCTTGAGAAACCCGATAGCGGTGGGATTTATCTCGATTCAAAAGACATATCGAAACTGCCGATGTATTTGCGAGCGCGCACAGGCATAAGCTACCTGCCGCAGGAAGCGTCGGTCTTTCGCAAGCTGACGGTTGAAGAAAATATTTTGCTCGTGCTTCAAATGCTGCCAATATCAAAGCGCGAGCGCGAGAAGCGGCTCGAATCGCTGCTCGAAGAATTCGATATTGCTTACGTTCGACACAATAAAGCGTATCAGCTATCGGGCGGCGAGCGCCGTCGAACTGAAATCGCTAGATGCCTCGTTATCGAACCGCGATTTATCTTGCTCGACGAGCCATTCGCAGGAATTGATCCGATTGCAGTGATTGACATACAGCGGATACTTCAACGCTTGCGCGAGCGCGGCATCGGCGTGTTGATAACTGATCACAACGTGCGCGAAACTTTGGCTATTACGGACAGAGCGTATATAATTAACGAGGGACAGATATTCCGCGCAGGCACTCCCGACGAGTTGACGCGCGACGAAGAAGTTAAACGAGTATATTTGGGGGAGAACTTTAGGATGTAAGGTAAAAGGGAAAAGGCAAAAGTACAATCTATCAATTTTGCCTTTTGCCTTTTGCCTTCCAAAGAAGCTATGTCGGTCAAGCCACATCTCACGACGAGCCTTTCACAGCGGTTAGTGTTGACGCCGCAGATGCGGCAGCGCATCGAGCTACTGGCGATGACGAAGCTCGAGCTGGCTGATATGGTCATCAACGAGCTTGTCGCAAATCCTGTGCTTGAAGAAGTCGCGCCGGGCGAACCGCCCGACGATCTTTCAACGCCAGCCGATGACATAGCCAGTATTGATGCTACGGCGGCAGATTACATCGAGCCGACAGTGCCCGCGCCCGATCAAACGATAGCGGAAGCGGCGCAGGGCGATGGGTTGATGACGGGCGCGACACCTGTTGAAGCCGCTCCCCTTGATGGCGAGACGGAGCCAGAGCGCGAGCGCGATTCGTTTCAGGAGATTGATTTCGGCTCGACCTTTGAAGAATATCTCGATCCCGGTTACAAGACTCACGAGTACGAAGCGAAGGACGAAGTCTCATTCGAGAACATGCTGACGCGTCGGCCTTCGCTCTACGAGCATCTCATAGAACAACTCCACCTGACAGACATTCCAGATGACGTGCGCGCTGCTGGCGAAGCGATAATCGGCAACCTCGACGAGGACACGGGATTTTTAGATGCGACCGTCGAAGAGATTGCCGCGATGGGCCCTTGGCCGATAGAGACAGTGCAGAAAGCCGTCGAGATAGTTCAACAACTCGACCCGATAGGCTGTGCGGCGCGCGATGTGCGCGAGTCATTATTGATTCAGCTTCAGCTTCAAGGTTACGGCGACAGGCTGGCCGTGCGCATGGTGGGTGATCATTTCGAGAGCCTTCAAACACACAAGCTGCCTGAGCTTTCAAAGACGCTCGGCGTGCCGATTGAGCAAATACTCGAAGAGATGGAGCTAATCAAAAGGCTCGATCCCAAGCCGGGCCGCAAGTATTCGTCGGAAGACGCGCAGCCCGTAGTGCCCGAAGTTACGATTGAAAAAGTCGGCGATGATTATGTGATTCGATTCGAGGATGACGGCATGCCGCACCTCAGAATCAACAAGACTTATAGCCAGATGATGCAATCGAAAGACGCCTCGAAAGAGACGAAAGATTACATCAAAGAGAGGTTCCGCTCGGCGGTTGATCTGTTAAAGAACATCGAACATCGCCGCCAGACAATCTACCGCGTTTGTCAATCAATTGTCGAACGCCAACGCGATTTCCTCGACAAGGGCATCGAGCATCTGAAGCCGATGATGCTCAAGGACGTAGCCGAAGACATCGGGATGCACCTCAGCACTGTATCGCGCGTAGTGAATCGCAAGTACGTGAACACGCCGCAGGGAGTTTACGAGCTGCGCCGCTTCTTCACGGAAGGCATGAAGAGCGACACTGGCGAAGACGTTTCGACGCGCGTCCTGAAGTTGAAGATCAAGAAGATGATCGAAGCCGAAGATCCTCATCATCCGATCACCGATGATGAGATAGCGAAACGGCTTGCGAAAGAAGGCGTGAAGATGAGCCGCCGCACGGTCGCAAAGTACCGCGACCAGATGCGTATCCCAGGCTCACGCGAACGCCGCGCCATTGTTTAATTGCGGATTGCGGACCTCGGATTGCGGGTTAGAGAACTGCTTCGTCCTGTCAGTCCGCAATCCGAAATCCGCAATCCCAAATCGAAAGGGACGAACAAATGGATTTTGAGTTCACTGGTCGCCACGTTGACATAACTCCGGCAGTTGAGCGTTTAGCGCGCAAGGAGCTTGGGAAGCTCGACCGCGTGCTCGATTCCGCGCCAATGCGAGCGCACGTCATCTTATCATCCGAAAAGCATCGCCAGTGCGCAGAGATTGTCGTTTACTGGCGCGATAACGTTTTCACGGCGGTTGCAGAAAACAACGACATAACTCAATCAATCGCGGTTGCCTCCGACAAGATCAAAAAGCAGGTCCTCCGCCTCAAAGAGAAGTTCCAGGCTAAGAAGCGCGGGCGTGCTTCCGTTAAAGAGGTCGCGCCCATTCCGGGCGGCGCAATCGAAGCGGCCCCGAACGCTCCGCGAATTATTCCAGCCCGTCGCTATCGCGTGAAGCCGATGATGCCGGAGGAAGCCGCGCTGCTGCTTGCGGACTCTGACGATCAATTCATCGTGTTCCGCGACGCGGAGACGAACAAAGTCGGAGTGCTCTACAACCGCACGGACGGCAACTTCGGGCTGATTGAACCTTAAGCTAGCAGGCTGTAGGCTGTAGGCTGTAGGCAGAGTGATTGCCTTTAAAATGGCTCCAGGAGCCTATTGCAAGACATCCATCATTCAGCCACTGCCTACAGCCTGCTGCCTACCGCCTTATGCCAGTTTCAGTCGTCATCATCACGGGAGTCTCCGGGTCGGGAATGTCTTCTGCGTTGAAGGCGTTTGAAGACCTTGGCTACTTCGCGATAGACAACCTCCCTGTTCAGCTCATCCCCGTTTTTGTGCGGCTCTCAGAGGAATCGAGCGAGATTGATCGCACGGCCATCGTGAGCGACGTGCGCTCGCGCGAGTTTCTAGGGATGTTCCCGCGCATCCATCAGGAGTTGACTGAAAAAGGCATCGGCGTGACGGTTGTCTTTCTCGAAGCTGATGACGATGTGCTGCTGCGTCGCTACAGCGAAACGCGTCGGCCTCATCCGCTGCCCGATCAGGATGTGCTCGCGGCGATAAGGCAGGAGCGCGAGATGCTCTCTGATATACGCGACCTTGCCGATATCGTTATAGACACATCGGAGCATACGGTTCACACGCTGAGGGCGGCAATAAAAGATCGTTTTGCAGAAAAGACTGGCGCAAACGAGTTAAATATCACAATATCATCGTTCGGGTTCAGGCACGGGTTGCCGCGCGGGCTGGACATGCTCTTTGACGTGAGATTTTTGCCCAACCCGCATTTCATTCCGGAGCTGCGCCCCTTCACAGGCCGCGACCCAAAAGTCATTGAGTACCTGCGGTCTGAAGGCGAGGTCGAAGAGACTATCAATCGCTTCATTGATTTGCTCGCGTATCTGCTGCCGCGATTTCAGCGCGAGGGGAAGAGCTATCTGACGGTCGGCATCGGATGCACGGGAGGTCGCCATCGTTCGGTTATGGTCGCAGACGCGATAAACGAGCGACTGGCTGAACTGGGATACAAAAGCAAAGTCGTCCATCGAGACATAAGCAAGGACGAGCAGCGATATAAAGTGTAGAGGATAGATGTCAGATGTTAGGCAGAGAGCGTGATTCGGCTCCTATTAATATCTGACATCTGACATCTGACATGATTGGAGCAGTCATAGTAACACACGGACAGTTGGCCGCTGAACTTGTATCGGCGGCAGAGATGATCGTGGGCGAGATGCAGCACATCACTGCCGTTTCCATCGGCTGGCATGATGATGTGGATGTCGCACGCGAAGAAATTGAGCGTGCAATTCAACGCGTTGATACAGGCAACGGGGTGCTTCTGCTGACGGACATGTTCGGTGGCACGCCCACGAACATTGCAGCGAGTTTTCTTGGACAGGCAAAGGTCGAGGTAGTGACGGGCGTGAACCTGCCGATGGTTATCAAGCTCGCGACTCAGGATAAAGATGAGCAGCTTGCCGATCTTGCGCGCAAGGTGCGCGATCAGGGTCAGCAGAACATCTATCTCGCAAGCGACATCCTCGCGCCCCCAAAGTAATTTTGGATTTTCATGGCGCAAGGTGCGCTTCGCGCGATTTTAGATTTTGGATTAGAAGGGCGATGCGGTTTTCCGAAACCAAAGACTAAAGCTCACAATAAAAAACTGCCTGTACAATGACTGAGACGAAAATCCAAAATCTCCTTGAAGTTGCCGACCTGCGCGTTTACTTCGACACAGATGATGGTGTTGTTAAAGCGGTTGACGGCGTGAGCTTCCGAGTAGGGCCGGGCGAAACGCTGGGGCTTGTTGGCGAATCGGGCTGCGGAAAATCGGTCACGGCTTACTCGATTCTTCAACTGCTTCCTTCTCCGCCAGCTCAATACGCGGGCGGCGAAATACGGTTTCGCGACGATAATCTTCTGGCATTCGATGATGAGCAGATGCGAAGCATTCGCGGCCAGATGATCTCGATGATATTTCAAGAGCCTATGTCGTCGCTCAACCCGATTATGAAGATCGGTCGCCAGATTGCCGAAGCTATTCTTGAGCATCAGCGGGTGTCGAAGCGCGAAGCAAAAGCGAGAGCAATAGAGATGCTGCGCCGCGTTCGCATACCTTCGCCCGAAGCGCGCTTCAACGAGTATCCGCATCAACTGTCGGGTGGAATGAAGCAGCGGGCGATGATAGCGATGGCGCTCGTGTGCCGACCTCAGTTGTTGATAGCCGACGAGCCTACGACCGCGCTCGACGTAACGATTCAGGCGCAGATACTCGACCTGCTCAACGAGATTCAGGATGAATTTGATATGAGTGTGCTGCTCATCACTCACGATCTTGGCGTTGTTGCTGAAACCTGCGACCGCGTTGCGGTGATGTATGCGGGCAAGATAGTTGAGCGCGCATCAGTCGTTGACTTATTTGAAAAGCCGAAGCACCCGTACACTCACGGGTTGTTCAGGTCGCTTCCGACGCTCACGGAAAAGAAGCAGCAACTCGCCGTGATACCCGGCGCGGTGCCAAGCCCTCTGGACTTTCCATCGGGCTGCCGGTTTCGGACTCGCTGCTCGATGGCGCAGGAGATTTGCAAAGAGGAACCGCCGCTGCGCGAGATAATGCCGAATCATTTTGCAGCGTGCCACTTCGCGGAAGAAGTTGGAGAGATGGCTCGCGGCTCAGTGTGAAGGCAGTGGTCAGTGGTTAGGGAGGTAGTTGACTTGAGATTGGCTTCCAGCAGCCCCTTTCAAGTCAGTAGCCATTCTGGCCCTGACCCCCGACCCCCTGATTATGGACGATTTACTCACAGTCGAAAATCTTGTGAAGCACTATCCCATTCGCAAAGGCGTGGTGCCGAGAAGAGTCGGGTATGTGCGCGCAGTTGACGGCATATCGTTTTCGATACCGCGAGGACAGACGCTCGGACTTGTAGGCGAATCGGGCTGCGGGAAGACGACTGTGGGACGAACTATTTTGAGGCTCGTTGAGCCGACATCGGGAAGAGTGATTTTCGATGGCCTCGATATATTCAAGCTGAAAGCTAGCGAGATGCGCGTCATCCGTCGCGAGATGCAGATCATTTTTCAGGACCCTTACGGCTCGCTCAACCCGCGAATGAGCGTGGGCGCGATGCTCGAAGAGCCGCTGCTCGTACACGGCTTAGATTCGAGCGACGGCAAGCTCAGCGCAAGCAATCAATCAGTCGTCGCAGCAGGCGATTCAGATTCGTCGCGTTTCAATCTCTCGAAGCGAAAGCGCGCACGCGAGCGCGTCAGAGAGCTATTGAGCCTCGTTGGGTTAAGCCCTGAGCATGCGAATCGCTACCCGCATGAGTTTTCTGGCGGGCAGCGCCAGCGCATCGGCATAGCCCGCGCGCTCGCGCTCAATCCAAAGTTCATCGTCTGCGATGAAGCTGTGTCGGCGCTCGACGTTTCGATTCAAGCTCAGATATTGAACCTGCTGCGCGAGCTTCAACAGCAATTCGGATTGACTTACCTCTTCATTGCGCACGACCTCGCTGTGGTCAAGCACATCTCAGATCGAATTGCTGTTATGTATTTAGGCGAAATAGTCGAAGAGGCCGACACAGACGATTTATTCGCGCATCCGCTCCACCCGTACACGCAGGCGCTGCTGGCTTCAATCCCGCTGCCTGTGCCGCGAGCCAAGCGCGAGCGCGTAAGGCTCGAAGGCGACGTGCCCACGCCCGTCAATCCGCCCGCAGGCTGCCGCTTTCACACGCGCTGCCCGATTGCCGTTGAAGAGTGCAAGCAGGCCAGTCCGCCGCTCGTCGAGCTGAGGCCCGGCCACCGCGTCGCCTGCATCCGCGCAGATGTTGCGGCAAGCATGCTTTCAAAAATCAGCGATTAGCCTGATATAAGATTAGTCCTGCACCATGAAATCCATGCTGCGCGTGATAGTCCGCGATTGCTTCTCTGCGAGGGTGTCGGTGATTATTAGCATTGCAGTGTAGCGTCCCGGTTTAACTCGCGACAGCCCAAGCTGACCGACCGCCATCGTTTGCGCCGCATTTTTACCCGCTTGAGCCATCTGTTCAGGCTCTTTGTAAATGACCTGACCATTTTGGATGATGACAAGCTGCGTCTTCACCTGCGGCTTTCCGTTCTTGAGCTTTGGATTATAGATAATGACGGCATATCTCAAATCCTGCTCACGCGATATTCGCCCATTTACCAACAGCGGTATTGCTTCTTTCTTCATCTCATTGGGCGATACTGCGCCGAGCATCAAACTGCTGGCGGCAAGCCCTCCATTCGAGAGGTTAGGAATCTCTAGATACTGCGACAGAGTACCGATTGCTTCGGTTTTGTTGTCACGAACAGCAAGCCGCAACTGGTATAAGCCTGCCGGTAAGGTCATGCCTGTGGTGAACCCCAACCCACCGCCTGTTATAGCGTGGTTGTACTCTTCCGGTGTCAGGCTGGCATTGACAGTATTTGAAAAACCGCCGCGTAGTTTACCAAGCTCGTCAAAGACAAACCCTACAACTTCATAGCTGGCCTGCTGCTTTCCGTTCGCTTCTTGAAACTGTAGCGTCTTTGGGTTGATGGCGAGACCTATTTCTATTGCGCCTTTATCAGGCTGACTAGCCCTGTAGATAATTCTTGCTTCAAAGTCTACGTCCTGTCGAACAAGTGGAGAGTGTATGGCTGTCAGGACCTGCTCCTGCTTTGTGGCGGGCGTGGCAGCGGGCTTCTCTTCGCGAGCAAAATAACCCCGCCTGCTGTATACCTTTAGGTCTTTGTCCTTAACCTTGATCTCCACGTTGCGAAATTCGCCTTTGAAGTTTGAGTCAGATGGCGTGTATGCGAGCAGATAGTAAGCGTTGCTTGCGTTAACTATCCTGCCGAGTCCCTCTTCCAAATTGTTCTTATTGAGGATGGCGATGCCGCCTGTCTGTGAGGCGAGTACTCTCAATCCTTGATGAGCCTCCGTAGTATCAAACGGGTTCTTAAAACCAAATTGAATTGGATCCGGCAGCCGCCCGAAAGTACTTGAATTCGACCCTCCTGGCGGATCATATTCAAAGTCAGCCACAGCCTTTTGAGCGCCAAGTCCGCGAATGTCAATAGTATTAATTGTCACGCCAGCGCGTGTCGCCTTATCCGTTAAAGAGTTAAGTAAAACAGATACATCACCGGAAACGTTTCCCCTATTGGCGCTGAGGATAGGCAGTCCGCTGGAAACAAGTATCATTGACTTGCGTCCCGGCAACTGTCTCATGCTATCTACGAGAAAACTCGCGGTTCCCAAACTCATATACGCTCGCAACGACTTAACGTCCTCGCTGAGACTGAGACCATCGTTCTTTCCCGGCCCGCCAATACCATTCGCTAACTCCTGCATCAGGTCGGCAGGGTCGGTAAGTGATTTTTGATCTTCCTTTGTAGGCGAGTCGAATACATTTAACCGATTAGTTATCGGCGTGAGGGATGCCACTGCCCGTCTCAGCAATTCCTTGTCCGTTGTGAACTGCTGAAGAAGCCCCTTGCCCCCTAAAGTTCGCACAATTGCAACGAGGTCGCCCGGTTGCATCTGGTTCTCGATGAAATTAGTGAGCATCTGACGCACGTAAACCATATCCGAGTATCTGGTTTCGAGGTCGTCAATAACGAATGCAAATATGCGATGGATGTCTGCGGCGAGAGGCCCTTGGCTCGACGATTGCCCCGCTATACTATTTTTTGTGTGGCTCAAGCGTTGCCCATTCACAGCGTCTACAAACTCGAAGAAGCTTATCAATTGTTTTTTGCCCCGTTCGTAAATCTCGAAGTCATCTTTGGTGAGGCCGCGCACTACGTGGCCATTTTTATCCGTCACCACAACATCAAGCTGAACAAGTTCCGTGCTGATTCGAATGGGCTGATCCTGGCCTGGCAGTTGCGGCTTGTTTTGCGAAAGAGCGCTAGTTGATAGGATCAGAATTAATAAACCAATAATGCTGACCATCTTCATGGCACCCTCCTTACTACATAAGAGTTCAGGGCATTCCCGAACCCTTTGATGCAAGCTTAACCTAAAGCTATAGAAGCATTTCTGAAAAGCAGGCTATGGGGAGTCAAATGTTTCTACCAAGAATCCGAAATAAAGAGCCTGGTTCCGTTAAGAACAAATTGTCTGTGCTACTCTATGAGGCTTTGAAAATTCTTTATGCACTATGAATTTTGTCCCTAACAGAGCTTTTCAGAAATGCTCTATGGATGCTACATCGATTGCCTGTCAGCAACTTCCATCGCAACCAGATTCACAGATTTGGAACTGGTGAGCACATTGATTTATACAACTCATATACTGGTCCCAGCAATATTCACCAGTACAATGTGCGTAAAGGATGTCACAATTAGTGTTACAGTCCATATTCTGTTGATCGCATAGACTACAACAGACGGACGCTGCGACAACCCCGCTTTGATCTGCGTTATGCGTCATAGTGTAAAAGCTGATAGTGAGAGTTAACACGATGAGAAGTTTTCGCACCAGCCTTCCAGTATGTGACTTGAACATGATCTTTCTCCTTTATGCGGCCAAGTGGCCGTCAACTTTGGTTAGTGCTTTAGCCTTGTCATTCATGAGTTACGCATCGTCTACACTCTGCGAGATTCAACAGCTAGTCGCAAGCAGGACAAGGCCGCAATTTGGCAAGCACCTCTTCCTCTTGGTTGGCTTCTAACTTGCCAACCCAGACATTCGTTACAACGCCGTTTTTATCCAGTAGAATCAGTGTCGGCGTACCGGTAACCTGTAAAGATTCAAAGTCAACCTGTTTTACCTGATCAGCTACGATGCTCAGATCATCCAAGTATTTCTTGCCTTCATCCACACTGTGCGGAAAGAGGAAGAAGCACCGGATATTTTGCTGTTGCGCAATCTCTCCAATTAATCTCTGATAAAATGGACCACTCTCCGAGCAGAAGCGGCAACTTTTCGACAGAGCGATCAGTAATGTCTGCTCGGCTTTTGCAAAATCTATATCGTTTAGCGAAATCTTATCCCCTACGGAAACTCTTTTAGGCACGGGACGAGTGTTTCCTTGTGCTGTTGGGTTTACTAAGTATTTCTTCAACAGGACAGCTCCCAATGCTAAAGCTAACAAGATAATAGAAACATTAGCAATAACTTCGACCTTTTCCTTTACACCGCTCATCCGTTTTCCTCCTAAACCAGAAATTACGAGATTGATGCAGGGTAGCCAATAAATAGGGCTAACGGTTGTACGCAATTTACCAAGCTTCCACATTCCGGTTTAGCATATTGGCTTAAATCTCTCATTAATGTTATCTCGACATAAGATAGGAATAGGACAGAAAATGAGATCAGCCAAGGCGAACGAGAGCCAGAAGCATAGCCAGACCTGATGAACCAGTCGTATCAATTGGCTTATACCGACTGATCTATATTGCCCTTACAGGGCATGTCATACATTTGACGCAGACCCGGCGCATCGCGCCGTGTTATTAAATTGTACCCGCTGTTAAGGTTCTTTTTGTTTCAACTCTCTTACGTCGAGTTCACACGTTTGAAGAATCATTTATATAGAGTAAACCATTTTTCGAGAACAAGTAGTCCTAAATTTAAAAGAAACAGGCGTTCCGAATAAAAATGTAAGCAACAAATGTTATAGAGTAGCGAAGTTGAAATTAAGTGGGATAGAGCCATTTATGCCTTTTGGGAATATACCTATTCAATGAGATGAGGTATATAAGTTCGTATAAGTCCTCAAGCGACCGAAGGAAACTTTCAAATGTTACCTATAACCGGCTTCATGTCGAAGGCGACGTGCCCACGCCCGTCAATCCGCCCGCAGGCTGCCGCTTTCACACGCGCTGCCCGATTGCCGTTGAAGAGTGCAAGCAGGCCAGTCCGCCGCTCGTCGAACTGAGGCCCGGCCACCGCGTCGCCTGCATCCGCGCGGATGTCACTGCAGAAAGTTTGTGAAATGCTTGACGGGATTGCGCCGTTTATAGAATCAAATCCGTTTCATCATTTGAAGAATCACGATTCGTTCACGGCGACTTCTTCTGCGTTGACTTCGCTCTCTTCGCTGCGAGCGCGCTCAGGCTCGTCATCGCGCACGCGGGTGAAGCTCCCGCTGTTGTTGAGGTTTCCAGTGTTGAGGTTTCCGGTCACGCGCCCCTGAATGTAGTGGCTGCCGGAATGGTGATTGTTGGTGTGATAACGGCTCTCGGTTTTGGTGATCTCTTCGATGTGCGAGTCAAGCTCGATGAACTGATCGGCCACGTCAATAAGACGCGGGCTGGTGTTGGTGCGAAACCCCGCAAGCTCGACACGAACGCCTTTGTACGCGACGGCGTTTATCGCGTAAGCGAAATCTTCATCGCCCGACACGAGCACAGCCGTGTCGTACTTGTCGGCGAGCGATAGCATGTCGACAGCTATCTCGACATCGAGGTTCGCTTTCTTCGTGCCGTCGGCGTAGGTCTTTAACTCTTTTTCAACGACGCGATAACCGTTTCTTCGCATCCAGAGCAGGAAGCCCTGCTGCCGCTCAGCTTTTTCGTCAACGCCGGTGTAGAAGAAGGCTCTCAGAAGCGGAGAATCGCCGCGAAGAAAATTCAAAAACTTTGCGTAATCAATCTCTACTCCTACCGAGCGGGCTGCGTGAAACAGGTTGTTTCCATCAATGAATATGGCTATCTTACCGCGCATAAAATCTCTCATTTATATCCCGCCTTCAAAAATCAGATCAAACTTATTACGGATACACTCAATGTCTAACACACGGATTGATGGCTTGCAAGGCTATTGGCTGATGCCGCGCATATTTAACGCCACGCTTGAAGCGCAGCAGTCGGCGTAGTAGCATAATGACGACTCTCACATTCTCCCTGATGCGATTAATTGGCTCAGCAAACGCAGGTATTAAGGAATCATGCAAAGCTTCGCTATTATATTTGTCTTATCGCTCGCGCTCGGACTGTCTGCGCGAGATGCGACCAGCGACCGAAAGCCCGCGAGCGCGGCGACGCAGCAAAGCTCAACTGCCCTGAAGCAATTGCTTGCCGTGCGTGGCGAGGTCATCCGAGTCAAACAGGAAAGCAAAGGGACGCTGCTCATTACAGTGAGGCCCGCGAAGGGCTTTGCTGAGGTGACTGTGCTAGCGCGCGAAAACGACCTCGTGGGCAACGCAGCCGGGCAAACCGGCGACGTTGACCTGTTCGGCTTGCTCACGGATGACTCGCGCGACGATGAGACGATAACCGCCGCAGAGTTGAACGAAGGCGACATCGTTTCGGTCATCTACGACCCGCAGCTTCAAAATCGCGCGCTTGAAATCTACAGGCATTAAGAGATTAGCCGTCTAGATTCCGTATTGCGGTTCGCTTTGCGCGGCGCTCGCGCCATTTGTATAATTTCAGACTGGCTGCCTCTCAGCCTATTCAAGAATCGAAGGAGTAAGATCAAACTTATGCGTAGAATCACAACTGCTCTTTTCGTGCTGATGATGCTTGCAGGCGCGATCGTAAACGCCGCAAGCGACGGCCCGACCAAGAAAGCTGTTACCAACAAGAATTGCCCTGTGAGCGGCGGCCCCGTCGTCGAAAAGTACCGCGCCGAATACAAAGGCCAGTACGTCTATCTCTGCTGCGAAGGGTGCGTCAACGAGTTCAACAAGAACCCTGAAGCCTTTGTCGCAAAGATGTCGAAAGAAGATCAGGAAGCAATCAAAGCAAACACGGTTTGTCCGGTTTCAGGCGAGCCGATTGACACGAAGCTCTGGGTAGAAGACGAAGGGCGCAAGGTCTATTTCTGCTGCGAGCATTGCGTCGAAAAATACAAGAAAGACCATCCGACGGCAAAATCAAATTAAGCGCGCATCGAGGCTGCGGTCTGATGCTCGATCACAAAGGAACATTCAGACTTCAACACACAAGCGGGCGGGAGGCGCAAGCGAGTTTTGATATTCGACTCGCGCCTCTAGCCCGCAATTCATTTTGGAGGAGCGAGTGATGATAAGGAATTCATCTGCGGCCACCGAGCCTCGCCGCGCGACAGTCGCGCGGCGCATATCGGCAATAGCGTTTTTGGTTTCAATGTGCGCGCTGCTTTTCACTGCGTGCGGCGGAGAGCAACCAGCGAACACCGCAACGACTACGAACGCAAATCGAGGCGCTGCGTCGTCAGCGAATCAGAATCAGGCGAGCGTGAACGCGAATGAGAGCGCCAAAGCGACCGGCCCGAATCCTACGGCGGTAATTGACACGGATGCCGGGACGATAAAGATCGAGTTGCTCAGAAGCGACGCGCCCGTGACGGTCGAAAACTTCGTGCAGTTGGCAAAGAAAGGCTATTACGACGGCTTGATCTTTCATCGCGTCATCAGAGGCTTTATGATTCAGGGCGGCGACCCGCGAGGCGATGGAACCGGCGGGGCAACAGCGACAGGCAGGCCGTTGCCGAACGAGATAAATCTCAATTCGCCGCTTTATCAGGGAGGCTACAAGCGCGGGGTTGTGGCTATGGCGAATAGAGGTAGACCTGAAACAGCGGGCAGCCAGTTCTTCATCATGCACGGCGACCGCTCATTCAGTCAGTTGCCTCCCAATTACACAATCTTTGGTCGGGTGATTTCAGGCATGGACGCTGTTGATAAGATAGCCACCGCGCCAACCACAACAACGCCAACTGGAGAGCCGAGCCGCCCTGTAAATCCTGTAAAGATGAAGAAGGTTACGATTCAATAAACGGTGGTCGGTGGTCGGTGGTCAGTTGATAGTTTGACATCTGTCTTGAAATAGGCTTCCAGAGCCATTTTCAAGGCGACCATCCAATTTTCAATCACACACTGACCACCGTCAAAGATAAACTGTTGACTTAACCGAAGCCGCTTTTTATAATCCCGCCCGTCGAGTAACGGACGGCTTCCAAAAAAGCTGGAATCATCACGCTCTCTCAATTGCGCCTCCATTGATGTAAAGACGCTCAATCTGTTTTTTGCGCTATCAAAACAAGCCCCCCATAAAGCTGCGAGATGTAAATCGTAATTAATCTCTTGCTGCCTGACGGAGGTTACACAGAAGTGACCGCGATACACCAACAGATAGTGAACTATCTTACGCCGATGCTCGGCGAGGCCACCGCTGCGAATCTCTTGAGACACTACTGCATCAAGATGCAAATGTCGCCCGAAGACGTGACGCCGCAACACCTGCCTGAGCTTGCAAAAACGATGAAGCCGATGCTCGCCGTTTGGCTCGGCACGGCAGGGGCGACGCGCGTGGCTGACGAGCTTGCGCAACTTGGAAGAGGAGCCTATTTGAGATGACATCGAGATCAGTCGTTGTGCCATTCATTGTTTCGCTTGTGGCTGCCCCTATCGTTTTCGCTATCGCGCTCGCATTAAGCGGCCCGGCAGAAGCCGAGCACGTTACGCTCGCGCTGTTTGCAGCGACGCTGGTCGTTGAAGCATTAGCCATCGGGCGGGCCGTAATCGCGCGGCGCATGTTTTCGCCTTCTGATACGGGCTACGCAACGTGGACACTTATAGTCCTGTTTCTCGTCGTGCGAATGCTTGTCGAGACGCGGCTCGCAACCATCAATTTTCAACTCGTTCCCAAGTACGGTGAAGGCTCTTCATCGGCGCTCTTCTTTTACGTGGTGGTGCTTCGCTACTTGTATACCGTCAGCGACGTGCTGTTCATCACTGCGCTTGCCAATACGATTCGCGCGTACAAGAGCACGGGCTTGAAGTTTGAGATGATAAGCCGTGACTACCTCTACATCGCGCTCGTGTGGGCTATACCCGCGCTGACGTTTATCTTCCGCGATAACCTCATCTATTCAAACACGGCGGGGACGGATAATTACATTGCTACGTTCAGGCTTGTGACGGCGACGGTGGGCGCGTTTATAGCGTCGCTGTGCATAGTCGTGCGGCGATATGTTTCGCAGATGGGCGGCGGCGCTGTGGCTCGCGTGTGGACGATGGTGGTGATCGCAGGGATAGCGCGCGACGGCTCTTTCCTCGCGCTCGCGCTCCTATCTAAGTGGTGGCGGCCCGGCGCGGGATTCATCGAGCAGTACTTGCTTTGGATATTCGCCTGCTGCTGGCTCATAGCCGCGCTCTATCAACAAGAGGTGCTGCCGCGCGCAAGCAAATCCGAACTCGTCACGGCGACAGCGCGATAAAAAGAAGTCCGAAGTCCGAAGTCCAGAAATTATTGCGGCTTGAAATAATGATTGTGAGTGTTGAGGAAGACTTCGGACTTCGGACTCTGCTAGACACTCTCGGTTCGCTTCTGCTAGTTTCTTAATTGGCCGTTGCGCGACGGCTGCGCGCCAGCGTTCGTAAATCCCGTGTAATCGAATTGAATCTAAGAAACCATATATCGGCAGAGGTCACAGTTCTCAATCATCGAAATGCCCTTCACGCAGCCAGAGCCTGAAAACGATCAACTCAATTCCAATGAGGCAGGGCGGCACGATAACAGCGGCGCGAGCGTCTCTGTTGTTGTGTCGGAGCCTGAAACTGCGCGCCACAAAAACCCTATTTCCTCGCTTCGCTCTCGCGCTCGCGAACGAAGGCATGCGCGAAGGCGCGCAGCCGTCACGCTGCTGCGCTCGCTCACAGCCGTGCTCGTCGGCAGCCTCATCCTCCGCCTGGCGTCTCTGATGATGGGCTCGATGCTACAGTCTTACTTCAAGCACATAGGCGTTTCGTACACAGTCATGGGCTTTCTTCTCGCCGCTTTCTTCATGGCGGAATTGGTGGGCGCACCCGTCTTCGGCGCGTTGAGCGACCGCTATGGCCGCAAGAGGTTCATACTTCTCGGCCCTGTGTTGGGGGCGGTCGCGGTTCAGGCAACCTCCGTGACGACGGCCATATGGCTTTTGTTCATCACTCGGCTTCTGGAAGGGCTTTCGACGGCGAGTTCTATTCCGGCCACGCTCGGCTATATATCCGAAGCAACATCCGGGCGACCGCGACTTCGCGCCCGCGTGATAGGGCTGTTCGAGATAACTTTCGTTGGGGGCATGGCATTCGGCGTTGCGCTCGGCGGTTACATCTGGGACTTCTTTGGCGAGGAGGCGACCGTTTTCGGGTTGCATTTCACGAGCCCTGCTTTCAGCATTAACGGACTAATCTATCTCGTGAGCCTCGCCGTCTTCGCATGGGGGTTGAAAGACGTCAACGGTGGCGCGCACACGCCTGAGGAGATGAGTGAATACAAGAAGTGGAGCCACTACCGCGTTATCCTTCGCTCGCGCCGCGTGTGGCTGCTGGTCCCGGCGTGGCTTGCCATCAATTCGATCATAGGGATGTGGTTCAACTTCAGCATCCGCGTGCTTACGGACAAAGAACGTAGCCTTCCATTCGCGGGGCAGTTTCTTATGGGGCACTGGAGCGGCACCGAGCGAGATGTGTACGTAGGCTTCGGCGTGTTCCTGGTTATCTTCGCGTCGGGCGTGCTCGCGTGGAGTTTCATTTTGGGCCGGTACCGCAAGACAAGCGTCATGCTTGTTGCCACAGGCGGGCTTGCGGTCATACTGCCTGCGATCTATCTGATGAATCATCACCATTCGTTTTCCGGCGCGACTTTTTATCTGCTGGTCGCGATGCTGGCGATAGCGGTTCTGGTGATGAGCGGGTTCGCCCCGGCGGCGCTGACTTACCTGGCCGACGTGACGGAGGCCCACGCCGAAGATCGCGGCTCGATCATGGGTCTGTACTCGGTCTTTCTCGGAGTCGGCCAGTTCATCGGGACTGCAACGGGCGGGCTGTTCGCGAACTGGAAAGGCATAGACGGACTGCTGCTGCTGAGTGCGATATTCGGAACAATTACCACACTGACCCTCATCTCGCTTCATCGTCGCAATTCGCTCGCGACGGCCTGAGCAGGTTTTGCCTGCTGCGCTTTATGATGAAGTATACTGTGGTGTCATCAGGTAACAATCTCCATTCTTTTGGATATTTTCCAAATTCTTGAAGTTCACGCGCGTCACCACAATCCACACTCATCTGTGAGCTTCACGTAAAATCCTGCAACGACTAGAATTGTTTCATCCGCATTTTTTCTTCTGAACTTGGCCCGTGACTTGCCATCAATCTTTTGCTTTACAACTATCTATGGTCTTTCCAATTTACAACGAACAGAGGGGGGGGAGTATGGGGCAGATCGTCTTCACATCCTCAGCGCAGTTACGCAGCAAACCTTAGCCTAACAAAAGAGATGTGTTGAGCCTTTGCAGAAGAAGTTAGGCGAAAAATCCAATCCGACGCTTGTGATGTTTTTGCCGGTTGTCGCTGATGCGAAATCCGGCCTCGCGTGCTAGCCGAAGAAGTTCTTCAGACGCGATCATTCTTCGTCATAGCTAGCTTAACTCATCAGGAGGAAGATAGATGAAGATCACACGAAGAAGATTGAGAGAGGCGATGGTTGGCCTCCTCGTAGTATTTCTTCTTTTCGGATACAGTCCGGTCTTGAGTTTCACGCAGACCGAAACCGGTCAGATTACTGTGAAGGTGACTGACCCGCAGGGCGCGGTTGTTCCCGGAGCTACCGTCACCGTTCGGTCTGTTGACAGAGGAACCACGCTGCCGCCGGTCACCGCAAATGAGGAGGGCATTGCTACTGTTACAAACCTGCTGCCCGGCCTCTATGAAGTCACTGTCGCGGCATCGGGCTTTGCCAATTTTGTTCAACAAGCGCAGGTGACCGTAGGCTCGAAGCTATCGGTCGAAGCGAACCTCTCGCCTCAGGCGACCAGTGCCGTAGTCAATGTCGTCGCCGGTGAAGGCGGCGTCGAGGTGAACACTCAAACGCAAGAATTGTCCAACGTCGTTTCAACAACTCAGGTGCGCGAGCTACCGACGCTCACGCGCAATCCTTATGACCTTGTTGCTATTTCAAGCAACGTTTCGCCTGCCGACCCTTCGGGGCGCGGCGTGGGCTTTGCCATCAACGGCCAGCGCGCCGCAAGCACAAACATACTGCTTGACGGCGGCGAAAATGTCGACGCGTTCACCGCAACCGTAGGCCAGAGCGTCCCGCTCGATTCAGTTCAAGAGTTCCGCGTCATCACGAGCAACTTCTCGGCTGAGTACGGGCGCGCGACCGGCGGCATAGTCAACGTGACGACGCTCGCCGGAACGAACAACTTTCACGGCACGCTTTACGAATTCAACCGTGTCTCGAAGCTCGCGGCAAACGACTTCGATAACGCTGCAAGAGGGTTTGACAAAGACGTATTCACGCGCAATCAGTTCGGCTACTCGATAGGCGGGCGGATCATTCGCGACAAGCTCTTCTTCTTCAACAACACCGAATGGATTCGCGTTCGCAGCCAGTCGAGCGAAGCAATACTGGTTCCCGCTCCGGCATTGATCGCGGCTTCGAATCCGAGAACGCAGGCGATATTCTCCGCCTTCCCGCTGCGATCTGACGCGATACTTGGTCGCACGCTCACGGTGGGCGAGGTCGTCAGCGCGCTCGGCGTCGGGTCGGGAGCATTTGCCGCGCTTCCGGCGAACCTGCCTGCGTTTCAGGAAGTGCGCTTCACGCGGCCCGCTGATGTAGGCGGCGGCACACCGCAGAATTCATGGCAGACGGTCGCGCGCATTGACTGGAACATCAGCGACAAGACGCAGCTCTATGGTCGCCATGCAATTGACAGCGCGGATTTCTTCCCGGGCACGAATGCCTTCAGCCCGTTTGCCGGATTCGATACCGGAGCCGAAAACTTCAACAACAACTTTCTTGCTAATCTAACGCACACCTGGTCAACGAACCTTGTGTCGCAACACAAGCTGGTCTTCAATCGCTTGAACCAGCAACAGCCGCTCAATCAGAATCAACCGCCCGTGCCGACGTTCTTCTTCCGCACCAACGTCGTGTTGAGCATTGAAGGAACGTCGGTGGCGCTTCCGGGTTACCTGCCGTTCTCGCCGGGCAGCGCAATTCCGTTCGGCGGCCCGCAGAACTTTTTGCAGACGCACCACGACGTGAACTGGACGAGAGGCGCGCACCAGTTCCGGTTCGGCGGATTGTACATTCACATCCGCGACAATCGAACCTTTGGCGCGTTCCAAAATGCCGTCGCAGCGTTCGGCACGACAAGCACGACTACGGGTTTGAACAACTTCGTGCAGGGCAATCTGCGGCGGTTCCAGGTGGCGATCAATCCGCAGGGGCAGACTGAGCCGGGCGCAGCCATTTCGCTGCCGGTCGAGTTCCCCAACTTTAGCCGCAGCAATCGCTATCACGAGTTCGCAGGTTACGCGCAAGACTCGTGGCGGTTGCGTCAGAATCTCACGTTGAATCTGGGCTTGCGCTATGAGTACTTCGGCGTGCAGCACAACGCGCGGCGCGAGCTTGATTCCAACTTCTATCTTGGACAGGGCAGCACGCTGCCTGAGCGCATACGAAATGGCGCGCCAATGCGCGCGAAAGACAGCCCCGTCGGCGCGCTGTGGAAGCCGGACAAAAACAACTTCGCTCCGCGCGTCGGCTTTGCGTGGGACGTAAACGGCGACGGCAAGATGAGCCTTCGCGGCGGATACGGCATAGCCTACGAGCGTAACTTTGGCAACGTTACGTTCAACGTCATTCAAAACCCGCCCGCTTACGCCGTCATCACTGTTGATCCGGGCGCGCCGGGATTTCCGACGCTGCCAGTTTCAACGAACAACTTTGGCCCGCTAGCGGGAGCTTCCGGTACGGTGAGGCTGCCTGGCGTGATAAACATTCGCCACGTTGACGAAAACATCGTGAATGCTTACGCGCACTTCTGGAGCCTCGCCATCGAGCGTCAAATAACTCCACGACTGATGACCTCGATTGAGTATTCAGGTTCAGCCGGGCGCAAGCTCTACGATCTGACGAACGACAACCGCATCGGTTATGCGTTCCGGTTCTTCGGCGAGGAAGAGAGCGCAGCTAACCCGCTCGACCTGCTCAATCCGAAGTTCTTCCCGCTCAACACGCGCAGCAATCGGGGGCGCTCGAATTACAATGCGCTGATCCTCGAACTCAACAGCAGCAACCTGCGCGAGTACGGATTGCAGTTCACGGCCCGCTACACCTGGTCGCACGCGCTCGACAATCTCAGCTCGACCTTCAGTGAGTCGTTCAACAACTTCAACCTCGGTCTGCTCGATCCGTTCAATCCCGACCTCGACTATGGCTCGGCAGATTTCGACGTGCGTCACCGTTTTGTCGGCAGCTTCAACTGGCAGATCGGCGGCAACCGTCCAATCGGCACGGGCTTCTTGAGGCAGGCATTCGGCGGATGGACGCTGACGGGCATCTTCACGGCGAGAACTGGTTCGCCGTTCTCGATATTCGACTGCACGAACGCGGCAGAGGCTTGCCCGCGCATCGTGCCGACCTCCGCGTTGCCCAAGAAGGTGCCGAGCGACCCTGCGCAGAACCCAAGCGCCAATGCGCCAAACAGCTTCATCCTGATTGATCTCAGAAACCAGCAGCCGATTGCGCCGACCGTTCCTGTTCTTGGCGGGATAACCGACTTCAACTTCCCGTCGGGCATGACCGGGCGGAACATCTTCCGCGGGCCTGGCTTCTGGGATTTCAGCGGAGGACTCTACAAGAACTTCCGCATAACCGAAGGCTCGACCTTGCAGTTCAGAGGCGAGGTCTTCAACGTCTTCAATCATCCGAACCTGTTCTTGCGTGGCCAGACCGCCGAGCTTTCTTCGAGCAGTTTCGTCGAAGGTTTCAGGACCGGCCACCGCAATGTGCAGCTAGCTTTGAAGTTCATCTTCTAAGATCACTCAAGTCGGGGAGCCACAAACGGCTCCCCTTTTTTCACCCTTCATCCGCGCTCGGTTTTCTGCGAAACAGTCTTGTGATAAGATTCAGTCGGTTTGCGTCTATCCATCGCATCGTTTTCACAAAATAAAAGAATGAGGAGGTGAGCAATGTTCCTCTCAGCGCATACGGAATCGCGCCTGCGAATCCCTAGACGCATCCTGTTGCTTTCGGCTTTGTTGCTGCTTGTCCTGTACGGGCAACCGGCGCAAGCGCAAATAGGCGGGATTGACCCTGATCCTGGCGATCCGGGCACAGGCGGCAAGAGTACGATTCAAGGCTCGATATTTTTGCCCGGCGGGCGACGCCTTGACCGCCGAGCAAAAGTGAAGTTGGTCAGCGTCGGCAGCGGCGAGCGGTTTCAGATGTCTGATGACACGGGCGCGTTCTCTTTTCGTCGCCTGTCGAGCGGAACTTACACCATCACAGTTGATGCTGGCAGCGAGTTTGAGACGGCCCACGAAACGGTTGACATAATCGAGCCGGCGCGAAGGCGAGGCGATCCCGGAGTCACGATCCCGGTCTATATAACGCTGCAACCGAAAGCGGACAAAACCGCCAGAGCAGTTGGCACGGTTGACGCCGCAAGCGCGGGCGCGCCCGCAGTCGCGCGCGAACTTTACAAGCAGGCGATAGAATCGGCTAAGGCGGGCGATAGAAAGAAAGCCATCGAGCAGTTGAAAAAAGCAATCGAGGCGTACCCAAATTTCATGACGGCGCTCAACGAGCTTGGCGTTCAATACATGAACCTGAAGCAATACGACAAAGCAGCAGAGTCCTTGCGCGCCGCTCTCAAGCTCGCGCCCGAAGCATTTCACCCGCGATTGAACTACGGCATTCTGCTCGCACAGATGAAAGACTACAAAGCGGCTGCGACGGAGCTTGAGCAGGCCGTTCAAAAAGACAGTTCTTCGGCGCTCGCTCATCTTTATCTTGGCCGCGCTTATATTGAGCTGTTCAACTACGACGCGGCTGAAAAGCATTTGCAGCAGGCCGCAAGCATTGGCGGAGGTGATGCAATCGAAGCGCACCGCTATCTGGGCGCAGTCTACATCGAGAAGCAAGAGAGCAGGCGCGCAGCAGACGAGCTTGAACGGTATCTAAAGCTTGCGCCCAAAGCGAAAGACGCAGACCGCATCCGCGACATAATCAAACAACTGCGCAGCCAGAAGCAGAAAGGATGAAGAAAGAGTCTGGATGCGTACCTTTCAAAGCTCAGGTTTGAAATCTGCGCATAAAGAGCTATTCATCCCTCATCCCTAAAAAAGTGCTT
The DNA here is from genome assembly GCA_035575515.1 of Blastocatellia bacterium. Taxonomy (GTDB): domain Bacteria; phylum Acidobacteriota; class Blastocatellia; order UBA7656; family UBA7656; genus DATLXU01. The sequence goes on from DATLXU010000022.1 coordinate 93,539, forward strand.
CTCGCGGATTTCCTCTTGTGATATTATCCGCCCGCCTCAAGTCTCAGGGTTTACAAAATCGGGAACACTTCAATCAGCATCGGCATGGAGGTGGGCGTCATGTATCTCGCTTCGATCAAGCCGGGCCGCTACATCCGCACACATCTATTATCTGCGCTGGGCGTGTCATTGCTTGCAACATCAATTGCATCGCCTGCTCGCGCGCAGGTCAGCAACGACACAGGTGCGCGCGGCTCAAACACAATTGAGGGTCAGCTTTACGGCCCCGGAGGCGGCCACTTCAACGGGCAGGCCAGAGTCAGGATCAACGGCGCGCGCACCGCAGAGCAAGTCACCACCACAAACTGGAACGGCTCTTTCTCATTTCATGATTTGCCAGGCGGCACATACTACATCACGGTTGATGCTGGCGAAGAGTACGAGCAGGCGGGAGAAAGAGTTGACCTTGTCGGCAAAGAGAGCGCGGTGACGGTTCACATAACGCTTCAGCCAAAGCGGAGACGGAAGCAGGTCACAGGAACTATTGACGCTTCTGTTGCCGATGCGCCCGAAGCTGCGCTCAAGCTCTACCGAGCGGCGCTCGCGTCCGCCGAAGCCGGAAACAGGGAGAAGGCCATAGAGCAGTTGAAAGGCGCTCTCTCTATCCATCCCGATTTCATGCTTGCTCATAACGAGATAGGCGTGCAGTACATCAAGCTGCGCAAGCCCGACAAAGCGGCTGAAGAATTACGCTCGGCGTTGCGGCTCGCGCCCGAAGCGTTCGCGCCTCATCTCAATTACGGAATCGCGCTGTTGCAGATGAAAGATTACGCGGGGGCTGCGGCGGAGTTCGAGCAGGCGATTAAAAAAGATGGCGCGTCGGTAGCCGCGCGCCTCTATTACGGGCAGGCGTTGATTCGGCTGAACCGTTATGATGAATCAGAAAAGCAGTTGCAGAAGGCGATAAATCTGGGCGGGACTGAATCAGTTGAGGCTCACAGGTATCTTGCCGCCGTGCACATCGAAATGAATGAGAGCGAGAGGGCCGCCTCCGAGTTGGAGACTTATCTGAAACTTGCCCCGAAGGCCAAAGACGCGTCAAAGATTGGCGAGATAATCAAACAACTGCGCAGCCAGAGCGTAGCCAATCGAAAATGAAAAAGCAGGGGCTGCGGATGCAGAACGAAGATTCGGAAGAATTGCCATACTGGGTTTTCCTATCGCTTCATTATTGCAATTTGCTTCCGGCACAAAAGAAGCGAATCGCTATCATCCCTTACGGCAACTGTTCGGAGTTGGCCGCAAAACAGCGAACGTTATCAATCTCCATTCTTTTGGAAATTTTCCAAGTTTTTGAAATAGTTCTGTGGTATCATAGGCACTCTCGCCGGAAAGGCAGCCTGTAAATCGAGTGATTGAAGAGATTTCAGGTTGAAGGCGCAAGCGCGGGGTTTAGGCCCATAAATTGCCTGACAGTTTTCGGCTCAATTTGTTCCGGGGTCTTCAATAAGCGGTAATCGGCAAGCAGTCGGGCGAGGAGAAGCAAGCCCGTGCCTCATCCGACCCACAGAAGCGGCGTTCGTTGCAACAAAACAGCATAACAATCTCTTCGATAAGAGATCGTCACCAGCACGAGCTATAACAATGGGACTGAGAAATCCATTTCATGCATTTGCGAGTCCTACCCTGACGCTCGCATTGATTTTGCCTGTCTTCACTCCCATGAAGACGGCGTTTGCGGTAGCTGAAGAATACGCTTGCAGACATCGGCTTGTTCTTACCCACAGCTACCTTAACTCTTAGGAGGAAGATCGTAATGAATAGAAAAATGAAAAGATTCACCAGCGTCCTTACGAGTTTTGCGCTGTTGCTTGCGATGATGATGCCGGTCTTTGCGCAAGGAACGACCGACGGCACCATTGCAGGAACAGTCGTGGATCCGCAGGGCGCGGTGATACCTAACGCAAAAGTAACAGCAAAGAATAACCAGACCGGTCAGACGTTCGCTACGACTGCGTCCGATACCGGAACTTTCCGAATTAACAATGTTCCGGTTGGTTCTTACACTGTTACAATTGAAGCGGCAAACTTCAAGACATATTCCAACGCAGACGTTCAAGTCCAGCTCAATCGCGTCACGGACGTGAACGCGACGCTTGAGCCGGGCGCTGTGACCGAAACCGTAAACGTCACGGCGGGTGCTGCCGCAGAGCTTGTCGAGACGACCACCTCTCAGCTCGGCAAGAGCTTTGAGGATCGCAAGATCATCGAGCTTCCGATAGGACAGGATCAGAATCAACTGGCGCTGCTTGCGCCTAATGTCGTCACAAAAGGCGCTGGCGTCCTTGGGGCCGTCGGCTCGGTCGGCGGCAATCGCCCGCGCAACAACTCGTTCACGCTCGACGGCATAGACAACAATGACATATCTGTTACAGGCCCGCAGGTCGCGCCGATTCAGGATGCGGTCAAAGAGTTCACTATCCTGACCAACCAATTCACAGCCGAGTTCGGCCACTCATCGGCAGGGCAGTTCAACACAATCACCAAGACCGGCACGAACGAGCTTCACGGCGACCTCTGGTGGTATAACCAGAACAAAAACCTCAACGCGCTCGATCACCGGCTGAAGGAATCGGCAGCCGATCAGGGCTTGTTCGGCGATGCGTTCAAGCGCCCGCGCTTCGACTTCAATCGCGTCGGCGCAGATGCGGGAGGCCGAATCATTAAAGACAAGCTCTTCTGGTTTGGCGCGTTCCAGTATCAAACTACCGGCACGGCAGGCTCGACGATAGAATTCACTGTTCCGACCGCTGCGGGGTTCAACATACTGCAAGGTCTCGCGCCCAGCCAGTTTGCCTTCAACCTGCTCAAAAACCACGTTCCTCCAGCAGGCGCGCAAAGCGGAACGATCACGGCATTCGGACGCAGCATACCGGTGGGCCAACTGGCGGTACAGGTTCCATCTTTCAACAACACATACCAGTGGCAAGCCAACGTTGACTACAATATGTCCGACAATGATCGGATGTATGGCCGCGTTTTGTGGGATCGCTTCCGGTCCCCTCTGACCGGCTCGCCCGGGCCTGAGTTCACCGGCAACATTGCGGTTGATAACCGCCTCGTTGCGTTCACCGAAAACCATAATTTTTCGTCGACGCTCATCAACGAATTCCGGTTCGGCTATCGCCGCCAGGTCGCCGCCTTCAACGTGCCCCTTGAGTTCCCGGATTTTCCAGGTGAGTTTCCGAACATCATCATCAACGACCTGGGGCTTCAAATCGGCCCGGACGGCAACTCGCCTCAAAGCAACATCGCCAATGTCTATCAACTCGTCGACAACCTGAGTTGGACAAAAGGCCAACACCAGATCAAAGGCGGAGCTACGATCTACGATGCGATTGCCCCGTCAATCTTCCTTCCGCGCCAGCGCGGCGAGTACCAGTTTGAAAACCTTCAGGAGTTCCTATCTGATAGGAAACCGGCGTTTGCCCTCAAAGGCATAGGTTCCGGTTCATTTGCGGGCAATCAACGGGCGTACTACTTCTTTGTGCAGGACGACTACAAGTGGAGACCGAACTTCACGATCAATCTGGGCGTTCGCTACGAATACACGAGCAATGCCCGCGACGCCGCCCTGCAAGAGTTCAACAAGGTCGCCGACGTGGACGCTAATGATCCAGCATTGGCACAGGTTCACGCGGAATTCCCAGGGCTGTTCCCGAACGGAATACACTTCCGCACGCCGAAGACCGATAAGAACAACTGGGCTCCGCGCATAGGCTTTGCGTGGGCGCCTAACTTCGAGCACGGCTGGCTGCACCGTGTATTCGGCGATCAGAACCAGTCGTCAATTCGCGGCGGCTTCGGCATCGCTTATGATGTTCTGTTCCAGAATCTCGTCCTGCTGCAATTGCCTCCGCAGTTCCAGCAGGAGATAGATGCGAATTCCGGCAACGGCGGGCCGTTCGGAACCAACACTAACTTCCTCCAGAACGGCGGCATTCCTTCGGGTGGCACGTTGCCTCCAGAATTCTTCACCGACACAGCGCTGGCTCGAGACTTCACTCAGGGGATCATTCTAGATACGCAGACCCCCTACACGATTGCCTGGTCGCTCGCCTACCAGCGCGAGTTTATGAAGAACTGGTCAATGGAGTTGCGGTATCTCGGCACTCGCGGAGTGCATCTGTTCGTGCAGGACCGTTTGAACGGCGGCGTTGTGCCCAACTTCCACCTGCCGGTTTTCTTCAGCCAATCAGAGATTCCAGGCGCATCAACATTGGCGGGTCTGCCATCACGTCAAGACTTTCTCAATGCGCGCCGTCGCGCATTGGGGCCTCTTGGCTTCGGCTCAAACTTCACTGCATTTCCGGCAGCGGGCAACTCGAACTACAACGCCGGATCAATCAACGTGAAGCGGAGGTTTGCCAATGGTTTAACCTTTGACGCTTCTTACACCTTCAGCAAGACGATTGACGACTCAACCAACGAGTTGTTCTCGAGCCTAGTCAACCCTCGACGGCCCGAGGACTTCTTCAACATCAGCAATGACCGTGGCATCTCGGTCTTGGACCGCCCACACCGTTTCGTGGTTAGCTGGATCTGGGAGCTGCCATTCTATCGCGGAGAGCGCGGTCTTATGGGCCAGATACTCGGCAACTGGCAGGTGAGCGGCGTCTACCAGATCGAAAGCGGGCAGCCCTTCACGCCTCTGTCGCAACGCGACCTAAATGGCAATTTCGATACTGCGGGCGACCGCAGCATCTTCAACCCGAATGGCGACCGCCACAGGGGAACCGACATCCTCTGGGTCACACGGTCTCGCCAGATCGTTCCCATCGGCAGCGTGCCTTCCAGTCAGGTGGTCGCCTATGTTGCCAGAGACCCGAACGCTGGATGGATTCGCGGCGATGCAGGCGCGCTTGCTACTGCCGGGCGCAACGTCATCCGCGCGGATAAGATCAACAACTGGGACTTGACCATCTTTAAGAATTTCCCGATTGGTGAAACCAAGAAGGTGCAGTTCCGCGCCGAGATGTTCAACGTGTTCAATCATCCGCAGTTCACCATATCGGGACCAGGAAACGACCCGACATTCGGCTCGCTCCCCTATATCATCCCAAGCGACGCGCCGGGCAATCGGTTCCTCGACCCAACGATCTACGGCGGGAACCCGCGCGTCATTCAACTCGTGCTGAGGTTTAGCTTCTAGCCTCGCGCAAGTTAAGGGTACTGTTTCAATTGGGAGGGCGAAATGCTCTCCCAATTTTTTCAGCGTGGCTATGAAGATCAAGGCTTTGGCGAGGTCTTGCTCAATTTTTCGGAGTGTTTCTTTATATTGCCGCTCAATTCTATGATGGCTTTGAGGTCGTTTGAAGCCTTCGCCGCGTTCTCGGTGTCGAGCACTCCCAGATTTTGAAAATGAGGGTTCGTCACAAAGCTCATAACAAAACTGTCAAGCTGTTGGATTGACACCTTGAGGTTCGTTGCATCAACCGCGTTAGCCTTCTTTTGGTCTTCTTTATTCTGCTCCGTTTCCGGGAATACGAGATTTGATTTGAGCCGCTTCGCCAGTTTGTTTATCTCTTCGGTCGCCTCCGAAATCAGCTTGAAATCGAGCGCCTGTTTGATTGAAACCTCACGCAGCAGATTATTGTTTACTGCCTGCATGCGCTCGAAATCCTCCTTGATCTGCGCGAGCGCAAGCATCTGCTCTTTCTTCGTAGGCTGTTTCCCGATTAAGTCATCAAGGTGCTGCATTCGCATCTCGCGGTCTCGTATATTGCGCTCGCGCGCGCGGGTCGCTTCGTATGTTTCACGGCCCGAAGGGTTCTTTGGCGTTGTTCGTTGCGCCAGCGCCGCGCCGGGCAGCACGAGCAGGAAAGCCACAACAGCCATAGAACCTGTGCAGAACCCGATTCTTTTTGGAAGATGGTTGTTCACGGCGCACCTCGCAAACGCAATGTGGGATTGCACAAGCCGAGTATAGACCTGCGGACTTTCGCCAACAAGTCCCATTCTTGTCATTTAGTTTCCATCAACTCGATTCGATTCCCGAACGGATCATAGAAGGAGAATCTTTCAATGCCCGGCAATGCAATCTCTTCCTTCACTCTCACGCCATTCAATTGCAAGTAAGATTTTATCGCCTCCAAATCTTCAACCTCGAAAGCCGGATGGCGCTTCGATTCGCTCTGCGCAGGTTCGACCCCTATGTGCAATTGAATGTCAGCAATCACAAACCACAACCCGCCGCGCGACTTAAGCTCGTCGGGCTTTTCGATCTCTTCAAGACCGAGCAGGCGGCCATAAAACCGGCGGGCGCGCTCTTGTTCGCCAGCAGGGATGGTCAGTTGAACATGATTCAGTCTCTTGAATTTTATTCGCATCATTCAACCTCACTGTTACGGATGCGACGGAACAGGCGCGGCGCTCGACCCCGCGACGTGCGGCGGCAAAAAGAAGAACGCGATTGCGAATATCACATAAACTGCAAGCAGCAGCACGCCTTCCATCCAGTTCGATTCGCCGTCAATGGCGACAAGGCATACTATTGCAACTCCAAGCCCAACCGTTATCACTTCGAAGCTCGTGAATAACAGGTTCATCGGCTGGCCGATTGCATAACTCAAAAAGACAAGCACGGGCGCGACAAACAGCGCAATCTGCATGCTCGACCCGGCAGCGATGTGATAGGCAAGGTCCATTTGATTCTTCATCGCTACCAGTATCGCCGTGCTGTGCTCGGCGGCGTTGCCTATGATTGCGACTGCGATGACCCCGACGAATACATCTGTCAGTCCCATCGCTTTAGACGCAGGCTCAACCGCGTGAACGAGCATCTCGCTCAGCCACGCGATCAACGCGGTTGCGACGAGCAGAATCAATGTCGCCGTCCGCGCTTTCATCGCAGCAGATTCTTCATGCGCTTCGCTCGTTCCGAGATATAAATCCTTATGTGTTTTGAGCGAAAAGAGCAGACTCAGGATGTAAGTGATAAATAAAACAATGGAAATCTCAACGCTCAGCCCTTCTTCGGCCTGCGCGCGGCCAACTGGGGGCTGACCCGCAGTGACCCAGTGAAAGACAGCCGGGACGAGCAGGCCAATTGCGCTCAACGCCATCATCGTTGCGCTCATAGTCGCAGCCGTCGCGTTGAACTTTTGATTCTTGTGCTTAAGCCCGCCCGCAAGGATGCTTGCGCCCAACACGAGCAGAATGTTTCCGAGTATCGAGCCTGTAAGCGATGCTTTGACGACTTCCGTGAGTCCCTGCCTGAGTCCCTGAAATGCGATTATCATCTCGGCGGCGTTGCCGAAAGTCGCGTTCAAGAGTCCGCCTATGCCTGCGCCCAATCGCTCGGCCAGACTCTCGGTCGCTTTGCCCATCCATCCCGCGAGCGGAACTATCGCAAGCCCCGACGCGATGAAGACCAGAAACGGCTCGGCGTGCGTGTAGTAGAGTATCGCCGCAATTGGAATGAAGATGAGCAGCACATCCATTGCGTGGTCTATCAGCAGTTGTTTGATTGATGATCGGCTCTTTGTTTTTTTCATCCTCTGCGCCTCTGCGTTTTCGGCGTGAGCCTGTTTTACGAACGCGACTGATTCATCGCCGCGCTTTATCAATAGCCGCAGCCATCTCGCCCATCATCTGCCGTTCGCTCAAAGCCATCCAGCCATGTCCCTTCCCTGCGCCGTAACGAATCCAACCTTCATAGGGCGGATCGGCTTTCGATAAGAACTGATCGAGCAGGTGAACCGCGTTGTTGAGGAAATAATTGTCAGCCTCGCCGACCCAGATGTGAATCTTTCCGCGCAGGCGTGGACCCAACGTTTTCCAGTTCTGCTCCATCACCATCCTGAGATCATATTTCTTCCAGTGCTCAATCACGCTGCGATTGATCTTCCCAGTCTTTGGGTCCCAGAGCGCAACGGGGCGACCGTCCGCGCCGCGCGGGCCATAAACAGCATTCCACGCGCCCCACTGCTGGCCCGACATCGTCCAGCTATCGCCCAGACCCAAAACATTTTCCATCTGGCATTCGTGGCGAATCGTGAACATCACATCGCCAATGAGGTCGCGCGCGCTCGGTCGCTCGAACCCGTAGCGATTCACGTAAGCGTTCTGGTCTTCGTAGATGTTGATTAATTGAAAAGCGCGAAAGTCAACGCCATCGGGAAAACCCGACCACGCGCCGTTGAAGTAATCGGGATAAAAAACCTGAAGCGCGAGCGAGACCCATCCGCCCGTCGAGCCGCCATCCAACACGCGAGCGAAGGGGCGGCCAATGCAGCGAAATTGTTTTTCAACGTAAGGAATCAACTCCTGCGTGACGGCATCGCCATAGGGGCCGTTATTGTCAGAGTTCACCTGATACGAATCGCCAAACGGCCCATCTCCGTCGAGATAAAGCACGACCATTCGCGGCGCATCCTCAGCATTCCATGCTTGATAAAAGTCTGGCGTCGCAAACATCCCCAGCGCGCTCGTGAATCGCGAGCCGTAGCCGCCGATATGAACGCGCAACGGGTAACGGCGCGACGTTTCAGCGGAGAAGCCCTTCGGCAAAATAACTCCCGCGCGCAGGTAAATCGGCCTGCCATGAAATTTGCTCAACAGGTCGGATTGAATCTTTATGTACTTGACGTATTCGGAATCGGGCGGCAACTGTTCGGGCGGAACTTTCTGCGTGAGTTCAATCTTGATCGTGCCGCCGCGCGATGGATCAACGTGAACCTTTTGAACCGCGCTGTAGAGGTTGCCCGGCGCGTTGATGGATTTCAGATCAATGTTTGAATCAAAGACCGCTTGCGCGAAGTAATCGCCCGCAGGCAGATCAGCGAGGCTTGCGACGGGAAACGCAGCCGACTTCTCATCAATCACGCCTGTTTTGCCGGGCGCAAAGTTGTTGACGTCGCGCGCAAACACCGGCGGCGCATCCATCCCTGTTTCGCCTTCCGTGAGTCGCGGCTCCGGCTGGCTGCGCGCGCTTACGAACACGAGCAATCGCCCATTTTGCGGAGTCGAAATGAGTCCCGGCGCAACTGTCACCTCAAACTTGAGCGAGGTTTTCTGTGCTGTCTGTGATGAAACGTGAAGCGATAAAAGAATCAGCAGCGTTGTGGCAATCAATAAAATCTTTCTCAACAGCATCTCTCCGTTTTGAATTTGAAAAGCGATGGATCATTCGACGCAAACGAGCGCCGAAGGGTCGAGCAATTCAATCAATGCGACGCGGGCGCGTTTGACGGCTGACTCTTCTTTCGATTCGATGGTTATCTTGACTCGATAATCTTCGCGCGTGAACGTCGGGTACGAGCCGATCTCAACATCAGGATGGCGAGCCGCAACGGTGTCCAATCGAGGAGCGATGTCGAATTCGTCTTCGCGCGTGTAGATGGAACAGACGTAAAACGGCTCAGCCCGAAACCGCTCGCGGATGGTTTCAAACTTGCTGCGAAAGAGCTCCGGCACGCCCGGCAGAATGTAGACGTTTTCAATCGCCAGCACTGGCCAGCGCATCCCCTGATCTTGTATCAACACAGACCCTTCGGGCATATCGGCCATCCGCAATCGCGCTTCGTCTGCCGAATCGCCGAAGTATGAGCGCAGCATCGCCTCAAGCTCAGGATGACGAATGACAGGGCGATTGAACGCGCGGGCGATGCCTTCGATTGTCAAATCGTCGTGCGTAGGTCCAACGCCGCCCGAAGTGAAGACGTAATCGAATTCAGCGGCGCACTCGCGCACCCATCGGGCTATCTCTTCGATGTCGTCTGCGATGATTATGATGCGGCGCAGTGATACTCCCAACTTGTAAAGCTCGCGGATGAGGAAAGCGGCATTCTTGTCTTCGGATTTGCCGGTGAGAATCTCGTTGCCGATGACAATGATGGCCGCCGTCTTCTGCATGGCAGAAATATTAAATGATGCGGCCGCAAGGCGGAAGGATGAAATTAGAAATCAGGAGTTCTATTTGCGTATGTAGCATGCTTGGACATGCTATGATGCAAGGCAATCGCTCGATAGCTGCGAGCCTTGCCTGCTAGCCTCACCCTCACTTCATAGCTCGTGTAGCCTTCTACATCTGCAAGCCTGTCGCCTCCACTTGCCAGCATCTCTGCTACAGTAGCTTGCTTAGCTTCTGCTTTTGGCGCAGCCTGACTCCACTCCACATCATAGTAGGCGTGACGCGGCCCGTTGCCGTGTCGCAGATGATGTGGCGTTACCTTCACTACCTCCCCACTCGCGCCCGTCACCAGCTCCGCTATCGCGCGCCCCTCTATCTCTTCAATAGGGCCGCTGTGCATCTCTCTCAACTCGAATATCACGTAATCCTCTGGCTTCGTAGAAACCCCGCTCGTCGCCGATTGCTCATCCACGCCAGCCGTCTGATACCGCATCAATCGCACATAGGCATCTCGCACTACTTTCTCCTGATGCTGACGCTTGATGCTTGCACGGCTCTCGCGCCCGCCGGGTCTTTCTTCCTGCTTCGTCGGCTCAAGCTGTTTTAACTCAGCTTTGCCTGAGCCTGCCTGCTGCCGGTATCCGCCTGCCGACAGCACCGACAGAGCCAACATCAGCAACATCGCCTCTGCTATCCTTCTCCTATTCATACTCGCCTCTCCTGCATCTGCAGTGATAAGTAGACGGCGCTTCTATCTAGCTCATTTGAGTCTCTATTTTCTGATCCTGTGGTGAACTCCAAAATTTATGCGCGGGATAGATGAGCATGACAGTGATCGGTTCTCACGGATACAAGGTATAACACCAAAATCCTACCTAACGCGACATCATTTTTTGCCGGAAGAAGTCAATTGCCTGATCAGCAGCAACTTCTAAGTCTGCGTCTCCAGAGCCAAGAAGTTTGGTTAATCTTTGAATCTTGACATTTGGATCAGTCGCGCGCACGGCCCGACAAAACTGCCTTATCTTGGCAACCGATGCTGGCTTTTCTCCAGCCAACGGAATCAGCCCCCTCTCTGCCTCGAATGCCTCGTAATAAGTCGTCCCGGCTTCCAGCCTGTATTTCGTAGCAAGCTCCTTCTGCTCCCGATGCGTCGTCAAAAAACGAGGTATCGCTGGCCGAGTTGATAATACTCCCAGCCAATGGCCCGGGCACGTTCCTGAAAGACGAGGACCTTTTCAGGCTTAGGGCGAGCCTTCCTTGCCGTTACGTCAAAGTCTGCTTTGGCGCACAAGTCCTCCTCGACCTGAAGAACGTACAGGGTACCGCTGACAACTCTACTGATATCGCCCAATCGATATACTTCCTCGTCGCCGAGTTGTGTGCGAACCCCTCTTTCCTCCACTACGGTAACGATTGCAATCAACTCGCTCGACTGAGCACGGCGAAAAAGGTCGGCGTGCAGAGGCTTGTATGGTCGCGGGCCGTCTATCTGTGACCATCCGCAGACCGGAAAGTTCAAAAAAAACAAAGGAGTAAAATAACTCTCATTTCATCCGACCTGAGCGAAGGACTTGCAGACGGCCGAAACCGTTCAGTTGTCCTTTTTCATAGCTGCTTTTACATCATCAATCACTCTTATGTTGTCCGACGAAATATGGATCGCTCCGTTTTGGCCTTGTACAATGCCGTAGCCAGATTGTGGATTGAACCGAGCGGTATTCCTGAATGGTTCAGACGGCTTATATACAATGGTTCCGGCAAACTGCTCGCTGTCGGCTTCCAATGGCGAGAGAAATAATAAATAGCTCTTTTTCTCTACGAGCGATGGCTGTTCTGTAGTCATGAATCCAGGAATGAATACGCTGATTTGGCTACCGACTTTGATCTTCCCGTATTTCTTTATAACTTCCTCAACATTGACACGATAAATGCTCCCAACTACAAACTCAACCGGGTTCGGAAGCTTTAACCTCACGTTTCCATTGGGAAGAGGGGTACTGGTAGTTTCCATCTTATCAGGATGGACAACCCACGAACTGCTCTCCACAACGCCAGTGACGATCAGCGCGCTCTCTTGACACATAACCTTCCAAGCTGGGCGATTCGGAGTTTGGCTGAATCCGAGCGAGCATAGCAGCGATATGCATACGAGAGTAGATTTGCAAAGCATTTTTCTCTCCTCCGGCTATTAATTTACGGATCACTCCAACGCACTTTATAGATTGTGGAGACTCTCCTTATCGGGCAAATTTAATACCTACCGCAATTTTGATAAAGGTAACGTGGGGCAATTGGATCAGAAATATAACAGCAATTCTCGATTAGGCTGTAAATGAAGAGAAATAATCGAAGAAGTCGAAAGAGTTTTTGCGCTTTGCTACTCTATAGGGATGCGACCTCTCAAGAGCCTTGCCCTTGAATCAATCGTTAGCCTGCTTTCAGATATT
>DATLXU010000023.1:0-38533 GCA_035575515.1 Blastocatellia bacterium
GCAGGGTCTAAAGCGAATCGGCGAGGAGAAAAACATAGGCGAAGATAGGGAGTTGGAAGGGGCTGAGAAGAATTATAAAGAGCGGGTGAAGTGCGAGAAAATAGTCAGGTAGAGGTGTCGGCGGTTAAGCCAAGTCTCAAACCCCGCTGCTCACTGGGAATTACTGACCGAAGTGCCATAGCATAGACGCAGGCGGCGGAAAGTTCTAAAATCATTGGCGCGACCTTTTTTGACTTCTGCTACGAAGATGGCAATTGGCCATGCAGAAAAACAGAAAACTGCGTATTGGCTAGGGTTCCAATAACTCTTTAACAAAGCGCATTGGCAATAGCGGTGTAGAATGCCCGATTGTGAGCGAATGTTTAGCCTTCAAAAGGTTCCGGCGGTTAAGATTTACAATTTGCCGTTAATTGGCGGTCCATACGGCAATCTCTCGTTTGGCCAGTACGACGACCATATACCGTTCATCCCAAAGCGCTATTTTGTTATCGTTGACGTGCCTGCCGGAGTCGTTCGTGGCGGGCACGCTCACAGAGTCATTGACCAATTCCTCGTCTGCGTTAAAGGCTCATTAATGGTGACCGTTGATGATGGCAGCGACCGCGAAAGCGTGCTGCTAGACACGCCCACACGCGCCGTGCATATTCCTCCGCTCATCTGGGCGACGCAAGAAGAGTTCTCTAAGGACGCAACTCTTTTGGTTCTAGCTTCGGCCCGGTACGATGAAGCTGAATACATAAGAGATTACGATGAATTTATAAGACTGAAGGAAGTACATGATTAAAGACCAAAAAAGAGAAGTCCCTTTCCTAGAACTAAAATGGACATACCTTGAACTCAAGGACGAGTTGGATGACGCCTATCGCAGAGTGCTATCTTCCGGATGGTACATCTTGGGCCAGGAAGTTGATGCCTTCGAGCGTGAATTCGCCGACTATTGCGGAGCAAAACATTGCATCGGCGTTGGCAATGGGCTTGAGGCTTTGCAATTGATCCTAAAAGCCTACGGCGTCGGTCCGGGTGACGAGGTGATTGCTCCGGCCAATACGTACATTGCAACGTGGCTTGCTATCTCCGGCACAGGGGCCAGTGTTGTTCCTATTGAACCCATTGAAAGCACATACAACTTAGATCCCTCGCGCATCGAACAGGCTATCACGCCGCGCACGAAGGCAATAATGGCGGTTCACCTCTACGGCCAGACCGCAGATATGGACCCGATTCACGAGATTGCCGGAAGGCATGGGCTTAAAGTCATTGAAGACGCAGCTCAAGCTCATGGCGCGCGCTATCGTGGTCGCCGCGCAGGCAGCCTCGGCGACGCGGCGGGTTGGAGTTTCTATCCGACGAAAAATCTCGGAGCCTATGGAGACGCTGGCGCCGTCACTACAAGCGACGACGAACTGGCTGAACGCATCAGGCTACTGCGCAACTACGGCTCGGCATATAAGTACTATAATGAGATAAAGGGAATCAACAGCCGGTTAGACGAACTTCAGGCGGCGATGCTCAGAGTGAAATTAAAACACTTGGACGAGTGGAACGCCCGGCGGGAAGAGATCGCCGCAATTTATCTTGATGCACTTAAAGAAGCTGATCTTAAGCTGCCAGTTGTCGCCGATGGTGCCTCACCCGTCTGGCACCTGTTCGTAGTGCGCTGTCGGCGTCGCAATGAGCTTCAGGAGTATCTCAAAGCGCGCGGTGTGAACACTCTAGTTCATTACCCTATCCCTCCACACAGGCAGAAATCTTACAATGATCTCAAGATGGCCGAAGGCTCGTTTCCCATAACGGAAGCCATTCACAACGAGGCGTTAAGCCTCCCAATAGGACCGCATCTGAGCAAGACAGACGCCGTTCGAGTGGTCCACGAAATCAACTCATTTGGGTGATAGCAGAGCTTGCTTAAAAATAGAGACGTTATATATGATCACACGACTTATGAAAACAAAGTTGATGGTAGGCTCGCTGCTGCTGCTGTCATCGGGATTCATGATTACGGCATTCGGGCGGGCACAAAATAGAGGGGAACAATCATCGGCGACGCAGGCGAGCATTAATCTGAATCGAGCGCCTGAGAATCTTTCAGAATTCAGCCTGATTATCTCCGACGGCGATGAGCAGGTTGTTTCCGGAACGTTTGATGTTGATCAGCTAAAAACTATTTTAGAAATAATGGTTGAGGCTAAAAAGTTCGCCCTCAGCGAAGAAGCCGTCGGCAGGAATGAACCCATCACTACACGATTCGCCAGCCAGCAAGGTCCTCGCTTCGTAGTTGATGTGATGAAGCTCGGTAACTCAAGCCAGTTTTTCATCACTTATAAAACAGACAACGGCGTTATCACGGTTGAAGCAGGAACCATCTACCGAAATAATAAAGAGGAAACGGGCCAGTTCTCCCGTTTTTTGTCAAAGGTAGAGGCAGCGATGCCCAAACCGGTTGGGCAGTCCGCCAAGTAGAAGATCACTCTAGACGGCGAAGTCAAGATAGTACCTGGATCGTCAGAGGGCCTGAGACACGCTCTCCTACCGACCTTCTCCTATGCAGGGAGGTCGGTAGGAGAATCTCGACTAGTTAAACAGAACCTATTGTGGGCCTATGGCTGTATTGTTAGGGATAGGGTTTCCGTTGCCGACGGTATTGCCAGCAATTGTATTATTCCCGCGGCTCTGGAATGCCCCGCCGGTGCTCGAAACTCCTGTGCCGTTGTTGGTGACCATTATATTTGATATGCGCATTGTGCCACCGGTGTTGGAGGTTAAGCCTGTTCCATTACCCGCCACCACACAACTTTCGAGGTTCATCTCCCCCGCCCCTCCAGGTCCCTCTACAAGGAATCCAGATTGGGAATTTCCGTAGGCGACAGAATCCCTGATCGTTGTTCTGCTCCCGTTGGAGCCAGCAAATCCGGAATTGACATTCCCCTCGAACCGTGACGCATCAACCATCGTCGTTATCGCCGTCGAGCCGGAGCTAGGCAGTATCACGACCCCGCTCCCGCCATTATTTCTGATGGTGGAGCTTGAAATATACAACTGGCCGCCGGTGGTGCGCGAGTCTTGGACACCAGCCTGGGTGAAGTCGGTGATGAGCGTGTTCTCGATATAAACAGCAGCGGCATTGGTGATGTTGACGCCCCTGATACCTGTCCTAGTTCCGACAGTGCCGCTGGCACCGACCCCAGTGATTGACAGGTTACGAAGACGCACTGTCCTAAGCGGGTCATTGGCGCTTACTGCAATACTAATGTTGACGCCAGTTGTACCGCTCGCAAGGATAGAGCCGAAGCCTGATCCCGTAGTCCCATCAATCGTTATTGACTTGGTTATCGTTATCGTGCCAAATCCACCCGGGTCGAGTACGTCAATCTCACCGTTTATGAAGGTCTTGGATATCGCGCCCGCAAAGGTTTTGCACGGCGCGGTGCGGCTACAAGGGTTGACGTCGTCACCAACGCCTGAAACCCAGGTTCGAGTCGCCTGCGCGTGCGCAAGTGAATTGCACGCCAGACAAATCACAACCAAGGCTATCGTATTGAGCGCTATTTTCAGTTTTGACATAACTCTTCTCCTTTGAGATTTACACATTAGAGCTGGGGATAACTTCTGCCCTTTCTCTTTCTAAATCCGCCATTGCCATTAGACGGATTTTAGACATGTTATTTTGCTAATCATACGGGTCAATAGTCCCGCATAAACTTCCTGTTCCGATTCTCGATAATCGGCACTTCCGATCGCCAATCAAGAAGCGGAAGTGCCGGTTAAGATTCTCACCTATTTGAACTTGAAATTCGCACGGTGCTCGGTGCCGTCGTTTAATTTAACCACTAACTGGCGGCAAGTTCCTGCCCATGACGAATCAGTCTTCCAGACGTAGATGTATTGATCATTCGTAGCGTCGTAGCTCAAACTGCTGTTGCCAGTTGTGATTGTTTCTTCCACATCATCTACTAGAGCACCGGAGTCACAAGTTATTGCAAGCGACGTGGGAGAGCCAACAGCAAATATATTCAGACTTTTATTCCCGCTCAGACTAAACTTCACAGGGACTCCCCTGCCCGCGGTGACTAGGTTAAGCGTAGGGTGGTTGTCCACCGGCTGGAAGAAGCCTATGAAGTTGTAAAGCACCATAACCGTGAATGTGCAGGTGCTTGTATTGCCCGCAGGATCGGTTGCCGTAGCAGTAACAACAGTCGTGCCTACGGGAAAGACCGAGCCGGAAGCAGGCGTTGCAGTTACGTTCACCGTTGCAGAACACGTATCGGTCGCCGTCGGCGCCGTATAGTTCACGACCATTGACGTGGTCGTGCTGTTAGGCGGCAAGGAAACCATAATATTTGCCGGACAATTGATCGTCGGTGGAGTAGTATCCACCACGTTCACTGTCCGTGCCGCCGTGGCCGGGTTAGCGCTATCTGTCGCTGAGTAAGTGATGTAGTACGTTCCAGGCGTGTTCACATCAACGCTGCCGGAAGGCGTGACGGCGACAGGGCCAACACAAGCGTCGCTGGCAGTCGCGCCCGGATCGGTGAAGCTGGTATGACATTCAACTGTCATCGGACTCGTGCCGTTGAGCGTGATTACAGGCGGCATCGCGTCTATGACATTTACAGTTCGCACGGCAGTCTCTGTGTTCGTGCCATCCGTAGCCGAATATATGATCGTGTAGATGCCTAGCACGTTCGGGTCGACAGGGTTCGGCACCTGATTCCCATCGCCGTCATCTACGGTGCCCGCCGTCGCTGTGACGCTCAAGGTCTGGGTTCCCTTCTTGGCAGTCGCGCCCGGATCGGTAAAGCTCGTATGGCATTCGACCGTCATCGGATTATCACCATTAAGCGCGATTACAATCTGCTGCGCGTCGTTTACTGTCACAGCAAAACTGCACGAATCGCCACCCGCCTCGATGCAATTAACTTGTGTGGTACCGATAGGGAAAAATGTTCCTGAAGCTGGAGTACAAGTCACCGACCCGCAAGTGCCGTTTGTCGTAGGAGTCGAATAGTTGACAATGGCTCCGGATTGGTTCGGGTCGCTGTCTTGGACCACATTGGCTGGACAAGTGATTTCGCATGTGCTGCCGCCACCGCCGCCCTGTATGGGATTTATCGGGGTCGTCGCGTTATCGGCGGTGTCCCGATCAGTTGTAGCGCTAGTAACACTGGCTGCTATGGAAATATTCGAGGTGCTGGCGGTTACTTTATAAACAATCGTGAAAACCGATGGCTGACCTGGAGGCAAGCTCGCTATTGTGCAGGTTGTCGTTCCCGTGCTGCCTACAGATGGAGTGGAGCAGGTAAAGGTCGGACCGGAATCTTGCGACTCGGAGACGAAGGTCGTGTCGGCTGGAACAGGATCGCTGACCTGCACGTTCGTGGCTGTGTCCGGACCACGATTCACGACATATATTCTGGTCGTAATATTTCCATTAACGTCGTAATCACTGCCGTCGACGCTGGCAGATTTATAAATCACAAGGTCCGCAACCGACTGGGCGGGATCATGAACAGTGAATGATGATGCGGTTTGTATGGCAACTTCACTCAGGTCCGTGTCAAGCACCCTCCACGTCCCGCGATTGTCGAAGGTTCCGACATCGAACGTTGAAGTAGCTGTCGTCGGAATTGTGAAGGTGAAGGTTTGCGGATCCGCCGTAACGGTGGCACTCTGCAGCACAAAGCCAAATGGCCCGACGAAATTTATACTTCGCCCGCCCGCAGGTGCTCCCGTCACTTTGACGCAAATAGTATCGCCCAAATTGAAATCAGTCTTCGGGGTCGTACAGTCACTCGCGAATATGGTTACCGATTCCATGCTCGGAAGCGGCTGAACGGCCAACGCCGATGGCGCTCCACCATTAAGAATCTTCGACGAAGCAGAAGAGACAGAGAAAGAAGCAATCGCCATGAAGGCGCAGGAGACAAAAATTACGCCGAAGCGCGCAGATATGGTAAAAGGCCTGCTGGTCTTCATAATATCCTCCGGCTGGGAATCAATTTTTTGAGTAAACCTGAGAATAGCTAGAATCTCTTTTTCTGCAAATTTCGTAATCATCATACTATAGGGAGGCGACCAGCTTATAAGGATATATTACAAGATGTCAATCAGTTTTTTCTTGTGGAGGAATGACAGTTGGAGGGTAAATAGCTAAAAATCCAAGTTCGCCTTCCAGTCTTTTCAATACATGCCTTTATGACTGAATCGTCGCGCACTCAGGTATTTAGATAGAATAGTGATTGTTAGAATCTTACTACGTCGGCTTCTCGTCTGCAGCTCGATTATTTTCAAAAGGCCAGAGAGCCAATGCATGATCTTGAGCGCCGGTCGTCGGCTGTAAATACTCGCGTAATTCATCCCGAGACGCAATCCGCTTGGACTCATCTGAACCGTAAGCGCGGCTGCTTCAGCGAAAACAATCACCTGCCTTTTCCCAAACGTGAAAGCGACGGCTTGGCAGCGATCCGACGCAGCAGCCATCGTATAGTCGCGCGACATCGAATCATCAGTTTTCTGTTTGTCGGTGGGGCGCATCACAGCAAAAGCAGTATCTCCAAGATTTAGAAGCGCCACGCTCCCCTGCCGGTCCTTTCAGGGATGTCCCGCTGAAGGTTATAACCCGATTCACTCGCTCCGCGCTATTGCGCCCATTGGTGATTGGGTGATCAGCTAGCAGATTATTCTCGCGCGTGAAGACGATTTCAGTCTGATCACCTACATCCTTATTAAAGTTCACGCGGTCAATGGTGTAGTCCGGATTGATATCGCCTCCAAAGCGCGCCGCAAGTTGAGATGCCGCCGCACCGAAAGGCGCATGGCCTACCGTCAGCAAGCGCGTAATTTACCAGAGCCGGGAGTAATCATATTCTCACAACCGTCAGGCCGTGGCAGCAGGGTGAATCATTGAGTCGAGGCTTGCGACCGCGCGGTGCTGGTTGACACAGTAAAGCCTTGCGAGTTCATCACGTTTCTAAACCACACTTGCGTTGGCCGGGATGGGGCAATTATTTCACTGCCCGCCCACTGAGTTCTTTCTCACCTGAGTAATAGGATAGGTCTGCGACGATCATCTCCCGAACCAAGTCAGAGAAAGAGGTTGAAGATACCCATCCCAGTTCCCGCTTCGCCTTCGAACAGTCACCTAACAGCAAATGCACTTCTGCGGGACGGTAGAACTGCGGGTCTTGTACAACGTAGTGGCGGTAGTCGAGCCCGATATATCCGAATGCTTCTTCGAGAAATTCGCGCACGGAATGCGTCTCACCGGTCGCCACTACATAATCGTCCGGTTTCTCTTGCTGTAGCATTAGCCACATCGCCTTGACATAATCGCGCGCATGTCCCCAGTCGCGTCGCGCGTCGAGATTGCCAAGTTTTAACTCATTGGCAAGGCCGAGTTTTATCTTGGCTGCGTAAGAGGTTATTTTGCGCGTGACAAACTCAAAACCGCGGCGCGGACTTTCATGATTGAAGAGTATCCCGCTCGAGGCATGCAGCCCATACGCTTCCCTGTAATTCCGAGTGAGATCGAACCCGGCGACTTTCGAGATGCCGTAAGCAGAGCGCGGATGAAATGGAGTGGTTTCGTTCTGCGGGCTTACGCCGGACTCGCCGAACATTTCGCTCGATCCCGCAAAGTAGAACCGCGCTTGCGGCGTAACGTCTCGAACGGATGAAAGAATGAAATGCGTGCCGTTGATGTTCGTGTTGAGCGTGGAGAATTCATCTTCAAACGAATAGCTTACGAAGCTCTGCGCGGCCAAGTGATATACTTCGTCAGGCCGCACGCTCGCCATTACGCGAAAGACGCTGGGGTAGCTCTCAAGCGATGCGGGATGCAGATGAATATCCGCCAGCAGATGCTTGATTCTCCACAATCTATGTTCCGGGTCCTCTATGGCGACACGCCGGACTATCCCGTGGACTTCGTAATCCTTTTCTAACAGAAGCTCCGCCAAGTACGAGCCGTCCTGGCCGGTTATTCCGCTTATAAGTGCTTTGCGTTTCATAGATATCCTCAAAAGAGTCTATTGTAAGTTTTGTTGTAAAAGGAGCCGTAATTTTACTAAGCTACGCGCATAATAGCTAGTCTCCGTAAACATAACTGCCTGACTATAGAATTAGGCTTTCAATAAGCGGCGCGACTTACTCGACTGGAGCCATTCATATAACAAATTCTGCATTCGTTTCCGCGTTCGTTATGGCGTTGTAATAATCAACCACCTCTCCTGCAGGTCCAATCCGCTCTATACGGCCATTCTTAAATAGAATGGCGTGTTGGCAAAGCTGCGCGATGAGGCCAAGCCCATGAGTAACAAACAAAACGGTTCTTCCGCTTTTCGTCACGTCATCCATCTTGCCCAGACATTTCTTCTGAAAGCTGGCGTCGCCGACCGCAAGCACTTCATCAACAATCAGAATGTCGGGATTCAAATGCGCCGCCACAGCAAACGCGAGCCGCACATACATCCCGCTTGAGTAATGCTTCACGGGCGTGTCTATGAACTTCTCTATCTCGGCAAAAGCGACTATCTTATCGAAACGGCTCTCTATCTCGCGCCGCCTCATCCCTAAAACGGCGCCGTTGAGATAGACATTCTCTCTGCCGCTCAAATCCGGGTGAAAGCCCGTGCCCACTTCGAGCAGGCTCGCGACGCGCCCGTACAGCTCGGCCCGCCCGCTCGTCGGCTCTATGATGCGCGACAGCACCTTCAGCAGCGTCGACTTGCCCGCGCCGTTCGGCCCGATTATCCCCATAACCTCGCCCGGCATCACCTCGAAGCTCACATCCTTGAGCGCCCATATCGTTGAATTATTCTCCGAGCGCGACTGCCGCGTGAATCTTTTGAACGGCCACTGGACCGCGCCAGCAATCGTCTCGCGCAGCGTGTCATAACGCACCGAAGGCCGCTCGCCCGGCGTTATGTGAAACCGCTTGCTCAAGTTTTGAACTTTGATGATTGGTTTCATGTGCGTGCTAAATGAACTCTGCGAAATATCTCTCCATCCGCCTGAACGTGTAGGCCGAAAAGACAAGCATCGCTAAAGTGAAAGCGGTCGAATATCCCAGTATCGCCCAATCAAACTCTCTGCCAAAAAGCGCGGCGCGGAAGCCCTCGACGATCCCTGTCACAGGGTTGAGCGCCATCAACCACCGCCACTCTTCGGGCACGAGGCTCGATGGATAAAGTATCGGCGACGTGAACATCCACACCTGAATCAGAAACGGCAGCGCGTACCTGACATCACGGTACTTGACGTTGAGCGCCGAAAGCCAAACCGACATTGCGAGCGCAAATAATGTAGTCAGCGCAACCAGCGGCACAAGCATCAGGTAACTTGCCGTGACCGGAATCTGATAGTAGATCAAAAGTCCCACGAGCAGCGCCGAAGCAATAGCAAAATCAACGAGGCCCGCGCCCACGGCAGCAGCCGGTATTATCACTCGTGGAAAATAGACCTTCGTAATCAGGTTCGTGTTGCTCACGAGGCTGTTAGCCCCGCTCATGACGGCGTTTGAAAAGTATGTCCACACGGTCAGCCCTGTGTAAAAAAATATCGCGTGCGGCACGCCTTCCGTCTCCATGCGCGCGAGCCTGCCGAAAAAGTATGTGAAGATGAGCATCAGCACGAGCGGCTGAATGATCGCCCATGCCGCGCCCAGAATCGTCTGCTTGTAGCGCACCTTGATGTCACGCCACATTAGAAAATAGAGCAGCTCGTGATAAGCCCAAAGATCGCGGAGGTTGAGCGGCATCCAGAATTTGCTCGGCTCAATCGTAACGACAGGCTTATCCGGCAAGCTGTAGAAGTAATCCTGAGAACTGCCTGTTGATTGCATCATTAATTTGCTCTTTATAGTAAGGTGGCAACCTAGAACTTATTTTATACCTGAGTCGCTCGTCAACCTAATTCCCCCCTCACCGCCTTCCGCACTTTTGCTCCAGCCCCGCATATGAACTCTCAATAGCTTTTCTCTGTTCTGCGTTCACAGCAGCAGACCGGGCAACTGTCAGGTAAGCTCTCGCCTTCTGGCAATCGCCGTTGTTGAGATAAATCTGCCCAAGCCTGTGGTTCGCGTTAAAGTCATTCGGGTCAATAGCGATGATCCTTTCAAGATACGGCAGAGCCTCGTCGTATCTCTTTTGCAGAATCAACTGGTAAGTCAGGTTATCGAGCGCCTGAAGGCTGCGCGGGGTTGCGGCTATTTGAGTCTTTAACACTTCGATCTGTTTTTCAGGATCGCTGGCGTACATCTCCGCAAGTATCTTGTAAGGCTGCGGCTCGCCGGGAGCCATCGCTATAGCCTGCTTCAAAAGCTGCTCCGCTTCAGCGCGCTCATCCTGATGAATCTTCGTCAGCGCAAGCGCCGTGAGCATCTGCCAGCGGTACGAGCGATAATACTGTTGAGCCGGAGTGCTTATCTGAGGCTCAGGCAGCGCCATCGCTTTCTCGATAAGCCCTTCAACCTCGCGCGCGCCTTCCTTGCTTTGCATCAAGGACGCAAGGCCCAGATAAGCGTTGCCGTAAGACGGATCAAGCTCTATGCACTTTCTGAAGAGCGCAATCGCTTTGTTCGGATTGCTCTCGCTGCACAGGCTCGCGAGATTTCCAGCGGCCCGTATGGAATTGGGCGCTTCACGATAATTCGTCTCCCAGACCGTTAGCTCGTCTTTCCAATCAGGATTGCGCATTACGGTCATCACTGCGAAGACGACGACGGCGGCGGCCGCTGCGCCGTAAGCAATTTTTTTGTGAAGCTCGCTGCGAGTCGAAATCTTTTTCGCAACCAGCGCCACAAACAACCCGAAGCTCATCAGCGGCAAATAGAGGTAATGATCTGCGAGCAGCTCATGATGCGGGATGATCTGACTGACCGGAAGCAGCAGTATGAAGTAAGAAAAGATTGCAAAGCTCATAAGGCGGTCGCGCCTGAGCAGCAGAAAGCCAGCCGTAATTGTCGAGCCGACAGCGAGGATTGATAAGACAACGCGCAAATCTAAAATCGTCGTCGCAACCTCGAACGCGCCGAGATATTGAATGACGGGCGTCGGAAAGATTAACTGCTTCAAGTACCACGCGTGAACGCAGATGGCCGTTAGCAGGTTCGTGTAAAAGCTGCCACCCCAGTAGATGAAGTTTCTGGCGTTCGCCAGAGTGGAGCCGCCTCTGACGAATACCATATACCAGCCGTAGGCCGCGACGGCTGCGGCAAGCAGCAGGTAGAGCCAGCGGTCTTTCTTCAAAGCCGCGACGGCTGCCTTAAGCGTTTGCTTCCACCACGAGCCGTCCGCCTTGCCCCACGCTTCGCAAAAGCTCCACGCGAAAATGAACAGTGGCAGGCTCACGGCCATCTCTTTCGACATAAGGCTCAAAACCCAGAAGGCGATAAACAACAGGAAGAGAATCTTTGATCGCTTCTCGTGATAATGCAGGTAGCAAAAGAAACTCGATAGATAAAAGAGGCTGAAGAGCACGTCGCGGCGGCCCGAAATGTAAGTCACCGAGTCGGGCTGCATCGGATGAATCGCAAAGATCAAAGCCGCAAGAGCGCCGAGCAGGACTTCGCCCGTCATTTTACGAATTAAGAAAAAGACCAGCAGGACGTTCGCGCCGTGAATCAATATGTTCGTCAAATGAAAGCCGAAAGCGCGCCGCCCCCACAACCAGAAGTCCATCGCGTGTGTCACGTCCCTGAGCGGGCGATAAGATGCTGTGAGAAGATGAGGGATGTTTGCCACATTGCGCAGCGTCGGATTGCCTAGCACTATCGCGTCGTCGTCAAACACAAACCCGTTGCCCAGAGCATTCGCGTAACAGGCGGCTACTACAAGCACGAGCAGCCCCGCGGCGATGGCGACTGAATGCTTCTGCCAGCGCGGCGCAGGCTTTTGTTTCTGCTTTGTGCCTGACGCGGTCTCCATTTTCGGCTTCACGCCAGCGGCTTGCGGCCTGCTCTTTTGCTTTCTCGTAGTGCTTATGGCGTTCACCTCGTGAGCTTGTGGAGATATATCTGCGCAATCGGGCCAAGATCGGGACGTGACTGCGCGGGCGATAAACTCCTCAATAACGCAGAATCAAAAATATCAGTTTGTAATGAGCCGTTAAGCCGGTATATTTTATGCGAGCGCAAACCGGGCGCGCAACTCGAAGCCAAAATCGCAATGAAGAGAGAATCCGGCAAATCATCAACATTTGATACGACTGCGATCTCCGTCGTCATAGCCGTCTATAACGAGATCGCCTCGCTCGATGAGCTGTGCCAGCGGCTCAGCGTCGTGCTCGATGATTTCGCCGACGACTACGAGATAATCTTTGTTGACGACGGCAGCACGGACCGCTCAATCGAAAAGCTCAAAGAGCTTCGGGCAATTAATCCGCGAGTGCGCTACATTCGCTTTCGCAGGAACTTCGGCAAGTCGGCTGCGCTTGCGGCAGGGTTCCGCATGGCGCGTTATCCCATCATCGTCACGATGGACGGCGACCTTCAGGACGTGCCGGAGCAGTTGCCGCTGCTCGTCAAAAAACTGGAAGAGGAAGATTACGACCTCGTCTCAGGCTGGCGACATAAGCGGCAGGACAAATTAACCAAGCGAATCGCATCGAAGATTTATAACGGCGTCACATCCGCGCTCACAGGTGTTCGCCTGCACGACATCAACTGCGGCTTCAAAGCCTATCGCCGCGAGGTTCTCGACGAGGTGAAAGTTTACGGCGAGCGACACCGCTACATTCCCGTGCTTGCAAGCTATCGCGGGTTTCGATTGAGCGAAGTGCAGATAGAGCACGCGCCGCGAGCGCACGGCAGGTCGCGCTACGGGCTTGAGCGAATACTCGGCGGCCTGTTCAGCCTGTTGACCGTTATCTTGATGACGCGCTACACGAACAAGCCGCTACACTTTTTCGGCGTGATGGGGCTGGCGCTCGCAGGCGCAGGCTCTGCGATTGATTTATACCTGATAGCAATGCGGCTGCTTTTCAACGAGTGGCTGTCGAATCGCCCGCTGCTGATAATAGGAACGCTGCTCATAATCGTCGGCGTTCAATTCATCCTGTTCGGATTGCTCGCGGAGATGATAGCTTTTTCCTACCGGCGCGAGAGCGATTACTCGATAGTCGAAACGAGCGATGATGAAGAAGTAATTAAGCTGAACACGGACGAGCGCGCGGTAAGAATCGGCAAAGGGAAAGTCTCTGAATGAAGGTCTCGATCATCGGCCCGGCCTACCCGCTTCGCGGCGGCATCGCTCATCACGTTTACTGGCTCAGTCAGCAACTCGCCGCGCGCGGCCATCAAACGCAGGTAATCTCTTTTCGCAAGCTCTATCCTTCGATACTTTTTCCCGGCACAACCGAAATAGACGCGAGCCGATTAAAGCTCGACGCCGGAGCGAAAGCGATTCTCACGCCGCTCAACCCCGCAACGTGGCTGGGGGCGATTGAAGAAGTCAAAACGTTCGCGCCCGACATCGTAGTGTTTGAGTGGTGGCAACCATTTTTCGGATTGATAACCGGTACGCTCGCGCGCTCGTTTCAAAGGGCGGGTCTCAAATGCGTTATCGAGTGCCACAACATCGTCCCGCACGAAGGGTTTCCCGTTGACCGCTGGCTTTCAAAGTTTGCGTTCTCGCCCGTTGATTATTTCATCACTCACTCGAAGAAAGACGAGCAGGAATTGCAAACAATCGCGCCCGGCAAAAAAACTTTTGTCTCGCCGCTTCCGACGCTTGAAGAATTTTCCGGCTCAAGCACGCGGGCGCGCGACGGGCGAACGATTCTTTTTTTCGGCAAGGTGCGCAAGTACAAAGGTCTGGGCGTGCTGCTTCGAGCCATGCCGCGAGTGCTTGAGCGAATCGAATGCGAGCTTTTGATTGTCGGTGAGTTTTACGAGCCTGTCGAAAAGTATCAAAAGATGATTCGCGAGCTTGGCATCGAGCGAAGCGTGCGCATCGAAAACCGCTACGTGCCGAACGAAGAAGTGCCCGGCGTGTTCGACAGGGCTGACGTTCTGGTGTTGCCCTACGTTAACGCGAGCCAGAGCGGAGTTGCAAGAATCGCGCTGTCGAATGCTTTGCCGATAATCGCTTCCCGTAGCGGCGGGCTGTCTGAAGTCGTGATTGAGGACTTCAATGGCCTGTTATTTCCGACAGAAGATTCCGGCGCGCTCGCAGATAAGATCCTCTCTTATTTCACGAATGGGCTTGGGCCGGTCTTTGCGAACAACCTGCGCGCTTCAGCAGTTGATAATTCTAACTGCCGCATCATTGGGTTCATTGAATCAATAATGCTCGGCAGCTTATCGGGCAATCACATTTCCATTCATTCGTAGATTAAAACTCGCTCGCCCTTTTCAGCGCGAATAGCCTTTCGGCAAATTCTTCGCGCCTTTTGTCCTGCGATTTTAATCGAGCTAAAAGCAGCTTGAGGGTTAACGCTGTTTTCATGGCGAGTCGAAACAGAAAGACCGAAGCGCGCCCGCGATGCTTTGAGAGAAACAGCATCTGGCTCGAATAAAAATGGCGCAGCATGTTCGTTCTGTCCTGCGAGCTTGACGCCGCCCCGCGATGGAAGACAGTTGCCGCCGATGAAAAACAGACCTTCCAGCCGCGCTCTTTCAGCCTGAAACAAAGGTCTTCGTCTTCCGAGTACATAAAGAACTGCTCGTCAAACAATCCAACTTCATCGAGCGCCGCGCGCCTCAGCATCAAGCACGCGCCGTCTATCCATTCAACCGAGCAATCAAGATTATTATCTTCCGGCTTCGGGCGATAGGCCCTGCGCTTAAAGCCTAAAAGCTCAAGCGCCTGATTCAACGGCGTGAGGAAGTTCCTCGTGTTAATCATCTCCTCGCCTTCATCGTTGACTATCCTGCAACTCGCCGCCCCGCATCGTTCATCGAAGCGCATCGCGTCAAGTATTGCCTGCAAGGCATCAGTGTTGATTCGGGCGTCGCTGTTGAGCAATAAGATGAAAGGCGCAGTTGTTCTTCTTATAGCCTGATTGCAGGCCACACCGAACCCGATGTTTGTTGAATTGCGAACCGTGACGGCTTGAGGAAACGCTTCGCGAACGGCCTCGTAGCTGCCATCGCGTGAAGCATTGTCAACGACTATCAACTCAATCTCGGCTTCTCGCGAGCTTTCAATCACCGAAGCAAGACATTCGAGCAGCAAGGCTCTCGTGTTGTAGCTCACGACGACGACAGCGATTTGAGGATTCATCTCGCCAAGAAAGTATTGAAGCGAGGTGTGGCTGTCAACCTTGCTTACAGGCGAACTGAGCGGTTATATCTAACTTCTCAACGATGCCGACAAACTCAACATCCAACCAGCAGCCGGAGCCTGTTGTTTCAGTCATCGTGCCGTGCTACAACTCCGAGCAAACAATTCGCCAATGCCTCAACGCAATAATCAACCAGCGCACCACGATACGATTCGACGTAACAGTTGTTGATAGCTCGACAGACAGCACGCCGCGAATAGTAAAAGAAGAATTCCCGACTGTAAGATTGATTCATCTCGAACGCCGCACGTTTGCCGGGCCTGCGCGCAACGTAGGCATTCGCGCAACGCGAGCGCCTTACTGTTTGATGATTGATTCGGATTGCATCGCGCGGCCCGATTTGATCGAGCGAATGATTGCGCGCCATCGCGAAGATGAATACGCGGCAGTCGGCGGCTCGCTCCGCAGCGGAACGCGGGGGAGCCTGAGCGGGCTTGTAGGCTACCTCGCGGAGTTCAAAGAGTTCATGCCGACGACTCCTATGAGGATTGAAAAAGGCATCCCGACAGCGAACATCGCTTATCGCCGCGACGCGCTGGAGCGATCGGGCGGCTTCGACCCCGAGATGGAATTGGCCGAAGACATTCTGCTCAACTGGAAGATTCATAGCGCGGGCGAGCGGATTCTGTTCGATCCGGCAATCGAGGTGACTCATTTGAATCGAACCGGGTGGCGAAATGTTTTGAGTTATCAGGTGCGGCTCGGAAGACTATCGGCAAAAGCGCGGCGGCGCGGCGGGCTGCCGGGGAAGTTCCTGTTAGATTTCCCCGCTATGATTCTGCTGATGCCGTTTGTGCGAACTATCAACGCCGCGAAATGGCTTGCGCGTTATGATAAAAAAATGTTCCGGACGTTCCTGTTGATATGGCCGATGTATTTACTTGCGATGGCGTTCTGGTCCTTCGGCTTTTTTCAAGAGGCAGAGGAAAGGTTCAGCTCTAATAAGCCTGACCAATAGCAAGGTTAAAAAAGAACCCGGCAACACGGTGAGAGTGAGAATTGCACTAAGACATAAACTCTGTGTCTTAGTGCAATTCTTCGTGACTCTGTGTGGAAGAAACTATTGAAGCTCTAACTCTTCAGCGATGAAAGCGCGCAACCGCTCGCTTAGCTCATCGCGCACGCGGCGAAAGACCGCAAGCCTCGCGCTTTCGTCTCCACTCGCAGCCGCAGGATCGTCGACGCTCCAGTGAATCCGTTTCGTCTTGCCGGGAAACGCGGGGCAACTCTCTTTCGCGTTGTCGCATACCGTTATCACGTAATCGAACTCCTGCCCGACGAATTCATCAACAGACTTAGAGCGATGGCTTGAAATATCTATGCCAATCTCATTCATCACACCGATAGCTTCCGGGCGGACGCGGCTCGGACTGGTCCCCGCGCTCGAAACTTCAAAGCGGTCGCCCGCCATAGCGCGCAACAGCCCTTCAGCCATCTGGCTGCGCGCCGAATTGCCCGTGCATAAAATCAGGACCCGCTTACGATTTGACATCATTGCTTCACAGCAAACACGCGAACGCTCGCGGCGTAATCGTTGACGTTGTGCTTCGACAACAACTCGACCAGCCGATTCATCGAAGCGTCTGAACCTGCGGGCGAGCAGCAACTCGAAGCGACAGGCAATGACGGCGCGCTCGCGGTCGAACAGCTCGATTCGTTGTCAATCTTCGCATAGACGTTCAGGTCAGAGCCTGTGTCAACTATCTCGACGTGCGAAAAGCCAGCTTCAAGCAATCCGCGCCTGTAATCGTCAATCAAGACGGCTCCGGCTATGCAGCCGACATAAGCCAGCAGGTCTTCGCCAATCTCAGGAGGCAGCGGCTTCTTCAACGCGATGTCGCTCACGGCCAAGCGCCCGCCGGGCTTCAACACTCGCGCAGCTTCACGAAAGACAGCTTGCTTGTCTGGCGCGAGATTGATGACGCAATTGCTGATGACGCAATCAACCGTTTCATCCGCAAGCGGCAGATTGTCAATCGTCGCGAGGTGAAACTCAACGTTCGTGTATGGCTCGCCATTCGCTCCCCTCTCCGCATTTCGCTGCGCTCGCTCGATCATCTCCGGCGTCATATCAATTCCGATTGCGCGCCCTTCCGGACCAACTTTCGCCGCAGCCAGAAATACATCAAGCCCTCCGCCGCAGCCCAGGTCCACAACCGTCTCGCCGGGTCGAAGGCTTGCATAAGCCGTAGGGTTGCCGCACGAAAGCCCCATGTTCGCTTCCGCCGGAATCAAAGTTAATTCCTCTGCCGTGTAGCCGAACGCTTCGGCGACGGCGCGAACGCCTGCGTGCTCGCTCGATAAGTCGCTTGCGGCAAACGAGCCGTATCGCGATTGAACCGCCTGCTTGATCTCTTTTGACATCATAGTCTCCTTTCACTTTGTTCCCTTTGGGAGAATAAGTATCTCCCGAATCGCGGGAAGCTGCACAATACTCATTGCGCGATTGATGCGCCCGTAAACGGCGAGCGCGGGCTGCGACCTTATCAGATTGTCGCTACCGCTCGTTGCATCGCCAGCCTTGCATTAGACAAATCATAGCAGCTACGAAAATGCTCGCACCGCTGGCAATCTTCCCATTAAGCAAGATCGCATTCAGGCTGCGGAGCCTGACGCATCATGCCGAGCGAGTTGATGCGGACTAGAAACACTTTGCCTGCGAGCGTCTCGTTGAACTGTATTCTTGATAAGTCCGGACAAATCCTGCCAAAACATCCTTTCTTAATCATCTCACTGCGCAATTGCTACACTCCCTGCTGCAATGCTCGTTCCGATGACGGAAACCAGTGGCGCGTGCGATTGCAGAACGAGCAGACCGAAAGCATCACGGGAACCTCGACCAGCACGCCGACGACCGTAGCGAGCGCCGCGCCCGATTCCGGCCCGAACAGGGCGATGGCTGTGGCGACTGCAAGCTCGAAGAAGTTGCTTGCGCCAATCAGCGCGCCCGGCGCGGCGACGTTGTGATTGACCCTCAATAGCTTCATTAATCCGTAAGCCAGCGCCGAGTTGAAATAGACCTGAATCAAAAGCGGCACGGCGATGAGCGCGATGTGCAACGGCTTGCCGGCAAGATTGTCCGCTTGAAACGCGAATATGAAAATGAGCGTCGCCAGCAGCGCCAGTATTGTGATGGGATGAAAGCTCGCTACGTACCTCGTCTCAAACCACGCTCTGCCTTTGAACCTGATTAAAAGCGCGCGGCTCAGGCTGCCCAACACCAGCGGAATTACGACAAACGCCACAACGCTGTAGAGCAAGACCTGAAACGGAACCGTCAGGCTGCTTACGCCGCTCACCAGCAACGTCACTAGTGGCGCGAACAGCACGAGCATCAGCAGGTCGTTCAACGACACTTGAACGAGCGTGTAAGCCGGGTCGCCATCGGTCAGGTATGACCACACGAAAACCATCGCCGTGCATGGCGCGGCGGCAAGTATAATGCTCCCGGCCACGTACTGATCCGCGAGCGATTCCCCGATGAACGGCAGAAAAAGGCGCTTAAAAAATAACCAGCCGATCAGTGCCATCGAGAACGGCTTGACCAGCCAGTTCACAAACAGTGTGACGATTATGCCTCGCGGTCGCTTGCGAACGCCGAGCACGCTCGTCAGATCAATCTTCAGCATCATCGGATAAATCATCAGCCAGATGAGCGCCGCGATAGGAATGTTAATCTGGCTTGCCTGCCCGAACTCAAGCCGCCTGAGCGATTCGGTGAAGACGGGCATCAGCTTGCCCAGCATAACGCCGATTATCATGCAGGCTGCTACCCACACGGTCAGGTATCGCTCAAAAAAGTTGAGATGCTTGCTGTGAGCCGTTGCGTCTTTCATTTCATTCGCTCTTTTCGAGCGGCGTCAATCGCCCGGCTTTGATTTTCATGAACGTTTCTCTATCAGCGCGTTAGATTCATCGTCGCCTGCGGCGCTGTCGCCGCGCAGCACGAAGAGGCGGCTGCGCTTTTTTCGGGCAGGTTGTCTTCGAGTACAACGAAGACTTCCCACTCGTTTCCGTCCGGGTCTTTCACCCACGTTTTGTCTTGAATCGCGTAGCAACAATTGGTCTCCATCTCGTCCCGCGTGATGAGCCCCTGCTTTATCCACCGCTCGCGCACCGCAAGCACGTCGTCAGTCGACGCCACTTGAATGCCTAGGTGTGAAAGCGCGCCGCGCTCGTTGAAGGGAACTTCGTTCAACGTCAGGTTGAGCGGCGGGTTTCCCACATCAAACTTGGCATAGCCCGTCCGCACCTTGACCGGCTCAATGCCGAGCATCCTGCGGTAAAACTCGATGCTGCTTTCTACGTTCTTCACGTTGAGCGCAAGATGCGCCTTCAATGCTTTAATCTCTTTCGTTGTCTCACTATTCACCGTCTTCTCTCCTTTTAATTTCATATTCGCCTGCGCGAATGTATTCCGATGATAGGCTCGGCAAACATATATGTCAAGACATATTTATCAAATCGTGTTAGAATTTTTCTTATGGGCAAGAAAGAGAAGGAGTTTGACATAGAATTTTTCTTCAAGGCGCTGGCCGACCGGACGCGGCTGCGGCTGTTGAACCTGATGGGCGACCATGAGATTTGCGTCTGCTTTCTGGTCGAAGTCTTGCGCACGAATCAGCCTAAGATTTCACGCCACCTCGCGTACCTTCGGCGCGCAGGAGTTGTAGCCTCACGCCGCGAAGGCAAATGGATGCACTACCGCATAGTCACGCCGCCCGACGAGCACGCGGCGCGGATATTTGCGGAAGTGCGCGCGTGGTTGGCGGCTGACCGGCAGATGCAGGCAGAGCGCGAGCGGCTCGCAAAGGTCTGCTGCTCGCCGCGAGTTCCCGTGACGCTGCTTCGCGCGCCGCGCCCTGCGAGTCTGGCTGCGGGATGATTCGGCGTATCAAGGCAGGCGCACTATCGCGTAGATGAACTCGTCAATGCACTGGCCTTCTTTGGTCACGGCTTTTTCGAGGCGGGCTTCGAGCTTGTATCCATTTTTTTCCAGCACGCGCATCGAAGGGATGTTCCACTCAAAGACGCCCGCGAAGACGCGGCATACATCGAAATTCGCAAAAGCATATTTGGTCATTGCGCCGACGGCTTCCGTCACGATGCCGCGCCCCCAGTACTCTTCTCCGAGCCAGTAGCCAATCTCGATCGAGCGGCGATGTACATCCTCTTTCAACATCAGCCCGATGCCCCCGACAGCCGCGCCGTCAACAACAATTGCGAAATTGGTCACCGGCGCATGCGCGTTCGGCTTCTGTGATTTTATCCATTGGACTGCGTCTGTGTGCGTGTACGGATGCGGAAAGACATCTCTTACGTTGCGCCATATCTTTCGATTGTTCGCGTGGCGAACCAGAGACTCTTCATCTCCTTCTTGCCATGGTCGAAGCGTGCATTTGCTCAATTTCAATTCCATCTCTATTTCAACTCTTATTTCTGTATATCTCTGCGGAGTCTCTACTATTCTGCGAGAACCAGAACAGCAAAGATAAATCATAAATCAAAGCCGCGCAGAGGCATATCAGGCCCGCGTTGTAGCCAGTTGTCAGCCAGATAATGACAGCCCGATTCGATTATGTGCAGCGTGTAGGCGTGGCGCGAACGGAGCGAGCGATTGGCTTGACTCAAATGCGGCAGCAATCCATCGAGCACAATCAAGGTTCCCTGTTTGACTTCGAGCGGGATAATATCATCTTCATTCCACGCGCCATCATCATAAACCTCAAAGCGAGTGCCTCCGCTGCTGGCGCGAACGAATCGCGATTTCAATCCTGCCCTGTGCCCGCCTGGAATTGCCCAAAGGCAGCCGTTCTCTTTCGTCGCATCCTCGAGCGCGAACCAGAAGCCCGCGAGTTTGAGCGGCTCCGTGTACAGAAACGTCGCGTCCTGATGGCAGGTGACTTCGCCGCCAATGGCGGGCTGCTTGAAGATATACATTGATTGCAATAGCAATGGGTGCGCGAATGCCAAATCACTGGTTACTTGAGCAAGCTCGCGCGTCCTAGAAAATTTATTGAACACCGGATCGAGGTCATGCAGCGCGTGGCCTATTTTATTAATCGCGCGCTCTTTCGGCTGACGCAGGTTGCCTTCGCTGTCGAATGCGTCTTCTTCAAAGAAGAACCTTATCTTGTCGCCCGATTCGAGAAAGTAATCGTCGCTCGTGCGGGCCTGCTTGCGCGTCGTGAAGATTGAAATCGCGCCCTGCGGGTTGAACTCTTCGACAAGCCTCTCGGCCCGCTCTCTGAGTTCAATGCAGCGCGCGGCGCTCACGAATTTTTCAATCACGAGAAATCCATCGCGCTCGTAAGCGGCTAATTGTTCCGGCGTGAGCCTCATGGTCTGGTTGGCGCAGTTGAAATCACGACATAGCTAATCGCAGCGTTGAGATTCACGAAAGTCGCAACGATATAAAGCGGATGCGCCGACTGTTTCAAGTTGGTGAAAAAGAGCCTGTCGTTCTTGTAATACTTCACCGCGCGCCCTTCGATTGCGATGCGAAACCTATCGCCGCTTCGATAACTTGTCTCGACGGCGTAATCGTTGTTCTCTCGCACTTCGGCTACACCACCCGCAGTCAGCTTGATAGCAAAATCCATGTCGGCAGAATCAATCGTGGCCTCATTGCGCGTCAATCCGCAGTAGCGTGTCTTGTTAGCCTCGGTCACAGTGAACTCGACATAGCCATCGTCCGATGCAATCATCTGCTGCGAGCGCGCGCCTGCATCCATCACACCATCGCGGCCCGAACTCTTACGCAGACTGTTGCCTGTCGCCGCGCAATTCATAAGATTAACCCACACAACATTCTGTCGTCCGCCCGCGCTTGCCTCATCCTCATTGCGAATGGGCGAGATCTCAGGCGGCCCAGCCTTCGTTGATGGAGGCGTAACAGTAGGAACAACCTGCAAAGGCGGCTTGGCCTTCGCATCTGCTTCGCCTTCCAGCGGAGGTATCCTAACGATGAAAACATCGCGCCTTGTCGCTGATCACCAGTTGCTCGTGAATACTGCAAACCTACCGTCCCTGCTCACATTTGCTCTGGGCGATTCCCAATACTCCCCTCACCACTGAATGCAAATGCGCCCGACTCCTCACCCTCTTGCTCCCATCCGTCGCTACCAAAAATAACTCGTCCCTGAACAATCCGCTGCTCGGCAATTCATTCGCCACAAACGTGCTCACAAGCATCCATCTGTCATCTTCTTCCATCATCGATACGTGGCTACCTATGCTCCAGTCATTCCCAGACTCTATCACCGTATAATACTGATGCGGACTTGCCAAGCTTCTCCTCAAAAATCGGTTCTGCCAGTTGTCTCCTCCTATCACAAATCCACGCCCATTCTCCGAATGCTCTGGAGCATAATCCGGACTCCCATCCACTAGTGGAGTGTAGCGAAAGTTTTTGTATAAATTGAATTCTTCCACTTCGCCCAGTCGCGCATCTGATGCTGTGTCCACGACCAAGTGAACGGATGTGCAAACCACTTGTTGTACTCCGGCCAACTGGCGTTGATATGCTCAATCAGGTGTTGGCGCAAAGCTGATTCAAAATGCTTCAGGTATTTATCGCTGAAGACACGTAACAGCTATTCCGCTTGATTGAGCCAACTCGCATGGACTGGCCTGTACAATGGCCGAAAGCGCTCGTGCGAAGCCAGATAGGCTCTCGTGTGGTGGTCAATATGAGACGGTCCATTGTCCATAATCAAATGGATTCGCCGCGCTCTTGCCCAGCGCTGCGCGAGAAG
The DNA here is from genome assembly GCA_035575515.1 of Blastocatellia bacterium. GTDB lineage: Bacteria > Acidobacteriota > Blastocatellia > UBA7656 > UBA7656 > DATLXU01. The sequence continues at coordinate 23,037 of DATLXU010000023.1, forward strand.
GCCGCAAGGCCCACAGAAAACGTTCGTGGTCATTGGCATCAAGGCGGGTTGCCCACATCACCCCCGTCAAAGACATTAAAAGCAACCAACAAAATAACTGTGCGCAGACGTTTGTACTCGAATTCACGTCGCGCCATCTGCCCTGCCTTCATAGGGCGGCTGATCTCCCCGTAACGCCAACTCGCCGCCCGTGTCGTAAAGTTCTTTAAAGCGGTAGAAGCTGTCACGAGAGTAGCCCATAATCTTGCAGGCTCTTGAGACGTTGCCAAGAGTTTCAGCCAGGTTCATCAAACCTATTTTGTTTCTGATTATCTTCTGATCGGTATTCATCTTCGACACTCCTTCCTGAGTTTTGCGCTCAGATTATCACGGAGTGTCAGATTAAGTCGTGACTATAGAGGCGGCACACCAAGATATGGAGTGCCTGATTGATATAATCCCGAATGTAGCTATTTCAGTATTGAAGGAGTTGAGATGCTCAAGCACGATGATTTCCTGGAAGCCATTCGGCGTTTCAAGAACAAGAAAGACAATGCCCATGCCCGACAGCGTTATCACGCGCTGTTGTTGGTACAGCTTTCGTGAGACGGCTGACATTCTCTTCCTCGATGAAGAAACAATCAGCCGATGGGTTCAAATCTATCAGCAACACGGACTCGATGGCTTGAAGAATAACCCGCTATGGGGCGGAGAGCGAGGTCAAGGAAAACTCACCGATGAAGAGTTGGCCTCTTTCAGTACCCGGCTTGAAACTACAGCACAGCCGGGCACGGGAGTGGGCAGCGGGTGGACTCTCAAAGCCATTCGAGATCTGATCGAAGAGCGCTTCTCGGTTTGCTACTCTCGTCGTGGGTTGCGCAAGACGGCAGCGCCAATCGGGGTGGAGCTGCCAGCGCGGGCGCAAACTTTATATTCGCCGCTGTGAGGAGGAGCAAGCGAGATTCGAGATTGAGACGAGTGAGGTGTTGGCTGAGTTTGCCAAAAGCGGAGCGGAGGTGACTCCCTTGGCAGGCGATCAAACCAAAGTATATCTGGAAGGCAGTATTGCCAGGCGGTCGCAACCCAGTATGGCAACAGCCTTTGATTGCTGATGGGGCGCGGACCAGGAAAAGCGAGAGTATCTACTGCGGCCCTGCATCCTGGGACGGAAGAAGAGACAGCCCCACCGGTCATCGATTGGCAAGATAGCCAGGCGACCATCTGTTGGTTGGAGATGATAGATAATCAACATCCGCGAGGGACGATCCTTCTTTGGATAGACAATGCAGGACATCACACGAGCGATGAGGTGGAAGAGTGGCCCGAAGGAGCATCCTCGTTTTAAGGGGATCAACTTCGCGGCCTACACGCCAGAAAATAACCCGCAGGAAGGAGCAAGGAAACCCCTGAAGGATGGAGTGAGCCATCATTGCTGGCATGAGACGATGGCTGATTTGAGCAAGGCAATAGACAGCTACTACCAGAAAGCGCGGCGGCACACAGTGAACTTTCTGGAGAAGTTTGGGCACTTTTGGAGCGAAGGTAAGATTCATCCCTTACATCAGACTTCCTGACGGCCCAAATCCAGATATTGATGGGCTGTCTCTATAGAACACTTCAGAGGCCGCGAAGCGGATTTTGTATTGTTACTCGGAGTGTTTGGCGCGGCCCGCTGATGCCTAGCGTTAGGCCGCCCATGAAGCGAAGCTTCTTCACAATGAATGAAAATCAGCGGCTTCTATTAGAATTAATGACTTAGCTGCTAATTTTCATAGTAGCCAATCAAAAGGAGAGCGAAGTAATTGGCTTTCTATTGCTGCTCTGAGATAACCGCTATCAATTCTCGCAGTGTTATTGGGTAGAGTATCTTCCTTGAAACAAGATCGGCCACCGTTTGAAAATGGCGCGCGAGCGCCTCGCGCTGTTTTTGAAGCTCTTCGCTTGATTGCTGCCGGTTGGTTTGCTGCTCGCCGTTGGAATCAATCTTTTGAAGCGCGCTCAGGTGAAAAACGCTGACGATAACGACCATCTCATCGCTCGCAGAGTCAACAAGCTTTTCAAGATCGTTAGTCAAGACAGGATTGATATAGCCTCCCGGCCCGGCAGTGGGCGAGATTTCCAGAATTGATTTTTCGCCGATGTTCACCGTTGCGATATTATGGCCGGGATCATTTCCTACTCTCCAATTCTGCGTTCCAAACTCGCCTGTGACAAGTCCAGAGTTTGCGATCAATCCTGATTCGCTGAGAGCATTGAAGTACAAGAATGTGTCCTGGCTTGAACTGCCGTGATCCCACCCGCCCGGTCGAAACGCAAGAACAGTTTTGTTGCCATCATACACGGACTTCTCCAAAAAATGCTTGCCGTAAATCAGGCTCGTTACCAAATCGCGATAGCCCTGAGCGTAGAACGAATGAAAGAAGAAGCTCTTCCTTTGCCTGTAGCCTTGAAGCGATTCCGCTCCTGATGGCTTTACGCGCAATTTCTCTTCCGACCTCAATAAATCCAAAAGCTCGCGATTTATCGGCCCATGAAGATGTAGCTGGCAATCATCGCCATTAGCTATCATTATCTTTAGATCACCGATCATATCAAGAGATACTTGCTTCAACTTCTCGTCATCTGAAATGAATGCAGGAGCGAGCGTGTTTACGTCTACAAAGTGTGTCCACGGCACCTTGTACTGCAAGCTGAGACTCGAGGCGTATTGGAGGACTTCTCGAATCCGGTCCACATCAGCAGACGATTCGACGCGCGGCTCGAAATCTTCCGTCAGCAAGTAGAAGGCTCTGTATTCGCTGTAAGGTTTGTCCGGTTGGCGTTTGATGTGAAACTCTTCGACAAAAGGATAGGTGAAAGGATTCTCAGTTTTCTGTTTTGAGCAGGCTATGATGAACAAAAATGGAAGGGAGATTAGAATTAGTATGCTTGTAGTTCGTTGTATCATTATTTTAAGAAGTAAGCATGTAGAGTCCTTTCTTGGTGGAAAGACTTATAGCTTACTTCGCCTGCCGTCTCTTTTTCAAAGATCAAAATGGATAAAGTCCAGTAGAAGTGATACCATCCTTTCAATCATAGAGGTGTATAGCGTATGGTGACCATCACATTTCCTGACCGCGAAACCGAGAAGCGAGCGCTGGCGTTTCTGCTTGGACGATTCTCTGGCCGGGTGTTGAAGTCGGGTGAGCACTTGGTTCCCGAAGCGGCGCTTGAAGCTCTCGCCGACCAGAATATTCCGTTCACCGTCAAGGGAAAGACGACCTATGAGCAGCAAATGGCGGCGATTCGAGGTATTGCTTCCCCTCCAGTTCAATGATGGGCGAGATGTGCCCGCCGAGTGGCTTGCTGAAGCCGTCTTAGAGGTCGTAGCCCACTTTGGCGCAGCCAGTTACGAGACGCAAAAGGTCGAGGGCCACTGGCGTCATAGCGGCCTGCTTTATCGAGATAGTCTGGTGAGACTTATCGTTGATGTGCCCGATTCGGTTAAGAATCGTCGATGAATGAAACAGTTCAAGAATCGCTGGAAGAAACGGCTTGAGCAATTGAGCTTTGGATGGTGAGCTACGTGATTGAGATTGAATGAGTCGGGCTAAAGCATTTCCTCCTGACTGTGATATCGGCAACGCCGCAGCCGCGCCGCCCGACGCGAAGTAAGTTGCTCTAATTTTTGCGAAAAGATATAACCGCAGAGCGCACAGAGACCTGTAAAAAATCTGCGCCCTCTGCGGTTTGCTTTTCTTGAGTGCTGCGCTTTCCTGAATTCGATTGACTAGCTTGTGGGTTGCAGGGTAATTCTACGAGAGACATAAAAACATCATGAAACGAATAAGCATAGCTATTTTCACTTTCGCTCTTTTCCTCATCTTCAATTCACTAACAACACAGGCTCAGGGCTTGAAGTTGATCCCTGAACCGAAGCAACTCGATAAACGAGAAGGCGCGTTTGCCATAACTTCAAAGACGCGCATCGTGATCAACTCCGCCCACGCGGATGAAGACCGCCTCGCTGCCGAAACGATTGCTGAAGAGATTGAATCCGCAACCGGGCAGCAAATAAAAATCACGACCGCGCGCTCAATGCCCAAAGCAAATGCGATTTATCTGGCGCGCGTAGGCGACGATAAGCGACTGGCCGCGACGCTTGAAGCAAACAGGCTCGCCCTTGATGACAAATTCAATGAAGAAGGCTACGTGATTGACGCGGCCTCTGATCGCATCATCATCGCGGCGCGCACGGGCACGGGGGTCTTCTACGGCGCGCAGACGCTTCGCCAGTTGATCGGTCAAGGCGCAAATCAATCAGGCATCCCGGCTGTTGCAATCAAAGACTGGCCGCAGATGCGATGGCGCGGCATCCACGATGACATCAGTCGCGGCCCCGTGCCTACGCTCGATTACATGAAGAAGCAGATCCGCATCATTGCGTCGTACAAGCTGAATCTGTTCGCGCTCTACATAGAGCACACATTCGATTATCAAAAGCACCCGCTCATCGGGCCGAAAGAAGGCGCGCTCACCGCAGACGAAATCAAAGAGCTTGTCGAATACGCAAAGAAATATCACGTGGCGATACTGCCTGAGCAGCAGACGTTCGGCCACCTTCATCACGTCTTAAAAAATGAAAAGTACAGCGACATCGCAGAGACTCCGCACGGGCATGTGCTTGCGCCGGTGAATGAAAAATCTTATGAACTGATCAAAGACCTCTACGCCGAGCTTGTGCCGCTGTTTCCGGGCGCGCTCTTTCACATCGGCGGCGATGAGACGTGGGAGCTTGGTCGCGGGCAGACCAAACGACACGCGGACGAAGTCGGATTGGGTCGCGTCTATCTTGAGCACCTCAAGCGCGTGGCTGAGATGATGAAGCCATACAACAAGCGGCTGATGTTCTGGGGCGACATCGCGATGAAGTACCCTGAGCTTTTGAACATCCTGCCGAAAGACGTCATCGCAGTCGCGTGGAGCTACGGCCCGTCTCAGCAGTTTGACAATATGCTGAAGCCGTACAAAGACGCGGGCCTCGATTTATTCGTTTCGCCGGGCGCGAATAACTGGAACATGATCTTTCCGAACCTCGACGTTGCCTTCATCAACGTAAAGAACTTTGTGCGCGACGGGCAGAAGTATGGCGCGCTCGGAATGCTCAACACTACGTGGGACGACGATGGCGAAGCGTTGTTTGGGATGACGTGGCCTGCGGTCGTGTTCGGCGCGGCGGCAGCGTGGCAGCAGGGTGAAACGGCAATCGAAAGCTTCAAAGCAAAATATGACTGGGCGTTTTATCGAAACACGGACGCTGCTTTTCGAGATGCGATTCAGAATCTTTCGCGCGCTCACTCGCTTCTCAGAGAAGCGGGCGTAGGCGCAGCGAGCGACGATGCATTCTGGCTTGATCCATTTTCTGAAAACGGCGCGAGCTACATAAAGAAAGCTCTGCCCGCCGCGCATGAATTGAGGCTCGCCGCAGAGCGCGCGCTTGAGTTGCTCTACAAGAATCGAGCTAAAGCGCGAATGAATCAGGACACGCTCGATTATTTAATCTTCGCTGCCGAAAGATTGGACTTGCTCGGAATGAAGATTCAGTTCGTAAGCGAGATGAGCAAGTATTACTGGGAGGCTTATCTCAACATGAGCGACCGCGCCCTGGTCAATCGCAACTTGAATGAGATTTCGAGCGTCAACGCGCGGCTCGAAGACTTGCGCGACGCGACTACTCGCCTGCGCGAGCATTACCGCGAGCTTTGGCTGAAAGAGAATCGTCCTTACTGGCTCGGCAACGTGCTCGTGCGATATGACAATCTTGCGAGCCTGTTTCAATCCAAGATTCAGGATGTGAAATCGGCGCGGCAACAGTATCGCGAGCAGCAGACGCTTCCCACTCCGCAGCAGATGGGATTCTTCATTCGAGACAAGTGATGAGAAAGCCATCAGCATTCAGCTTTCAGCAGAAAAAATTAAGCTGACCGCTCATAGCTGCCAGCTTCAAGTTACATCTCTGGTTGCAGCCGCGTTTTGAATCTTAGTACACTTCGAGCAGTGGGAATATTAGCCTTGTGATGCCTGTGAGTGATTGCCAACCAATCGAAGCGAGGAGAACTTGAATGGCTAATCGCAAAAAAGCGAACACAAGCAGGATTAACCAGAGAGAAGACGAAAGCGGAGGCGTGGTAGACACTGCGGCGAGCATTGCGGGCACGGCTGCGCGGGTTGTCGGCGCAGCGCTCGACATTGCAGGCTCGGCAATCGAAGGCGTGGGCGAAACTATAAGCGAGATGGTTCCGGCCACAGAGCGCACGACGCAGCGCGCGGGCGATACAGTGGTTGATACGGCGCAGGAAGCGACTGCGGCTGCGATGAACGCTGGCGAGGACGCGATGCGGCAGGCGCAGCAAACGGTTGAATCGAGCGAGCCTGCGCGCAAAGCCACTCGCGCAGCGCGGGAGACTGGCCGCGAAGCTATCGAGACCGGCGCATCGGCAATGAGGTCGGCAGCCTCGGGCTTGCAGGAGGGCGCAGCGACTGCGGAGAGGAATGCGCTGCGCAGAGACACACGCCGGAGCGCAGGTCGCAAGGGCACAGCTAAGAAAACTGCTGCGAGAAAATCTGCGGGCGCAAAACGCGCGGGCGCGAAATCTGCTGCTAAGAAAGGCGCGGCCCGGAAGGCGAGCGCGAAATCGCGCGGCGCAAAAAAGGCTGGCGCAACGAAGAGCGCGAAGAAGGCTGCTAAAAAGTCTGCGGCGAAATCGCGCGGTGTGAAGGCGCGGTCAGGCGGCGCGAAAAAGAGAGCAGCACGCCGTTAGCTTTTGCCTTTGGCCCCGCAGGTTGATTTCGATTCAGGTCGAGTTTGCTGGCGCGTATAGGTCTGTTCGCGCAATAAAGGATTCGAGATGTGAAACCACCGACTTTTCAAGACGTACTCCGGGCGCGACAGCGAATCAAAAATCATCTGCTGCGCACGCCGTTGCATTCCTACTCGGCGATTGATGAACTCGTCGGCGCTCGCGTCTTCATCAAGCACGAAAACTACCAGCCGGTCGGCGCGTTCAAAGTGCGCGGCGGCATCAATCTGATTTCGCAAATGAGTGAAGATGAGCGAGCGCGCGGCGTGATTGCTGCATCAACAGGCAATCACGGGCAGTCCGTCTCCTACGCCGCGCGATTGTTCAACGTGCAGGCGCGAATCGTTGTGCCCGAAGGCGCGAATCCCGGCAAGGTCGCCGCTATGCGTGGAATGGGCGCAGAGGTTATTTTTCACGGCGAGCGGTTTGATGACGCACGCGTTTATTGCGAACGCTTGGCGCGCGAGCGCGGCCATCGGTACATTCATTCAGGCGACGAGCCTCTGTTGATTGCCGGAGTCGCGACCGAAGCGTTAGAGATGTTAGAAGACGAGCCTGAGCTTGATGTGATAATCGTGCCCGTCGGGGGCGGAAGCGGCGCGGCTGGCGTGTGCATCGCGGCGAATGCAATTAATCCAAACCTCAGAGTCATCGGAGCTCAATCTGAAGCCGCGCCCGCGGCATTCGAATCGTGGCGGCAGAAGAGATTGGTCGAAGCGCCGAACCGGACATTCGCGGAAGGGTTGGCGACAGGCGCGCCGTTCGCGCTGCCGCAAATGGTCTTGTGGGAGTTGCTGAAAGAGTTTGTGTTAGTGAGCGAAGAAGAGATTCAGCGCGCAATGGTGTGGATGATTGAGCGAGCGCACACGCTTGCGGAAGCCGCAGGCTCTGCGCCGCTCGCAGCGGCATACCGAATGCGCGACGAGCTTCGAGGAAAGAAAGTGGGATTGGTCTGCTCCGGCGGCAACACTTCAATTGAGCATTTGCGACTCGCGCTCGGTATGCTATGATACGGCCCGCCCCGAATCCTCACAGGAATTATTCATACTTCATTTAGAACGGTCGGTTGATCGAACGGCGCGCTGAATGCTCAGGCTGCTTTCGTCTGAGCTTTTCAAGCCCGCTCACGGATTCGCCCGGCGTAAACCTCGCGCCCCTGTCATTAGATCATATCAACGTTTATTAAAATTTTTCGGCAAATGCATTCTTGCCCCGCTCATTTCCGTCTTTATCTGACAGGTAAATAATGTCACCGCGCGCTGTTGGCTCTGCCTTTCGTCGCGACTTCGCCGCTTGATGCTTCAATGCCGCGCAAGACCTCGGCTACAAGACACCGCTGACACCCCGCCTTTTGAAAATTCTTTTGCGCTAAGGAGGAACAATTCATGCCATTCGATGCGATAGTAATTGGAACGGGCTTTGGAGGAACAGTCGCCACAGCCGCGCGTTCCGCGACGCGTCGAAAAAAGCATTCACCCGACTCCAGCAAGAACTGGGCGTGGCCTTCACCGTCACCGACGAGTGGAAGCCGCTGGAGCTTTCTATTCTCGAATACGAAGAAGACCCCGCGACTCATAAAGCCGCAGGCGACGGCGCAGACGCGCACACGCATTGCGAACGACAGGGCCGCTGCATACTGGGCTGCTTGCCTGCGGCGCGACACACGCTGAACAAGACTATGTTTTCGGGCCACAAGCTCGGCGGCAAGCTCTACGGCGGATTCATACGCGAGCCGAACTCAGGTGTGACGCTCGCGCCACAATCGAAAGTCAAATACATCAAGCGCGTCGGCAACAACTACGAAGTCACTTACGAAGACCAGCGCAACGATCAGGAACAGAAGGCGACTGCGCCGATGGTCTTTCTCGCGGCGGGCGTGCAGGGAACGACTGAGCTTCTGCTGCGCTCGCGCGATAAAGGATTTCTCAACCTGAGCAACACGCTTGGCTCGCACTTTTCAACCAACGGCGACTTCGCCGGATTCGCCGTGAACACGAAGCAGTCAGTTTTCACAACGCGCGGGCCAATAAACACGAGCGATATTCGAGTGAAGTTTGAAGACCCGAATCACCCTTCGCCATTCACCGGCGTATGGGTCACAGTCGAAGACGCGGGCGTTCCCGCGATGCTGGCTTCTTTTGTGAAGAACTCGCTTGAGACTTTGGACCCGAAAGCATTCTCCAATAAAGTGAAGAGCCTGTGGTCACCCAATCCGCTTGAGGCAATTAGAGCGCTGTTTCCCGACACGACGAAGCCCGACCTGTTTCAGACCGAAGCCGAAATGTTGTCAAACATATTCTTCTTCAACGCGATGGGCACGGACGACGCGAGCGGGCGATTCTCGCTCAGGCACGACAACCTCGATCTTGATTGGCCCGACAACAAGCCAATCTGGAAGAACCCTGTGTTTGAAAAGGTCCAAAAGCTGCTCAGGACTCTCGCCGAAGAGATGGGAGGCCAGTACGCAACTTCCCGCTGTGGGATAAATTCGGCGACCACAAGCTGATCATCACTCACCCGCTGGGCGGATGCCCCATCGCGCCATCGGTAGACGACGGCGTTGTCGACGAGCTTGGCCGGGTCTTCGATGCGACGGGCGCGCAGCCAGGCGCTAACTCGAAGGCAGTCTATCCCGGACTGTTCGTAGTCGACGGCTCTGCCATACCGGGCGCGCTCGCTGCCAATCCGACGCTAACGATAGTGGCGCAGGCTATTAAGACTGTCGAGAACGCGCTCGGAATAGTGTTCCCATGATGTTGCAATCTCGCATTGCGCGCAACCTGCAATGAAAACCGTTCGTGTGGCCGCTAATTCAAAACAGGCAGCGGCCACACGAACCATTCCCAGCTAAATCACAAAGGAGGAGAGCGGTTATGAGCGCAGACGACAAACAAGGAAAGCTGCGACTGGACCTGGTGGATGTTTACGGAAAGCGCATCGGAGGGAGAGCCGATATTTCGCTGCGCCATCTGGTCCTCAGCGATTCGCCTCGTTTCAACGGGCTGGATGCATCAAAGCGAATCGTCATCAACAACCTGCACGGCGCGCCGCAGGGACTCTACCAGATTACGATTGATCCTTCGGCTTATCTGCAGGTGAGCCAGTTCGTCACCATCAAAGCGAGCGGCTTCACAGACCAGGAGATAAAGTTTCCGGTTGATCCGAGCAAAGTCAAAAGCGTTGTCTTCCCCAAATACGCTGATCTGTCGGCGGACTTGCAGAAGATTTTGGAAAACAGCGACAACGTGCTTTCATTTGAAGGCTTGAAGGGAGAAGCGCTTTATAACGCCGAGACGCTCGATGATTTTAGAAAAGCTTGTATTCTGAACATCGCCGCCAAGTGCGCCGCGACGCGACTCAGCAACGGCAAGACAGTCTTGCCCTACATCGAAAAGATCAACGAGCTTCGCGGCGACCGATTCTTCGCCGTCGTGCCGAAAGAGCTTCGCGAAGAGACTAAAAACAGCGTGGCCGAAGGCGTCTTCTTCCCCGCCCCTGAGATTCTTCACACGCCGCCCGCGGGGTTCGACCATGCTGGCAGCTACAAGACCTTCGACAAGTACGGCAACCTGCAGCTTACATTCTTTGCGAAGGGCAACGATTGGCTCGCCGACATTGATATAGACGACGCTTCGGGGCTTGAGCACCCGTTTCAGGTAATCGAGCATCGCTTCACGGGCAAGCAGACGCACCCGTTTGCAATCCACGAGATTCTGGTCGCGCGTCAGGGAATAGACCCCGGATACCGCTTCGAGGTTTGATGTGTAGCCCCAATCTAATCTAACTGCAAACCGCTCTGATCTCTGCGGGCGGTGTTTAAACATCCGCAGAGATTTTTTTTATTGCCCATCAAGATTGAAGTCCTGCCATTAGCCTTTTATTTTCCTCTGCTGCTCGTTACTATGAAGCATGAGCGGATGGCTGGAAGCCGCTTCTATACTACTTGACAACGCCTCGCAGGTGTTTCCCGCTACGGAAAAGGATCACATAGATGAGCAGTTATCCGGCTCGGTACGAATCAGATATATTACTGCGCGACGGCTCGACGCTTCGATTGCGGCCCATCAAACCAGACGACGCGCACAGCCTTATGGAATTTCACCGCAGGCTTTCGCCTCAGAGCGTCTACTTCCGCTACTTCAGTCCGATTTCTGAAATCACCGAAGAGCGTGCCCTGCAACTTTCAACGGTTGATTATCACGACACGTTCGCGCTGGTCGGCGAGTTGGCCGGGCGCATCGTTGCTGTCGCCTATTACTACCGCGATGACCAACAGCGCGACCGCGCCGAAGTCGCCTTCACGACCGAAGACGCGCTTCAGGGGCGCGGCATCGCCACGCGCATGCTTGAGCGATTGGCTGAAATCGCGCGCGAGCACGACATCAAAATTTTTGAAGCCTACGTTCTTGGCGACAACAAAAAAATGATGGACGTGTTTCTGCGAACTGGCTTTGAAGTCGAGCGAAGACTCGAAGGCGGGGTCTTCTACGTCACCTTCCCGATAACGCCTACGCCTGAGTTTGAAGAGAAGACCGCGACGCGCCTTCAAGCCGCTGCCCGCGCTTCGATGAAAGTCTTCTTCGAGCCTCAATCAATTGCCGTCATCGGCGCGGGCCGCCGTCGAGGACGTATAGGCGCGGAGATTTTTCATAACCTCATAGCCGCTGGCTTTCAGGGCGTGGTCTATCCTGTCAACGAACGCGCGAAGGTCGTCAGTTCCGTGCGCGCTTATCCGCGAATCACAGACGTTCCCGATGAAATTGATCTCGCAATAATCGTCGTGCCAGCCGCGCAGGTCGAGCGCATCGTTGACGAGTGCATCGAGAAAGGCGTGCGCGGCATCATCGTCATCAGCGCGGGCTTTGCCGAAACCGGCGCGGAAGGTCGAATGCGCGAGGCTGCAATTCTTGAAAAAGTCCGCCGCGCGGGCGTGCGCCTGATCGGCCCCAACTGCATGGGGGTCATCAATACTGATCCGGCAATTGCGCTCAATGCCACCTTTTCGCCTGTCTATCCGCCCGAAGGAAGAGTTGCGATGTCTACGCAAAGCGGCGCGCTTGGGCTTGCGATCCTCGATTATGCGAGCCGATTAAATCTCGGCATCTCGACCTTCGCATCCGTAGGCAACAAAGCGGACGTGTCGAGCAATGACCTTATTCAATACTGGGCTGAAGACCCGCGCACCGATGTCATACTGCTTTACCTTGAGAGCTTCGGCAATCCGCGAAACTTTGGTCGCATAGCAAAACGCATTGGCCGCACGAAACCGATTGTAGCCGTAAAGTCGGGCCGCTCGCGCGCCGGGCAGCGCGCAGCTTCGTCGCACACGGGCGCGCTCGCCTCGACCGATGCTGTAGTAAGCGCGCTGTTTCGACAGGCCGGAATAATCCGAACCGATACACTCGAAGAGCTATTCGACGTTGCCAATTTGCTTGCGCACCAGCCCGTGCCCGCAGGCCGCAGGGTTGCGATACTGACGAACGCGGGCGGGCCGGGAATACTCGCGGCTGACGCATGCGAAGCGCACGGGCTTGAATTGCCGATGCTGTCGGATGAGACGGTGAAAGAGCTGAGGTCGTTTCTTCCCGCTGCTGCGAGCGTCGCCAACCCGGTGGATATGCTCGCGTCGGCGACGGCTGATGATTATCGCAGAGCGACGCGCGCTTTGCTTGCGGACGAGCGCGTTGATTCGCTGATAGTCATCTTCATCCCGCCGTTGCTCACCAATCCCGAAGACGTTGCGGCGGCTATAGTCGAAGGCGCGCGCGAGGCGGGCAAAAAACCAGTGCTTGCGAATTTCATGAGCGCGAAGGGCGTGCCTGAGATTCTCTCGAACATTCCGAGCTACATCTTCCCTGAAGCCGCAGCGTTTGCATTGGCGAAGGTGACGACCTACGGCGAGTGGCGAAGCCGCCCGCTCGGCGCTGTGCCTACGTTTGCAGACATTCGCGTTGACGACGCGCGAGCCGTTGTTGAACAGGCTCTTTCGCGCGGCGGCGGCTGGCTCAGCCCCGTTGAAGTGCATGACGTGCTCAGCGCAGCAGGCATCGCCGTTGCCAAATCGCGTTTCGTTACGACCGCAGATGAAGCCGTCAAGGCGGCGGCGCAAATCGGCTACCCTGTTGCGCTCAAAGCGGTCGGGCCGACCATCGTGCATAAAACCGAAGTTGGCGGCGTCGTATTAAATCTCACCGATGAATCGGCGTTGCGCCGCGCCTGCGCGAGCCTTCAGGAGAGGCTCGGCGATGAGATTACGGGAATGATAGTTCAGGAGATGGTCGCCGATGGCGTGGAAGTCGTCATCGGCGCGACGCTCGACCCTACGTTCGGCCCGCTCGTCTTGTACGGCAGCGGCGGCATACTCGTCGAGCTGCTGAACGACGTTGCGTTTCGCATAAATCCGCTCACAGACACGGATGTGCGCGATATGATGAACGAGGTCAAAGGGTCTGCGCTGCTCAGAGGCTATCGCGGCGCGAAGGCGGCGGATGAAGCTGCGCTCGCAGAGACGATACTTAGAGTATCTGCTCTCATAGAGATATGCCCGCAGATTCACGAGATGGACGCGAACCCCGTGAAAGTTTTAGAGAAAGGCGCAATCGTCGTTGACGCGCGCGTGCGTGTTGACCGCCTGCCCGAACGCGCGCCGAGTCGACGTATAGCGTACTGACAGAAGGCAGTCGAGACACATTAGTCGGTTGCCGCCGCTTGCTGCCCACCGCCTTCTGTCTTCTGACGCTCACCCCATGGAGCTGGTGCGCTGCGGCTCGATCTTATAGAGCACGCGCACTTCGTTCGGGCCGCTCCAAGGGTACTTGTCCTGGCCTATGTATTTCTTAGCCATCTTGTCAATATGCTCCCTTGCGCCTTCTTCGGTTATCTCGACGACGCGCCCGCGCACTTCGAGGTAGCGGTAAGGATTGTCTGGGTCCTGGATGGAAATTGCGACAGCCGGGTTGCGTTCCATGTTTTTGTCTTTCTTGCGCCCGCGCGCCGAATTCACAAGGACATATTTGCCGTCATAATCAATCCACACGGGAGTCACTTGCGGCGTGCCATCGGCATTGATCGTGGCGAGATGGCCGAACGCCTTTTTCTCAAACAGGTCGAGGTATTTTTCAGGAATAACGTCTGCCATTTCTTCCTCCTTCAAATATCTGCTTTGCGAATTTAAATGATTCTTGAAAGCGAGCGCCACAGATTGACATTTTGACCGACGCGAAAAAGAAAGGCAAAAGTAAAAAGGCAAAATGCAAAAGTAAGAGATCGAGAAACTACGGCCATTCAAATTTCACTGAGCAATGGTAAGTGGAGCACGGATGACACGGATTGAATGGATAGGCACGGATAAGATCAGTATTAATCCGCGGGGAACGCTCGAAGTGGGTCGCGCGTCATCTGCATTCTACATCCTGGCTTATTCGCGAGAACTCTATGCGCTTGTCGAGAAATATTCTCGCCCGTCAATTTTGCTCCGCTTTTCCTTTTTCATTTTTTCTTTTGCCTTATTTCTACCGGCAGCCCTTCGCCCCAATCGTACTTTTCGCGCGAGAGTTGCTGCGCGGCCTGCCACGTTGCTTGGTCGCGCACTTCATCGAGCACACGCGCCGTAGCTTCAAATTCCGCGTCGCCTACGCGAACGCGCACGCGCGGATTTGCAATGATGTTTTTGACCCACTGCGCGCGGTGAAACAACTCCGCGAGGACGTAGTATTTGCCTTCACGCTCAACGAACCATATTTCAATCTCGCGCGGCAGGCCCGTCTTGCGGCCTGTAGTCGTCAGGTAAAGGTATTGAAGCTCCGCTTGATTGTTTTTGGCTGGCATTTCATGCGCCTCACGTGAAAAACTTTCAGTGTGCGCTATTATTGAGCCATGCGTTTTTCGGAGGAGGCAAGATGAAGCTGGAGATTTTTTCGGATTACGTTTGACCGTTCTGCTGGCTCGGCGAGCCAGCCGTCAAAGAGTTGAAGCGCCGCGCGCCCGAAACCGAAATCATCTGGCGAGCGTTCGAGCTTCGGCCTGAACCAGTGCCCGCGCTCGACCCGCGAGGCGAATATCTCACTCGCGTCTGGTCGCAATCAGTTTATCCGCTTGCAGAAAGATTGGGGATAAGGATGCAGTTGCCGCCCGTGCAGCCCCGCTCGCGGCTCGCGCACGAAGCAGCCGCGTGGGCGAGCAGTCAGGGAAGATTCGATCAGATGAACGAGGCAATCTTTCGCGCATTCTTCGAGCGCGGCGAAAATATAGGCAGCGTGGACGTGCTTGCGCAGTTGGCTTCCTCTGAAGGATTGGACGGCGAAGGATTGAAGAGCGCGCTTGAGCGACATGAGTTTCTTGGTGAAGTCATTGCCGATGAGGAACGCGCCGGAGCGTTCGGCTTGAGCGGCGTGCCCGCGTTCGTCGCAGCGGGAACCGTGTTGTTCGGCGTGCAACCTGCCGACGCGCTCGAAGAGTTCGTGAGGCTGGCCGAGCGCGCGGGGGAGGACGATTTTCAACGAGGGCCGCTTCCTCATCTTCCGATTAAACTCAGATGACCGGCGCAGCCTCGGCATTGCGCCCGTGCTCCCAAGTCACATCCAATTCAATCCGCAATAAAATGAGGGATGGAGAAATCATCTCGGATAATCTCTCCATCCCTCTTGTTCTGACGCGGAGCAAGCCGACGATTTGCCCCGC
>DATLXU010000024.1:0-25704 GCA_035575515.1 Blastocatellia bacterium
TAAAGCAGCAGCATCAAGCCACTGAACGGTTTCATCTGGTAAGCGATTTCTACAAAGGGGAAGCAGTATTGGCTTCAGAGCCTCGGACCTCTTTTTAGAATCCAAAGCTAGAATCTTCGGAGTTAGGCACTTTTTGAGTAATATATCTGCTTTTTCTATGGTTTCTCTGTACTGTAGCAATCTGGAGTTCTGTGAGTATCTGATGTTGCGAAAATGAACAACTTTTTTCCCCGACCCAGAAGAATCGGAATGAAAACCGCTACCATTATTCCAAGGCGCGACAATAGGCGTTGGTATGTAATGATTGAGAAAGAAGTCCGTCAGCGCATCTTCATCATATTGGCTCTCAAGAATGAAGGTGTCGGCCTGCCACGCGCCGCGCACGTTTGCGTCAAGCTGCTCTGCGACAAGGCGCATTACCCCAAGAGCTTTAAGATAGTGCATCAATGGCTCAGGCGCGCACCCTTTCAATTCAATTCGATTCATTCAGACACCTCCTCCGAAGGAAGAACATCAACCGGATAGCGGCTGGCGCGAACGTCAGCCGCGCGAATCAATGCTTCGAGAAATGCCAGACGGAACACGCCTAGCCTATTGCGCAGGGCAATCATTCGTTCGAGCCATGAGCGAGAGCCATCCGCGCTTGCTCCAAGCAACATCGGTTCGAGATCAAGCTCTAGCTTCGGCGTTATTACACCTTCACCAAGATCAGTCGCGGGCAACAGGTCTTTGTCCCAGATGCCGCGCGCAAATTTCTTCTCGTTACCGTCCGGTCTGTTTTCGCCCGGCAGTGCGCGGATGCTCAACCGGACTTTGCCGTGATGACACGCAGCGAGGTACACGGCTAAATCACTTGCTCCGGTTTGAAGCAACGCAAGTGCGCTGGCAAGCTCATGGCGGAAGAAAGCCCGTGAATGTCCTCTTTTGCCTTCAGGCGATGGAAGGTTACGATCAGACTTGGCAAGCAAGACCTCACTTAAATCTTCCGGCAGGCCGCGATGCAAAGTTTCCTGAAAGACTTCATGCGCCTTGCCCCAGTCGTGATGATGCGTTGCGAAGACCAGATCGTCGCGCCACTCATCAAGCTCAATATCAGCCAGCGCATTTACAATCAATTCCGCTTTCGCTCTGGCTTCGGCAGAGTGGGCGGCCAGACTTTGCCTGTATTTAAGGTGGGATAACAAATCGTCTTCGTAGCTCTCTTCTGGTTCTTCGCTCTCGCGTGGCGTGGGTGCAACAGGTTCTTTGCTGTCTGTGCTCCATCCTAATTCAGAATCGTAGCCGCCTTCGCTTACATCCAGCAGCAATGTCAGGCCCGGCCTGATTGAATTATCTTCTGCCTTTCTCCATTCGCCCATTAGGGCATCCCACATCCATGCCTCGCGCTTCTTCTTCGCTTTGTTTTCTTTGCTGAGGAATAACCTTAAGTGTCCTACTGGAACCGGACAAAGCTCGTTACGCGTCGGGGCAGGCGTTTTCTTCATCGGAGCTTGCCCACCAAGATCACGCCACGCTATGGAAACATTTCTCTCATCCGCGCCGCGCACAAAGCGGGAGACATCAAGGTCGTAGCCTGACAAATCAGGAGTCGTATCGAATAGATCAACCAGATCACGACGGCGCAAAACGTGCGCTGGAACATACTCGTCCGAATGCTGCGGCAAGTCTGCTGGCGCGGCTGAAGTAAGCCCTTTTAATCTCTCTCGCGCCCTTTGCAGATCGTCCCACTTGTATGGCGAGGCAATTTTTTGCTGGTCTTTTTCTTCAAGCTCGTCATCCGCTTTGTCGCTGAGCTTCTCATCCTTCTGGTTTAGCGGGCGGTCAATCCAATAAATAAATGCCTCTTCAAACTCACCTTTCCGATTGCATCGCCCGAATCGCTGCACCAGACTTGCCCACGGAGCGAGGTCCGTAATCAGCAAACGGGATGAAATATCAAGACCCGCTTCGACAACCTGAGTGGCAATGATGATTCTTCCCGCGCCGTCGGGATCAGGAATGGCGTTCAACACATCAGCCCATCGGCGGCGCTCAGAAGGACGGAACCGAGAGTGAATAAGCTTTATTTCTGGAATGTTTGGATCAGCATTTTGCGCTGATTTCTTTTTCCCTTTCGGTCTGGCTGCAAGCTCCTCATAAATCTCCTGTGCGCGAGCGACGCGATTCACTACTACGAGTGTTTGAGTGCCTGGCTTGTGCTTTTCTCTAATGAACTCCGCGAGATCCTTCGGCAATCGGCATTTATAATCTGCTTTCGCAAGAATCTTCTTTGCTTCAAGACGACACTTGAGGATAGAAGCGGTCTTATCTTCTTCGCTCAAGGTTAGCTGCTTAAGCTTTGAAACTTGAGTAGCGAAATCAATCGTCTTCAGCCATTGCGCGTCGAGTGTTGCCGACATCCAGATTGAACGACTGGGGCCGAATGTTTTGAATTGTTCTCGGAAAGCGGCTAGTTGCGTTGCTGTCGCCAACCCGTCGCCCATTAACTGAATTTCGTCAAACACCCAAAAACAATCGTTATTAAGCAACCCGAATTGAATTGGCCAGCGGAAGCGGCTCATTGCATAGCCGCGATTGAGTGCGCGCGACAGCAACATGTCTTGCGTGCCGATGAGGATGCACTCTCGCTCAGGTTCCGTATCCCATTCCCTGCTCACAGTGCCGCCCATAAGCACACGAACCTGAAATCTATCTTTCAATGTGGGCCATTCAGTCTCTAATTTCGTGATTGCCGCTTTAGTCACATCTCTCGTTTGTTCAACGAGTGTGCGCATCGGCAGGCAATAAATAAGCCGCCGCCCAACACTTGAATCATTTTGCAGTCTTCGCCAGAGCCATGCCCCAATCACGGCGGCGGTTTTGCCCGCGCCGGTCGGCACGTTTACAAGCGAAGGGAGCGGGTTATCCAATGCCAGCCGTCGCTGATAATCGAATGGCTCCCAGTTGAAAGCTGCACGAAAGAAGTCATCGTATGTTGCGTATTGTGTTGTCATATCATTCGTCTCTAATTCCTGCATTGAACATCCTACACCTCAACCCGGACAAGTACGGGCCTGTGTGGTTTTCCACTCATAACTTTTTTTCATTCCTCACCGTAGCGGGACAGCGCCTGCCGATGCGCCTCTTTCACTTCCGCGCGAACCTGTTCGGGCGACAAGACCTCTACGTCAGGCCCCCAGCTCAGAATGAATCGAACAAGCCCGCGCCCGCTCGCTACTCGCATCTCTATCGTGGTTGTTTCCTCGCAATCGGCTGTGCGCAGAGTGCGCTCAATCAGCCGCTGCGTCCTGTGAAATGTTCGCTCCGCAAAGATTCGCGCCGTCACTCCCTTCGCCCGCAGCCTCACATCCACTGGCTCGCCGTGAATCCCGTTGAAACAATTCACCGCCAGAAACTCCTTCAAATCGAAATCCGCTGGCCGCGTGAATCGCTCGCCCGTCTCGCGCAACTTCTTTATATGGTCTATCGAAAACGGCAGGATGCGCCGCCGAAGATGATCGAACCCGATCATCTTCAAGGTCGCTCCGTCCGGGTCGAAATAGACCGCATAGGGGTCAACCATTCGCTCGCTCACGGTATCCGTGCTCATCGTGTAATAGCGCAGCCGCACCCTTCGGCGCTCCATCGCTGCTTTCGCCAGCCGGTCTATCGTTTCGGCGTGCTCGGAAAAATCTTTCGCCGGAACCATCGCCGTCCCGTACACCGCCGCCATCTCGTCTAACGTCTCGCGCAATGACGGATGAAGCGAGGCCCTCGCCTTCGCAATCAATGAATGGGCGTGGCGGGCAAACGGCGAGTTGAGCGAGGTCAGTCCGGTCGCCGCGATTGATTGCTGAGCGAGCAATAACGTCGCAAGCTCTGCGGGCGAAAACGGGGGCGGGAGGAACTCGTACCCGTCTCTGAATTTATAGCGAACCTCGCGCCCTTCGCGCTCATCAGTAATCGGATAATGCGGGGTCAGCGCGTCAATCATCCGCTTGATCGTCTTCGCGCTCACACGGAAGTGATCCGCAAGCTCGCGCAATGTGCGCGGGCGCTCCGATAGCAGAAGCGGCAGCACGACTATGCGCTCAGTCAAATCGCCGCGATGTGACATGCGCATACCTCCCGCCGCAAACATCTCGCCCGACCGGGCGCGAGACTCGCGGCAATAACGCTTTGAATTTGATTCCTGGTCATCCCTGAAAGGCACAATCCTTACGCTTTCCACCCCGGGACATTGAACCTCGGGGAAACCCATCGAGGTTATATATATCACTGCGAAAATTGTCAATGGTATAGGCAAACTCAGTCGAGCCGCCCCCTCAAAGCACAATGACATTAAGCTCGCTTGAACCGGAGGCAGAGCCGATTGCCGGAAATACAAACCGCTGCCACTCGCTGATTAACGGATGCAGATGATCTTTTCAAACTCTACTCAAATCATAGAGCTGATAATTAATGGCTTACCGCTGACAGCTTATTCATGAAATACGCGCCGACGGCGGGGCCGATTGCCAGAAACACAAACGCATACCGCCAGCCTGTGAAGCCGCTGATTAATGGAAGCAACTGGATTGAAACAACCGTTATCGCAAACCCCACTCCGTTTTGAATCGTTAGCGCCGTGCCTGTGTAGGCGGGCGGGCACGAGCGCGCCGCGAGCGCCGAAAACTGAGGCGAGTCCGATACAACGAAGACTCCCCATACAAGAATGAAAATCAGAACTAACGCGGGCGGCAATTCAAATGCAAAGCCAGACAGCGCAGAGCATGCGCCGCTTACCAAAAGCGACACTATCGCAACCGCCCGCTCGCCCGCCCGCCGCGAAATCCACCCGCCTGCGACGCACCCAAATGCGCCCGCGCCTATAGCCGCAAACGAAAGCAGCGGCAACCGGCTCGCCCATTCCGATTGCCCGCTTTGAAATCGCGCGCTCAGGTAAAACGCGATGAGCGACCAGAATGCATAAAGCTCCCACATGTGGCCGAAGTAACCGAACGCCGTGTAGCGAAAAGGCGCGTGGTCGAATACCTTGAACATCATCCGCCAGTCAAATCGCGCGCGGCCTTTCAGGTATGGCCCGTCGCCTACAGCCGCGACTATCAACGCGCCGCCCGCGATTGCGCTCGCGCTCGCTATGCTCACGAGCAATCGCCAGTCGAAGCGCGCGCCGACACCAATTATCAGATAAGGCGAAGCCGTGCCTAAGGTGAGCGCGCCCACGAGCACGCCCAATCGCCATCCGAGTCCCGCGCGAAACCAGCTTGCGACTATCTTCATCCCTACGGGATAGACCCCCGCAAGCATCAAGCCTGTCAGGAATCGAAATGGAATGGCTGCCGCAAGCCCGCGCGCAAGCCACGCGAACGCAGCGTTGAAGATGGCGGCTGCTACGGCTGAAGCGAAGAAGACGCGCCGCGCGTTGAATCGGTCTGCGAGGTTCAGGAATGAATAGAGGAACGTTCCGGTGATGAATCCTAACTGAACGGCGATTGTGAGCCACGCGCTTTCCGCGTCCGTAAGCGACCATTCGCGGCGCAAGACAGTGACCGCAGCGGTGCCTGAAAACCAGACCGACGATGCCAGCAGCACCGCCAGCGCGACCAGCATCATTGCGCGCGTGGCTTCCGGTTGCGCGCGCACATCGTTGATTGATTCAGCCTGAAGCATCCGAGACGCGAGGCGGAGTTTCGATCAATGAACCCAATTCGACATTATGAGGGATTGCCTGCTTAAACAGCTTCCGGCAACACTTCGTATTTCACAGGCAGCAGCCCTTCCAAGTTAAGGCGCTTTGAAGCATCGAGTATTTCTATGCCTACAATCCTATCGTCTTTGCCCAGACCTAAAACTATGTCTTCAGCAATGCGCTTGTTAGTAACGTCTTGCTTCCGCTCATCGAGGCGCAGGTAAAGCAGGTCTGTCGTAGAGTTATATAGAATCTGCATTCTCGCCCTCCCACCGCCCCTAAAACACATAGACGGTTACTATCCTCTCAGCTTCAATAGTGTAGAACACTTCGACCCGTTTTTGCTCGTAATATTCTTTTTGTTTCGCGCCTGCTTGAACTCCTAGACTCTGGCTTTCCCCATTCGATCAGGTTTTGCAGGGACGAGAACTCCTGTGTTAATCACATCAATGATTTCTTCTTCTGTAGCGTCTCGCTCTTCAGCACATTCAAGTGTATGCGGATCAATTTGAATCTTCATTCGCTGCCACTTTACTGCGTGAAGCTTCAAGCCCGCTCAATGAATCCGCTTCGCTCTTCTTCTGAGGTAGTCCATAAGGATGTACTGGCCGAGCGTCATCGTCGTCGTAAAATACGCCTTGCCCTGACATATCTCAGTCACCCGCTTTACGAAATCAACGAGGTAATAATCATCTGCAAGCATAAACGTATTAATCATTATCCCGCTGCGGCGGCACAGCGCGACTTCGCGGAAAGTCTCCTGAAGGATGCGCGGGTCAAGCCCCATCGGGTTTTTGTAAATCCGCCCGTCTTCAAGTGTCATCGCCGACGGCTTGCCGTCCGTTATCATTATGATCTGCCGCATGTCTTTTCGCTGCCGAGTCAGTATGCGCCGCGCAAGCTTCAACCCTTCGCGCGTGTTCGTGTGATATGGGCCGACCTGCGCGCGCGCAAGCCCGGCGAGCGGTATCTCTTCGGCAGAATCGTGAAACAGCACGACCCTGAGCGAATCGCCCGGATACTGGGTGCGAATCAAGTGCGTGAGCGCAAGCGCGACGCGCTTGGCGGGCGTGAAGCGGTCTTCGCCGTACAGGATCATCGAATGCGAGCAGTCCAACATCAAGACAGTCGCGCAAGAGCTTTGATACTCCGTCTGATGAACCATCAGGTCTGAGTACTGAAGATTGATCGGAACGCCAAGCCCTTCGCGTTCGATGGCCGATTTCAAAGTCGCGTTCACATCCAGATTCATCGTATCGCCGAACTCGTATTGCTTAGACGCTTCGCTCGCTTCAATCCCCGTCGAAAGATAATTCGTGTCGTGGCGGCCCAGTGATGATTTACCCAAAGACGCGAGCAAATCTTTCAATGCCTTGAATCCGAGAAAGTCCAATCCCTTGTCTTTGATCTCAAACTTGACGCTGCGCTCGACGGGCTTGCCGGTTCTGCCGCCGCGCGCGTTCAGGCGATTGCTCTGTTCAATCTCTGCAGGCTCTTCGTTCACGCCGATGTAGCCTTCTTCGATCAATCTTTCAATCAGGCGATCAATCAATTCGGCCATCATCTCGGCGCTGATATTGCCCTGCTCATCCATCATCTGCTCAAGCTCTTCGTCGCTGAGCAGCCCGTCTTCCATCAGCGCGCGCTCGATTGCCTCGCGCAATGCCTCAAGCGTTCGTTCGCGGTCATCGTCCCAGTAACTCGAATAATAATTCCCGTACCCGCTCTGAAGCAGAAAGTCTGCGAGCCGGTCGAGAAGTTCTTCGAGGCTCAACGATTCCCAATCAACGCCGTTCCATTTTGAATATTTTGTGAAAGGCATGATAAGTCCAGTGCCCGAAGTCCGAAGTCCCATGTCCGGAAGTCAGGAAGCGCACTTTAATCGGTTCTGACTTTTAGACTTCGGACTGAATTATCGCTTCGGTCTGAGGCTGCCGACGGTAAAAGCGTGCGGCGGCTCTGCGGGCGCAGCCTCTTCAACCGGCGCAGCCACAGCGGGCGCAGGCGATTGCGGAGCGACCGCGTAGCCTTTCGACGACAACTCTTCGCTCTGCGCGCCTTCTTCGATGCCGATTATATCGCCCGTCGTGAAGAGGTATGTCCGCAGGTGCTCGTCCCACTCAGGGTCGCGGCGGCGAATCCATTCCAGTAGCATCGCCGCGTGTTCTTTCTCCTCTTCGGCGTGGTGCTTCAATATCTGGCGCAGCGCCTCGTCATCCGTCACGTCAACTCGCTGGCTGTACCAGTCCATCGCTTCGAGTTCTTCCATCAGCGAGTGTATCGCGCGAGCCATGTCGCGCGTCTCCGGTCTCAGCATCTCGTATGGTGCGTGCCATGCAATAGGCATTCGTTTCGGCTCCTTTCTTAGCGGTGGTCAGGGGTCGGAGGCCAGTGAATTTGCAATTTTAAATCTGAAATCTCAGATTCATTAGCCATGACCTCCGACCTCCGCTCCTGACCCCCCTAGTTGATCTTCCTCGATCGGCTGAAGCTCTCGTACCCGTATCCGCGAGGCTCAGCTTTTGCCGCCGTGTATCCGCGCTCTTCGCTGCGACTGATCTTCTTTTGCGCGTGCAGGCCCTCAAGGATTAACTCGCACACGGCGACCAGCATCGCAGGCCGCGATTTGTCTGCAAGCCCTGAACGAGCCGCCGCAGCGAGCAATCCTTTCACGTTGCGAAAGCTCTTGAGGCAAAGCTCCGCGCTGTCTGTGTCGCTCACGCGAAGAGTGCCGCCATCGTTGAACCACTCGACTATCTCTGAGCAATCAATGTGCTCGAAGTATGCCTCAAAGGTTTTTCCAACTGCGCTTCGCACCAGGTCGCGCGCGACGTTTGCCGCGCCGCGCTGCTCGCCTTCGTATTCCAGTTCGAGCTTGCCCGTGATTGCAGGCAGCGCGGCGTAGATGTCGCTTACGCGAGCGACCGGTTGCTCTTCGCTGTTGAGGATGGCGCGGCGCTCGGCGTTCGATATGACGTTTTCGACAACGGAAATCGGAAGCCGCTGGCTCACGCCAGACCGCCGATCAACTCGCTGGTCCGCGCGCGCTTCAAAGGCAATCTGCTCGATGGCGCGCATTATGAACTCAGGCGCTACGGGGTGATTGCTGTCGCGCGCGGTCCACGCTTCCTGTTGAGTTATCGCGATTCCTTCTTCAACCGTCGCCGGGTAGTGCGTATTTATCTCAGAGCCTATGCGGTCCTTGAGCGGCGTGATTATCTTGCCGCGCGCGGTGTAGTCTTCGGGGTTCGCTGAAAAAACTAGCATCACGTCGAGCGGCATTCTTATCGGATAGCCTTTAATCTGAACGTCGCCCTCCTGCATGATGTTGAACAATCCGACCTGAACTTTGCTTGCAAGGTCGGGCAGCTCGTTGATGGCGAAGATGCCGCGATTGGCTCGCGGCAGCAACCCGTAATGAATCGTCAATTCGTCTGAGAGCAAATGGCCGCCGCGCGCGGCTTTTATCGGGTCGAGGTCGCCGATCAAATCCGCAATCGTTACGTCGGGCGTGGCAAGCTTTTCGACGTATCGCTGCTCGCGCGGCACAAATGCGATGGGAGTCTCGTCGCCGCGCTCTTCAATCGTCACGCGGCAGGCTTTGCAAATCGGACGGTAAGGGTTGTCGTTTATCTCGCACCCCGCGACGACCGGCATCCAATCATCGAGCAGCGTGACAAGCTCGCGCAGTATGCGGCTTTTGGCCTGCCCGCGCAAGCCGAGCAGTATGAAGTTGTGTCGCGATAAGATGGCGTTGACGATCTGAGGGATGACCGAGTCGTCGTAACCTACGATGCCCGAAAATACGCGCTCGCCTCGCTTGAGCTTCTCAATGAGGTTGCGGCGCATTTCGTCTTTGACCGAAGCGCAAGCCGCTTGCGCTTCATTCCACTGACTCGATTTCAACTCGCCGAAAGTGCGTGGCATCTGCATGAATGATTACCTCAGATGATAACGAAATGAATGGCCGAGCGCGCCCGTCGCTCGCCTAGAAAATTTAGCCTGAAAGAGTTGAAGATGGGAAGGGCGCGCGGCGGATGAAGGCTCATGACTTGAGATTTCAATCCGAAGATTCTTTTGAGATCGGAATTTAAATCAGCCGCGCGTTGTTCGAGATTTCGGAATCTCAATCTGCAACTCAATCCTTGCCGAAGATTTTCTTGAAGACACGGAACAGGCCGCCGCCCTTCTTTTTATCCTTGCCTTCGTCTTTCTTCTTGTCGTCGGACTTCTTCGAGTCTTTCCCATTGGACGCTTTCGCATCCTTCTTTTCGTCAGATGATTCGGCAGCGGCTTTCGGATTCACGTCCGGCTCGCGCTTTTCGACTACGGGAGGCGGGCTGGCGGGTAGAGGCGGCGTTGCGGCTGCTTCGGGCTGCGCGGGCGGCGTTGTCTCGGTTTGTGTTGCAGTCTTTGCGCCTGCGGCTGACGCAGCCGAGGCGTTAGCATTGGCGTTCGCCGTCGCAGCAGTGTTGGTCTTCGGCGTCACTGGAGCAGGCACGTCTGCATCCGATTCATCAACAGGCACGCTCGCGGCGACCTGCGCGGGCGTTGGCGCGCTTGCAGAAGTATTGGTTTGCGATTCGGAGCTGCGAGCCACTACAGGAGAAGCGGGAGGCCTGCGAAGCATCACCACAGCGACTACGGAGACCGCGACGGCGGCAACGATCAAGCCCACGCCTACGAGTGACCATGCGCGGCTGCGGCCCGGCCCCGCCGCTTCGTCGCGCTTGAGCCGCGAGCCGTCAAGATCGCAGAACTTGAGATCGTCGCTAAATGATTCTCCGCAAACAGGGCATACTTTCATAATAATCTCCCGATTCCCAACAGGCATGCGATGAAACTATATTTTATCACTCATCAACGCTCTCATCAAAGCATCGGCCTGCGTGCGTTGCGACGGGAACACGGAAGCTGTTGACGAATGCGGCAATCTGCGCGCGGTCTTCGTCGTTGAGGTTTTGAAATTCGACGCCCATACCGGCGCCGAGTATAACGTGGCGCGCAATTGCTTTCACGCGCACAGTGTGGCCGCTTGCAAGCGTGAATTGAATTTCTATCTCAGTGCCTTTGGCGACGACAGGGCTTTCGATGTAGGCGCCGCCTTCGCTCAAGTCAAGCATCGAACTGCGGATTTCGCCAACTTTCTCCGCGAAATAAATGACGGGTCTGAATACGGGAACTCGCTTGAAGCGGCGGCGATCACCGCTAAACTCAGGCGAACTCTCGCTGCGCGCATTTTCGGGCAAGACCGTCTCCTCGAACACGTCTGGATTCATAGGCGCTCACAAAAAGAAGAAGCCGCCGCAGTCCGGGAGGCTTCTTCTTCAACTTCATATTGTTTCGCGTCCTCAAACCCTGAGATGGTCTGCGCGCTTGCGCGAGTTCGCCGCGCAAGTTGCAATTTTGTTGCAAGTCCGAAGTCCGATATCCGAAGCCATTAATGTGGAGCGCTGATTCCGGGCAAGCCGTCTACATTCTGGTTTCTGACTTCGGACATCGGACATCGGACTTTTATGCATCGTACATCGCCGCAATCAGGCAGCCGCGCGCCGTAGCCGTCAGCGGATCATCAGCAAGGCGTATCTCGGAAATCTTCAACGGGAATCCGTCGCGCTCTATTGTCTGACGGAATTTGTCGAGGAATCCTTTTGGCTTTGCCGTTCCGCCGCTCAGGACAATCGGAATCGCGTTGTCAATGTGTGGCATGTTCTTCGTTTCGGCCAACGCGCTGCGCAGAGCTTCGACGAGCGACAGAATCACGTCGTCGTAATAGACGTGAAGCGCGCTCTCATATTTGTTTTGCGGCGCGCGCGACAGGTCAAGGCTCTCTTCTTTGATTGTGCGAATGCGGGTGGCTATCTCGCCCGTCACCTGTCCTACGCTGCGGTCAATGTAGTCGCCCGCTTTGGCGATAGAGAAGGTCATCACGGGGATTGACATAAATGCCAGCGCGACGTTGCACATCCCGCCGCCGCAGCTTATGCCTATGCCGCTGAAGTTCTCCTTCTCAAGCTCGGCAAAGACGACCGCAAGACCTTCGTTGATGCCTTTAGCGTTGTAGCCCATCGAGTTGAGCAGGTCGCGCAGCATCGCTTCGTGATAAACGAGATCGGGCGAGCCGCCGTTGCGAAGCGGGCCGGGCACGCTGAAGCGCAAGGTTTCGCCGTTTTTCGATTTGCGAACCAACTGCTGAATTATCGCCTGCATCACCGAAAGCGAATACTCTTCCGTTGGGTTGAGCGTGCCGCCCATCATCGGTCGGCGCACTTCCGTGTTGAAGACATTGGCGAATCGCGCGGCCTCGTTGCCATAAACCTGAAGCGTCTGTCCTCCGTTAAGCTGGTAGCTCACTTTGTTCTGCTTCAGTATGCTTTCGGTGAACTTCGAATACGGAACGGTGATGAAGGCATTCAGCTCCGCTCTGGTTTTGACGTGACTGGTTGTGCCGCTTGCCAGAACCAACCGGCTCGTTCCAATATCAAGTCCGAGCGACCCGCCCTCACTCGCAGTCGCTTCTGTGTTATCGGTTTCCTTTTCGTGCTTCATAACTCTATTTCCTCCAAAGTTGTTTTTATTCGATTCAGGCTTGAGGGCCTCATTATTCAAACTCGCGACAGCGTTTCTCGTCGCTTTCAATCTGACGGTCTTGCCTGCCGGTATAGGTGTCGGGAGCGAATCAACCGGCGAAGGCACAAAACCAATTCGTTTCCGTTTCAATTCCAACTGGCCGAGTCCTCTGATTCGCACGCAGCCATCCGCGCCGAGCTCGCGCTTGATGATTTCAAGAGCGGCCTCAACTGCGCGCGCCGCATCGCGCCGCTTGAGTCGGCTGCGCCGCATCGCCTCGTTGATTAAATCGGTCTTGTTCATAACTGCAAAAGCGGTCAGCTTTCAGCTTTTGATCTCTAATTGACTGCTAATAGCTTTTGTCTCTCGTCATTCGTCATGCTCAAGCTCGCGCTGCTCAAAGTAAGCGCGATCAAAAATCTTTGCCATCGCGCGACGTTGCTGCTCGATGCTCAGATTATTCTTCTTCGCCGCTTCACGAAGCATTGCATCTGCTCGTTCAAGTCCGGGCCACGCTTTGCCGCCCGCCGCCGCAACGTAAGCCCGATCGTAGCTGAATCCTAAACGCGAAACGGCTGTCATCTCCGCGTTGTATTTATTGCTCAGTCCAATTGCCTCGAACGGAAAACCCGCGATCCAGTCTGTGTGATAACCCATCAAACGATTTGACGGGTTCACGCTCACAAGCCCGTGCGTCACGCAGTTCGCGTCGTCAATCGCGTACTTTGATCTGAGCACCGCTGTCAGCACTCGCGCGGCGTAAATCTGCGCTTCGTTGATTCGATCAGGCCCGATGGTTTTGTCCGCGCCCGATTTCCCCTCAAAGCAAATTCCAATGAAGCTCGCGCTCAGGTTCACATAGAGACTTTTTCCATCGCTCCACACGGAATTGCCCGCGTGGTTTGCCGCCTCTTCGTCGCGCACGATTCGATAGACCCGCCCGAAACGATCAATCACGTAGTTGTACAGGCGGTGCGCCCGCGCGTATTCGAGCAGCGCACGAGAGTGATTCTGAAGCGATGAGTTGTAGCTGTCATCGAACGGCAGCATGTCGCTTTCCGAAATATGATAGATGATTCCAACGGGGCGATTGAGCAATTCGCCTTTGCCGGAGTTATTGGCAAGCGATTCGAGATCGAATCTGTAAAAGCTGCGCTTTGCTCCGTCGGTTTGAAATTCCGTGAGCACGCGCGCGCCGTTGCTGTAAAACTCGTAGCCCTCGCCCTGCTCGGCCAGCCATATTTTTTCGAGCGGCAGCGCGGCTTCGCTCGCGATTGCCCGCACGACATCGCCTTGATCTGCGGCGACGGCTTGCTGCTGTCCGGTCTGAGCCGTTGCGTTTTTCGCCTGCGTTGATACGGAAAAGCTGTTTATCACTTTCGCGCCCGTGTAAACCAGACTCGCGCCAACGATGAGAGCGAGCGCGACCGACGCGGCATAGACCGCGTAGCGCATTCGATAAACGAGCGCGGTCAAACGCAGCGCGAGCGGCGCAGGCTGATTGAGCGGCAATACTTTTGAAACTTCGGCAACGACCATCGCTCTCTCTTTGAGCGTCCCAATGAAGGGCAGCCGCGCAAGCCGCCCGCTCGGAGGCTCGCTTTTGAGCGCGTTCTGCAAGAATTTCAGTCGCAGCACTGGCGACTCGATGTAGCGCGAGTAGCGGTCTACCAGCTTTGCGTATTTCAGATTCTGTGGATTGAAGTCCTGCATCTTCCGGCATCCACGACTGCTGCGCCGATTCTTCACCGGCAGCGTTACATTAATCCTTCGCTACCTCGCCGCGAAGTTTCGATTCGGCGGCGAACCTTTGCGCCTGTTCGGCTGTTTCGAAGCGGCCCACGCGCACTCGATACCACACGCCGCGCCGCCCTAAATCGGCAGAGACGACGTAAGCGGGCAGCCCCATCTCTTTCAACTGCGCAGCCATTTCGTTTGCGGCCCGCTCATTCGGCATTGAGGCGATTTGCAGCGAGAACTGGCCGCTGCCGATTTCGCTTGCGGCTGCTTCGCTCACCTCATCTCTCTTTTCTTCTTTCTGGTCTGGCGCAATTGAAGGTTGCTCTGCCGCATTGATTGCAGGCGCTGCTGATTGATTCGTCGCTGGCGTTTGAACCGTGATAGGTTTCTGAGCGGCTGGTTTTTGATTCCGCGAGTCGCCTCCTGGTTGGAAGAAGAAGAAAAGGTAAACGGCGATGGCGGAGACAATCGCAAGCGCGATAATTACTGCAATCGCGAATTTGCGGCGCGGCGCGGGCCGCTTCGGAGCCAGCATCACAGGCCATTCGTGTTGCGACTGATCCCACGCGGGAAGCGGTTCAGCCCAGGGGTCTGTTGCGCTCGTGTAATCATTGGCTGCCGTTTGCGTGACAGCTTGTCTGTCGTCCAAGTATTCGTCGCCGACTTGCGCTTCGCCGGATTGAGCCTGATAGTTCGAGGCTTCAGACTGCGCGGTGTACGGCGGCATAGCGGCTGGCTCGGCTTCGACTATCGAATCTTCACTCGGCTCGGCCTCAAGTGGGTCATGGCTTTCGGTTGTATTCGGGAAGTAACCTGCCTCAGTCGTTTCTGAATAATTGCTTGCGCCTTCGAATTGTGCGGCGTGTTCTTCCTGTTGCGATGGGGATGATTCTCCAATCAGAAGGAATTCATCATCCGTAGGCTCAAATGCTATCCCGGCGGTTGGATACGATAGACTTTCGTCGCTCTCTTCGATGAAAGCAACTTCATCAGCGGCTTGCTCTAGCGAGTCGCGTTGCGTGATCTCTTCCGCCGCCAGGCTCTCTTCGGTGAAAAATATTGGCAACTCTTGCGGGCCGTGAATTTCAGCCGCTAGCGATTGCTGCGCCGTTTCAACTGTCGCAACAGCGATGTTGATTCTTCTATTAGTTTTCGCAACGATAGGTTCGAGCAGCAACTGGCAGTGCCTGCACAAACGGCTCGACCCCTGCCAGCGAGCGCCGTTCGTAGCCAGGTGCCTGCACAACGGACAAATCTGATTTGAATCTTCTGATCGCATAGAATCTTCCTGCCGGATAACCCGGTTATAAAAGCCAATCGCGCTTTGAGGCGCAGAGACTGCCTGCGCGAGCGATTTCAATCAACAAATCTGTCAGCTTTGGGGCAATTTCAAATGTGGGGCAGAAAATTAAGCGAGCCGATTATTGCACACCCCATTCAGCATGACAAGAGTTAATTTTTTGCGCGAAAGGCTCACTCGATTGGGGTAAGAATCGGCACGCCCGACGCGCCCGTCCGGTCACACTTTTGAGTATTCTTTTTGCTTCAAAGAGGCTATGTAGGTTTCGATTTCCTCGCGGTCTTCGTCGTCAAGGCTGAGGAACTCGACGCCGAGCCCCTGCCCTTTGCGAGTGTAAGCGACGCGCGAAACAGCTATCACGCGATGCTTGTTCGGAAGCTCGAAGCGCACGACCATGCGCGTGCCGGCGCGAATCGGTTCTTCCGTTGAGATGAATAATCCGCCGCTGCTTATATTAGCCATGTGTCGGCGGACGCGAGACGGACCGCTGCTGCTGTTCGTCAGCTCGAATTCCACCTGTGCGACTATGGGGGCGCGTTCGAAACGTCTTCTTTCCAGTTGCGCAGAACTTTTCATATCGCTCCTTTGCCGCGCCCTGTGCCTGCTTGGGGAATGCTTCACTCAGTGCGCTTAATAAGATCAACCGCCCGTGGAGGCCTGCTGCTGAACTTGCTCCTGCCATGCAGTCAGGCTGACTGATGGACTAACATTTACACAGGTTCGACTCCGTTGACAAGGGCAAAGGTGGTAATGTAGTAGCGGTTTTATTATAAAGACACGGAACGAACTGCAATGAAAGTATTAATAATCGGCGGAACGGCTTTTTTAGGTCGCCATCTGGTCGAAGCCAGTCTTGCGCGCGGGCACGAAGTGACCATTTTCAATCGCGGTCGCTACGAGATTGAGTTCACTCGTGACGTTGAGCGGCTCACCGGCGACCGCGCAAGCGACCTTTCGGCTCTTGAAGGCCGGACCTGGGACAGAGTGATTGACACGTGCGGCTTCGTGCCTCGCGTCGTGCGCGCGTCGGCTGAGTTGCTTGCTGACAAGGTTGAGCACTACACGTTCACGTCGAGCATGTCGGTTTACTCCGACATCAGCAAACCCGGCGTTGACGAAAGCGCGCCCGTAGGCAAGCTCGCGGATGAAAGCGTCGAAGAAGTTAATCAGGAAACCTATGGGCCGCTGAAGGTTCTGTGCGAGCATGTCGTCGAAGAAATTTTTCCAGACCGCGCGCTCGCCATTCGCGCGGGTTTGCTCGTCGGCCCTTACGATTATATGAACCGCTTCGGCTACTGGCCGCGAAGAGTTGCGCGCGGCGGCAAAGTGCTTGCGGGCGGGCGCGCAGATCAAAAGATTCAAATCATTGACGCAAGAGACCTGGCCGAATGGATGGTGCGAATGAGCGAGGCAAAACAGGCGGGCACGTTCAACGCGAGCGGGCCTGATTACATGCTTACAATGGGGAGATTGCTTGATGAATGCAAGGCTGTCACGGGAAGCGATGCGGAGTTCATCTGGCCGGGCGATAAGTTTTTAATCGAGCAAAAGGTTGCTCCGTTTTCCGAATTGCCGATGTGGCTGCCCGAAGACGAGCTTCCTCAATTCGCAGGCTTCATGTCGTTTGATTGCGGCAAAGCCATCGCCGCGGGCTTAACGTTTCGCCCGCTGGCCGAGACTATCCGCGATACTCTCGAATGGCACGCGCGCCAACCGGCGCAGCCGAAAGAAGATTGGGTCGAGTTCGTGCAAGAGACTCAACTGACGCCTGAGCGCGAGACCGAATTGATTCGACTGTGGGAAGAACAAAGGAAAGAATGAGCATTGAACTTTTCGACTCATCGCTCGTTTTGTCTCGCCTTCCATCGCCGATAAATCTCGATCATCAGCAACAACCATGCGCCGCCCGCGAGGTACGCGCCTACGACATCGCTCGGCCAGTGCGCGCCCAACCGAACGCGCGACACGCCGACCAGCGCAATTAATAAACCGAGGATCAACAACGCCGCGCGGCGCAAGTAGCAGGGCCGCAGCAGGACGTAAGCGAGAAAAAATAGAAAGCCAAAATACTCAACGAAGAAAGTCACGTGGCCAGACGGGAAGCTCTCGAATCGCGCGTGAGTCAACACCTGAACGAGCGCGCCATCGGGGCGCGGGCGCGCGCTCAGAAATTTCAACAGGTGATTCAGCGCATCGCCTACGCCAACGCCGATCAAACAGACTACTCCCTCGATCTTAAATCTTGCCAGAACCAGCGCGAGGCCCGCGCCGACGACGAGAATAAAAGGAACCGCGCCATTCCCGAGCCACGACACGCCGACCATCAACTCGTAAAATCCAGGCACTGTTATTGATTGAATGCCGCGCGCGATGGTCAAGTCCCACTCGAAATAAGCATAGCGATGAGCCAGCACCGCCATCACCGCGTATGCAGCCAGAGCCGTGATGAAAACCATCTCGGCCCATCGTGCGCGTAGCGCTGCTCGACGCGAAGAAACTGTTATATCAGTTTCGCTCGATTGCTCGATTGACGCGCGAGACTCCCGATGGGGTTCATTGCTGGTGTTCACACTCATCTGTTCATCAGCCATCTTCACCTGCGCGAGCGCGTAAACATAATTTGCAGTTGAGCCGTATGAATGAAATAGTAGCCCGGCGAAGCCCGATCAATCTAGCCAATGTTATAATCGAAGCGCGGCCACACGGGTTGCGAGAGTTTTGATATGAGACTGCTTTCAATGAGCGCGCTGTGGTGGATGCTGCTCGGCGCGATAATTATTTTCTTCTATCTGCTCAAGCTCAAGCGCAACCGGCGCGTCATGCCAAGTGTGATGCTCTGGCAGCGCGCGATGGAAGAACTCGAAGCCAACGCGCCATTCAAAAAGTTGCGCCGCAGTTTACTTCTCCTCCTTCAACTTCTGGCTTTAGCTGCTATTGTCTTCACGCTTGCGCGGCCACTCGTAACGACGCGCGCTCTGGCTTCCGGCAACACAATCATCATCATTGATTCGACTGCGAGCATGAGCGCGCGAGATGAATCGGGCAGCTCGCGCCTTGATCGAGCAAAGCAACTCGCGCGCGAGATGGTTGACGGGCTGAGCCGCGATGACCGCGCCGCCGTCATCGAAAGCTCGTCGCGTGTGACCGTG
Source organism: Blastocatellia bacterium (assembly GCA_035575515.1). Classification (GTDB taxonomy): domain Bacteria; phylum Acidobacteriota; class Blastocatellia; order UBA7656; family UBA7656; genus DATLXU01. The sequence goes on from DATLXU010000024.1 coordinate 18,431, forward strand.
CGTTCGTCGCTCACCTCAGACCGCGCGGCGCTCGCTTCGGCCATCAATGAGATTCGAGAGACGGACGCCGCGGGCAATCTCACAGACGCGCTGCGACTCGCTGAGCAGATGGCAAAGGCCGAGCGCGATGCCGCCATTATCATCATAAGCGACGGCGCGAACGCATCAGGCGATTCCATATCATCGCGGGATTCATATCAAACAGGCGCGTCAAACTCAGTTGAGCCGCGCAACGTCGGGCTTCGTTTTGTTCGTGTTGGCCGTCGCGCGGATAATGTCGCCGCCACAGCACTCAACGCGCGCCCGACTCAAAGCGGCAACCGCGAGATGTTTGCGTCAATCGCAAACTTCGGCGAGCGCGAGCGCACGCTCGGCGTTGAGCTTAGAGTTGACGGGCGATTGGTTGACGCTCGAACTGTTACGGTCGCTGCGAATGATCGCGCAGGGCTTGTCTTTGATGCGCTGCCCGAAACGGGCGGGCTTGCTGAATTGAAACTCGCGGTTGACGACGACCTCGCCTCAGACAACGTGGCTTACGCTTTCTTGCCCGACGCGCGGCGCATACGAATCGGCGTCGCAAGCGATAATAGTTTTCTGCTTCAGGCGCTCGCCGTCAATCCAGACTTCGACGCGCGCAAGATCACATCAAGCACAAACCTGTCTGATTACGATTGTGTCGTTGTCGAAGGCGCGAGCAGCGCAGGTTTAATTGAAAACGCTCGCGCGGCGCTTGCAATCAATCCCGCGGATTCATCGGGACTCTGGCAAACGACCGGTGAAATCAATCAGCCGCAGATTAGCTTTGTTGATCGCGCGCACCTGATTAACAGCTTTCTCAACTACTCAGACGTTCACATCGAAAGCGCGACGCGGCGCGAAGCGGCTCCGTTCTTAAAGCCAATAGTCGCGAGCGGCAACGACGGATTGATCTTTGCGGGCGAAGACGCGCGCCGCCGAGTTGTGATGATTGGATTTGATCTCGCGCAAAGCGATTTGCCGTTGAAAATCGAGTTCCCAATTCTGCTTGCAAACTCAATCGCATGGCTTGCGGGCCGCGATGCGCTCGCTTCTGAGAAGGTCGTGCGCGCGGGCCAGCCCGCTACGATTCGGACAAACGGGGCGAGCGCGATTGTTACAACACCGAGCGGCGAAACCGAAGAAGTTGCCGCGCGCGACGGCGCGGCGATTTTTGCCGACACTCTTCGCGCAGGTTTATACCAAGTTAAAGACGGAGCGCCGTTTGCCGCAAGTTTACTCAATGAATCCGAATCAAACACCGCGCCGCGCGATTCGATAAAGACGCGCGCGGGCGAAGTGACCGGCCAAGCCGAAACATTTAATTCAGAGCGCGAAGTGTGGCGATGGATTGCGCTCATTGCGCTCGCCGTGTTGTCGTTTGAGTGGTGGGTTTATCACAGGAAGATAGCTGCGTAGGCGGCAGGGAAGGATGAAGGATTAAAAAAAGTTATTTAATCTCGCATTTCAAATTTGAGATGAGCGATTTCAAATCTTTTTCATCCTTCATCCTTTCCTGACACCCGGCACCTGAAATGCGAATCGAATTCACAAATCCGCTGGCGCTTGCGCTGCTCTTATTGATCCCGCTCGCGCTTCTAATTGCGCGACGCAGTCTCGCCAACCTATCGCGCGCTCGGCAGGTCGCAAGCATCACTGCGCGCGCGTTGGTCTTCTTGCTCATAATCGCCGCGCTTGCAGGTTTGCGAATCCGGACTGCATCGCGCGATGTCGCGCTAATCTTTTTGGTGGACGTATCGGCGAGCGTTGCGCCGTGTGCGCGCCAGCAGGTTCTGGATTTCATCAACAACGAAACATCTCGCGCCGCGCCGCGCGATTACATCGGCGTGATCGCTTTCGCGCGCGAGCCGTCTGTCGAAATCGCACCCACGCGCAAAGAGTCTCTGGGCGATTGGCAACTTACGGAAATCAACTCGAACCCACCGCGCGATTACACCGATGTCGCGTCGGCTCTGAGGCTCGCAGCCGCGCTCGTGCCCGAAGATGCCGTCGGCAGATTCGTTGTAATTTCTGACGGAAACGAAAACCTCGAAAGCGCAACCGATGAAGCTGAGCTTCTTCGCGCCGCAGGCATCGAAGTATTCACCCGCGCCATTGGCACAACGACCGAGCGCGCCGAGTCGCGCGGCGAAGTCGCAGTTCGCGATCTGGTCGCGCCCGAAAAGCTGGCCGAAGGCGAAGCATTCGATTTGAAAGTCACGATTGACAGCACGCGCGAAGCGGACGCGCGCCTTCGCATCTTTTGTAACGACACGCTCGCGGCTGGGCGCGAGGTTCACCTCACCGCTTCGGGCGAAAACGTATTCGTGCTGCCGCAGCGAATTGAGCAAAAAGGCTTTTACACGTACCGCGCAGAGATCGAAGCCATTAACTCGGACACCTTCACGCAGAACAACTCGCGCTCGGCATTCGCAATCGTTGAGGGCCAGCCCAAGACGCTTTATCTCTACGGCGACCCGCAACCCTCGCCTGCAATCGCTCGCGTGCTAATCGAAGGAAATTTTCTGGCAGACGTTCGCCCGGCTGCTCAGGCGCCGACCACGCTTGCAGGGTTTCAGGATTACGATCTGGTCATATTTGATAACGTCCCCGCCTCTGCGCTCACAACCGAGCAGATGAAAATGGTTCAATATTACGTGCGCGATCTCGGCGGCGGGTTTGTGATGATCGGCGGCGACAAAAGCTTCGGGCCGGGCGGTTACTACAAGACTTCGATTGAAGAGGCGCTGCCCGTGTCGCTTGACGTGCGGCAGAAGAAACACCTGCCGTCGCTCGCGCTCGCGTTCGTCATTGATAAGTCAGGCTCGATGTTGGGTCAAAAGTTGCAGATGACCAAAGAGGCCGCATCTGCCGTCGTCGAATTTCTTTCGGAGCGTGATGTGGTCGGTGTGATTTCATTCGAGAGCGACGCGAGCGGCGTGGTGAATTTAACGAACGTCACCGACAAGCAATCAATCATCCGGCAGATTCAATCAATCGAAGCGGGCGGCGGAACGAATATGTATCCGGGTATTCGCATGGCTTACGATTGGCTGCAAGCTAGCGACGCGCAGTTAAAGCACATCATTGTGCTTTCAGACGGCCAGAGCGAAGATGGCGATTTCGCAGGCATTGCTCGCGCCGCGCGCGATGCGGGCATTACGGTCACCACTGTTGCCGTAGGCGAAGACGCTGACGTTCAGACGATGCAGATGATAGCCGATCTCGGCGGCGGAAGATTTTATGCGGCGGATCGTCCTGAGAATCTGCCGCGCATCTTCACTCGCGAAGCGTTCCTGGCGTCGCGCTCGACGATTATCGAAGAACCGTTCACGCCTCGACTGGTCAGACCGACGCAGGCGACAAACGGCATTGATTGGAGCGCCGCGCCCGCGCTTAATGGTTACGTCGGGACAGCCGAGCGTGACAGCTTGCAATCGCCCGCGATCACTTCGCTCGTTTCGGACAAAGACGATCCGGTTTATGCCGTGTGGCAATACGGATTGGGTCGCGCGGCTGCGTTCACCTCGGACGCGAAACCGCGATGGGCTGCCGCGTGGATGAACTGGCCGGGCTTCGGGCAATTCTGGACTCAGATCTTTCGCGACACGCTGCGGCGCGAAGGGGCAAGCGATCTGATTCCGCGCGTCGAGATAAATGCCGCTCGAGGCCACGTCACAGTCGAAGCGATTGGCTCGGATGGCGCGTTCAAAAATAATCTTCGATTGCGCGCTCACATCGTCGCGCCTGATTTAACCGCGAGCGACATTAGCTTGGAGCAAACGGCGGCGGGCCGTTACGAAGGCGACTTCGATGCGGCAGCGCAGGGCGCTTATCTTGTGAGCGTGAGCGAAGAAGGCGGCGCGGCGGCTCCGGCGACGGGCGCGGTCAACTCTTATTCGCCTGAGTTCAACGTCACGAGCGCAGATGCGAATTTGCTTTCGCGCATAAGCGAGATAACGGGCGGGCAGGTTTTGAACGCGAACGATGCGGCAGACAATGTTAATCTATTCGAGCGGCGAGCGACGCGCTCGCGCCCTGTTGAAATTTGGGAGGCGCTGATGATAATCGCGCTGCTGCTGTTGCCAATTGATGTTGGCCTGCGCCGCCTGTCAATCACGCGCGAGCAAGTGGAAGATGCGCGCGAGTGGATAAGCTCACGGCTGCGCCGATCAACAAAGGGAGAGCGCGTCACGGAAGCTCCGGCTTCGCTCGCACAGTTGAAAGGCGCGCGGGCAAGAGTGCGGCTTTCAACTGTGCGAGCGAAGGCAAGCGAGAAAACAGGTGAGCGACTTGAAAAGGCTGCGCCCGCGCAAGTCTCTTCTGAATTGTCGCAGCGAGTTCGTGTAGGGAGAGATGAATCGCAAACTCAGGTTGCAGAGTCGGCGACAATCGCGCGGGCGAAGAGCGAGAATGCAGTCGAAGCCGAATCAACCGATGTTGAAGCGAGCCAGCCGCGCCCGCTCGCAAGCCGATTGCTTGACGCTCGAAGAAAGCGGCGCGAGTGATTAAACTTGAGTTGCGATCTGTTTTACAAGCCGAAATGCTATGTCTCGAAATGGAGCTTCCACTCGCCGCCTTCTTTAAGCAGTTTGAACCAGCGGCTGCTTTCGGTTCCATCGCCATAAACAATTTTTATATTCACGTCAGCGGCGTCGCCTTTGATGTTTTCGCTCTCGATTTCGACGGACTTAATGCCATTTGTTTGTTTGAAACCCGCCGCGTTGGGTATGCTCTGCCGCAACCTCTCTTTAACGTCGTTTGATGTTTTAGCTGAAATCAGATTGAGAGCCGCGTTCACGTCTCCCCTTTCAATCGCGCGGAAGTAATTTCGCACGGCTTCACCAGGATGAGCCGACGAGCAACTTGCGACGACAACACACAAGCACAACGCGACAGCAAATAAGGGTTTCGGTTTCATTTCAATCTCGCTTTGTGGTGAAGCAAGTATACATCAAAGGGCGCGCTTCACACTTCTCGCTTTTGCTTTTTGCCTTTTGCCTTCTCATCCGCCTCTTGCCTTTTGGATTCGACATTCTCATAATCCGAGCAGACACGACCCCGCTGGAAGAATTCAAACCGGAGGACAGGCTATGGCGCGGCTAAAAGATTTTCAAGGCATCGAAGGCACGGACTTTTACGAGCAGGATCGCGGGCTGCAACTCTTGCTCACGGATTTGCTCTCGGAGAAAGACCGCGCTGAAGTGTTCGCATCGCTTCACGAGTGCGCGCGGTTGGTCGCCGGTCGCTGGAATCAGCTTGCGTGCGAAGCGAATCGCAACGAGAACCTGCCCCGCATCATCAAGATTGATCGAACAGGCAACGCGGTTGAGCAGGTTGATTACGGCCCTTCGGCTCGCCGGCACAGGCGCGAGGTCGCGGAGTTCGGAGTGCTCACGCGCGCAAAAAATGACCTGCACCGCTTTGCGATTGTCTATCTGCTCGCGCACAACGGCGAAGGCTCGGTCAACTGCGGCCTGAGTTGCACCGATGGATTGATTCGCGCAATCGAAGCGCGCGGCTCAGATTTTTTGCGCGAAACTTACCTGCCTCGGCTTCGCTCTGTGGACACGCCGATGGCGGGCGCGCAGTTCATCACAGAGCAGGACGGCGGCTCAGATGTCGGAGCAATCGAAGCCGTAGCTCGACGCAATGAAGATGGAACGTGGGCGATAACTGGCGAGAAGTGGTTTTGCTCCAACCCGGACGAATACTTTCTGGTTGCGGCTCGGCCCGAAGGCGCGCGGGCTGGCACGGCTGGCGTTGCCGTTTTTCTCGTGCCGCGAGTCTTAACGGATGGGCGACTGAATCGAATCTCTTTCAAGAGATTAAAAGACAAGCTCGGCACGCGCTCGCTTCCGACGGCTGAGATTGATTTCGAGAGCGCCGTCGGCTATCAGATCGGCGACACGAATGAAGGATTCAAGACGCTAATGAATTACGTCATCAATGTCTCGCGCATCCACAACGCGGCGAACGCGTGCGGGATGCTGCATCGAGCTTTTTTAGAAGCGCGCAACTACGCCCGCCAGCGTGAAGCGTTCGGCTCGGCAATCATCAGGTATCCGTTGATTCAAGAGGCGCTCGTCGGGATGCTTGAAAAATTATGGCGGCACCGCTTGCTCACGTTTCGACTCGTTGCGATGGTTGACGAGAACGGACTTGAGCCGAACGATGCGACTCAGGCGATGTGGCAGCGGTTCCTCGTGAACCTTGCGAAGTATCGAACTGCTGTCCAGCTCACGGATTCGATTCGCGAAGCGATACTCATCTTCGGCGGGAACGGAATAGTCGAAGACTTTACTGTACTGCCGCGACTCTTGCGCGACGCGATGATAATCGAAACGTGGGAAGGCGCGCATAATACTTTATGCCTGCAGATCATGCGCGATGCCGGGCGCTCTGACTTGATCGGGCGATGGCGCGCGGAAATCTCAAACGTGCTGGAACGCTGGCCGCAGGATTTTCTTTCATCAACGCGCAGCCGCTTTGAGCAGGCATTCAACGAAACTGTCGGTGCTTTATCGCGCGAGCGACTGAGTGATCGTTTGTGGGTAGAGACACACGCTCGGCGATTAGTGGATCGAATGGGCGCGCTCGTCGAGATTGCGTGGATGTCGAACCTCGCGACGCGACACGCTAAAGATGACGCGACGGCTGCATTGCTGACATCGGTTGCGGGCCGTTCCTTGTTGCCAAAAGAGAATCCGTTCGAGAATTCCTTGCTGAAATCGTTGGAATCGCATGCCGATTCGTTAATTGAAGAAAGGCCTGTGCAAGCCGATGTGACAAATCTTTAATCAATCACGCGCGCTTTGTGCGAGCGGTTTCATTCAGCATTTTTTGCCCTTGCGCCTCAACGCTTCGCAGACAGCAGCCTCTGCATCGAGGAACGCGCCAACAGGCTTATCCGCATCGCTTGCTACAGGAGTTCCGGCGCTCAGTATCACTCTAATATCATCAATGGTGAGCTTGCGATTGGCTTCCAGCATAAGAGCAATCACGCCCGCCACTTTAGCCGCCGCTCCGCTCGTTCTGCCGAACAGGTTCGTGTATTCATTATCGGTGCGACTGCCGCAATTGACACTCCCCATCACTAAAGCGAGGGGATTCCTGGGTCGTTGAGGCGCCACGCTACCCAAAGGGCCACGATGAAAACTGCTCATCGCTCAAGTACAAACCCTTTTGAAGGCTCCTTGATGCCCGGCCCATTATTTGTTTCTCTACTTCGGCGTTCAAACTTTTACGTTGAGGACTTC
>DATLXU010000025.1:0-49985 GCA_035575515.1 Blastocatellia bacterium
TGTCGTCGGCGACGAAGACTTCAACATCTTCGGGCCGCACACCCGCAAGGTCGAATTTCACCTTCCACCCTTCAGGGCATTTGTAAATATCAACCGCAGGCTGCCACAGCGGGCCGCTCGGACGGCGGTACTCGCTGCTTATTCGTTCGTAGAAAATTCGGACGTTCTTTACAGGCATTACTTGATTTCTCCGGCGATCTTCTCGACTATCGCTTCCTGATCGCGCGAGGAAAGCACCTGGTCAATTATCCCGTACTCGACGGCCTGCGCCGGGCTGAGGATGAAATCGCGCTCCACGTCTGCCTCGACCTTTTCAACAGACTGCCCTGTCGACTCAGCCAGTATCTCCGACAGCAGCACACGCATGCGCAGCATCTCTTCAGCATAAATCTTAACGTCAGTCGCCTGCCCGCCGATGCCTTCAATCGAAGGCTGATGAATCAGTATCCTCGCGTTGGGGAGAGCAAACCGCTTGCCCTTCGCGCCAGCCGCGAGCAGCACGGCAGCCATCGAAGCCGCTTGTCCAAGACATATCGTCACCACATCGGGCTTGATAAAGCGGATAGTGTCATAGACAGCTAGCCCTGCCGTGACGGAGCCGCCCGGCGAGTTGATGTAAAGCGATATGTCGCGGTCGGGGTCTTCGCTTTCCAGATAGAGCAACTGCGCGATGAGCAGGTTTGCGATCACATCGTCTATAGGCGTGCCAAGGAAAATTATGTGCTCGCGCAACAGCCGCGAATAGATATCGTAGTGGCGCTCGCCTCTGCTTGTCGTCTCAACAACTGTCGGTACTAGTGCCATAGTGGTCAGTGGTCGGTGGCCAGTGGTCAGCGATCAGCGATTAGAATACAGGCTGCCTTGTAATTGGCTCCCAGAGCCATTTTCAAAGCAACCGCCATTCTGACCCTGACCACCGACCCCTGATCACTGCTTTCAAAATCTCAAAATTGCTCCGACGCCAATGCCTGCAAGCTTGTCCGCCGCCGCGCCTGAAACCTGCTGCACCTTGCCTGCTTGCTCAAGCACGCGGTGCGAGGCGCGATTAATAAGATCGGGCGCAGGTTGCAGCTTCCCGCCGCAGAATGAACACTTCTCTTCGCCATCAACCAGCAGCACGTGGCACGAATCGCATTCCTTGCCTTCCATTCGATAGCCACGCGCAACGACCATTCTATAAACCCGCTGCTCCTGAATCGCGCGCAGCGTGTCCGTGATTCCGAGCACAGCCCGGTCGCCCTTCATCGCAGCCGTTATCATTGAATCTACCATTCTAGCTTCATCTTCGTGCTCGGTCTTCTCCTGCAAAGCGCGAAGCTCGTTCTTCAACCGCTCGTGATTGACATCGATCGGGACAGAGATGGTCCCGATGACCATCTGCTCGATTCGCTTCGGAAGCTCGTTCATAAAGACTGAAGTCGCCTCTACGGGACCGCCGATGACTATGCGCGAGACTTTCGTCTTATCAATCAGCGCGGCAAGCTCGTCAGCGACCCGCTTCGCGTGCCATTGCACATGCTTCGAGTGGTCGCGTTCCATCTGCGTCTGCGACCAGATGTGATCGGTTCCCGTAGTCATGTGCTTGTTCGGCACGTCAGACAGAATCTCAGCGTGCTGTTCCATGCCCGACGCATCAACTGTGAGAATGCGCGCGCGCTGCTTGTCAATAAGGACTACGCCGAAGCGGTCGCCGTCTTCGATCAATTCGAGCAGCGGGCGCAGCCAGGGCTTTTGCGACCAGCGGCCTTCGTTCGGCACTTCGACTTGAAGATCGCGATGCCATAGAAGGTCGCGGCTGGAATCTGAGAATATGACGAGGCCTTTGCCTTTCGGAACATAATTGCGCAGGAAATTCAAAACGCGCTCTGCTTCGGCATCGAACCGCTGCCTGTGATTCTCTTTGGCTTGGCTTTCGCCGACTTGGCGAAGCAGGTTCTCAACCTTCGTCTCGAATCCGCGATTGAGGTTCGCGGCGTCCGATTGGTTGATGTTGACGTAGAGACTCAGGACAAAAGAGTCGGGACCTGTTGGAAGCTGCTGCAACTGGCGTATGTCAGAATACGAGATCATGCCATCCTCCTTGTCACCCGCAGGATTTTCATTGATCGGGTGCGGTCAAAAGAATCAGACCCGTAATTGCGCAGGCTGCGAGGCGTGCTCACCTTCTGGAAAGATCTCCCCTACCGAGATTGGTTTCCCATCTTTGAGATCAGCGTCCGGGTCTCGGTCGTCGAGCAGAAAGAACTCCGTAGTTCCTTCATTGCCGAGTCCGCTTGTGATTCGTTTCATCACCGAACGTGTCAATCGCATGGGCAGGAAAGTAATCAGTTCAGGATTGCGCTCGCGATAACGAGCGACCGCCTCTTCGCTTCTCCAGACGGGGACGCACAGTCTGCCGTCTATCTCTTCGGTGAAAAGGTCGCCGTTCGCGCGTCGCATCACGAATACGTCGCTCATACGAATTGACCTCCCATTATTCGATTGTCAAATTCCAGTGAAGCCATGATAGCACAACATCAGTCCTTTGTCCGTAGTCCGAAGTCAATTATTATTTCCCGGAATTTTGCCGCGCTAGACATCGGACTTCGGACACCGGACTTCGGACTACCTTCCGGCTTCAACCTCTGCCGCGAGCGGTTCGTTCGAGAATATAATCTTGCCGCCCGACATGTCGGCGCGCACGACGGAGTTGTCTTTCACCTCGCCTTTAAGGATCAAACGCGAAAGCGGCGTTTCGATTTCGCGCTGAATCGCGCGCTTCAGCGGGCGCGCGCCATAAACAGGATCGTAACCGACTCGCGCAAGATGAGCTTTGGCTTCGTCCGTCAGCTCAAGCGTGATGCGCCGCTCGTCGAGCCGCTTGCGCAGTCGCTCAAGCTGAATGACGACGATCTGCTTCAGGTCTTCTTCCGTCAGCGAGTGGAAGACGATTATCTCGTCAACGCGATTCAAAAACTCAGGACGGAAGTGATGGCGCATCGCATCAAGCACCTGCTCTTTCATCTGCTCGTACTGCTCGCCTTCGAGCCGCCCGCGATACTCAAGTATCAACTGGCTGCCGATGTTCGACGTCATGATGATTATCGTGTTTTTGAAATTCACGACCCGGCCTTGCCCATCCGTGAGCCGCCCGTCATCGAGTATCTGAAGCAGCACGTTGAACACGTCATGGTGCGCTTTCTCTATTTCGTCAAAGAGCACGACCGAATAGGGCCTGCGGCGCACAGCTTCGGTCAACTGCCCGCCTTCTTCGTAGCCGACGTAACCCGGAGGCGCGCCTATCAATCGCGCTACGGTATGCTTCTCCTGATACTCGCTCATGTCAATGCGAATCATCGCGTGCTCGTCATCGAACAGAAATTCCGCGAGCGCGCGCGCAAGCTCCGTCTTGCCAACGCCCGTCGGCCCTAAGAATATGAATGAGCCGATTGGACGGTTCGGGTCTTTCAATCCAGAGCGCGCGCGAATCACTGCGTCCGCAACGGCGCTCACGGCTTCGTCCTGACCAATCACTCGCTTGTGCAAATGCTCTTCGAGCGAAAGCAACTTTTGAAGCTCGCCTTCAAGGAGCTTCGATACAGGGATATTAGTCCAGCGGCTCACGACTTCGGCGATGTCTTCTTCGTCAACCTCTTCCTTCAAGAGTCTGCCGCGCGTGTGCTGCTGGTCAAGCCCGTCTTCGTACTCGCGCAACTGCTTTTCGAGCTGCGTGAGCTTGCCGTATTGAAGCTCAGCCGCGCGGTTTAGATCATACTCGCGCTGCGCCTTTTCGATTTCGAGCTTGGTCTGCTCAATCTCTTCGCGGATTGAGCGAATCTTTTGAACTGACTCTTTTTCGGCTTGCCATTGAGCCTTCAATTGATCCGCGTCGGCCCGCAGGTTCGCAAGCTCTTTTTCGAGCTTCTCCAATCGCTCGCGCGATGCCGCATCGGTCTCTTTCTTCAGAGCCTCGCGCTCAATCTCAAGCTGCATAATGCGGCGCAGGATTTCATCAAGCTCTGCAGGCATCGAATCAATCTCGGTCCTTAGTTTTGCCGCCGCTTCGTCAACAAGGTCAATCGCCTTGTCCGGAAGGAATCGGTCGCTGATGTAGCGATGCGACAGGACCGCAGCCGAAACCAGCGCGGAGTCTTTGATGCGCACGCCGTGATGCACTTCGTAACGCTCTTTCAAGCCGCGCAAGATCGAGATGGTATCTTCGACCGTCGGCTGATCAACCAGCACGGGCTGGAACCTGCGCTCAAGCGCGGCATCTTTTTCGACGTGCTTGCGGTATTCATCAAGCGTCGTCGCGCCGATGCAGTGAAGCTCGCCGCGCGCAAGCATCGGCTTGAGCAGGTTCGATGCGTCCATCGCGCCTTCAGCCGCGCCTGCGCCGACAATGGTGTGCATCTCGTCAATGAAAAGAATTATCTCGCCTTCCGATGCCTGAATCTCTTTCAGCACGGCCTTGAGTCGCTCTTCAAACTCGCCGCGATACTTCGCGCCAGCAACGAGCGCGCCCATGTCGAGCGCGACGATTCTCTTGTTCTTCAACCCTTCGGGCACGTCGCCGCGAACTATGCGCTGCGCAAGCCCTTCGACTATCGCGGTTTTGCCCACGCCCGGCTCGCCAATCAAAACCGGATTGTTCTTCGTGCGGCGCGAGAGGACTTGAATAACGCGACGAATCTCTTCGTCACGCCCGATGACGGGATCAAGCTTGCCCTGCGCGGCAGATTTAGTCAGGTCGCGCCCGTAGCGTTCGAGCGCTTCGTAAGTCGCTTCCGGGTTTTGCGAAGTGACGCGCTGGTGGCCGCGAACCTCTACGAGGGATTTCATCACGCGGTCGCGCGTCGCCCCCGCAGTCTTTAGAGCGCGCGATGCCGCGCCTCCTTCTTCGATGATTGCAAGTAATAAGTGCTCGACGCTTATGTATTCGTCTTTCAGTTTTCGCGCTTCATCTTCGGCTGCGACGAAAACTTTATTCAACCGCGCGGTGATGTAAACCTGGTCAACGGGTCCCGACGGTCCCGTGACTTTCGGTATCTTGTTTACTTCGCTCTCAATCGCCTGACGAAGTGTATCAACGTTGATGCCCGCGCGCGCCAGCACCGAAGGCACAAGCCCGCCTTCCTGCTCGAGCAGAGCGAGCATGAGGTGTTCGACTTCGATCTGCTGATTGCTGTAGCGCGTGGCGAGCGTTTGCGCCGAGCGAATCGCCTCCTGCGCTTTCTCTGTAAATCTGTTTATGTCCATTCTGTTCAACCTCCGGTCGGTTTCTGATTTTTAGTTTTTGGTTATGGATTCAGATGGACTAACCAGAAACCAGAAACCAGAAACCGGAAACTTCATAATCCCGTTCGCGGATTAAAACGACTGGCTGAGGCCAGTTCTTTATAAAGCTCGCGCTCGCGCTCGGACGGGTGCGTTGGCACTACTATCTTCAATTTCACGTACTCATCGCCGCGCCCGCCGCCGCGCTTGTTCAATCCTTGCCCGCGCAGCCTCATGCGCTGTCCGCCCTGCGCGCCCGCCGGTATCTTCATCTCTGCCTTGCCGTCAATCGTGGGCACTTCGATTTTTGCGCCAAGCACCGCTTCCGAAGGTGTGATTGGAACCTCGACCGTAATATCGTCGCCCGCAACGGTGAAGTTCGGGTGCGGCTTGATCTTCAGCCTTATATAAAGATCGCCCGGCTCTCCGCCGCCCATGCCGGGCTGTCCTTGCTTCGGCAGCTTTATTACCGAACCGTCGCGCGCGCCTGGCGGAATGTTCACATCGATCGTCTTCGGACTTAAGACCTGTCCCGATCCCCTGCACGTAGTACATACAACTCCGCTCGACGTGCCCGTGCCGTTACAGGTCGGACATGCGCGCACAGCTTGAATCGTTATTCTATGACGGCCTCCGCGATGCGCGTCTTCAAGCGAGATTTCCATCTCTGCTTCGGCGTCTTGTCCCTTAGCGGTTCGAGCGCGAGCGCGAGCGCCAGTCGTAGCCTGAGCCGCGCGGCCTCCACCGAAAAGAGTCTCGAAGAAATCGCTGAAGCCGCCGCCGAATATACTGCCAAGATTATCGAAATCCACATTGACACGGCTCCATCCGGGCGGCGGCGTGAAGTCCGCGCCGTTCTTCCAGTTCGGCCCAAGCTGATCGTATCGCTTGCGCTTTTCGGGGTCGGACAGTACCTCATAAGCCTCGTTTATCTCTTTGAATTTCTCTTCGGCTGACTTGTCGCCGGGGTTCACGTCCGGATGGTATTTGCGCGCAAGCTTGCGATAAGCCTGCCGAATCTGGTCTTCGGTGGCTTCCCGCTTGATGCCTAGTGTTTCGTAGTAATCTTTAAATTTAACCGCCATCAGCTACCATTATTAATCCGCTTTGCGAAATCTGCAACAATAATATAATAAAATATGAGCGTATTATTGTCAAATTTAATCCTGTGAAGAGATTGGTGCAGGTTTGAGGTTTCATATCTTTATCGGTTTTTGGGATTCGCAAATCCGGTTCCGCGATTGACAAGGTTTATAACCGAGCTATCAAAAGGGCTATATTGAGAGACGATTATTGGGCAACTGGCCGCAAGTTGAGCCGAAGCGATAGACTGAATTGAAAGGATGGAGTATCCTTACGATGTAAAGCGAGAACAGACCATTTTTTAATCTCGAATATGTAGAGCGCGCCGACTCGTTGCGCGCAAGGAGGTGCAACTATTCCGAAAGATGAGATGATCCCCGTCGAAGGAGTCGTGAAAGAGTCACTGCCGAACGCGACTTTCAAGGTGCAGATTGCTGAAGGGCACGAGATACTCGCGCATCTGTCAGGCAAGATGCGCAAGAACTTCATCAAAGTTTTGCCGGGCGACAAGGTTACGGTTGAGCTTTCGCCCTACGACCTTACAAAGGGCCGCATAACCTACCGCCATCGCAGCTAGCGCAGCAACAGCTTACAGCAATCAACGGTCAGCTTTCGGCGAAGCTGTTTCGCCGCGCCCGCTAAGGCTGAAAGCTGACCGCTGATGGCTGACTGCTATTACCGCAACTGTATCTTGCGTATGCGGAAGTTCTCGTAATCGGCAACGTAAAGAATGCCACTCTGCCGATCTATCAACAACCCACGCGGGCTGTTGAACCGGGCAGTAAGTCCCACCCCGTCCCGGAATCTAGGCGTGCCGTCTCCCGCAAGCGTGTTCACGTTACCCTGCGCGTCCACACGGCGAATATCGTGATTGTTCAACTCGCTGACGTAGAGCACTCCATCTGAATCGAGAGCAAGCCCGATGGGCGCATTGAACGTGGCGTCACTTGCCGGGCCGTCATCAAGACCAACATCGCCGCTTCCCGCCACTGTCTCAACCCGACTGGTCAGCAGGTCTATTCTGCGAATGCGGTTGTTGGACGTGTCGGCAACGAAGAGAAACCGCCCGTCGTCGGAGAGCGCGAGCGCCGTCGGCGTATTGAATCGCGCATTGTTTGCAATGCCATCGGCGAAGCCGGACACTCCGTTGCCCGCGACAGTTTCGACCACGCCGTTGCGAATGCGCCGGATGGCGTGGTTGAGCGCATCGGCAACATAAAGCGTTCCGTCGGGTGCAATCACAATGTCGTCAGGCAGGCGGAAGGACGATTCGAGTTGCTCGTCGCTTTTGAATCCTGCAAGCCCTATGCGATTGCTGTTTAATTTCTTCTGGCGGTCGCGGTCGGCTATCTCAACGAAAGTTCCCGCGAACGTATCAACGGTGATCTGGCCGCCCGCGCGGCGAATGCGGCGCACAACCGAGTTGCCGTTTTCGGTAACGTAAACCGTTCCATCCGCGCCAACCGCAACGCCGTTCGGGAAAGAGAATGCAGGCGCTTCGCCAGCAGGGTTGTTGGAGTCTTTATACCCGTCAAGGCCCGTGCCCGCGATGGTGCAGACTTCGCCTGTCTGTCGGTTGACCGTGCGGATGGCATGGTTCTGCTGATCGGTGAAATAGATCAGCCCGTCCGGCCCGAAAGCCATTCTTCTTGGCCGTCGCAGCAGCGCTTCATCCGCGCTCACGCACGTCTCAGCGTTGAACCCATCGCGATCCCTTCCGACGAGTGTGCTGACGGTCACGTCGGGCACGACTTCAAACGTCACAGGGTCTGTCGCATTTCCATCTTTATCTTTTACCTGAATCGTGTGCGTGCCCGGTGCGGAGAGCAGGTCGCCCGGAATGACAATAGTGAGCCGCCTGCGCGTCATAGCTCTGATCTTAGCGTCCTGTCCGTCGAGCAGGGCTGAGGCTTTGCTGAAGTTCGCACCGACAATGTCAATCGTGGCGCGGTTCTCTCCCACGCGTATGCGATTTGGCGCGATGGCGAAAATGAATGGCGCATCGGTCGGAGCGACGGTCAGTATCTCGTCTTTCGATTGAATGCCGTCCTGCTCGACGCGAACAATCAACTGAGTCGCGGCAGAGCGGAGGCTGCCGGGAACTGTGGCCTCGAGCCGCGCTTCGCGCGGGTGAGTCGTCGGCAGCGGCTGGCCGTTTACGACGATAACCGCATCATCTTTGAAGTTGCCGAACACCTTCAGCAGGAAATCTTCCGTGCCGATTTCTATCGTGTCTGGGTCAATCGAATCAATCTTGGGCGGGCGCGGAACGACGAAAAAGATTTCGGTATTAGAGTAGCCGCCGTCCTTATTACGAAGCGTGACAGGAACGCGCGCCGGATCGTTGGTGAACGTGTCGGGTACTTCGAACTGAAGTCTATCGCTCGATAATAAAGTCACGGGAACAGACTTGCGCCACACAAAGACTTTTGAGCTTTCCTTGAATCCTTCGCCGCGTATCTCAGGAAGAAACGTGAAGCCGGAGTCTTCCTGTACGGAGTTCTGCGGAAGCCTTATGATGACGTTCGGGTCTTGCTGCACGACCTCAAGCTCTATAGTCGCGCTAACCATTCCATCAGGATTAACTGCTTGAATTGTGTGCGTGCCTGCGGCTGCGACCAGCGACTCAGGGACTTCGGCAAGCAGCAGCTTCCCTTTTTTAGAGACTCTCGGTTGCGGCAGCGGCTGCCCGTCGAACAGCACGTTTGCGCCCGCTACGAAATTGCGACCTTCCAGTCGAATTGTGAATTGCGGAGCGCCTGCAGTTACGACCTCCGGGCCGATGTGTTTAAGCTCAGGCGCGGCCTCCTGCGCGTGAACCGTTATGCGCTTTGACAGGCCGGGCAAAATTGTCCACGACAAAGCCAGAGCCACTGCAATTAAATACGCGACCACTTTCTTCATTCTTCAATCTCCTTACTGCTCCTGCGCAACCCGACCATGTCAGCAGATGACTACTTATGCTAGGCTCACTCATCCATTGGTTGCGGGTTGCGCGTTGAACCCCGATCCCTTCTTGCTCGATAATCGCTCGCCATGCAATAGAAGGACTGCGAGGCGAAACCTTGCAATGATAAATCTGTTTAAGACGGAAGGCAGGACGTGACCCCCTCCATAATTTAATGCGCGCCCTGAGAGGTCAGACGCGACCAAAAATTATAGCCAGCCGCGCCTGCCTTTCACAAGCGCGATTATCGCGGCGGCAGGTTTTATATTTGGCGGCGCGTTGCTACAATGTGAGCCTCTCAGGTTCGCCGCAATCTTGCGCGAGAAGATTAGAACTGAGCAAAGGGGAGGGAAGAGAATTGTTCAAAGTCGCGCTCGTCGGTACACACGGAGTGAACAAGACGACCATCGCTTACGAGCTTGCTGGCGTAATGAAGCGCAAAGGCAAAACCGTAGAGCTGCTGACAGAGATTGCGCGCGAGTGTCCATTCCCGCTCAACGAGCGAGCCACGCGCGAAGCATATCAATGGATAATCGCGCGCCAGGTGCAGTTGGAGATCGAAAAATCGCCGCGCGCGGATATTTTAGTGTGCGACCGCTCGGTGCTGGATAACTTTGCCTACTACGTCCGCCGTTATGGTGAAACGGATAAAGGGTCACAAGCTCTCGGCGCGTACTGCCGCGCGTGGATGAGTACGTATGATCTGCTCGTGCGCTGCACGATCACTCACCGATTGGAAGCCGACGGATTCCGTTCAACCGATGAAGAATTTCAGCGCGATATTGACCGGCTGTGCGACCGTCTCTTTGAGAGCGAATATGATAAGAGCACGCGCCCGGCCTACGTGCGCGGCCCGCTCACGGCGAATGAGATCGCTGATAGGATACTTCTTCAAGCCGTCGTTTGATTCATCACTGCGCGGCTGCGGTTTGCAGCTCGGACGTGCATTCGGGGCAGCGCGTGGCCTTGAGCGGAATCTTCGAGAAGCAATAGCCGCAATCTTTGGTCGCGGGCTTTTCCTGCTCGCGCCGCATGCGATTGATCGCCTTCACTATCAGGAATATCACGAAAGCGATAATTAGAAACTCGATTACGGTGTTCAGGAATGCGCCGTACTTTATCACGGGGATGCCAAGAGCTTTCGCTTCCTCGACGGTGTTAGGGTTGCCTCGAAGCGGGATGAAGAAGGTTGAGAAATCCACTTTGCCGAGCAGCATTCCTATCGGCGGCATCACCACGTCGTTCACGAGCGAAGTGACTATCTTGCCGAACGCCGCGCCTATGATTACGCCGACCGCGAGATCAATTACGCTCCCTTTCGAAATGAACTCTTTGAACTCTTTGAGCATTCTCACTCCTCCTTTTTCTGGCCACCGAGTTAAAGCAAGAGCCGTTCGCGCGCAATCTCCGACTCTGCTGATCCAGGTGAGGGATTCTCTGACGGTATCGAAAGACGACTCTCAGACGCTGAGAATATTACACCACAGATGAACGCGGATAAACCCCAATCACGGATGATTCTTAAATCTGAAATCTCAAATTCTTGTTCATCCGTGATCTTTGTCAGTGTTCATCTCTGATTTATTACGCGGGGATAGTTTTGGCTCGCGGCGCTTGCAAATGTCTTTTGGCGCAAGCCAACGGTTCTGCCATCTCGAAAGGCTTCATCAATTAATCATCCGCATCGAGAGACGTCTTGCCGCTTTCGCTCACATCTTCGGCCCATCGAGTGAGCTTTTGACTACTGATGCAGCTTAACTTTTCAATGGCTCTCATGCTAGTTTTAACTCCGCATGACAATTACCGAAGCGATAAAAAAGACTGTGGACGGCTGCAATCTTTCCAGCGAGGAAGCCGAATCTGTCCTTGAGCAAATAATGACGGGCCAGTGTACGGATGCGCAGATAGCCGCGCTGCTTACGGCGTTTCGCATGAAAGGCGAGACGGTAGATGAGTTGGTCGGCTTCGCTCGCGTGATGCGGAGCAAAGCCGCTGCCGTGCGCCCTCGCTCGTTTGTCTCGGCGGCAATCGGCGGGACCGAGCGCGAGGCTTTGATTGACACCTGCGGCACAGGAGGCGACGTGAGCGGCAGCTTCAACATCTCGACCGCTACGGCCTTCGTCGTTGCGGGCTGCGGCGTTCGCGTTGCAAAGCACGGCAACCGATCCGTGTCGAGCCAGTGCGGAAGCGCCGACGTCGTAGAAGCCCTCGGCGTAAAGATCGAGCTTTCGCCTGAACGCATTGCCGCCTGCATAGACGAAGTCGGAATAGGCTTTCTTCACGCGCCGCTTCTGCACGAAGCGATGAAGTACGTCGCGATTGCCCGCCGCCAGATGGGCATCAGAACCATCTTCAATATGCTCGGCCCGCTGACGAATCCTGCGGGCGCAAACGCTCAGGTCATCGGAGTTTATGCAGAGCATCTGACCGAATTGCTTGCCGAAGTGCTTGGCCGTTTGGGGACGACTCGCGCACTTGTGGTTCACGGAGGCGATGGGCTTGACGAGATAACGATAACCGCTGAGAGCAAAGTTACTGAGTTGAGATCAGGCGAGCTTACAACATATACGGTTCGACCTGAAGACTTTGGACTCAATCGAGCGACGCTTGCAGAGATTCAAGGCGGCGACGCGCGCCGCAACAGCCAGATAATCCTCGAAGTACTCGGCGGCGAGCGAAGCCCGCGCCGCGACGTCGTATTGCTCAACGCCGCAGCCGCGCTCGTCGCAAGCGGGAAGGCTGTTGATTTGGCTGAAGGCGTGAAGATGGCGGCTCAGTCAATTGACACTGGCCGCGCTCATGCGAAGCTTGAGCGATTGATTGAATTCACTAATTCAGAAACCGCAGATTAACCTCCGAAAAGCAGCCATCGCTTTTTCTTCTTAGGTAATTCGGCTTGAGGCCGCACGGGAATTTGTCTTCCTTCAACGACAGCCGCGGGATTATCATCTGCAATCGCGCGGGCATATTCTTCTCCGACGACTTCAGCAGCGGCTTTAACTCCTTCCGACATTCCGGGCAGGCGATTGCGCGTGTTGTGGCAGTCGCTCGCGATGAAATGAATCAACCCGTTTTCGAGCATCAAGCGCGCCGTTTGCTCGACCTTCTTTCCGAACTGGCCGGTGATTGAGCCTGTGTCGAGTTGTCCGAGCGCGCCCATCTCGACCATTTCATAAAATCGCTCAGGCTCAGCCATCAGCAGATGATTGCGCTCAGGGTGCGCGATGATGGGGCGAACTCTCTGGCTCATCAATTCGAACAGCGCGCGGTCGCTGCCCAATGGCACAATCGCGTGCGGGAACTCAATGAGCGCGTAAGGCCCGTCGGCAATCGTCGGCGCGCTCTTCTCTGTGCAGATGTGTTTGATTAAATCGTGCGTGAAGCGAAGCTCGCAGCCGAGAACTACTCGCAACTCGCCGCCTAGTTGATTGTTCAGTTCATCAACCTTCTGCCTTAAGAAAGCCGGTTCGTGACTATCGTGCACGCCGTCGTGCGCGTGAGGCGTTGCAACCATAACGCGCACTCCGTCGCGCGCCGAGATGCGGCACATCTCAAGCGATTCATCGAGGCTCCGCGCGCCGTCGTCTACTTCAGGAAGGATGTGAGAGTGAATGTCAATCATTGGTCGAGAGTCACCGATTAGGTGATGAATAACATCGTCATTCCAAGCGCACGATTGATACTACGACAGAAAGCGGCTCTCGACAATAATTGAGCGGGCGCGATTGCAGGCTGCCTCAAGGCTCCGAGTCTGTGTCTTTCTCGGCGGAAGATGATTGTTTGACTGATGTATCTTTCATATCAGATTTCTGGTCAGGCTCGAAGCGGGATAAATCCTCGCGCTCGTCCTCGTGTCCTATTTGCAACTCAGCCGCCTGCTGGCTCTCAACCGTTTTGTTGGCATCAATCGGATTGTCAGTCGCGAGGTCGTCGCTTTTTCGCGCGTCGCGGTCGTCTCTGCGTTTTTCCATCTCGGTTCCCCTTTCCCAATTGCACGTCCACGACTCATTTGCTTCTCAGCAACGCTTTCAGGTAATCGCGGTTCATCCGCGAGATGAATTCCAAGCTGATCTCCTTCGGGCAGACGGCTTCGCACGATCCCAGCACTGTGCAGTTGCCGAAACCCTCTGCGTCCATAGCTTTCACCATATTCACAACGCGGCGATCTTTTTCAATCTGCCCCTGCGGCAATAGATTCAGATGAGAGACTTTGGCCGCTACGAACAGCATCGCCGAAGCGTTCTTGCACGCGGCGACGCACGCGCCGCAGCCTATGCATGCAGCCGCGTCCATCGCGCGTTCCTGAACTGGCTTCGGAATCGGAATGGCGTTCGCGTCGGGCGGCTCGCCCGTTGAAACTGAAATATACCCGCCTGCTGCGATGATGCGATCAAACGCGCTGCGGTCAACTACGAGGTCTTTGATAATCGGAAAAGGCTTTGCGCGCCAAGGCTCAATCGTGATGTGGTCGCCGTCGCGGAAGTGGCGCATGTGTAACTGACAGGTCGTAGTCGCCGCAAGCGGCCCGTGCGCCGTGTCGTTGATGACAAGCCCGCACATTCCGCAGATGCCTTCGCGACAGTCGCTGTCAAACGCTACGGGGTCTTCGCCCCGCTTCGTCAGATCCTGATTGAGCACGTCGAGCATTTCCAAAAATGACATATCGGGCGAAACGTCCGTCACGCGGTATTCGACAAACTGCCCTTCGGTTTGCGCGTTTCGCTGCCGCCATATTCGTAACGTTAGATTCATTATCAATAGCTCCTAAAAAGCTGTTGGCTGGTTGCTGAAAGCTTATTTATAACTTCTTTGCGTCATGTGAACCTCTTCGTAAACGAGAGGCTCTTTGTGCAGCACGGGCCGCGAGTCTGTGCCCGTGTACTGCCACGCCGCGACGTAAGAGTATTCTTCGTCATTGCGCAACGCTTCGCCGTCTTCGGTTTGATACTCTTCGCGAAAATGGCCGCCGCACGATTCGTTGCGGTGCAGCGCGTCGTAAGCTACAAGCTCTGCGAATTCCAAAAAGTCGGCCACGCGCGCGGCGTATTCAAGCGATTGATTGAATTCTGTCTCTGTGCCCAACACGCTTACGTCTTCCCAGAACTCTTCGCGGATTTGCGGGATGCGCTCAAGCACCTCTTTCAACCCGGCTTCGTTGCGAGCCATGCCGCACTTGTCCCACATCAAACGGCCAAGCTCGCGATGAAACTCGCGCGCGGTGCGCCGCCCATTGATTGAAAGCAATCGTTCGAGCCGCTTGCGCACGCCTTCTTCCGCGCCGCGAAATTCAGGATTGTCCGTCGAAGGCTTTGCAGGTTTTACGCTCGCAAAGTAATCGCCAATCGTGTACGGCAAAATGAAGTAGCCGTCAGCAAGGCCCTGCATCAGCGCGCTCGCGCCGAGAC
Organism: Blastocatellia bacterium; assembly: GCA_035575515.1. GTDB lineage: Bacteria > Acidobacteriota > Blastocatellia > UBA7656 > UBA7656 > DATLXU01. The sequence goes on from DATLXU010000025.1 coordinate 14,692, forward strand.
GGTTCGCGCCGTGATCCGAAAAGTTCGCTTCGCCGATTACAAACAATCCCGGAATGTTGCTCATCAGGTTGTAATCAACCCAGAGGCCGCCCATCGTGTAGTGAGGCGCGGGATAAATTCTCATCGGCTGCGTGTAAGCGTCTTCGCCCGTGATGCGCTCGTACATCTCGAAGAGATTTCCATAACGCTCTTCAATGACTTTGCGGCCAAGCCGCTTGATGGCGTCGCGGAAATCGAGATAAACGCCGCGCCCGCCCGGCCCTACGCCGCGCCCTTCGTCGCAGACTTCTTTTGCCGCGCGCGATGCGATGTCGCGCGGCGCGAGGTTGCCGTAGCTCGGATACTTGCGCTCAAGGTAATAATCGCGATCCTGTTCCGGTATCTCGTTCGGGTGGCGCTGGTCGCCTGCGGTTTTCGGAACCCACACGCGCCCGTCGTTGCGAAGCGACTCTGACATCAACGTGAGCTTCGATTGATGGTCGCCCGACTGCGGAATGCACGTCGGGTGAATCTGCGTGTAGCAGGGGTTGGCGAAGAACGCGCCGCGCTTGTACGCTCGATAAGTCGCCGTCACATTGCACCCGATGGCATTTGTCGAAAGATAAAAGACAGGGCTGTAGCCGCCCGTCGCAAGCACGACGGCGTCAGCCGCGTGCGATGAAATCTCGCCCGTTATCAAATCGCGCACGACCACGCCTTTCGCATGGCCGTCAATCAAGACGATGTCCAACATCTCCGCTCGCGGGTACATTTTCACGCCGCCGAGCGACACCTGCCGCATCAACGCCTGATACGCGCCCAATAATAACTGCTGCCCTGTTTGACCTCGCGCGTAGAATGTGCGCGACACCTGCGCGCCGCCGAACGAGCGATTTGAGAGATAACCGCTGTACTCGCGCGCGAACGGAACGCCCTGAGCCACGCACTGGTCAATGATGTTGACCGAGACTTCCGCGAGGCGATAAACGTTCGCCTCGCGCGAGCGAAAGTCGCCGCCCTTTATCGTGTCGTAGAACAGGCGATAAACGCTGTCGCCGTCGTTGCGATAATTCTTGGCGGCGTTAATTCCTCCCTGCGCGGCGACCGAATGCGCGCGGCGCGGGCTGTCTTGAAAGCAGAAGCACCGGACGTTGTAGCCTAGTTCTGCGAGCGAGGCTGAAGCCGATGCGCCCGCAAGCCCGCTTCCTATGACGATGATGTCGAACTTGCGCTTGTTGTTCGGCGCGACGAGTTTTATCTCGTTGCGATGGCGCGTCCACTTGTCGGCGATTGGGCCGGAAGGAACTTTCGAGTTGAGCGTCGTGGTCGGTGGCGAAACTGTGATTGTCATGGTTGATTCTTTCAAAGCCATCAGCGGTCAGCTTTCAGTTTTTGACTTCACGCTGACTGCTTTCATGCTCTCACCGCCCCCGCGAGGATGGCGATGGGAATTGAACAATTGCCAACGAAGATAATGACCGCAGCGATTCGCGCTGCGCGATGAATCGCGCGGAGGTTGCTCTTGTTTCGGATGCCGAGCGATTGAAACATGCTCGACACGCCGTGACTGAGGTGCAGGCACAGCAGCCCCATCGAGATGATGTAGAAGGCCGAGACCCAAGGGTTTGAAAACCCCTGCACCATCATCCCGTAAACATCATGCCTGAGCGGGTCCGCCGTGTTGGTCGAATCCTTCAGCGTAAGAAACTCAGGGTTGGTCACGCCGAACGTGAAGTGCATCAGGTGGTAGATGACGAAAGCGAAGATGACCAGCCCGCTTATAAACATTGTGCGCGATGCAAAGCTTGCAGCCGTAGGGCGACCTTTTTCATAAGCGACGGGCCGCGCCTCGCGATTTTCCGCAACGAGCTGAATCGCCGTGACGATGTGCGCGATGACTAAGATCAAAAGTCCTATGCGCGCAGACCACAGCAGCCCCGGCTTTGATTTCAGAAAGTGCGCATATGAGTTTATCGCGTCGCGCCCGGCAAAGATTTGAAGGTTTCCGGCCATGTGAGCAATCACGAAGAGAAAGAGCGCAAGCCCCGTGATAGCCATAATGTATTTCTTTCCGAGTGAGGAACGATACGCCCGAACGAGGATATTCATCGAAGACCCTTTAACTTTAGCGCGTGAGCTTGTGATACCTGTGCGGCTCGACCGCGCAAGATAGATTTCCGTTTATTCAAAATAGCAGCCACGCTTCGATATGTAAAATTCAAAAGAATAATTTTGAGGATAAGCCGCGCTTCTCGCAACCTCTGAACGTCTATTGTCCCATCCTTTCGGAAACGTTGGGACTTCGAGAATCACTATTCCTTGCTCACGCGATAAACCCTTGATAATCAGGAAAGCTCGACCGCATCGCGGGCAACCATCGCGGTCCCAGCACAAGCAGCGCGGTTGATAGAGCTTCGCAATCCGAAGATGAGGGTCCCGCGACAGCCCGCGCCACTCTAACAGGCTCTCCCGTTCGCGGATCGAGGACGTGACCATGGATGCGATCATCAATGCTGAAGCATTTGCCGTGCGCCGCCGAGACTGAAAGTCCCATATCTTTTAGCTCAATGCTCGCAGGATTTTCACCGTCATTGAATGTCGCGCTCAGAGCTATTTTCCATCCGCTCTCAAGGGGCGGAGAGCCGATTGCAAAAACTGAGCTTGTCCCTCCGTGCAGAAGCGCGCTCGTTATCCCGTTTTCTTTCAGAATGCCAATCGCGCGTTCGATGGCATAGCCGTTTCCGTACCCGCCAAGATCAATCTCAATGCCTCTTCGCTTGAAGCGCACCGTGAAATCTCCTTCGCGTAATTCTACGTTCTGCATCCCTACTACGCGGCGCGCTGCGGCCAACTCGGAGGCTTGAGGAATGCGCGGCCTGCTGCCAGCAAAACCCCACGCGCGCATCAGAGGGCCGACAGTCACGTCAAAAGCTCCCCTCGTCTCTCTGTTCAATTCTGCGCAACGCGAAAGCAGATGAAACAATCTCGGCTCGACTTTCACCGGCAGCGCGGCAGCGCGATAGTTGATACAGGTGATCTCGCTGTCTGCGCGGTAAAAACTCAACTGGGATTCAAGCCGCTCGATCTCTCGGAGCGCTTCCTCGCCAGCGGCCCTGAGCCGCACCGGATCATCGCCATAAAGAAGAAGCTCGAAGCGCGTAGCCATCGCATCGAGCGAAAGGATTATCTGCGCGGGATCAGACATCTCAACATTTTCCAATCAATGGTCTGCTCGTTGGCGTCAGGCTCAATGTCGTAGTTCCGCCGACTCCGACAATCGCGTAATTGATGCGGTCGTTCGCGCCGATTATTTTCTTCGGCAACGCAACTGAAGCCCGCGTGTTGCTTGCGCTGACGAGCGAGCTAGCGGCCAACCCTGCTGCCACGCCCGTTGTCTTGAGAAACTCGCGGCGAGATATTTCCGTTTCGCTATCGAACCGTTTCATGAGTGCTTTCCTCCTTTTTGAGGTCGAACGATGATTTATCGAAAATAACGCGCGACCCTGCCACAATCGCTTCGTTAGCCTTAATCGCAGCAACCGTTGCTTGATAGCCTTCGAGCGGGCCGCAAACGGTTTTTGAATCGTTGCGAACCGAGCGCGCAAAATCATCTAGCGCGCGCGAGAGCGCATCTTGCGTCGGCGCAAGGGCGGCTTCTTTCGCAGGCTCCTTGCCCGCTTCTAAAATCTTTGTCGCGTCGGCAACCAACGCTATCCCTGTTTCGTTATGTACCTGCTCTTTGCGAGCATAGACCTCCCATCCGAGCAGCGGCGAGTCTGATTCTTTAATCATCCAGCCCTGCTTTTCGCGCATCATCAAGCTGCTGTTGCTGCCTTGAAAGAGTGTGAATGAATCGCTGAACGAGCTTGCGAGAGTTGATGAATAAATCATGCGAACGTTGCTGGGAAACTCCAGTATGCACTGCAATGTGTCAGCGACATCGCGACCGTCTTTCCAGTTTATGATGGCTCCCATTCCACTGGCCGATGTCGGCAATGATTTCAGAAACCATATCGCAAGGTCGAGGTGATGAATCCCAAGCTCGCCGATAAGCCCGACGGAGGTCTTGCTCGACAGCCGCCAGTTCAATTCGCTTTCGCGTTCTGGACCGGGAGCCATCCTTCGCCAGCTTGTTTTCTTATTCCATTGCGCGGCGATTTGAACGGCGGTCCCAAGCGCGCCCGACTTCACGAATTTCAATATGTGGTTGTAAAGAGCGTTCGCGCGCCCCTGCAATCCTGCTTGAAACTTGAGCTTTGAGGACTGCTGCGCGACGAGCGCAATCGCCCGCGCATCTTCGAGGGTCGTAGCAAGCGGCGCTTCGCAGTAGATGTGCTTTCCAGCCTGAACAGATGCAAGCGCAATCTCTTTATGCTGGTGGGAAGGCGTCGAGATAATAACCGCCTCGACATCGGGCGAATCAAGCAGCTTGCGGTAATCGGCGACGAGCGTTGCTTTCGGAGCAATCTCCTGTCCCTTCTTCAGCGCAGGCTCATACGAATCGCATATCGCCACTACCTGCGCGGAGGCTGAGCGTGAAAGCGATGAGAGTATTTCTTTGCCCCATTGCCCAATGCCGATGACTCCTATCTTGACCGCGGGAGAAGCGGGCGCGGCTTCTTGAATCACAGTAGCTTTTACGAGGTCTTCTTGCGTGAAGACTACTAACAATGAAGCTGCGGTCTTCAGGAAATCACGCCTGCTCGTTTCGTCACCCATCATCCATCTCCTGTAAACTCTCAAGCTTCACTGGTTTTTGGGGATCGCTGCCTAACAAACAAAGAAGTATAGGTGACTTGAGTGTCTATCTATATGACGCCTGTCACTTCAGCCTGTGATTGCTGTCACTCGTGCGACCGCCACAACAAGGGCGAGCGATAGCTGTAGCTTGTCTGCTTGAAATCTCTGAAAGGCCGAACCGAAAATCCGTCGCGCCGCGCTCAGAATGCTATCTTGTACGCGACGAAAGCGAGCGCTGCGAGAACAATCAACGCCAATACGACTATCAACACCTTTATCCGCAAAGGAGACTTTGCCCACAGCTTCAGCGCGCTTGCCAGAACGCGCCTGATTTTTATCTCTAACCAATCGAGAACGCGCGCCGCGATTAATGACTCTCTTGCTATGAGGCCGCCGCCAAGCGCGAGGATGAGAGTGCCGGGTCCGGGCGCGGGCAGAAAGAATATCCCTGCGGCTATCAGAAGCAATCCTATGACGACGAAAATAATTCTGCTGAACGGGCTTTGGCGCGATTGTTTCCGCCTCCGGTATTCACTCTCGAATCGTTGTCCGGGTTTGCCTTCTTTCAGGTGCCGCCAGCTCTGTTTCAGCTTATTTAGCATTGGAAGCTCGTTGACGATACTATACAGCATTCGCCGCTCAGCGGGTTGCTCTGCTCCTTCAGGTAGATTATAAAAAGAGTCCGCGAGTATAAATAATCAGAAGGGGTTCAAGACGAGGAGAAAGCGGCGATGCAGCAGCAGATGGATAGCGGGTTGATTGCCGAGCGAGACGCTGAGTTGCGCATTAAGCTCGTTCAGGAATTGCAAGAGGCGCGCGAGCGGACGCTTGAGTTGATTGCAGATTTAAGCGATGAGCAGATGATGGGGCCGCGACTCGCCATTGTTAATCCGCTCAGGTGGGAAGTCGGGCACGTCGCATGGTTTCAAGAGTACTGGGTGTTGCGCCACGCGCGCGGCCACTCGCCGATACTCGGCAATGGGGACGCTCTATACGATTCAGCGAAGGTCGCGCACGACACTCGATGGGATTTGCCGCTTCCATCCAAGACCGAAACGCTCGCTTACATGCAACAGGTTCTTGATCGCGTCGCTGAGCTTGGCGAGTCTCAATCGAGCGCGTCACACGGTGGAGAGAGCCATTACGACGAAGCATATTTCATGAGCCTCGCGCTGCTGCACGAGTGCATGCACGCCGAGGCGATAACCTACACGCGACAGACGCTTGAATACTCAGAGCCGCGCATTGCAATCGCAAAACCTCGCCAGCGGGACGAGGTGAAAGAAGAAGCTGCCGAATCAGCGGCACAGCATCAGAACGTCTCTGGCGACGTGAAAATTCCCGGCGGCGTTTTTATGCTTGGCAGCGCGCCTGCGTATCCTTTCGTTTTCGACAACGAGCAGTGGGCGCATCAAGTAGAAGTCGCGCCGTTTTCAATTTCGCGCACGGCAGTATCGAACCGGGAGTTCGCCGCTTTCGTCGAAGACGACGGCTATCGTCGCCGCGAACTCTGGAGCGACGCGGGCTGGCGGTGGCGCGAAGGCGAAGGGGCCGAGCATCCTCTGTATTGGAAAAAGAATTCAGCGGGCGAATGGCTGCGGCGCAATTTCGACAAATGGGTTCCGCTCGAAGCTAATCATCCTGTGCTGCACGTCAACTGGTTTGAAGCTGAAGCCTACTGCCGATGGGCACGTCGGCGACTTCCGACAGAAGCCGAATGGGAAATGGCCGCAAGCTGCGAGCCAACGCCAGACAGCAGCGCAATCACAGAGCGCAAGAGGCGATTCCCCTGGGGCGATGAGCCTCCGACGCCCGAACGCGCAAATCTCGACTGGCGAAACATCGGTTGCGTTGATGTGAGTGCGTTGCCCGCGGGCGACAGCGCGTTCGGATGCCGCCAGATGATCGGGAACACCTGGGAATGGACGGCGACGGATTTTAATCCCTATCCCGGTTTCAGTCCCGGCCCTTACAAGGAATATTCCGCGCCTTGGTTTGGAGACCATAAAGTATTGCGCGGCGGCTGCTGGGTGACGCGCTCGCTGCTTATCACAAACACGTACCGAAATTTTTACAAGCCTGACCGGCGCGACGTGTGGGCGGGATTTCGGACCTGCGCGATATAAATTTCCGCAATGAGAGTTTGCATCATCACACCGGCCCCTCCGAAATCGAGGTACGGCAATCGAATCACTGCGCTGCGCTGGGCGAGGATTCTTAAAAAGCTCGGCCATAGAGTCCGCGTCGAGCAGGAATACGACGGCGGCTCTTATGATCTACTCATCGCGCTCCACGCGCGCCGCAGCTACGATTCGATCAAGCAATTCAACAGCGAGCAAGCGAGTGCGCCGATAATTGTCGCGCTCACGGGCACGGACCTATACCGCGATCTTCACAAGAGCAAACAGGCGCAACGCTCGCTTGAGATTGCGTCTCGCATAGTTGCGCTCCAGCCAAAAGCGCTCGAAGAGATACGACCAAACCTGAGATCAAAGGTGAGAGTCATCTATCAATCTGTCCAGATTGATTCCGAGCAGAATTCAAAATCAACATCGCTCGCTATGGCGACTCGTTCGCGTAATCGAGATGGCTTTGACGTGTGCGTCATTGGACACCTCAGAAAAGTGAAAGACCCATTCCGCGCAGCGATGGCCGCGCGGATGCTGCCGCCTTCATCGCGCATAAGAATCATTCAAGTAGGCGGCGCGATGAGCGAAGCAATGAAGACGCGCGCGGAAAACGAGGCGAAGAAGAACCCGCGCTACACCTGGGTCGGTGAAAAATCGCGCTCGCGCGCCTTTGCGATTCTCAAGCAAAGCCGGTTGTGCGTTATCTCTTCGGTTATGGAAGGCGGCGCAAACGTGCTTTCAGAAGCCATAGTCGCGCGGGTTCCCGTTCTTGCCACGCGCATAGCCGGGACGGTTGGAATTTTGGGAGAAGATTATCCGGGCTATTTTGAAGTGGGCGACACGGGCGAGCTTGCGCGGCTTCTCGCCCGCGCCGAGAGCGAGCCGAAATTTCTAAAAGACCTGCAGCGACGCTTGAAGAAGTTTGCGCCGTTGTTTGACCCCGCGCGCGAAGAGTCCGCTTGGAGGAATCTTTTAAGCGAGTTGTATTGCGCCTGATGCCCGGTTCAATCTTTTATCAATGCTGTTCGGATGAATCAGCGGATGCTGCTTCATCAATCACACCCTCATCGGCTTCAGTCGAATACCACCAGCTCATCTCTTTTTGATCGAAGCTCGATTGCTGTGCGGCAATCTCGGTTTCGTGCTCGCGCGCCCAATCGAAAGCCGGCGCGAGCCGTTCAAGCAATGACTGGCCAAGCGGCGTGAGCGAGTATTCGACTCTCGGCGGCACAGCCTTGTGCGTGCGCCGCAGGACAAGCCCGTCGCGCTCAAGGCTGCGCAGCGTTTGAGCAAGCTTCGGATGCGACAGTTTCCCGATTTTATTGCGAAGCTCGCTGTAGCGAACCGTTCCCGGCGCGAGCGCGCAAAGCAGCACAATCCGCCACTTGTTTGCAAATAGCTCGCTCGCAAGGTTCGATTTCAAAAACCATTCGTACAGCGCGCTGTCATCACTTGATTGCACGAGCCAAGTATATAATCAAAACGTTCGCGGTTGTAAGCCTGCGCGCCGCTCACTTCTTCAACTTGCGTGCGAGCGCGACACCTACGCCGACTATTTTTTCATCCGGCTCAAGCGGGCGGCTGCCATAAGTCGTCTCCAGAAATCCGGGCGCGGCCAGAATGCCGAGCCGTGTGTGGCCTTCCTGCTCAATCAAAACTATGTCGCCGCTCGCAGGCTCGCTGCGGTAGCTGTAGGCGCAAAGCACTATGTCGCCTTCGCGCAGGCTCTTTTCCGGCCACGAGCTGTTGACCATCACGCATTCGTAATCGGCTTCGGGAATTTCTAGCACCTGCACGAGCACGTCTTCGTCGTCGGCGTAAACCTGCTGACGACGCTTCTCGTGCGCAGGAATGTTTTCGTCCTTTTCCATCACCCTAATCTTTCAGGTTGAGCCTTTGAACTGAATATGCAGCGCAAAAGCTTATTGAATCGAGCCGCATTGCGATTGTCAATCCGGCGCGTGGCATTGCTCTTGCCAATAAATAGATATGAATTGACCGATGAATTGATATCGAACGAGGGGGCGGTTTATGAGTCGCGGTGTGTTTGGAGGACTTACACTCAAGCAACTGGCGCAGAGGACCTGGAAGGAATCCAACGAGGACAACGTTTTTGGTAGCGCGGCGGAGCTTGCGTACTACTTTCTGCTTGCGCTTTTCCCGATGCTGATTTTCTTAACGAGTCTCGTTGGATTCATGCCAGGCGCGCAGGAGAGCATCTTCAACGGTCTTTCGAAAGTCGTTCCTGGAGACGCAATGCGATTGGTGCGCGACACACTTCAGGATGTTGTGAGCAATCGCAGCGGCGGGCTGTTGTCGTTCGGCGTGCTTGGCACCATCTGGGCGGCTAGCAACGGCGTGGCCGCAGTGATGAGCACGCTCAATGTCGCTTACGACGTGGAAGAAGAACGTTCGTTTTTGAAATCGCGCGCGACGGCTGTCGGGCTGACAGTTGCTCTTGCAGTCCTGTTCATCGGCGGAACTGTATTGATAATGTTCGGCGACAAGCTGGCTGATTGGATTGCCAGATTAATCGGACTTGATGGCGCATTCGCAGCCGCGTGGCACGTTGTTGATTACGCGCTCGGACTTGCGATGCTGTTCATAGGCATCGAATTGATTTACTACTTCGGGCCGAACGCCAAACAGGAGTGGCGATGGATAACGCCCGGCGCGGTCTTCGCCGTAGCGATGATAATCATCGGCTCGCTACTGTTTTCGCTCTACCTGAGATTCGCCCCGAGCTACAGCGCGACTTATGGCTCGCTGGGCGCGGTAATAATCCTTATGCTGTGGCTATACCTGATGGGGCTTGCGGTGCTCGCAGGCGGCGAGATCAATTCCGAAGTAGAGCGCGCCGCGTCAAAACCCGTTGTCGAAAAAGAACCGCCCGAACGGCTGCATGCAGCTTAACAGCAGTGGTCAGTGGTCGGTGGTCAGGGGTCAGTAGCTGGTTGAAGAATGGTCAATGTCTTGAAACAGGCTCCCAGAGCCATTTTCAAGGCGACCGTCATTCTTTCAACTGACCGCTGAGCAAGTGGATGCGAATCAATACGCGAAAGGTGAATGACGATGGCAAACAGAAAGGTCGTATTCGTATCGAAGCTCAAAGACGGTGTCGAGAATCGGGTGATTGACGAATTGAAGTCGAGCTTTCCTTCGGATGCGATTGCCAAGATTGACGGCATTGAAGAAATCACAATATGCCAGGGCAGCGGAATGTTCGCTGCAATCGTCGAGTACGACGGCGACTTTGAGAAGATATTCGCAAGCTACATTGCGAGCCCGGCTGTGCAGTCTTTTCACGCGAAGATTGCCGCGTTCCTTGAAGACGCTCCGAAGACGACGCTGCCCGCTGAGCTTCCGCTTGCAGGCGATGTGCTCTACTGGGACGGCAAGAAGGTACAGGAAGCTGTCGGCTAAAAACGGCAGGTTGTTTTGATGAATGTTATAAACCGCAGAGGTTCGCAGAATTCGCGCAAGGGCGCTCAGAGAATTTGATTTCTTCCTGCGAACCTCTGCGGTAAAAACTCATCTCAAAGCAACTATTCCGGCTCCATGCGAGATTGCGACTGCTTGCTTGCAGTTGCGGCTATCTGAAATCTCCGGCTCCTTCATCAAGCCTGCGCGACTTTCTCCCCGGGCCTGAGAAATACCTTCACGCAGCCGTCTTTCTTCTCGTCGAAAAGCTCGTACCCGCGTGGCGCTTCGTCGAGCGCAAGCCTGTGTGTGATGACAAAGCTCGGATCAATCTTTCCTTCCTCAATCAATTTCAACAGCGGCTTCATGTAGTTGTGTACGTTGCACTGCCCCATCTTAAAGGTCAGGTCTTTGCCGAACGCTTCGCCGAGCGGGAACTTGTCAACGAACGACGTATAGACGCCCGCTATCGAAACCGTTCCGCCTTTTCGGCAGGCCCAGATGCACTCGCGCAGCGCGGGAATCTTTCCCGATTCGAGCCAGACTTTCGTCTTCACATCATCATAAAACGAACCCTTAGCTTCCATGCCGACCGCGTCAATGCAAACGTCGGGGCCGCGCCCCGAAGTCATCTCGCGCAGCGCGTCGAGCACGTTCGTCTCGGCGAAATTTATTGTTTCGGCATTGCTCTTTTCCGCCGCCATCGCCAATCGTTCGGGCGTGTCGTCAATCGCAATCACGCGAGCCGCACCCCACAGCCACGCCGAAGCGATGGCGAATTGGCCTACAGGCCCGCAGCCCCACACAGCTACCGTGTCGCCCGGTCTGATGTTTCCATTTTCAGCCGCGAACCAGCCCGTCGGGAAAATGTCGCTCAAAAATAAGACCTTCTCATCAGGGATGCCTTCGGGAATCTTCATCGGCCCATAATCGGCGAATGGCACGCGCACAAACTCGGCCTGCCCGCCGGGGTAGCCGCCGAACATGTGCGAATAGCCGAAAAGTCCCGAAGGGCTGTGGCCCATCATCTTTTCAGCAATCGCCGCGTTCGGGTTCGAGTTGTCGCACTGCGTCGGAAAACCTTGCTTGCAAAAGAAGCAGCGGCCACACGCGATGGTGAAGGGAACTACGACGCGGTCGCCTCGCTTGAGGTTTGTAACTTGATGACCGACTTCTTCGACTATGCCCATAAATTCGTGGCCGAGTATGTCGCCTTCTTCCATCGTCGGCACGTAGCCGTGAATGAGGTGAAGGTCCGAGCCGCATATGGCTGATGCCGTCACGCGAATGATTGCGTCGCGCGGGTTGAGAATCTCAGGGTCGTTCACGCGCTCGACGCGCACGTCGTTCTTTCCGTGATAGACGATGGCTTTCATTATTGGACTACCTCCTTGATTGTTTCCGTGAGCCTAGCTTTTTCAGGCTCGTACAACTGCACGACGCGAGCGATTTCGCCTGCTTCGATCAACTGCTTGAAGCGGCGCAGGTCCGCGCGCGCGATTGATGCAGGGTCGCTTCCGGTCATCTTTGCCACTGCTTTGCCGATTGGCCCTGCGGGCTGGTCGAATCTCATCACCAGGTAAACGCGCGTGCCGTGGCTGGTCGGCTCAAAGTGAACTTCGCCTCTGTTGCCGACATCGGCTGTCGTCGAGCGCCACGCAATTAACCGTCCCGGTTCGTCTGCGGTGATTTCGGCATCCCACTCGATGCGCTGGCCGAGCGGGCCTTCAACTACCCAGTGATAAATGCCATCGGCGCGCTTGCGCACCTCGACGACGTTTTGCATGAAGCGCGGGAAGTCTTCAAGGCGCGACCAGACGCGATAAGCCTCTTCGGGCGAGGCCATAACTTCGATGGATTCGCGCACGTCGCGTGACGAGGATAAATGAGAAGTCATTCCAGCAGCCGTCGCTATGCCCGAAGCGGCGATGCTCGTCCCCACAATGCCTACTGCGTTGCCGACAACGCCGCCTTTCCTGAACCCGAAATAAGCGAGAGCAGCTCCGGCTGCTGCGGCTGCAACTTGCATGGTCTTTCCGTTGTCCATCGTTAATGCTCCTTTGTGTGTAAGTCACCCGCTTCGATGCTCTATTGCTTTTTTGCGCACACTGATTCTTTCGGAAAAAATTTGTGCAATGCCTGTGCCAGCGGAATCAGCAGGCAGTAGGCAGTTGTTGATTCGCTTGCGATGCGTGATGAGAAGTTTGCTGAACAACTAATCGGCAATTGATGGTCACAAGTGAGACGCGGTTGCGGCTATTCGGTTTGAATCAATACGCAAAAGGTATGGATGATAGCTGATTGTTACACCCCGTCTACTGCCTCCCGCTCACCGTCTGCCGCCTGCTGAGCGCGTCAAGGGGCGCGCAAGCGACGGCGCATTCTCCTGATACAATTCAAAATCATTCTTGATGTTGTCGCTCGTCGCAAAAAGCCATAGCGGATAGAGGTCGAGGATTATCTCTTGCGCGACGTTGAGGAACGCGCGGCGCAATAAGACAGGCTCGGTTGCCGGAAAGTATTCGCCCACGTTGAAGCTGTCGAGATTCATCCACCGGCGCGCGGTCTTCGGCAGCGGCCACTTCGTCACCGCTGCTTCCTCGCCGCCCGCAAGCTCCCAGTAGTTTTCCGCGATGGCGCGCTCGTCGAGGTATCGCTGAAACAATCGGAGATTTTTCTTGATGCTCTGCTGCACGCGGCCCGTGCGCGGTTCTTTGTAGCCGCCCGGATAAAAGCCTACTGAAACGCCGTGACGGTAAAGGCCGACGTAGAGCAGCGACTGTTCCGACCATTTCTTTCCGCGTCGCGGAAACAGCGCGTAGATAAATGGCCGATAGGGTTGGCGGTTCTTGTGGAAGCGCAGGTCGTTATTTATTCGACTGATAGTGCGCCCTACGCGCGGCTCGGTTTCAATCTCTTCGTTGAGCATTCTGAGAATCGGGCCGATGTCTGCGACGAAAGTTTTAACGGGGTCGAGCACTGTGGCTCTGTACTCCGAGGCGTGCTCGTCGAACCACTGTTTGTTGTTGTTCTCCGATAGAGCCGCGAGGAACCGGAACAGGTCCGGTGGGAACCCTTTGAAACGGACGTTTGTCATAACCCGTCCCTTCTATTTAATAGTCGCCCTGATAGATGATGGCGTGAGCTTAAAGGCTCAAACTGCTGCGTGTCAACCGCCCTCGCTGAGCGATTAAAATCCTGCGCGGCAGGTATTTTTTTACAGCCCCCCCTCTCTAACTGAATGTGGGAGCAAGCTAAGTTTGGAGGGATTTTCAATGAAACGGAGTTTTTTGGCAGTCGCAGCTCTATTGACGCTTGTGATCGGTCTTTTTCCAGCAGGCGCGGCTTATGCCCGCCACGATGACGAAATCAAATTCACAGGAACCATAGAAAGCATGCCCGCGAGCGGGCGCATTGGCGATTATAAAATTTCAGGGCGGACGGTCCATGTTTCAAGCTCGACGCGAATAGAAGAAGAAGACGGGCAGTTGGTTGTCGGCGCAGTCGTCAAAGTTGAAGGCACTCAGCGCAGTGACGGCTCGATTGACGCTACTGAGATCGAAGTCAAACAAGCCGCGCCAGGCGACGGTCCGGGTGATGATGATGGCGGGCATCAGGCAGAGGTCCATTTCAAAGGCACAATCGAATCGCTTCCCTCGACTGCAGGGTTCATAGGCGATTGGAAAGTGGGCGGGCGCATAATCCATGTCACTTCTTCGACGCGCATTGAAGCCGAAGACGGCCCCGTTGCCGTCGGAGCGTTCGTCGAAATAGAAGGCACGCCGGAGACTGACGGTTCGCTTACCGCAAAAAAGATCGAAATCAAATCGAACGTCGCTGGAGGCGATGGCCGCGATGAATTCAAGGGCGTAATCGAAAGCGTGCCTGCGGGACTCACTGGCGATTGGAAGGTGAGCGGGCGCACGGTTCACGTCACTTCCACGACGGTCATTGACCAGGAGCACGGCGCGGCGGTCGTTGGCGCGTTCGTCGAAGTCAAAGGTCACATGCGCGCCGACGGCTCAATTGATGCGACGAAGATTGAAGTTCAGACGAGCGCCGACGACAGCGGCCAAAGCGGCAACTTCAAAGGCACGATTGAGAGCCTGCCTTCAAGCGCCGACCTTACGGGCGATTGGAAGGTGAGCGGGCGCACGGTTCACGTCACTTCGTCAACGAGGTTGAAGACCGAGCACGGCGCGTTCGCCGTAGGCGTTCGCGTGAAGGTCAAAGGGATTCGCATGGCCGACGGCACAATCGTCGCCACGAGGGTTCAGTCGAAAGATTAAAGGTAAATTAATGCCGAGTCGAATCAACCGGCTTGCCATCGGGGCGGGCCGGTTGATTTGTTTTAAGCGCTATTGCCTGCCAGTGTTGAGGCGAATGAAGCGATGATTGTAAAATTCTCCTTATGCATGAGCCGTCTTATCTGAAGCTGCTGCAATCGGGCGAGCTTCGTTCGCGCGTTGATCGTTTGATCGAGATGCTCGCGAGCTGCCGGATATGCCCGCGCGATTGCGACGTTGATCGCCTGAAGAACGAAGCCGCCGCCTGCTATTCGGGATTGCTGCCGATAGTTTCGACCTATACGCCGCACTTTGGCGAAGAACCTGCGCTCGTCGGCAAGAATGGCGCGGGCAACGTCTTTTTGGGGCTTTGCAACCTGCGCTGCGTCTATTGCCAGAACTATCAAATCAGCCAGACCTTTCGCGAGCAGCGCAAGAACGAAGTGACATTCGAGCGGCTGGCCGAAATTTTTCTTGAGCTTCAGGAGCGAGGCTGTCACAACATCAACTGGGTTTCGCCGACTCATTTCGCGTCGCAGTTGGCCAAATCGCTTTTGATTGCTGCCGAGCGCGGCCTGCGATTGCCAATCGTCTATAACACAAACGCGTATGATTCGGTTGAGGTATTGAAGCTGCTTGACGGCGTGGTTGACGTTTACCTGCCCGATTTGAAATACAGCGATGACGAAGCGGGGCGCGAGTATTCAAAGGTGACTGAGTACGTGCGCTATTCGCGCGCGGCAATCAAAGAGATGTACCGGCAGGTCGGTGACACGCTCGTTTACGGCGAAGACGGATTGCTCAAGCGCGGCTTGATAATAAGGTTGCTCGTGCTGCCGAACGACATCGCAGGCATTCGTGAGTCGCTGCGGTGGATACGCGATGAGCTATCGCCCAAAGTGACGATAAGCCTTATGGCGCAGTATTTCCCGACGAACAAGGTAGCGTTGGACCGTTACACGCTAATCTCGCGCAAGATTCGCTGGAGCGAGTGGCTCACGGCCATCGAGCACATGGAAGAATTCGGAATGGATGAGGGGTGGCTTCAGGATTTTGAAGAGGCCGCCGCGTATTATCGTCCCGATTTCGGCAACGCCGATATGCCTTTCAAAGACATCGTTGATTTCCAGCCGGAAGTTCAAGGGAACGAGGAGCAAGACTCTGCAAGTAATTTTCCATTTTTGAATCAATAGCAGAGTAACAGTTAAGCTTTGAACATCATTGCATAGCATCGCCGCGCCTGTGAGTTGCATTGGTAGCGCCGGGCGATTAGCTTGCGCGCTTTGTTGCGGGCCATGCCATTATTCACTGAATTTTCCCTTATAAGCTCCGCTATTAAACCTTACCAGTTTCTCCCAATCAATGCCGCCATCAGAAGTTGCGAATTCATTAAGAAAATCGCGTTCAAATCGGTTCACGGCCTTTCACCATTCCTCCTCGAATACTGCCCGATGCTGTACAGGGTAATCTCGCATGAGACGTATCAGCCTGAGATAGAATTCAGGATCGCCGGTCAACTCTGTCCAGAAGGCTTCGCCTGAGCGTATTCGATATATCCGTTTTTTAGTTGGCTCAGAGCTTTTGCGGCCATAGCAATGGCCTAGCAGAGCGTCAAATTGTTTATGTAGTTTAAGCAGGCGGTTTCGCAAAGATGTGAATTCATCATTCATTCGCCTAGTCTGACTGGCATTAAAAATATTTGGTCCCGACTTTACAGCAATGGCCTTGTAAACCCTGTCTGTTTCAATGGCAACATCTACGCCTTCGCTTGGTGAGACATGTCCCCCGCCAGCAATTTTTACTATAGGCTCAAAGAAAGCATCACCGAAAATCCCCTCATCTGAAGAAGACATATAATCTCGCAACAGTCGCTCTACGATTTCTGACGCTTTCTGAATGCCGATGGCACGGAAAAGATAAGGATTCTTCTTTTTCAGAGTATCTTTTAGCTTAAGTGTGCTGAGCTTGTTGATGCGGCGTTGATAGAAATCATCCAAACTCTTGCGCACGAGTTCTTCCAACTCATTTGAGTCCATAAAGCCCCTCTGCATCTAGAATTGTGAGAAGATTTCGGGGGCGCCCGGCAGCCTCCTTCAATCGCTTTTGCGCGATCTGTATGTACTGAGGGTTTATCTCAATACCGACAAAATGCCGATCCAGTTCGAGGCATGCTACGGCGGTCGTGCCAGAGCCTATGAACGGGTCGAGCATGACATCTCCCGGTTTGGTGAAGAGGCGGATGAACCATGCTGGAAGTTCTACCGGAAAAGCGGCGCTGTGATTGCGATTGCTGCATTCGGTTGCCAGGTGCAGAACGTTTGTCGGGTAGGCCCAGTCTCGCCCAATCCAATTGGCAATCTTTTTGCCAAAGCCGCTTTGGACACGCGAATTATCGCGCCGTCTGTCAGTCTCGCTTAAATTTCTCAAACGGGAATGGCGCCAATCCCCCATAGGAACCCTTACAGCTTCCTGGTACATAGCAAAGTTCTTCTGAAGCGTGAAGTGGAGACATCGCTCCCAGGCATCGCGAAAACGATTAGGCCATTTACCGGGATAGCAATTCCGTTTGTGCCATATATATTCTTCAGTCCAAAGCCATCCCTGCCTGCGCAAAGCCAGGATCAATTCCAGAACATAAGTGTGCCGTTGGCCAGCAACGACTCGTTCTTTGATATTAAGGATAAACGAGCCAGTCGGCTTAAGAATCCGCTTCATCTCGGCAGCGATGGGAAGAAACCAGTCCACATAGGCATCCGGATGAATACCGCCATAAGTATGCCTGCGTTGGTCTGCATAAGGCGGTGAGGTAACGATGAGGTCGACAAAGTTATCGGGGAAAGTTGATAATACCTGCTGGCAATCGCCGCACAGAATTTTGTCCAAAGGTTGCGCTGTGCCTGACAAGGTCATACTTAACTTTGATTATCCCTGTAGAACTTTGAAGAGCTTAATCCTGAGTTTGAATTATGTCAATTTAAGGAGTGATTGCAGTTTTAGAACCCGTGATCCGGATTAACGATTATCGGCGAAGAAATCTCCGACCTTGTTGACATATCCCGTGTGAACTCCTTTTTCATCCGTGTAGGATGCGCGCGCGCGACCGTCTTTGAAGCAGCCTATCTCGTCGAAGCCATAAAAGACGGTCGTGTTCTCTCGATTAATCAAATTCCATTTAAGACCAGAGCGGCCCGGCACAGCGTAGCCTACGGCGGCGAACCCTTCGCCCAAGATTTTCACCGCGTCGTAGTGAACATGCGGAGTCACCTGCGGGCCGAGCTTTTCTACGATGCCCCACTTCAAGTTTTGCCCGCGCCCGTAGTATTTGCCCACAGCCGCAAGACCATCTTTGAAGGAAGTGGCTACGTCGTAACGCATCGGTATGACTACGCGGCCCGTTGCGTCAATGAATCCCCATTTTTCAGTGCGAGCGCCTTGCGGGACGATTGCCACAGCCGCAAGCCCGTCCGAAAACGGCTTAACGGATTTGTACTGCCGCGCGAATCTCTCAACTGACGAATCGGCGGGCGGTTGATCTGTCGAGCAAACTTCAGCCGCGCGGGCAGCCGCAAAGAACTTTGAAGCAGATGGCAGCCTTTCGCCTGTGCATAGAGTTTCGGATTGTGGCTGCTTGCTTGCGGCGTCAATTATGATCTGTTTGATAATAATCTTTCCGCGCTCAAGCTCGACGCTCTGTTTGACCACAGTGGCTGTCCCGTGAACCGTATCGTCACCCTCGTAGCGCGTTGCGCTGATTTTCCTGAGTCTCGGAAGACCTTCGCCGAATCCGATGGGAAACTTATAGAGCATATAGCTGCCGTCCGGATCGGTTTCAGCGACCACGAGAGATTCGTCGTTCTCTTTGATAGTCTTCACCTCTCCTTTATCGTATGTTGTGATTTCACATTTCACCTGCCATTCGCCTGCCAGGTCTTCAATTCTCTTGCGCGATTGATTCTTTGCGCCGACAGCCAGAAGCGCAGCCCGCTTCAATTTTCGCAAGACCGGGTTAATCTTCGCCGCGTGGCCAACGGGTTCTTGCAAAAGGCAAAAGAACAACATGCCAATCAGCGCGACTACAGCTTTTCGAAAGAGACGTTTCATATAAAGCTGAACAAAATGGCGATTAGAGTCTGGGCTTCGGTTCCACCTGCCCGCCAGCTTGCAGCCATGCGTTCCAGCCGCCTTTCAACACGCGGACTCGCGTGAAGCCTTTGGCTAAAAGGTTCTGCGCGCCGATAATCGCCGCTTCGTCCGCCGGACAGGAGCAATATGTCACGATCTCGCGGTCGCGAGGAAGCTCTCTCAGCCGGTAGGCGACTTTGCGAACCTTAGTGTGCAGCGATCCTTTGACTGTCTGGTCGCTTGCGTCATAGGCGCTCTGCCCGCGCAGGTCAACAATCATCACAGGCTCTTTGGCGGCTATCTTGGCCTTCAACTGCTCGGCTGTTATGAATTCGACTTGAGCGGCCTTATTCTGCGCGGGGCGCGGCGCTGCTGCTAAAACGGCGGCTTTCGGATGCGCGAAGATTCCGCAGGCGGTCATAATTGCTATAAGAAGGCCGATCAACTTTTTGAATCGCATAATACCACCTCCTGAAGAGTGTGAAGCTACGGGTTATTCTTTCGATTCCAAGTCACGCAGCAATGAAATCATTGCGACAACATAAAGAAATACCTATCATCTCAACCGTGACATCTCCGGATGAGCCGGACCGGTTAAAGATTCGGGCTTAAAGTTCTTCGGATCATACCATTGATAGAAAGCTCCCGCGAAATGCACAAATCCCGTTTGGCCTGCGAGCGTCTCCTGAATCAGGTCGCCGTAAATCGAGGGGAATGGCTGCTTGCCTTTATAAACATTCTTGGCTTCCTTCAGCGGCAGCTTCCGAATACTTTCGCCGACAACGCCTCTGAGCAGGTGCGTTTGTGTGGCTTCAGGTGTGCGCCAGCCCTGCGGCCCGTAACCGTGAATGATCGCCAGCAGCACGTCGTTTTGCTCGAAGCGAACGGTCTGCCCTGACGCCGGATTGAGCAGAGGTTTTGATGCTTCATCGGTTGTCGCTTCGAGGTATGGCTCGCGCGCTATCCAGTTCGGAAATTCCTGATTAAGTTCCGACAGCTTGCCTTCCGCCGGTTTCACAATAACGGCCACGTCCTCTGAGAGGTCGCCGTTGAAATCGCCAACTAAAAAATTCGGATTATGTTTTTTATCGAGCACGACCGCGCCTTTGAAGATTCGCGCGACGGCTTGCTGGACTTCATCAAGCTTGGGCGGAGGAAGCTCCGGTCCCGCTTGTCGTTCCGGCAATGGCTGAAGCGCCTGTGCGTCTTCGGCGGGCGGTTGCTCCACGACTGGCTGCGGAGGGGGACTCGCGCATCCCGCCAAAGCCACACAAGCGACTGAGAGAAACAGCCACGCTGATGCTCGAATTACTTTTCTGATAACCATCTCGGCTCCTCCAACGCGAAAACCAGAGGATCATCAAGCAAGGTCGCCTGATGATCCTCTGAGGATGGGTTGTAGACTAATGGGTGAGCGAAACCGTTACAACGACAAGACGAACGCAATGATCTGGTTCTTCTGCGTCGTTGTCAAATTGTTGAAGTTGTTCCTTGCAGTTGAGCCTTGGAAGCCATGAGCCTGAATGGCGTCGAATATGGTGTGCGCATCGCCTTGCATCAGGAAGCGATGCTTGGTGCGCACGCCCCACAACGCTATTGTGGTTGTCGTGAACCGGCTGTTGACTCCAGCTTCGCCGCCTATTCCGTTGCTGGTTCCAATGTCGTGCAGCGCAAAGTCGCTGAACGGGTGAATGATCTTGTTGCCGAGCGATGCCGGAACGGTGAACGCCCCGCCATTAATAATTGTTCCCGGCGCGGCTGTCGTAAACGTGCGAGTGTGGCAGACGGCGCAGCCGATTTGATCGAACAGCGTCGAGCCTGCGTTGACATCAGCATTGATGGGACCGCGCCCCGGCGCTCTCAAAGCCCTCATAAAGTCGGTGAAGGCCGCGACATCCTCTCCGTTGTCTTCCGGGTCGGCCACGCCATCAAATGGAGCCGACGACGCGCCCAGAATGTTATTCTCGGTGGGCTGCAACGGGCTGGTTATGCCCATCTCGTTGAGGTAGGCATCAGCCGAGAATGATTCAAGGCTGGCGTGCTGCGACTTGTGACCGAATCGGCCAATGCGAGTCTGGCCCGGAGCCTCAAGGACATTAACGGTGCGGAGCTGGCCGCGTTGGGCCGCGGGCTGCGCATTGACATTATTGATGAGCGTTTGGTTGGCGATGGCTTCGACAAATCCGTCGCCAAGCGTGGTTCTGGTCGAGCGGAATTCATGTGTTGATAAACCCGTGTTGATACGCTCCTGCGCATCGGGGTCAATCGCCCTATCCTGGATCAGCGTTTGCCCGCCGGGCGGCGGGTTGCCGTTAGCGTCTGCGGCTCTGAACTCGTTGATCTGGCTGACATGGCCTGTGACAGGGGCCTGATGACACGCTGAACAGGCAACGTCATTATATGTGGGTCCAAGACCGTCGGCCACACCTTCCCGTTCCTCGAATATGGCTTTGTTATCGCGGAACGAGCGCCCGGCAAGAGCAGGGTTAGTGCACTCATCGGGAGCGACGCCGAGACCGCCGCCATCGCGGGTTATGAACCCATTGTAAAGATCAGAGTCGCTCAGGCGAGCGTCCATCTGAGTTGTTGGAGCTTCGGTTGCGGATTGACTTTCGACGGTACTCATAAACGCGAAGGGCAAAGTGAGCGCCGCCGCAAACAGCAGCAAAACGGAAATCTTCAGAAGTTTCATCTCTAGGTTTCCTCCTTAGAGGCTTGGAAGGCATTTCATCCAAGACAAGTTTTGGGTTAACTGCCTGATACACTAATTTGCGCGTTAGCTCGAAACCCCTGAAACCTGTTTGGCTCGTGAACCAGTGACCCGAAGAGGCTCGCGCCCTCCGACCTGCTTGTGGGCCGGAGCTTCTGTTAAGGCATGTAGAGAAGCAGTCATCTCATCGTGATAGCCGTTAAACTGCAGAGTCAATCTACCGGCTGCCGGGGAGAGGCATTAAGTTATCACGAAATCTCGATGCGACTAACTACCCTGTAAAACTAATCTTCAGACAAGAGAAGCGGGATTCACTTCAAGGCAAGTTGCTTCCTATATCCCACAATTGGCGAAGCATTGTAAGAAGCAGCGAGAATGTAAATCAAATTGTGATTCGTTGTCAAGTATAAAGTGTCATTGCTTACCGGAATAACGACCCCCGTTTTTCTCAATCATACCAGCTTCAAGCAATTGCTATAACCTATTCAGGTGATTAATAATCGGTCGTGCCTACCTTCTCGTAGGCGAATTACCATGCATAATTCATAAAAAGAACAATTCCAAGTAAAAGTAAATGACCTGCTTGCTGACGTTGTTATTTTTCCGTAACAGGAGATTGAAAATTATGAAAAAGCTCTGTCAAAAAGCCGAAGAAAAAAGACACAAAACAGAAAATCTATGCTAGAATGCTTTTATGAAATGCCCAAAGTGCTTTAACCCCCTCCGACGGGTGGCATCCACCGAAGACGCGGTGTGGTTTACCTGCCCGTTAGGTCATAGATTCCATTCGGAGACGGGTAGCGGTATTAGCGATTCAGAAGGTCACCGTTACGCCGTTTCGGGTGAATAGAGCGGCGACCCTTGGTTCGGCAGGGCCAAGGGTCGCTGTAGGGATGCTTTAATCTTTATACGATGGCGTGAGCAGGCTCCGCGTCAATCCGACGTAAGGCCGCCGGGGCTGCCCTTTTTGCTGCCTTGATGAGTTGATTGCTTGCCGCTGCCTTTTACTCCGCCGGCCTTCTGACCTCCCAGCCCGCCGCCGCTTTTGCCACCCTTGCCGCTGCGCGCAGCAGCTTCGCCACCGCCGATTGCTGTGTCCCTAGATGCTTCACTTGTTGCTCCCTGTTTTTTCTCTCCGGCCATTCTTAGTCCCTCCATTGATATTTTTCTCGACTGCGTGAGCGTTGACCGTCCGCGTCATAAAATTTTTCCAGACGCATCGCCGTGCGCATGCTCTGCGCGATACGCTCACTATATTCAAGAGAATGTGCAATTGGCATACCGCCATGCTCGACAGATTCCCGCGCCTAGCAACAGAATTAATTGCTGTTGAGTTTTTCTTATAAAGTGAGCGAGACCGCTTTTATAAAAAAATTGCTTGTGCGCGATTTTTGTTCTTGTTGGGCTTGCGCTATGCAAATTAGGTGATAGAATCAGATTACAATCGGCGAGAGGGGATCGAATTGATTCGCCGAGTTAGAAAGTAGATTGAGAGTCGAGATTGCGGGAGATGGGAGTAGTGTAGCTTCGCACCGATAGAAAATAAGGAGCAATCTCCGCGCGGCAGTCCATCTTGAAATACTTTCTCTGAACAGGTCTGGAGGAATTGACAATTATGGAAAGGCGAGCGCCACAGGAGGCCGTCATCGAATTGATAGATAGCGGCCAGTTCCTTGCGGCTGAGGAAATATTTTCCGAGCGCAGGACGGATGACCCTATGGAGATGGTTATTCGCTCTGAAGTCGCTATCTATTTCGATAGGCTCGATGACGCAGCCGCGCTGCTCGAACAGGTAGCGCCAAGAATAGTAGACATTCATATCGCCGCGCGATTTTCGCTGACAAAGGGATGGCTGGCGCTGTGGCGCAACGAAGATGCGGAAGCCGACACTCGCCTCAAAGCCGCTTATCATTTTTATTCCTTCCAAAATGATTCTTTCGGCATAACCCGCTCGCTGCTCTACCTTGTAAAACTTGCTCGTCATCGCGGCCAGCTCGATGACGCGACGGCTAAACTCGAAGCGGCGCTGGCTGGCCTCAAAGGGCGAACGAGCAAGCGCTCCGAGTTTTTGCGCGGCCAGATAGCTGCTGAGCAAGCCGCCGTCGCTATGGATCGCGGCGATATTGAACAGGCGACCGAGTGCTACGCTGACGCTCAACGATTGCTCAGGGGAACCGAGAAAGGGCGCTTCTACGCGCGCTCGCTTCTTGGGATGGCCGATCTCAAATGCGCTCTCGGCGAGTTTCAGGAGTCGCTAGAAATCTACAAGGAAGCCAATACGATCTTCGAGCGATACTTCATAAGAAGAGACATGGCCGGAGGACAGCTTAAACTGGCTCAGGCGCTCATAAGATTGAAGCGATTCGAGCGCGCCGAAAAACTGGCCGAAGAGAGCCGCGAGCTTTCTACGGGAGACCCCGAAGGCGAAAGCGCCGCGCTTTCAGTGCTGGCTATAATCGCGCTCAGTCGAAACGAACTGGATGAAGCTGTCAGGCGCGCTGCCACTGCAATTGAAAGAGCCGATCAATCAAAATCCGAACCGGCGCGCGCCCGCGCACGCATCGCAATGGGCCACGTTCGATTGGCCGAACGCGAATTCAAACAGGCCACCGAAGTTCTCAGCGAAGCCTCTGAAATCGCGCGAAACCTTACTCCTTCTTCAGACAACCAGCGGCTTGAGCTTGAAGCAGTAATCTACTTGGCCGAAGCCTTTCACAATATTGACACGCGCGCGGGCCGAAATGAGCTTTCGCGCGCGAGCGAGTTGTTGAATCATATCGAAGACGCCTGGCTCGGCGACGAGTTCAATCGAGTCTCAGCGAAATACGAAGAGCAGATCGTTTTTACGGATGACAACCGGCTCGTATTTGACGGCAACCAACTGCCTCGCTGGCAGGAAGCCAAGCGCACGCTCGAAGGCTTCCTGCTTCGCAACGCGCTTCGTCAAACAAACAACAGCCTGACGCGCGCCGCCCGCAAGCTCGGCGTGTCGAAGGTTCACGTTCACAACCTCAAAAAGAAGCACAACCTGTGATTGCTTCTATCCCTGCGCCGCCTTTTTGATCCGTGTGGAGCGATGCCGGTATTTGTCCTCGCTCCACGTTATTACAGAAACCACCACATCTCTTTCCCGGTCAGCCCTGTGAGCCGAGCTTTGCAATCCTATCGCTCAGTCGCTCATGCTTTTGAAGCAGTTGCGCGTATTGAGATTCATCGGCAGCGACTTTGGCGCGGATGATTTGAGCGGCGGCTTTCTTTTCCCCATCGCTCCAACTGTGAAGCTCAGGAATGAGCGCGAGCACGAGCGCGAGGCTATCAAAAGCCTTTTGCTGTAACTTGGTTAATCGTTCGCGCTCGACGTTCAAAGCGCGAGCGACTTCACGGCTCGAAGCATCTTGAATGCACTGCTTCGAGCCATCGAATTCTTTCGACATCCGGCGTTGAACCCGAAGCGCAAGGTTGCGAATCTCAAATCTATCCCAGCGCCCGCTAGATGTGCCGGGCAGTTCATAAATGATGTGGCCGGTTGAAAGCCGCCGAAGCACACGCGCAGGCGTTCGATAGTCGCGGTCAGCGGCAATCTTTTTCTCTTCGCGCTCCACAACGCGCGCAAGCTCAGGCCGAGTCGGGCGAAAGCCGAGCTTGCGATAAAACCAGAACGCGCCCGACTCAATCGCCTCTTCGTTGTTGAAGCCAATCTGATACGGATCAATCGAAAAGCATGTCACGCCAACTTTTTTGTGGAGCACGCGAAGCGCCTGCGCGTAAACCCACGCCGATTCGCCATCGCGAAACGTGTAAAAAGTATTGAAGCCAAGCTCCATCCGCTCGCAGATGGTTATGCCTTCGATGTAGTTAATCGGCACACCATTCTTGAGCGTGAAGCCTGCGTGATAAGCGCGCAGCGGCAAACGTCGTTCGGGAGGAAGTCCCCACAGAAAAATCTCGACGCCGCGCCCGACATCTGCTCGCACGACGCTGCGCGCATCGCCGTGCGTGATGCCGTAAAGTTCTCGATACCGGACGGTCGTCGTCGCCCGCAGCATGTCAATCATCCGTTCGCCTTCATCGGGCGAGAGTTTTTGCAACTCAAGCGGCGAGGTGATCTCGCTTTCAAGCGAGACCTCGCTGCGGCGAATGAGCAAGTCGCGATGATAGAAGATATTTTTGCCGCGCCGGATATTTCTCGTGCGCGAGGCGCGCGAATTGCCGAGCCTCCATTTAATGCGCAACTCAAGCAAATCATAAAGCTCGCCCTTTTCTTTCTCTGAAAGATTCAACTGCTCAAATCGCTCGATGAGCCATTCGAGGTCGCTTGCGGCGCGAGGCTTCGCCGCGTGAATCCATTTGAGGTAGGGGATGTTCGCTTCAACGAGAGAGTCTTCGTAAAAAAGCGGCGCAAGTCGCGGCAGCGCCTGAGCCAGCCGCGATTTCTTTTCGTAGCGGTCCCAATCAACATCAACCTTTGAGGGATAATGCTCAACGAGCCATCGCGCGATGCCGTAGCTGAACGTGCCCGAAAGCTCTGTGCCCGCGATGCCTGAATATTCGATGTAATCAAATGGCGTGAAATCTACATTCGACGCGCGAAGCCGTTCTACTCGCTCAATGAATGTTGCAAGCAGCTTTTCACTCCGCTCAAAGACTTTTTCGCTCTGCGGATGCGAGCGCAGAAACAGCAACGCTTCGTGAAATCGAATTAGCGATTCAGCATCATCAAACCGCCGCTTCTCTAGTTGCTCAAGCAAGCGTTCGACGCGCTTCGCCGCGTCGCCGCCGAAGCGCCGCTTCGCTTCTTCAAGTTCGGAGAGGAGCCGGTCAAGTGAAGACATAGTTTCTGGTTTCTGGTTTCTGGTTTCTGGTTAGATAGAGCGTCAGCTTCACAGTGTTCAATGAATCCGAAGTTACAACCAGAAACTAGAAACCAGAAACCAATCAGAGCAAATAACGTCGCCGTACCATTTCAAGCGCGACGGTTGATGCGCGCCATCTAACAAGATGCCGGTCGCCCAGCAGCGACAATCTTCTGTTCGATGTCATAATGTCGTCGGCCAATCCTATGTAAACAGTGCCGACGGGTACAGCATCAGTTCCGCCGCCCGGTCCCGCAATTCCCGTGACGCTCACGCCGATGGTCGCGCCCGTGCGCGCCTTCACTCCGCGCGCCATCGCTTCGGCGACCTCGCCGCTAACAGCGCCAAACTTCTCAATCAACTCAGCGGGCACGCCGAGCAGTTCCATCTTCGCTTGGTTCGTGTAGCTGACGATGCTGCCGACGAAGTAATCGCTTGAATCGGGCACTTCGGTTATTCGCTCAGCAACGAGACCGCCCGTGCAGCTTTCGGCGGTCGCAATCGTATAGCCTTTCAGTCGAAGGCGGTCGCCAAGAACTTTTTCGAGCGTCTCGCCGCGCGTCGAATAGACGTAGTGGCCGAGCTTTTCTTCGAGTTTGTCAACGAGGTCTTCGAGCATCTCTTCGGCCTGCGCGAAGGTTTCAGATTGAGCCGTCAGGTGAATCTCTACTTCCGCATCCGTAAAGAGAATCGTCGTCACAATGTTCGGCTGCTCTTTATAAATCGGCGCTATCTTGTCGTCGAGCTGCGATTCGCCAAGCCCTGTGACCTTCAAGACACGCGTTGCGATGCGCACGCCTTTCGACATTTTTTCGAGATCAGGCATCACGTAATTATCGAACATCGGCTGATTCTCGCGCGGCGGGCCGGGCAGCAAAACTATCAGCTTGCCGTTTTGCTCCATCTTGATGCCGGGGGCGGTCCCGTTCGGGTTCGGCAGCACAATAGCGTCGCGTGGGATCAACGCTTGCCGCTCGTTGTTTGGAGTCATCTGAAAACCGCGACTCGTAATGCGCTCGCGTATTTGCGCAAGCACGTCGTAATCGAGAACAAGCGAGCGGTTCGTTACGCGAGCGAAAACTTTGCGCGTGATGTCGTCTTCGGTAGGCCCAAGTCCGCCCGTTGAAATAATAATGTCGGAGCGGCGCATCGCATCGCGGATTGCTTCTTCGAGAATTGATTCGTCATCGCCGACAATGGTCTTTTGTTGAACGATGATGCCGACGGAGTTTAATCGTTCGGTGAGCCAGAGTGAATTGGTGTCGGTTCGATGCGGCGTGAGCAACTCCGAGCCGATGGCTATGATTTCTGCTCTGAGCATTATCTGTATAACTCCCGTTCGTGTATGAAGGTTTCGACTTGTGAAGGCACAAGCCCCGTGATTGATTGGCCCGCGCGCACGCGCTTGCGAACTTCTGTGGCTGAGCGATCAGCAAGCTCATCAGGAAAATCGAGATACAAGATGCGCTCGCGGATTTCGGCAGGCTCGCTTTCAACGAGCGCGCGAACGTCCCGATAGCCAGCGCCCGCGCGAGCAGCGACAATCAAACGACTGCGCGCAAGCAGGTAATGAAGCGCATCAGCACGATCTGTGAATTTGCGGTGATACTTTTCTGTGTACTTGTTTTCACGGTCAAGCACTCGCACGAATGTATCGAAGCCAACGATGAAGTGCAAATCGGTTCCAGCCGCGTAAACTTGCGCGAGCGCGTCAACCATATCAACGTAGAAGGCATGAGACGAAATCCCTATGGACGTGTGTTCGTCCTGGTTGAATGTTAACATGAGCATCGTAAGCCGATCTGCGAGCGAGCATTCATAGCCAGTCTTGTCGGCGTTCGTTTTGCCCGCAAGCGCAAACGTTTCATCAAGCGAGAATTCATCGCGCGCGCGGCGCATCAACTCAACGTGAGCGATTGTCACGGGATTGAATGAAGAAGCGAATACGCCAAGTCGCGATCCCTTCGCTTCTGCGCGTTTGATGAATTCGATGTGAGGCTCGCCGTTCGGGTCAACGCGCTCAATGATTTCATTAAGCCAATCCAGTTTCACCACAACCAGATTATATCAATCTGAAATAAATGCCCAACCAGACGAGCGCGGCGGCGTAGATTCCTGCGAGCGCATCGTCGCTCATCACGCCCAGCCCCGCGCGCAGGCGCTCGAGCCTGCGAATCGGATACGGCTTGAAGATGTCAAACACGCGAAAGAGAGCGAATGCTGCGATTACACCGACAACCGACGGCGCAGGCGCGAGCGGCACAAGCGCAATCATCTGCCCGCTGATTTCATCAACGACGACTTGGCTTGGATCTTCGAGTTCGCAAATCTCGCACGCGCGATTCGATGCCCAAACGCCTATTGCGAACACCGCGATGTTGAGAATGACAAAAAGCAGCAGCGATGATTGTGGTGTGAGATTAAGTGCGTTGATTGTGAGCGCGTGGACGCCGAAAAAAATGGCCACGCCTTCAGCCGCGCCGAACGTGCCGGGCGCGACAGGCGCAAAGCCCGCCCCCGCGCCCGTCGCAATCAGATAAGCAAAGCGATCAAGCGGGTGGACAGGTCTTTTATTCGTTGATACTGTCTGATTCAAGCGAGCCGTTGGTGATTCGAGAGATTAAACTATGAAAGCTCGGAGATGCGTAGATCATCCTAAATCCCTCAGTGTTTCCGCGCCTTCTGCTTATTTGACTTATCAAACAACGCGCCCGATTAGATCATACTCGTGCGCTTCGGTTATCTCGACCGTGACGAAATCGCCGGGCCGCACGTCGCGCCCTTCTGGCACGTCGTTGATTAAAATTGAGCCGTCAATCTCGGGCGCTTGCGACTCCATTCGACCTTCAAGCAACAGGTCGCTTTCTTTTGAGCGGCCTTCAAGAAGAACTTTCACCTGCCTGCCAACAAGCTCTCGATTCCTTCGACGCGATATACGCGCCTGCTCTTTCATCAATCGAGCCTCGCGCCGCTTTGCTGTTTCTGCGTCAACTTTTTCGTCAAGCTCGAAGGCTGGCGAATTCTCTTCATCGGAATATGTGAACACGCCCACGCGATCCAATTCGACCGCGCGCACGAAATCAACAAGTTCCTCGAAATCCTCTTCGCGTTCGCCGGGAAATCCGACGATGAACGTAGTGCGCACGGCAACGCCGGGCACTTGATTGCGAATGCGCTCGATCAATCTTTCATAAGACGCGCGAGCGCCGCCTCGCCGCATTCGCTGCAAGACTCTGCGGCTCGCGTGCTGAAGCGGGATGTCAAAGTATTTGCAGACGTTCTCGCGCTCGGCCATCACGCGCAATAATTCATCAGTGATAGCGGTCGGGTAGCAATATAAAAACCTGATCCACTCGACGCCTTTCACGTCGGCAATCGAATCAACCAGCCGCGCAAGCCCCTCTTTCATCGCGAGGTCACTTCCGTAGGTAGTCGTGTCTTGCGAAATCAAGACAATCTCTTTCACACCCTGCGCGGCGAGAAGTTCGACTTCGCGCAAGATGGATTCAGGCGAGCGGCTGCGAAACGCGCCGCGCAATTTTGGAATTATGCAGAACGTGCAGGTGTGGTCGCATCCTTCGGCAATCTTGACGTAAGAAGTGTAAGGCGCGGTCGCGCGCAGTCGCGGAGTTGTTTCATCATAAAGATAAAGCTCAGGTACAGCAGCGCCGTCGCTGTAAATCGGCAATGACTTTCTCCGTCCGTTCGGTTCAACTGCTCGTTCAATCTCTTTAAGCTCGTTGACTCCAATGAGCGCGTCAATCTCAGGTATTTCACGCTGAAGCTCATCGCGGAATCGCTCAACGAGACAACCCGCGACGACCAGCCGTTTGAGCTTGCCCGTCTCTTTCAACTGGGCCATCTCTAAAATTGTATCGACCGATTCCTGACGAGCCGAATCAATGAAGCCGCACGTATTGACGACAAGCACATCCGCCGCGCTCGAATCATTCGTGATTTCGTATCCTTGCCGCGCGAGCAGTCCCATCATCACCTCGCTGTCGACGAGGTTCTTCGGGCATCCAAGACTCACCATTCCTACTTTCTTCTTCTCAGCCATTCTCACTTCCTACAGGCAGCTTTTTCTCAGTTTGCGTAAACAATTATGTTAAACGATTCGCTGCCGATTTGAAACCAGAGATTAACGCAGATATAAAACGTCACAGATGAACTCAGATGTTTTGATTCAAGACTTGAACCTCTCATCTGTGCCCATCTGCGGTTGCGTTTTTAGTTGTTTGATAACTTGTGCGGCTGGCGCGAACGATTGCGCCCGACTGTTTGACTTCGACGCGGAGTTGATGAACGCCACTGCTGGCGCGGCTTTTTTCGGATGGGTAATAGGCAACCGTGTAGCTCGAACGAATCTCTTCGGCAATAGCTTTGAAGACCGGCGCGAAATCTTTCGTGTCCGCCGAAAAATCTGCTCCGCCCGTCATCGGCACAACGCGCGACACGTCGAGCAGCGTCATCACTCGTTGATTCGAGCCGAGTCCCGGCATGTACGACGGCAGCGTGATTGAATAAACCGTGACTTCGGCATCATTCGCCCGGCGAATCATGTCAGTCTGGTCGGGCGAGGTCATGTTGTCGAAGCCGTCGCTTATGACTATCACCACGCGGCGCAACCTTCGGCCACCGCGAAAGCGAGGCGCGCGCTTGAGCATCGAGATTGCGCGGTCAATCGAGCCGAATATTTTAGATGAGCCGCCCACTTCGCCCAGTCGCTGAAATGCCTGGCTGATTTTTCTCGCGTCATTTGTGAAATCTTGCAGCACCCGCGTGTCGTTGCTGAAAGCCAGAACCGCAAAGACCGAATCTGGCTGCACGAGCTTCATGAAATTTTCGGCGGCTTCGCGCTGCTTGTTGACCTCTTCGGGTTTAATGCTGCCCGAAGTATCTAATGCAAAAACCACAGCGAGCGGGCGAGTCAACGCCGCCTGCTCGCTTGCTTCAAAGAAATCAATCTTCTGCGGCTCGTTGTCTTCATAGACGACGAAATCATCCGCCTTGAGATTGCGAATGAAATTCCCGTTCTTGTCGGTTACGGTCACGTCAATCACGACCAGATCGGTCTTGAGCTTGATTGGCTTGTCGTCTTGAAAGGCGAAGGCGGGCGCGATAATGATTGTCGCCGCAAACAGTAGAGCGAAGAGGCCGTTAATGGAAGAGGCTTTCAGCGGCAATGGCATTCTCACAACAACTCCGCGTGTGTCGGCGCGCAACTTTTAGAATGAAATCGCTAAGGCGACCTACATTGATAAGGTTATCACGCGCTGCGACCAGCTTTCAATTTTAATTGCTTGATTGCCACGCGGTTCGAAGTCGATGGCAGGGTTGACAAATATAGACTGCGCCGCTATAGTCTATCGTTTGACGCGAGCGCGCTTTTTGGTTCTGAGCATGCGGAGGCGCTCTCGTGATTGAAGCCGAAGGCAAAATAAACGTTATTGTGGCGTAAAAGGACGCAGTGAACGCTGCGCTCCCGAATTCAATTGAATCAATTATCTGAGATCACGCCACAGACAAGTTAGGCCGAGGGGAGGCCGGATCCGCAGCAACTTTCAGAACATCCCCGCAAACGTATTTAATCAAACCCGGAAGGGTGGCTACGCACGGCAAAAGCTGTGTCGTCGTTTTGCGCTTTTGCTTCAGGTCGCCCTGTGAACGATTTGACGGCGAGCATTTTGCCCGACATTGAGAGGAGCTAGAGCGTGCCAACACTAAGCCAGTTGGTCCGTAAGGGACGAGCGAAAGTTAAGTACAAGACGGCAAGCCCCGCTTTGCAGTCCAGCCCGCAAAAGCGCGGCGTTTGCACCCGTGTCTACACTCAGACGCCAAAGAAGCCGAACTCGGCTCTGCGTAAAGTAGCGCGCGTGCGATTGACGAACGGCATTGAGGTCACGACTTACATTCCCGGCATCGGCCACAACCTGCAGGAGCACTCGATTGTGCTCATACGCGGGGGCCGCGTCAAAGACCTGCCGGGCGTGCGCTATCACGTCGTGCGCGGGACGCTCGATTCCGTAGGCGTTCAGGGACGCAAGCAGGGCCGCTCCAAGTACGGAGCCAAGCGACCTAAAGAGGCCGCTCCGGCTAAAAAATAGTAGGCGGTAGGCAGTAAGCGGTAGACAGAGCGTGAGCTTTTCTTACTGTGCGCTGCCCACAGAGCAAAACTGGATTAAGGTATGCCAAGAAGAAGAGTAGCAGCGAAGCGCGAGGTTCTGCCGGACCCGGTTTATAACTCGACGATGGTGACCAAGTTCATCAACTCGTTGATGTGGGACGGCAAGAAGACCACTGCGGAACAGATTTTCTACGGCGCGATGAGTCAGATTCAGCAGAAGACTCAGGAAGATCCGATGAAGACTTTTAAGAAGGCCATTGACAACGTCAAGCCGCGCGTCGAAGTCAAATCGCGCCGCGTCGGCGGCTCGACCTATCAGGTTCCGGTCGAGGTTGACCAGAAGAGTCGCGGCAACAGCCTCGCTATCCGCTGGCTGATCAGTTATTCGCGCGGGCGCGGCGAAAAGACCATGACAGACCGCCTCGCGGGCGAGATTCTGGACGCGGCGAACAATCGCGGCAACGCTGTTAAAAAGAAAGATGACACGCACCGAATGGCTGACGCCAACAAGGCGTTCGCTCATTACCGGTGGTAGAGGGCAGTGGTCTGGGGTCAGGGTCGTGAAGGTTGAATGATAAACAACTGCCCCCGACCCCTGAACTCTGACCCTGAAGGTTTATGTCGAAGCAAGTACCGTTACAGAGATTTAGAAATATCGGCATCATGGCCCACATCGACGCGGGGAAGACCACGACGACCGAGCGCATCCTTTATTATACGGGCGTCTCGTACAAGATCGGCGAGGTCCACGAAGGCACCGCAGTCATGGACTGGATGGAGCAGGAGCAGGAGCGCGGCATCACTATCACCAGCGCCGCGACGACTTGCTTTTGGCCGCGCGGGGGCGATGACTACCGCATCAACATCATTGATACACCGGGCCACGTTGATTTCACCATCGAAGTCGAGCGAAGTTTGCGCGTGCTCGACGGCGCGGTCGCCGTTTTTGACGCGGTCGCAGGCGTGCAGCCTCAGTCTGAAACCGTCTGGCGTCAGGCCGATAAGTACAACGTCCCGCGAATCGCATTTATAAATAAGATGGACAGGCCCGGCGCTGATTTCGATCACGCCATCCAGACCATGCGCGACCGCCTTAGCGCAAATCCCGTCGCAATTCAGATTCCCATCGGAGCCGAAGACCAGCATCGCGGCATCGTGGACCTGATAACGATGAAGGCGGTTCTCTACAAGACGGAAGACAAGGGCGCGGAGCCTGATGTCGTTGACGTTCCTGAAGACCTCAAGGCCGATGCGGAAGCCGCGCGCGAGCGAATGATTGAGGCGCTCGCGGACGTTGATGATCAGATTGCCGAAAAGTATCTCGGCGGCGAAGAGATTTCGGAAGATGAGATTCGCGCGGCGCTCCGGCGCGAAACCATCGCGCTGAAGCTCGTGCCTGTCGTTGCAGGCTCTGCCTTTAAGAATAAAGGCGTGCAGCCGCTTCTTGATGCCGTGGTTGATTTTCTTCCAAGCCCGCTCGATGTGCCCGCAGTCGTCGGAACCAATCCCAAAAAAGGAGTCGAAGAAGAAAGGCCCGCAGACCCAAAAGCGCCTTTCAGCGGTCTTGTCTTCAAGATCATGGCCGACAAGCACATCGGCCAGCTCTCGTTCGTTCGCATCTATTCGGGCACTCTCAAATCAGGTTCGTACACGCTGAATTCGACTCGCGGATCGAAAGAGCGCGTGGGCCGCATCATGCGGATGCACGCGAACAAGCGCGAGGACATTGAATCGGCATCGGCTGGCGAGATCATCGCCGTCGCCGGTCTCAAGCAGGTCACAACGGGCGACACTATCTGCGACGAGTCGCACCCTATTGTGCTCGAAGCTCTGGAATTTCCCGCGCCGGTCATCGCGCAGGCAATCGAGCCAAAGACGCGCCAAGATCAGGAGAAGCTCTCGCTTGGGCTTCAACGCCTCGCGGCGGAAGACCCGTCATTCAAAGTCTCTACAGACCAGGAAACCGGTCAGACGATTATCAGCGGGATGGGCGAGCTGCACCTTGAGATCATCGTTGACCGCTTGAAGCGCGAGTTCGGCGTTGACGCAAACGTGGGCCGCCCGCAGGTCGCTTATCGCGAAACGATTCGCAAGGCGGCGGAAGGCGTCGGCAAGTTCGTCCGTCAGACAGGCGGGCGCGGCCAGTACGGCCATGCTGAGATTCGCATTGAGCCGATGGAGCCGGGCGGCGGGTTCGAGTTCGTCAACGCAATTGTCGGCGGCGTCATCCCGCGTGAGTATATCAAGCCGGTTGAAGAAGGTATCAAAGAAGCGATGGAAGGCGGCGTGCTTGCCGGTTACGAGATGGTCGACATCAAGGCGACGCTTCACTTCGGGAGCTATCACGAAGTTGACTCGTCTGAAATGGCCTTCAAGATTGCAGGCTCGATGGCATTCAAGGACGCGGCGAAGAAGGCTGATCCTGTGTTGCTTGAGCCGATAATGAAGGTCGAGATCGTCGCGCCTGAAGAGTACATGGGCGCAATCACCGGAGATTTGAATTCGCGTCGCGGAAGGATCGAAAACATCGCGTCGCGTCCGGGCACGCAGGTCATAACGGCGCTCGTGCCACTGTCGGAGATGTTTGGGTATTCAACCGATCTTCGTTCGGCGACGCAGGGCCGCGCAACTTACACGATGCACTTCCATCGTTACGAGGAAGCTCCGCGCAGCGTGCGCGAAGAGATAATTGCGAAGGTGCAAGGCACAGGCAGGTAATAATTTTTCCATCTCAGGTGAGCGTGAAGTTAAAGGCTCGCGCTCGCGGAAAAAAGGAGCTAGAAGAAAATGGCAAAAGAGAAATTTGATCGCAGCAAACCGCACGTCAACGTTGGAACGATCGGCCACATTGATCACGGCAAGACGACTTTGACTGCTGCCATCACGAAAGTGCTCGCAAAGCACAATCCCAAGATACAGTTTCGATCC
>DATLXU010000026.1:0-14999 GCA_035575515.1 Blastocatellia bacterium
CTTGCATTTGATCATCAACGGGGCAGAAAAGCTCTATAATGAAGTCAGTGGTGGTCATGGGGAAGTTTCTCCTTGTAATTGGTTTTATCACCAACAAGATAGAAACAACCCTGTGACCTTTTCAACTAGCACCACAGGTTATTAAGTGGAGCGGATGCAGATTAGTTGATGCAGGACTCCAAGAAGAGTTTCATCAAAAACTGGAAGCGCACCGTCGCTTTCCGCAAGCCGAGTTTTTCAAAAACAGTCAGTTCCGCACGCGAGCCGGATATTTTTGGCGATTCGCTCGCCGATAAACCCGAACACGCCGACCTCGACACGATTCTTCCCTTCCTCTCTGAGCGCATAGCCTTCGATATGCCGAGCGATTTGAAGTATCTCGATTCGGTGTTGGATTATTTGAATGAGCGGATGCTCAAATTCGGAATCATTAATCCCGGCGAAACCGAGGTGCTGATTGCAATTGATGAGGCAATAGTCAACGCCGTCAAGCACGGCAACAAATGCGACCGTCGCAAAGCTGTCCACATAGTCGCTGAATTCAACTCCGACGGCGCGCGCTTTACCATCACCGATGAAGGGCAGGGGTTTTGCCGCGATAAAGTGCCCGACCCGACCGACCCGTGCCGACTGCTTGAGCCGAACGGGCGCGGACTTCTTTTGATCAATCATATAATGGATAGAGTTTGTTATAACGAAAAAGGGAACCAGGTCGAAATGTTCAAGCGCGCAATCCCACGCTTGCAGCATGTCGAGCGGCCTGCCTCGCGCGACTAATTATGAAAAAGTGCGGCGGCCATTGCTACTCGTTCGAATCGCCCATTTTTACTCTGGTAATTCAAACCGCATCGCTCTGACTCAAGGCCTGCGCTTTTGGCTTTTGACCCAAGCTTTCATTCTCCTCTTCAGTTTCGTCTGCTGGCTTGAGGCTTGAAGGTGAAAGATTCAGCGGGCCAGTTCGCCTCCTGTAGTTAGGGTTGGTCGCAGGCCCGTTTGACTGCGGGCGGAGAAGCCGCAGCAGTGTGGCGGCGCGAACCTGATCGGGCATCTTGTCCTTCATCATCCGCCGAGCGCATTGCTCGTCATAGCCATGCTTGATGAGCGTGGAACGCAGTTGATGCTGATCTTCGCGCGACCACTTTGTAAGAGAATCAATCAGCATGATTTCAAACAGCGCGCGGTCCTCAGCCGATAATTTGCGCAGCCACGTCTCATTAAATTCGCCGCCGCCGCGCAGCCGCTCTATCTCTTCGGCGACCCCTCTTCGCTCATGCGAATGAAGGGAAGAATCGAGCTTAACGCCCGGCCCCTTCTTTTTTACCCCCGACTTTTTCATATAAAGAAAGAAAGCAATGGCAAGAAGTTCTACAAGGGCAAGCGCTCCCAACAGAAGCCAGATAGGAACATCAAGCCTCAATAATTCCATCCGCGCACATTCTCCCTGCCCGGGCCAGAACCACCTCAGAGCTTGGAGCCATTCGTGTGCAATGCGTGTTCCCTTAACTTGTCGTTAAAGAGAATTACCAAAACGGAGAATGAAGTTTAGAAAACCGGAAAAACCGGAGAGGACTTTGCAACTCCCCCGTGTCATCGCGCAACAACGGTGTTACTTAACTCCTCAGCAACGGCAATCCGTCTCCGTAAGGGTAGGGCGGATTTGGATAGCCTCGAATCCAATGCGCGGCGAGCGGGATTGGATTCGAGGCTAGTGATTAAGGTCTCGCTTTGTAGCGCTCGTACAACTCTGTGTGCTTGCTTGTGAGCGGAATTTGTCGCCCGTTGATGAACAAAAACTTTATCTGCGTGCGAATCTCAAGCGGGTCGCCGTCGGTCACAATCAGGTCAGCTATTTTTCCCTGCTCGATTGAGCCAATTTTATCGGCCACGCCGAATATCTCAGCCGGGTTGATAGTCACCGCTTTGAGCGCTTCGTCTTTTGCAAGCCCGAACGCCGCAGCCATGCCTGCGTGATAAGGCAGATTGCGAACGTAAGCTGAATCCATTGTCTGAAACGCTATCTTCACGCCCGCCTTCGCAAGCAACCCCGCGTTCGCGTAAACCGCATCGTATGGATCATCTTCCTTCGCAGGCATGCGAAGCACGGGGCCAACGAGCACGGGAATGTTCTTCGCCCTAAGCTGGTCCGCCACTTTGTAAGCCTCAGCGCCGCCTGCAAGGATCATCTTTATCTTCATCTCATCTGCAAAAGCGATTGCTGCCTTGATGTCGCGCTCCATATCCGCATGAATCACAACGGGCACTTGCCCGCGCACGACAGGAATCAACGCTTCGAGCTTCAAATCAACGTCCTGCTTCGGCAGGCTTGGGTCTTTCGCGCGAGCGTCCTTCGCGTCGCCATAAGCAGCAGCGTCCTTGAGAAGTTTTCTGATGCTCTCGACCCTGCGCTCCTGCTCGCGGCGCACTTCGGCCACAGAGCGCTGTGGCTGCGCAGGCCCGAACTCGAACTCTCCTCCTCGCCCGCTGCCCGGCCAGTTGATATGCATCGCGGCTGGCGATTTTAAAACCATATCGCGCGGAACCCATCCATCGAGATTAATCAACGCGCTCTGTCCCGCAATCAATCCGCCGCGCGGCTCGGTCAACACGGTCGTTATCCCGTTTACGCGCGCGACAGGTATGTGCGTGCTGTCGGGTTGAATCGCAACGTCGACGTGAATGTTCGCGTTGTTGTCGCCAATCTCAGCCGTGTCAACGGAGCCTGCAACAGAGCCGATCTCAACCAGTCCAAGCGTAGTGCCCGAATCAATCATTCCCGGATAGACCGAAAGCCCTGTCGCGTCAATCACCTTCGCGCCCGCCGGAGCGGAAAGGTTTTTGCCGACAGCCGTGATCTTGCCATCGGAAATCACTATGGTTCCATTCTCGATTACAGGTCCCGTTACGGTCACGATGCGCGCGTTACGAATCGCGTAAGTCTCCGCGCCACCTTGTGCCGATGCTGTGAGCATCGGAGCGGCAGCCGCTATAACAAGAAGCGTCGCGAACAAAATGGCTTTAGTTCTCATCGCTGTCCCTCCCTGTCGGTTGGAGTCGGGCGAGGCTGCGGCTCTTCGGGTCGCTCGCCGGGTCGCGGCCCGCGCGGCCCGCGCTGCTCGCGCTCACGCTTGATCAATTCTTCCTTCTCGCGCTTCAGCTCCGCGCGCTGCTGCAAATCCTTCGCGCGGTCGAAATAGACTTCGCCTTCGATGATTGTCATCTCAGGCACAGTGTAGACCGAAAACGGATGCTGGCTGAAAATAACAACGTCGCCGTCCTTGCCGACATCAATCGAGCCGACGTGCTTGTCAATGCCGAGTTGAATCGCCGGATTGAGAGTCACCATCCTGAGCGCCTCCTCTTCGCTCACGCCGCCGTACTTCATCGCCTTGGCCGCTTCGAGATAAAGCCGCCGCGCGAGTTCTTCAGAATCGGAGTTGAGCGAAACCACAACGCCGCGCGAAGCCATCAAAGCCGCGTTATAAGGTATGGCGTCGTAGGCTTCCATCTTGTACGCCCACCAGTCGGAAAACGTGGAGCCGCCGGTCTTGTGCGCGGCAATCTCTTTTGCCACCTTGTAGCCTTCAAGCACATGCTGGAGCGTTTGAACATGGAAGCCAAGCTCATCGCCCAGATTCAAGAGCATCACTATCTCGTCGGCGCGATAGCAATGCGAGTGAATGAACCGCTTGCCTTGAAGAATCTCAACCAGCGCATCGAGTTGCAAATCCCTTCGCGGCGGGATGGCATTTTTGTCCGATGACTTCTTCGCTTCGTACTCCTGCCACTCGCGCATGTAATCTTTCGCGCGAATGAACGCACCGCGGATTGTCTCTTCCACACCCATTCGAGTCGCAGGATAACGCTGCGGGATTGCGAAGTTGCCGACCTGCCGGTTCGAGCGTTTCGGATTCTCGCCAAGCGCGAACTTGATTCCCGGCGGCGCATCCTGAATGAACCATTCGTTTACAGGCTTTCCGACTTTTAATTTGATGACGGCGTTCTGGCCGCCGATTGAATTAGCCGAGCCGTGCAGCACATTTGCCACCGTAAGCCCGCCCGCAAGCTGGCGATAGAGGTCCGGGTCATACGGATTGATGACATCCTGTATGCGCACCATCGAAGTGACCGATAGCGTCCCTTCGTTGACGTTGCCGTCAACGGCGGTGTGCGAGTGGCAGTCAATGATGCCGGGCGTGACGTACTTGCCCGTCGCGTCAATGATGCGAGCGTTCGGGTCGCGCGCCTTCACGTCCGTGCCGACCGCTGCAATCTTGCCATCGCGGATTAGAATCGAGCCGTTTTTGATAGTGCCGTGCGACGCGGTCAGTATGGTCGCGTTCTGAATCAGCAACTCGCGCGATTGAGCGGATGGCACAGAACCGGCTCTGGAAGCCGATCCTACGGCTCTCTGTCCCGTTTGCGCGAACGCCGAAACAGCCAGCGCCAGCATGAGTATTGCTGAGATAATCGCATTTCTTGTTTTCATAACCTTCTCCATTTTGCAGGTTAGCCGTGTAACTCTGCGCGTCTCTTCGTCTTTGTCTCTGTGCGCGAGGCTAGTAGCGCGCAGAGATGCCGCAGGCGTAGAGTTGCGCAGAAATAATGCGCAATCACCTTGGCCTTGTGCCTGTGAACTCGAATGAGCCGAGCGCAGGCAGCGTTACCGTGCCGCGCATGTTATCTCCTTCGATGGTCGCAACGACGGTCACTTCCATCGTGTCCGCGCCCATTTGAATGCTTGTCGTGAATCGAAGCTCGTTGCCCGCAAGCCGCGCGTTGCGAATCTCTGTAGTTCCCGTCGGCCCCGTGAGCGTGCCGTTTATCTGTTCGCCTTCGCGGCGCAGCATCAGCCGAACGTTTTGATCGCCCTGCGGCGTGTGCACAACAAGCGACCAGTCGCCCGTCGGATCAACTGCCGCAGCAGCAGGTCCACCCGGACGCATGCCCGGCGCCCCCGCTCGCGCGACGGGCGTTTCCGGTTTCTTCAATTCAATCTCATTGCCGTCAATGAAGACGTGGCGAACCTTTGTGTCTCTGGCAAACAGATCGCCGCTTGTCACGACGAGGTTGGCTATTTTTCCGACTTCGATTGTGCCGAGTTGATCCGACACGCCGAGAATCTCAGCCGCGTTGCTTGTGAGCGCGCGCAGCGCGTCGTCTTTCGATAATCCATTCTCGACGGCCTTCTGCACGTTGGCGATAAAGTCCTGCGGGCGAAGCGTGCCCGAAGTGAAAGCGAACTTCACGCCCGCCTGCGCAAGTCGCGCTGCGCCTTTCGGTATCTCCGCGCGAGCGCGCAGCACGCGAAGCGGCTCGTCTTCACCGTCAGCCACATCAGCGGGGGGTCGCGGAAAATCGAGTGATAAAATCACCGGCACGTTTTTGGCCTTGAGCAAATCGGCCACGCGATAACCGTACAGCGCGCCTGCGATTATCGGTTTCAATTTGAACTCGTCGGCTATCATCAGCGCGCGGCGAATGTCGAGGTCCGTAGTTGTGATGAATAGCACAGGCATCTCGCCGCGAATCGCGGGCTGTAGCGCCGCAAGCTTTTTATCATATTCGGGGCGAGGCACGCCGCGC
This sequence comes from Blastocatellia bacterium, assembly GCA_035575515.1. Taxonomy (GTDB): domain Bacteria; phylum Acidobacteriota; class Blastocatellia; order UBA7656; family UBA7656; genus DATLXU01. The sequence continues at coordinate 5,584 of DATLXU010000026.1, forward strand.
TTCACTCGATTGTATCGCTCCACCTCGTCGCGGTAATGAATCGCGTCGTAGAACGACTGGCGAATGAAAGCGACAGTTCCCATCAGCGAGTTCGGGTACTGGCCGAAAAATCCCGGCGAGGTTGTGAATTGAATCGTGAGCGCGACGGGTGTGCGAAGCACGAGGCGCGACGGCTCATCACCCGCAAGATTTATGAGCGCGCTCTGGCCCGCGAATATTCCCTGACGCGGGCTGCTCAGCGCAGCAGTCACGCCGATGCTCCGTTCGTCTTCGATGCTCGCGCCGCCGGGCTTGACCTGATCGGCTGCTGAAGACGACGGATCGCCGAGCGCGAGTTCTGGCGGCGGTGGCCCTGTCGTAGCAGCCGCAGCGATTGCAGCCTGACGACCTCCTCCTCCGCCTCCTGCTCCTGGTTGACCTGTTGCAGGCGCGGCGAGTCCGAGACTCGTGTAAGCATCAATCAATCCGGGATAAACGGTCAGACCCGCGCCGTTGATGACGCGAGCGTCGGCTGGAATCTTCACATTCTCGCCGACTTCGGTGATTAATCCTTTGCGAAAGACCACCGTGCCGCGCGGAATCACTTTGCCCGCGCCGGTCACAATCTGTGCGTCTTTGATCGCATAAACGTCGGGCGCATCGGTGCGCGCCGCCGGAGCGTTTATCATTGCGATTGATGCGACGAACGAGAGCGCGAGCGCAACAAAGGCGGTCTTAAATCCGATAGTGCGCGCAAACGATGAGCGAGTTTGGCGCAACCGATTCACGCTTGCCATCTCTACTGGCCTCCTGAAATTAGGTTTTGCAATTCGATTATGAAAGCTGTTGATTTACGCTCAAGCCGAATAATGAAGCCGAGCCGACTTCCACTGTGGTGTCGCTTAATCTATTACAAAGCATATCGTGCGCGCAAGGCGCGGGCGCGTTTTGCAACGAGCAATTCAAGGTGATAAGCTCTTGCTTCAAGGCAAGGAGGTTGCGATGGCGAACGAGCAATTTGATAAGGACTTCGGCTATCTAATGCCTTTCCTCGATAAGATTGCCGCTGCGGGAAGGAACCTGTCAGACCCCGCGGCGCGCAACGAGTTCGCTCAACTGATCGCGGGCGAAAAAGCGAAGTGGGCCCGCATACGCGAGCTTCTATCAGGCGCGCAAGGGCAGGCCGTTTCTAAAACCGGCGGGGATCAGAACAGGCCGCAGGCCGACAGCGGCAACGATAATTCCGTCGCGATTAAAGGGCCGTTCGCTTTCACGGTCGGCAGTCTCAGGCCGCGCAAGCAGTAACCGCGCGACTGCCTTGCAATTAAGCCAGCAGCCAAACATCATTGGATTACGCCTTCACGTAGAACCTATTCCATCAGGACGCTTGCTCATTGAATCAACAGGAGGGTTGATTATGCTCAACAGATATCGAATTAGCTTTAAGAAATTAGCAATCATCTCAATCAGCGTGGTCGCTATTTCTATCGCTGCAAGTGGCGCAGGCAACACACCGGCACAATCGTCCGACGCGCTCGACACGAAAAAGATAGATCAGATCATCGGACGTTCGGGCGAGATGAAGGACGGCGTCTATAAAATCAGTCTGCCGCGTAGCGACCTGAAGGTGCGAGCCGACGGCGTAGACATCAAGCCCGCGCTCGCGCTCGGCTCGTGGATGGCGTTCAAGCGCATGGGCAGTCACGCGATGGTGATGGGCGATCTCGTCCTGCTCGAAACAGAAATCAATCCCGTGCTTGCGAAGCTCGAAGACAACGGCTTTGAGATTTCCGCTGTTCACAATCACGTCATCAATGAACAGCCTCGCGTGATGTACATGCACTACATGGGTCACGGCGACGAAGCGAAACTTGCGCAGGTGATGAAAGACGCGCTCGCGCTGACTGCCACGCCGATGGGATCGCCTCCGGCTGCGCCTGCCACGCAACCGGCTCTGGGAGCCGATTTCAAGAAAGTGCAGGATATTATGGGCGTAGCGGGCAAGGAGCGCGGCGGCGTCTTGCAGTTCGGCATTGCGCGCAAAGAGAAGATAACAATGGCAGAGGGCATGGAAGTTCCCGGATTTATGGGAACAGCTACGGCTATTAACTTTCAGCCGACTGCGAAGGGCGCGGCAATCACGGGCGATTTCGTGATGACGGCAAGCGAAGTCAACCCCGTAATTCGAGAACTTAAGAAAGGCGGCATTCAAATTACCGCCCTGCATTCACACATGCTCGACGAATCGCCGAGATTGTTCTTCATGCATTTTTGGGCGAATGACGATCCGGTGAAGCTTGCGCGTACATTGAGGGCCGCGCTCGAAAAAACGAACAGCCAGCTTTGATTGGCATCCGATCAGGCCGCGCTTTGCGAGAAAGGCTTTTCATCAAGTGTGAGTCTTCTGCTATAACAGGCTTGCGATAATGAGAACGCTTGCCAATTCGATAATCTCGCGCGCGGCCTTCGCTCTATTTGTATGTTCGTTCATCGTTCCCACCTGCGCGACAACGCAACCGAAATCAATCAGTTCGGACCGCGAGGTGAAACTTTCTGCCATCACGCGAGCCGGAAATCACATTTCAGTAGATGGAAAAATTGACGAGCGCGCGTGGGCCGAAGCTTCGACCATTGGCGAGATAATTCAGCGCGAGCCGAATCCCGGTCAACCCGCAACCGAGCGAACGGAAGTCAAGATTCTTTTCGACCGCGACAATCTTTACATAGGCGTTGTCTGTTTTGATTCGGAACCGCAACGAATTATCGGCACGCAGATGGCGCGCGATGCCGATCTCGGAGCCGACGACCGCATTGAAATCCTGATTGACACATTCCGCGACCGCCGCAACGCTTTCTATTTCTCGACGAACCCGCTCGGCGCGCTCGTTGATGGGTTGATTATCGAAAACGGGAACTTGAACCGCGAGTGGGACGCGATATGGGATGTGCGCACGCATCGTTTCGAGAGTGGCTGGACGGCAGAGTTTGCTATTCCCTTCAAGAGCCTCGGATTCAACAAAGGCCAAACGACCTGGGGCTTCAATTTCTCGCGCACGATCAAGCGAAAGATAGAAGAAGATCGCTGGGCCTCGCCTCGATTGGATGTGAAATTCTTTCAGGTTTCAGAAGCGGGAGAGATAACGGGACTCGCGGACGTCGAGCAGGGTCGCGGCCTCGACTTTCGCCCTTACGTTTCAGGCAAAGCGCTGCACAGCCACGCGAACGGCAGCGACTTCGATCCGAAAGCGGGTCTCGATATTTTTTACAACATAACGCCGAGTTTGAAATGGACGACGACGATTAATACAGATTTCGCAGAGACCGAAGTTGACGCGCGGCAAATTAACCTCACACGCTTCCCGCTCTTCTTTCCCGAAAAGCGCGCCTTCTTTTTGGAAAACGCAGGCGTCTTTACCTTCTCAAACACAGGCTCTGAGATTCTGCCATTCTTCAGCCGGAGAATCGGACTGCTTGAAGGGCGCGAAGTACCTATACTTGCGGGCACGAAACTCACAGGCAAAGCTGACAACTACGACATCGGGTTGATTGCTGTTCGCACACGCGAGACCGATTTCACTGAAGCGAAAAATCTGTTCGTCGGGCGCGTCAAGCGAAACATTTTCAAGCAGTCCTACATCGGCGGAATCTTTACGGACGGCAATCCGGCAGGCAACGATTCGCGCCGCACGTTCGGCGGCGACCTGCGTCTTTTCACTTCGAAGTTTTTGGGGCGCGAGCAGAACTTCGGCGTTGACGCTTTCGCGCTCAAAACGGCAAACGAACGCGTTGATGGCAAGAATAATTCTTATGGATTCAGCGTAAGATATCCCAACGACCTTTTCGATATAGGAATTGACTGGCGGCACATCGAACGGAATTTCAATTCGGCTCTTGGGTTCGTGCCGCGCAGGGATGTGAACAAGCTTGCCCTCTCAGCCGAGTTCGATCCGCGCCCGAAGAATTTTTTGAACGTGCGCCAGATGTTTCATGAATTCCGCTTCACGCGCTTCACCCGATTGGATAAAGGGTTGACGGAAAGCTGGCGACTCTTCACCGCGCCGGTCAACTATGAGTTGAACTCAGGCGAGCACATCGAGTTCAATTACGCGCCTCAGTTTGAAAGACTATTTGAGCCGTTCGAGATTTCAGAGGGCGTAATCCTTAAGCCGGGAGATTATCGCTTCACACGGTGGCGGGCGGAAATAAACACTGCGTCGAAGCGCCCATGGAAAGTTGACGCGACCGTCTGGTTCGGCACTTACTGGTCGGGCCACGCCGAAGAGGTTAATACTGCGTTTCAATACAAGCTTGCGCCGCACCTTCAAATGAGCATCGGCGCAAATCAAACCTTCGCGCGACTCCCTGAAGGAAACTTTGTCGCGCGCGTTCTGACTTTTCGCGCGAACTATTCCGTTTCGCCTTACCTGACGTTCTTCAATTTCGTTCAATACGACAACGAATCGCGCAATCTCGGCTGGCAAAGCCGCGTGCGTTGGATAATCAGGCCGGGAAGTGAGGTCTTCCTTGTGTTCAATCAAGGCTGGCTACAGGACGAACGCGGCGGGTTTCATTTCCGTTCAGCCGATACGCGATTTGCGGGAAAGATGCAATACACATTTCGCTTTTGATCCGCGAGCTACACGAAGAACACGAAAGGATTAATCGTGAGCGCGAAGGATTTTTTATGCGATGAAGGCGTCATGCCTTCGTGCTATTCGCGCGCTTCGTGGATAATTCTTTTATGGAAACCGGACCCGCGAAAGAAGCAGGCTTGGGCAACCGGCTGCGCGAAGCGCTTGGGCTTGAGCGCAACATCGCAGTGATGTCTGCGGCGGTCTTTCTGTTCGGCGCGGGCGAAGAACTATGGAAGAGCTTCCTGCCGAAATACCTGGAAGCTCTCGGCGCAAGCGCGGCGGTGATCGGGCTATTTGGCACGACGCGCGACTTGCTCGACGCAATTTATCAGTATCCCGGCGGGCACATCGCTGATCGAATAGGCAATCGCCGGGCGTTAATACTGTTTGCCGCGCTGGCTGCACTGGGCTATCTGGTTTATGCCCTCAGCCCGACCTGGCAGATTGTCTTCATCGGTCTTGTTATCTCGATGGCGTGGGTGAGCATGGCAAGCCCTGCGATTTTTGCAATGATTGCCGAGCATCTGCCGAAAGATCGCCGCGCGATGGGATTTACGGTCCAATCAATTCTCAAGCGCGTTCCCATTATGATTGCGCCGACAATCGGCGGCCTTTTAATTCAGAGCTACGGCGTATTGCACGGAGTTCGGACATCACTGTTTATAGCCGTCGCGCTTGCTTTGGTAGCGATTCTCCTGCAACGACGGTTGTACGTCGCGGGCTCGGAGTTGAAAGAGTCAACTCCGATAAAATTACTCGCGCAGTTCTCAGCGATGGACTACGCGCTCAAGCGATTGCTCATTTCTGACATCTTCATCCGAACGTGCGAAGGGATGGTCAACGTCTTCGTCGTGCTCTATGTGATCAATGTGATTGGCGCAAGTTCGGTTCAGTACGGGCTGCTAATCGCGATCCAGATGGGAACATCAATTTTGGTTTACCTTCCTGCGGCGCGGCTCGCAGACCGATTCGGACGAAAACCCTTTGTCGTCGCCACGTTCCTCTGTTTTTCATTATTCCCACTCGCGGTCGCGCTCTCGCGCAATTTCGCAATGCTCGTCGTCGCATTCATAATCGGCGGGCTTCGTGAGACTGGCGAGCCTGCGCGCAAGGCTATGATTGTTGACCTCGCGGAACCAACTCGTCGCGGACGGACTGTCGGGCTTTATTATCTGGTTCGCAGCCTTTCAATCACGCCGGCAGCTTTGATTGGCGGGTTGCTATGGAAGACGGGTCCCGCGATCCCCTTCTTCGTCGCCTGCGCAATTGGCCTTATGGGCACAGCTCTTTTTGTGATTACCGTTGAGCGCAAGTATGCGGCATGACTTTCTAGCGTTTGCGCCCGTTGAGGATGAGATGACATCCTTTCCTACATAAGAATCAGGCGAACAGCCCGTTGATGTAGGCTTCGGGTGAAAACTCAATGAGGTCGTTCATCTTCTCGCCGACGCCGACGTAGCGGATCGGGATGCCAAGCTCCTTCGCAATAGCGATGACGATTCCGCCTTTGGCGGTTCCGTCGAGCTTCGTAAGCACGAGGCCCGTCACCGGTACGGCCTTCGTGAATTGCCGCGCCTGCTCAAGTCCATTCTGGCCTGTGACTGCGTCAATCACAAGCAACACCTCGTGAGGCGCGCCCTCGACTTCGCGGCCAGCGATGCGGCGCATCTTCTCAAGCTCCTGCATCAGGTTGGCTTTCGTGTGCAATCGGCCTGCTGTGTCGACTATCAGCACGTCGGCATCGCGCGATTTCGCCGCGTTGATTGAATCGAACAAGACGGCTGAGGGGTCTGTGCCGGGTTTTTGCTGAATGAGCGGCACGCCCGAACGCTCTGCCCAGATTGCGAGCTGGTCATTTGCAGCCGCGCGGAAAGTATCAGCCGCGCAGATTAAGACTTCATTGCCCTCGCTCTTGATCCGATGCGAGAGCTTGCCGATGGTCGTCGTTTTGCCCACGCCGTTCACGCCGACAATCATCACGACGTAAGGCTTGATGTCGAGCGGCACTTCGGTTTCGGAAGCGACCGTTCCGCGCTTGCGGTTGCGCTCGGCTGCTTCGAGTATGGTTTTGAGTTCTTCTTTGATTAATCGCTTCAATTCGTCAACGTCGTTGAGTTGTTTGCGAGCAACCTGCTGGCGGGCTTTCTCGATTATCTCTAGCGAAGTCTGCACACCGATGTCAGCACTGATAAGCGCTTCTTCAAGCTCATCGAGCACCTCAGCGTCAATCTTGCGGCCAATGCTGACAACCGATTCTATCTTTTCCGCAAGAGACTCGCGCGTTGCCGAAACGGCTTGCGCAAATTTCTCGAAGAACTGCGGCTCAGGCCCTTCGTCTCGCCTCGCGGCTATCTCTTTTTCTTCTTCGGTCGCTTCGCGGTTAAGTCCGAGCGATATGAATTCGTCTTTCTTCTTTCGCTTCCAAAATGGCATCTATAATCGCGCTCTCCGATAAATTGAAATTCGAATAAGCGTTCAACAATGAAAGGCGCGGCGCAAGGTGAGCCGCGCGCGTTTCGTGAGAACATTCAAGATTAGCACCCGCTTGAAAAGATGGTCAACTTAAGGCAGGTCGGGTCTTCCAACGCTTGCTGAAATAGGGCTGAAACGCATGAGGGCAACCGCGCAGCCGTGTTGATTTGCTAATTGTAGACCTGCTTCAAGCAGGTGGGTGGCCTAAGAACTGGCGCTTTGCATCCCCGATCAATGTGGGGCACCGCGCTGCCCAGTGCATTCAGCCCCCGTCTTTATAGCGTTGGTACAAATTAGCAATTCAATCACTAACTTTGCAGAAGCCCTCAGCCTGAACCGATATTACACGACCTTTTCAGCGCGGGTCAAGATTCTGTTCCGACGAAGCTGCGCATTTCTCGCGGCTCTTTTTTCTGCCTGTATTACACCCCCCTGCGAGATTGCAGCCAGAACCATATTGACGCACAAACACTGCCCGATTAATCACAAAATGCGCTCGGAAATCGAATGATTCAGGCTATGAAGAGATAAAAAATGAGGACGAGATTCTGCACATCCATCATCTCGTCCTCTACCATTCCGCTCACTTCAGGAATTGAGGAGGCACCTCAATTGCTGCTTTCAGTTACTATATTTTTACCACATAAGTTTCATCTTCCGCAAGCGCCATTTTCAAAACGCCACAATCATCTGTTCAAAATAGCCACACGACGATCTGCGAGCTTGCCTGTTATGCTGCCAATAACGCCTGAAGAGGTTTAGCGATTCTCTTGAACACGAAACCGAGGTGTGCTACAAAATCAACTGACAACCTATAACACGCCCCTGCGAGCAGGCTTTATCACGCTCCCCGCGAGACTCAAGAGATGATTTCCTCACTTCGTAAAACCTGCCAAGAATGCGGCATGCCCGTTGCCGTAGGCATAGCCGAATGCGCCAGTTGCGGCGCAACGGTCGGCACAGTCTTTTCTGAGACCGACATTGAAACCACAGTCAAAGCGACTCGGAAGCGGAAGAAGGTAACCACTGACGCCAGCGATTATGAGCGGATCGAAAAGGCGAAAGACCATGCAAACAATTCGCTCATACTGTCGCTTGCCAGCTTCTTTTTGCCATTCATAGGCGCCGCGTTAGCAATCGCCGCTATACTCCTTGGCGGGCTTGCCCTGCGCGTTATGGCTAAAAACAAGATCGAAGACGGGCGAGGTTCTGCTATCGGCGGGCTAATCATCGGAGTGATAGGTGTGATTGCTCAGGTGGGATACGCGATATATTTTTTCAAGCTTGCCACCTGGAATCCGTTCGGCTGATTGACTGCGCGCTCACTTCACGCCCGCAATCAGCGTAGCCTTAATCGAAATATCGAATGGCGCATTGTGGCGCTCGCGCTCGATGATTGAAACGATGCGCTCGCGCACTTCATTGCGCCTTTCTTCGGGCGCAACCTCCAGCCAATCTTCGAGGAACACATCTTCAATCAAAGGAGAATTCACGAAATCCTTTCCGGTCTCGAACAAAAACTCTTCTTTGCTGATGAAACTTTCGACGTGCCGCAAGCCTAAACGGCGAGCCATCTGTTCCGCGTCCGTGACCGTCACGCGCTCGTTTATTAAAGATTCGAGAGCAGACCAGACCTCTTCAACAAGATTCAGATCATTGAGAGCCTCCCAATAGATCGAAAAGAATTCGTCGAAACTGCCGTGAGTCGCCATCTTCAAAATCACCCGCGCATCAGGCTGCGCAACCCGAACCATTTCCGTGAGCAGGTCTTCAATCTCGTCAGCCTGCGCCATAGAAGCATCGCCTATTACCATGTCAAACTGGTCGCTCTCAAACGGAAGGTCTGACGCAAGCGCCTGCTCGAACGCAACATCGTTGAGCTTCTTAACCTGAGCCTTCGCCCGCGCAAGCTCAAGACGTTCGGCGCTCGGATCAACGCCGACGATCTCGCCCCTGCCCTTCAACCGCTCGGCTATCTCAATTGCGTGCGCACCCGTGCCGCAGTTCACATCGAGTATCCGCCCTTCGGTCGGCAGCTTGATTGATTCGTTTACGAGAGTATCGAAACGATCCCGCCAGTCGGGCGTGATGAAAAGGTCGTAGCGGTAAGCTAATTCTTTCTCTCTATCCATGGCTGTTCCTATTCGATTTTTCATGATAGCACGATAGAAAAAATGCTGAGAAGCATGACCGAAGCACGTAAGAAATACTGGTTGAAAAAATGAGAAATCTCCATAAGTCTTCTCCTAGAAGACTTATGGAGCCTGACGCAATTCATTCTATCGCTAATGCTATGTTTGAAGTTATGACTATCTCTAGCTGGAAAGACAA
>DATLXU010000027.1:0-55093 GCA_035575515.1 Blastocatellia bacterium
TAGATGAGTCGGCAATGGCGGCCTGTCGCTCGATGTATGCGTTAAGCCGCCAAGAACGACTGATCAAAGCCGGAGTACTTTCAGGCGACTTCTGGTTGACCAGTTAATCTTTTGTCAAAGAACTTTTTGCCGATTACTTAGGTTAGGCCGCCGATCCTCGGGGCTACACCTGCTTGATGCTCAGGTGGGCACGCCAAACTTCGGCAGCACATATCTGGTCAGCGCAAAGTACAAGACCAGGAACACAATCAGGTAAATCGCGTTCATAAGCTGAAATATGACAGGTGCGCTTTAATAAGTCTGTAGGTGCTCATACACACACTGCACAGGAACGTAATTTATTTCTTCCCGAACGCGCGCACTCGCCTCACCAATGCTTTGATCTCTTCATCAGAGAGCTTGCTCTTCCAGGCGGGCATATATCTGCCTTTCCCATTTCTTATCGTGTCGGCAATCTGCGCGTCCGTGCGCGACTTCTGAAAGCCTGCATCGGTAAAATCGGGCTGCCCCTTCGCTCGCCAATTCGGTTGTCCGCGCCCGTCTTTGCCGTGACAGATTGCGCACTTGGCGGCAAACAGCGCCGATGCGTCCGCGTTTGTGGCTGTTGCCGTTATCGGCAGCGCGCTGCTATTGAATGCCGCCGTCGAAGAATTCAGCAGCGCAAACGATAAGGTCGTAAGCGCTGCTGAGAGTATTGACAACTTCACAATGCTTGAGTTCTTCATTCTCTTATACTCTCCGAATTCTCGAATCTGAATGAGAGTTTATTTCTTTCCCTTCAGCTTTTCAGCCGTGAAAACGAAGTCAGTAGCTTTCGCCTGTATATGACACGCGCTGCACATCTGTACCTTGCCTTCCACCGGCATCTTCATCTCAGGATTGGTCATGACATTGCCTTTGGGATCCGTCATGGCCCAATACCAATCGTTATTGGCGGGATCAAAGCCCGCGCGCTTTTCCATAACAGTTAGATCACTCAACTCGCCTGGCTTCCCTCCATCATCTTTGTACGCCTCTTTGACAAAGATTGAGCCCGCAGGAAAGCTAGATGTCTTACCTGATTTGATTGCGTCGTCAGCAGCCTTGTTGGCGAAGGCAACAACCCACTTGCCTCCATGTCCTTTGCTCAGGATTGGCTTGTCATTGAGCTTGGCCCAACTCTTGTACTCAGTTGCGGCAGAAATGGTCTTGGGCGTTGATGTGCCCTGTTCAGCTTCTTTATGGACCTGCTGCGCTGACGCATTTTGGGTATTGCTTGTCTGCTGTTGACAAGAAACGGAAAACGCGAGTGCCGCCAGTGCTAACCCTAAAAGCGTTACCAGTTTAGCTTGTATTCGCATAGGGTCTCCTCTCTCATTGGTCTGTTTTCTTTTGAACACTCACAGGCGTCTTCAGCCATTTTCCCTGTAATCTCATTTTGGTTTAAGCCTGTCCAGCCATTCAACTATTGCGCGCTTGTCGTCTTCGGTGAGCGCGGGGAATGACGCGGGCATCGGGTCTTTCAATCCGAATGCTCTTGGGTTGTTCAGCAGCTTCAACAAATCTTCTTCTGTTCTATTGGGCTTGGAAGTCACTCCGATGAGCGACGGGCCGATGTTGCCCTCGGCTCTGTCCCCGTGACACAGGGCGCAGTTGGCGCTGAATGCAGCAGGCGGCTCGCCGTCACCAGAAGTCTGAGACTCGCTCGCTGCTTGCTCGACGGGCTTGTCCAGCTTCAGCAGCCAGTCAGCTAATTCGCCGCGCTCTTCTTCTGTAAGCTGCTTGTAGCGGGGCATTGAATCCGCAGACGGCTCGCGGCCATGACCTGCGATCCATCTCGTCAGATAGTCAAACGTAAGATTGCGCGCTCGTGCGAGGTTGATAAGAGACGGCCCAATCGGGCCTCCCGTTGCGTCTGCTCCGTGACAGTTCGCGCAATTGGCAAAGAATATCTTGAGCGGAGTTGAGCCAGCCTCTGCGGGATTAGCCACCTGCGGGGCGGTAATCGGAACCGAGCGCCCGATCTCTTGCGGCTGAAATGCTGTTTTGAGAAACGCCTTCGCTTCTTCATCCTGCTGCTTCAGCTTTGCGCTGAATTCAGGATTGGCCCTGTCCTCATATTTCGATAAGACAATCAATCCAACTGCGCCGGTCAACGAGAATATCAGTATTGCAGTAGCTACCGGTCGTCTCACGGGGTTACGCTCCGCGCGGCGATCAAGAAACGGAAGCAAGAAGATCAACCCAAAAAGAACCGCGGGCAGCACTACTGTCGGAATCAAAGAGAGCTTGCCGGGGAAATATTTCAAGAGTTGAAACAGCGGCAGGAAATACCATGCTGGCCGAGCCAGGAAGTCTGACGTGGGATCAGCCTGCGGCCCTAGCTCGGCCGGCATGATCTCGGCAAGCAGCAGGAGGGACAGGAAGATGATGAATATGAATATGGAATCCTTGAACAACTGCTTTGGGTAGAAACGCTCTACTCGTTGGTCGTCTTTATTATGAAACGGCCCGGCTGCTCCGGCCCGCCTGAAGAGATAAATGTGCAGCACGAGCAGAAGCCCAAGCGCGAGCGGGAGAAGAAATACATGCGCCGTAAAGAAGCGCGAGAGCGTAAGCGTAGTAAGCTCGGTCCCGCCAAGCATAATGCGCTGACTGAGCGGGCCAACAAGAGGAACCTCGCCCGCGATTGATGTTCCGACTTTAGTTCCAAAATATGCCTCCTGGTCCCACGGCAGCAGGTATCCTGTGAAAGCAAAGCCAAGCACCAGTATAAAGAGAACGCCCCCGACAACCCACAGCAATTCGCGCTTGCCCTTGTACGCGCCGTAAAGAAAGGTCTGGGTGATGTGAGCGACGACGATAATTACCATCGCGCTCGCGCCATAGTAGTGGAGTCCTCTGAGCAGCGCCCCGCCGGGCACAGCTTTTTGAATATAGGCGACGCTCGCGTGGGCGTGGTCGGCGCTAGGCACGTAGTAGATCGCGAGGAGCATTCCTGTGACGGCCTGAATCGCGAATAGAAACACTAGCGTGCTGCCGAAGACATAGGCCCAGCGAGCGCCGCCGCGTATTGGCTCATCGAGCGCGCTGCGTGTCAGCCTCTTTATTCCTGCGCGCTCGTCGAGCCAATCAGCGACCTTTGCCAATCGTGATGCGAACGCACTCATCTCAACCTACCTGTTCCTTTTGAGCTGCGCCTTGTTTGAAGTATTGATACTTCACCTTGAGCATATCTCCTTCGACGCGGTGTTCAAGCACGTCCATTCCTCGCGGTGTAGGCCCGCCCAGCTTCTCTCCATCGGCATTCCAGGCGCTGCCGTGACAAGGACAGATAAATCCGTTTGCTGCCTCATTGATTGTGCAACCTAGATGCGGGCAGGCAGCAGAGAAAACGGTTATCTGTTCTCCCTTCCTTGTCACCCAGACCAATCGCTGAGAATTAAAGCGCCCCCACCCAGCGTTCTGCGATACAACGACGCTGCGCTTGACCGGCTTGCCTTCAGGAATCTCGTCAAGCAACCCGACATCTGCCCACTCAGACGTGCCTGTGCTTGAAAGCGCAGGCGCGATACTATAGCGACCGATAGTGACGCCGAGCGTAGCAGTGACGGCTGACCATATCAGCCCTATCACAACGCCGAGAAAGGAGCGGCGTTTAGCAGACGCGGGCGCTTCGCCGCTGACTTCAGTAGAATTGCTGATAGGTTGCATCTTCATTTCGTCCTTTCGTATCTGGAGTCAGCTTGTACCATCTGATCAAGGGTAGCCCAGACAGTTCCCTGTTCAACTGTCACGCTGACCTCCTGATCCAAAGCCTTCAGCTTGGGCTGCTAGCCGCTAGAGTCGCGCGTTATTCTCGCGACTCTTTCCCGCACCTTTGTTTTGACACAAGTGGCTGGAGTCTTTTCCTGTCCGATGCCTGTACCGACAGCCAGTAAGCAGATAAAGAGCGCTATCGCGATCATCCGTAGTCGTAAACAGCCTGATTTCATTGTTATTAGACCATGCTCCTGTATATTGTCAGGGTAGCTTTGCTCATTTGGGCGTGTACTCTATAACCAATGCTGGAAGAGACGGCTTCCCGATCTTGACCAGTGCGCCCGCAGCGGGGAATCGGCTTAAGGCACTTTCGAAGTGCTCCTCTGCGATCACGTCGCCGATTTTCTCCCACTTCATCTCGTGCGGATTCATTTGCATCGGCTCAAGCCGATAGCCGCGCTCTTGCACATAGAGAGTTGGTGTCACAGTAACGTTTTCTGGGCTGGCATTCTGCACGGCCACGAATCCGTCTGTGCCTGAATCCCAGAACCACCAGATGCCTTCTAGCTGTTTGGCGTCTTCCGGCCCGCGCAAGGGAGCGCTGTAGATGAGACTCTTGCCGACATTCACCGATGTCAGGTTGGCTCCGAAGACCGATTCTGTGACGTGGCTGTATCTTATCTCAGCCGCGCCAACTGTGGCTGTCTCTCCACGCGCATCCATTGCTTCATTCTTCCTTTTAGAACTGAACCCGCGCGGCGAACTGGAATGCCCGTGGGCCTCCTGTGCCGAACACGCCACCGGCAGTCTGTATTGGCGTGCCGAATGACGACGACTTGAGGAAGCCGGGGCTCTTCGGGTCCGCGCTGTCGCGGATCAACGTGTTCTGGAAACCGGAGAAGTTCACGTTGTTCACGCCGCGAATGTTCGTCACGTTGAACAAGTTGAAGACTTCGGCGATGCCCTGAACCCCGAAACGCTCATTGATCTTGATTGTCTTCGTGAGCCTCAAATCGAACGACTGAAAGCTGTCGCCGAACTCCAGGTCATCGCGCACGAGTGGGAGAAGTGCTCCATTGATGCCGCCCCCTGAGTTGATCTGCTGGATAAAGCTGTTCAACTCGCGGCCCGTTCGGAACGTGCGCCCGCCAGCGTTGCGTTGCAACTGCGGAATGCGAGTCCCGCCAATATCCGGCGGCAACTGAATATCAATCGGCACGTCAGAGGCGAGCGTCAGGATCGGCGATACCTGAATCCCCAGTGGCGCATCGAACACTCCCGCGAACGTGAAGCGATGGCGCTCGTCGTTGGGCGGCGGCCCCTTTTCCAGTCTCAAGTTATTCGGGTCGAGCGGCCCAACCTGGAATGGAATCTGATCGTCGTTCGAGAAGTTGGACGATTTCGACAGCGTGTACGACGCATTGAAGCTGAAGCGGTTCGAGTATCGCTTCTGCACATTCACGAGCAGCGCGTCATACCAGTTCTTGACTGACGATTCGAGATTCACCACTGAATCAGTTCCACTGACGACCGGGTTAAAGACCGTGCCGATAGACCGCCCGATGATGAACTTTGAGTCGAACGAGTGAATGCCATCAACCGAAACGGTCAGGTTACGCATGACTTCGCGCTGGATGCCAAAGTTGAACTGCTGCACATAGGGCGTATCCAGGTTGTTGTCTATGATGTTAATGCCGACCGCGCCCGCGCCCGGAATCAGCGGGCCAACAAACGGGCTTGCCAGCGTGGGCGTCCCGGACCGGAACCTTCCTGACGCATCAAGCTCCGAACCATTCCTCACTTCGAGCGCCAGCGCGCGGCCGTCCAGCAATCGCTCCAGCAGCGGCACCTCAAGCACTATGCGGTCGTAATAGATGCCGTAGCCGCCGTGAATCGAGGTGCGGCCATCGCTAAACGGATCCCAGTTGAACCCGATGCGCGGCCCGAAATTTTTCTTATTACGCTCGCGACCGCCAGGCGAAAGGAACGGGCGGAGTATCGGGTTGATCTCGTCGAAGTTGTCGGTATTCTTCACGTTCGTATCCAGCTCGTAGCGCAGACCTATGTTGATGGTAAGGTTCGGCCTCACCTTCCAGTCGTCCTGCACGTACCAGGCGAAGAAGTTATTATCAACATCCGGCACGGTCGGCGGTCGCACAGGGGCAGCAGATCGAATCGTTAATGCAACAGGTATGTCAAGATCGTCAATCTTCCCGTCGCCGTTGCGGTCGCGCGTGGCGAAATCCTCGGTGAGAAAAATCGTGCCTGATCCGAACAGATCAAACACCGCATCGGTGTCGAGCCGCTGATACTCGCCGCCGAACTTCAGCGCATGCGCGCCCACCGTCCAACTAACGTTGTCGCGGAACTGGACCCGATTCTGGCGCGTGCGTTGCGGTATGCGGAAGTTGCCGCCATCCTGAACGGATGGGAATCGAAGCTCGTTGCGATTCTCGACGAACGTCGGGATGAGATTGATGAAGTTGTTCTCGTGAAAGACAAAATCGTTCAGCAGTCGCGGCGAGAATGTGTGCACCCAGTTGTGGACGAACGACTGGTAGTTGTTGAACGAATGCTGCCGGTTGTCCGCCGTGCCTATGGGCCTACGGAGGCTTCCACGATCCACATCATTTTCACGTTGCAGCGCGTAACGGAAAGCCATCCGATCATTCCCCCCCACCTGCCAGTCGCCTCGCCCGCTGAGCAAAGTGTCTCTGAGCGGCGCATCCGAGAAGCTGGTCAGCACCCTTCGAGAGCCAAAGTCGCGCACGCCCGTCAGGACGACTGAATCCTGCTTGCGGTACTCGAACGCAGCGAACCACCAAGCGCGGTCGCGCTTAATTGGACCGCCGAGCGTTCCAGCGTATTGCTCGCGGTCGAAGTCCGGCTTGCCCAGCGTTTCAACTATGGTCTTGTCGAGCGTAGCTGGCAGCGCCGAAAGCGTATCGTTGCGGAAGAAGAATGCCGCCGAGCCGTGAATGTCGTTCGATCCGCTCTTGGTCACGATATTGATCGCAGATGATGCTGACCGCCCGATCTCAGCGGAGAATCGGTTGACGATGATTTGAAACTCCTGGATGCCGTCCTGCGGGAAGTTCTGGAGCGTGCCGCCAACAACATCATCATTGTTGTCCGCGCCATCAACAGCAATGTTGCCGCCACGACCGAGTTGGCCTGCCGACGAGACCTCTATAGTGGTGGTCTTTGTTGGGTCATAGTTCGGCGCGGGCCTGTTGCCGGGAATCAAGAACGCGAGGTCGAGGAAGTTGCGCCCGTTGAGCGGCAGGTTCGAAAGAGTGCGGTCTGAGATGATACCCGACACTTGCGAAGTGGTCGTATCAACCCCGACCGCTTCGCTGGCCACGACCTGCACCGCTTCCGTAGCGCCCGCCGGTTTGAGAGAAAGGCTCACGGTCGGAACTTCGCCGACGCGCAATTCAACATTATCTACAACAGAGGCAGAAAAACCTGGCGCTTCGATCCTAACCTCGTAGGTGGCGGGCAAAAGGTTTTGAATTGTGTAAACGCCGTCTTCGCCAGTCTTGGCCTCGCGCGCCTGGCCGGTCGCCTTGTTTTTTACCACCACGCGCGCCTGCGCAATAGCTGCTCCGTTTTGATCTGTCACCGTACCGCTGATGCTTGCGGTGCCGAGTTGTGCAAAGACAGTCGGGCTCAACGATAGAACGAGCATTAGAGTTGTTGTAAATACTCTTCTCATCTGTTTTCACCTCCATCGAATGATTTGAGCAGCGTGCCCGATTGCGCCCAATCCCAAATGTGTTTATACCGGCGTTTATCTTCAGCACTGCCTTATTGGTTCAATCTTTAGAGTAGACCTTTGATTGCGTCTTCAATTTCACTGAATGACATCATACCCAGATGCCTGCTGCGCACTTGCCCCTGCCTGTCTATGATGAATGTCGTAGGTATGGCATCCATCGGGCCGTATGCTTCGACCGTCTCCATCGTGCCCATCACAATCGGGTAATTAATTTTCAGTTGTTTGACGAACCCGGCTACTGCGCCCGGCCCATCCTCATCAAGCGATATGCCTATTATCTCCAGCCCCTGATCGTAGTACTGGTTGCGCAGCCTGACGAACGAAGGTATCTCGGCGCGACAAGGGCCGCACCAGGTCGCCCAGAAGTTCACAATCACCACCTTGCCTTTGTAATCCGACAGCCTCACTTCTTTGCCGGAAAGGTCTTTCAAAGCGAATCCCGGCGCGGTCGTCCTTGCAGTATCAGCCCCGTCGGACGAAGCGGCTCGCACTGTTGAAGCGTTGCGGTTGCTTGCTGCTTTGCCCCTGTTCAATGTGACAAACACTATGCCCGCTGCAATCGCCAGCACGCTCAGGGCAAGGACTATGCGAACCGTCGTCGCGCCTCTTTCGCTGCTTATATGCATCGAATTTGACTTCATAATTTATCTTCAACCTTCTTTACTTCTAAATCGAAACTTATAAGATTGGCACCGCAGGCGAGTTTTGGAGTGCAACTGCACTCCAAATTCTCTGCTCTACCAATCTCATCTGGTCTGATTTAGAACTCCGGGGCGCGAAAGGAGAGTGGCAGAAATCGCGCCCCTGAGCGGCCCCACATCCACTTCACTCGAAACAAGATTGCTCGCCAAAATTATTCTCTCTTGATCGAACGAAGCTCTCTCAGCCGACTGTAGATCACTCTTTGCGCAGGAACGCAGAGTCCACCTGCGCTCCTGCGTGACACTGCGCGCACATCTGCATCTGGGTGCTATCGCCTTTGCCGGTCACGTGACCTCTCGCATCGGTTGTAACCCAGAGCCAGCCATTCGCGGTCTTTTCCATCCCGAAGATGGTCCCCTTTTCGCCGGGCTTTCCGCTTGTATTTGCGTGCGACTCTTTAATGAGTATCGAGCCGACGGGAAAGCTCCTGGCCTTGCTCCTGATCGCTTCTTGAGCGGTCGGATTGGCAAAGGTCGTGACGAATAGGCCGCCGTGCGCTTCACTCAACAGCGGCTTGCTGTTTATCTTCGTCCAATGGCTGTAAGAAGTGGCGGGCGCGTAAACTTCTTCGGAAGCCTTCTTGGCTGCGCATGGATTGCAAGGGTTCTGAGCTTTGTTCGCGCAAGGGTTACAGGGATTTTGCGCCTTCTTCTTTGCGCAGGGATTACAGGGATTGACTGGCTGCTGTTGTTCGACCGCGCCTCTTTCTTCCGGCTTTGGGGCAAAGCCCGTCTTGCCGAGGGCGAATGCCGCAAAGCTGCTCAGAAACAAAGTCAGCGTCAAAATTTGCCATGATCTGCGAGTTTTCATAATTGAATTCTAACCTCCTTTGACTTCAATCTTCGCTGCGAAGGCTGACGCCAAGCCTTCCACATTCTGTTTCAGGCATTGGCCCGACTACCGGCGCATCAAGCATCCAAGTTATATCTCAGTTCCCAATTGTGTTCAGTAATTGCAGCCACGCAGCTTTCGCTCAATGGAAAAAATGTTGGATCGTTGCTCTTGCGCTCTCATCAATTCATCGCGACTGATTTGCGCGCTTTCTCTGCAAACAGCTATCTCACAAACTAACAATCGCTTAGAACCGGGGTTTATTCCTCGTTTCAGAACTCAATCACAAACTTTCCCCTGAACGACCGGCCTACACCGTTAAAGAAGCCGCCAAAATTAGAGCTCGCCAGGCTGCCTTGGAAGTCGCGCAGGTTGAAATGATTCGTGACATTGAAAATCTTCAAGCCGAGTTTCGCCCTCTATTTCTTATCTCCCGGCAGCGGCACGCTCTTCATCACCTGCAAGTCGAGCGAGCCAAAAGTCGGGAAGCGGCCTGCTTGATTGCGCGGGCCGACAAAAAATCCGGTCCTCGTCCGTGATCGAAAGCGGAAAGCCGTCGCGAATGTCGAGAACGGGCGCGATGCTCATTCCATAAATCAGATTGAAGTTGCCCCAGAACAGGAAGCGATTTGGCGCGTCCCAAGGAAGCCGTGATCGTTCGTTTCACCTGATAATCGGCGCTTCAAAGTTCCCGAAGAAAGAATTGAAGTCGTTTAGATCGCCAGTGGCTTTCGAGCGCACGTATGACGCGACGAATTAATCCGCCTGACGGAATTTATATCGCGCCGTCACCTGAAATTCCTTGTAGCTTGATTCGCCGCCGCTCGCGAGCAGCAAAAGGCTGCCGAGCATCAGGTCTTGAGATGTATTGAGAATGTACTCGCGCCGCCCTTCGCGTTGCTGGTAGCCGACCCGCACGAAGAGACTCTTCCTCTCCTTCGATTGGCTACGTTATAGCGGGATTTCCTTCTCAAAAAGTGTGTAGCCTGATGTGCGCGCCGTCTTCAAGGCTTCCGTGAGCAATCTTCTTTCAGTGGCAGAAAGCCGACCCGCCAGCTTCGCCTCGTAGAACCTTCGATAGAACTCATCTGGGTAAACCATAACGACGGCTCGCAGCGTCAGCCCCTTTCGATCAATTGCCCGAACATAGCGAAACTCGTGCTTGCCTTTTGGAGGGATTCGCGTGTCGGCAATCTCGCGTGATATATCCATCGTCACCTCACGACCGACAGCCTCTTGTCGCAAGCTGCCGGGAATCGGGCGACCACTGTCGTCGAGCAGTTCCATTTTCAGTACAACCTTAGGCGTGACATAACTGGGGAAATAATGGCCGACGCCGCTGTTTGTCAGCGTGAGCGTCGCTTGAAGCATCTCGCCCGCGTTGTAATGAGGCTGGCTTGTTTGCAACTCAACCGTCACGCCACGCCTGACCATTTCCGGGTCGTGAATGCCTCGCCACAGGTGGCGACGATCAGGCATATGGCATTGCTGGCACGCGATGCCTTGCGCAGCGTAAGGGCTGCTCTTCCATTCGTTGTAGGTGTTCTCCAGCAGTTTTCCGTTCAACTCGCGCTCGCCTTCTTTGAATTGATGGCAGCCCATACAGAACTCGGCGCGCTCAAACGCAGCGGTCCATGTAGCTCCGCCATGCGGCGCCTGGTCTGGCGGGAGCGTACCTTCTAGCGAGCCATCTCGCTGCGGCGGCCCGAACCGCTGATAGTTCCTCACGTGGCAGCCAGCGCACGTCAGCCCATGTTTTTGCAATGCGGCATCAAAACGAGGGTTCTTTTTGAATTGAGAAGACGCTTGATACAACTCCTGCTGCTCAGCGAGCGGAGCGTGACAGGTATAGCACATCACCGCCGTCTCAGCCGCCTCTCGCAGCATGCCTGGCATCTGTCCGAGCAAGCCCGGCCCTATGCTCCGGCTATGAATAGTGGTCTTCCAATCTTCGAACTGCGCCTGATGGCAAATCCCGCAACTGGCCGGGTCCAGAGACGACTCCAGCTCCGAAAACGTCGCTGGCGGCTGACCCTGTGGCGGCACTGGCAATCGCCAATGTTTCTTCAAGAAATCGAGTTGCACCTGTTCGGTCGTTTGTTGTGGCTGTTGGCTGAAAGCCATAACCGTCACGACCAGAATTAGAACGCTGCCAGCGATTAGGAATTTAATCATCGCCACCGTTTGTTCCTCGCTGAGCGGGTAACCACATCCAATTCAGTGGGCCCGCTTGAGAAGTTGTTTTTCCCTGAGATCATCTTTCGTCCACTTGTAAGGCAACTCAATGATGGCGCCCGGCTCGGTGATCTTCTCGGCTGCATTCAGTGAGTCAAGCAGTATTCGTCGCTGCAACTCGCAGTCATGTAAGTCGCCAAACGTATGGCCGAAAGGATGCTCGACGTAAAGTGCGCGAGACGGTTTTACCATTTCGGTGATCTGCCGGACAAGCGTCAGCGAAATTGTCGCAAGTCCCGCTTCATCAAGTGCTCGCTGTATCAGCCCGACCGACTGATTGCACACCGGTCAGGCAGGCGCGAGCAACACCAGATCAACTTCATCGGCTTTGAGCTTCTCAGCCACTTCTGGTGCCGTTTCATTAATCAGCGGCTCGGTCACAGCTATATAACCCATGAACGAATAATGCCGCGTAGCCAGCGCGCCAATGATCCCTTCACTCTCTAACTCGCGAAGCCGGTCGAGAGGAAAGACACAGTTCTTGTCCTCGCTCACCCGCACGATGTTGTATCCGACGTGTGACAACACTAGATCATTCAAATTCGCCTCGTTCGGAATCTCGCGATAGGTGTGATCTCCGATCCTACTTCTCAAATTAAATGGCAAATCGGTTTTCAGATGCGCGCCTGCCGTCGTTACCATTGCGACGCGGCACTCAGGTAGGGGTTTCGTGAGTCGGTTCACTGGCGAAGGTGTGCCGTAGCTTACCCAATCAAAATCGGGATAGCCCCTCTCACGAATAAACTGCTTTTCAACTTCGACAAAATTCGCATCGGCAAGCCCGCCCGTTGTCGTTGAGACGCTTTGTGAATACATATAAATCTTCTCCTCATATCGAGAGGCTTGATGGTGGCAGCGCGGCTGGCTGCCGCTTGAAGTGCCCTCTGTCTCTCTTCATTGATTGTTCATTCTTACTTCACATCAGACTTGACGCGCAAATCGTCGAGAAACTTATTGAACCCGCTGAAGAGATCAACAACAGCGAGTACCTCAATCAATTCTTCGGTCGAAACGCCCATCTGCTTCAGGCCTGCCGCATGGGCATTGATACAGTACTCGCAGTTGCTGACAGCAGACACTGCAAAGGCGAGTATCTCTTTCGTCTTGCGGTCCAACTTTCCCGGCCCCATTATCACCTTGAACCTATGCCAGCTTGCTTCCAGGTAGGCCGGATAATTGGCCATTGCTTTGAACAGATTAGGGACAAAAGGTAATCCAAGAGTGTGCTTGACGTCATCAAAGATTTCCTTAACTTGCCCTGTTGCCTGTTGTTCAGAAATCAAAGGTATCGTTGCCATTTCGCATTCCTCCTGATGCTCCTTTGCAGATGCGGATCGACACTCAAGTCGAGCGCCGCATCAATCCTCGCCGACAATATAAAGCTCGAATATCTCTTCAGCCTCTCCGCGAATCGGACAGGCGCGCAAGAGACTTATGAGTCTCCCGGCATGATCGGCGTCCGTCGAAACCACAAACACCTCAGTAGCGCCTCCGGCCATCGCTTCGATGACCGGGCCACTAACCAAGCTGAGGTCGCCATGCTGAAAATTGCTCAAGCCTTCGCTACGTAGCATGCGGTCGAGAACTCTGCAGAAATCTTGGCGGCAGACTAGGACCAGCGTCTTTGGTTTCTTGTTTTCCATAATCATCGTGCTTCACGGAAACCGTTTCGGATGCCATTGCCTTCTTCTTCATGGCCAGACGGTGATCGCTCCAAGCCCGGCGCGTTTCGGCGCGAAAGCTGTGCCGCAACCCGCCAAAGCAGAACAAGGATCAGCATAGCATTTGCGCCTATAAAGAGGACGAAGATTGATGCTTGAAAAATTCGCATAATGCTCATAATCAAACCGCACCTTTGAACCTAATCGTCTGCCTTATCGCACATCCATTGCCGCCGACCTCGACACCAGCGTGCACACAGATGCTTGCGCTGCGGTCTTCTCGCACCGCAACACAAGCATCGCCGCGCAATGAAGCATCGCCTGACCTCACAAATCTTAGTTTGGCAGTATGGAAAGATTGCCCTTCGTGTTTTCAGACCGCGCGGAGCCATACACCTTTCCCAGAACCGCGCCGTAAATCAGGTGGCCAATCAAGCTCCCCATTGCCGACATTGCGCCGTGCGGCAGGTTCGATGAAAACAGGCCCGCGCCCATCATCGGCATTACCACTGCCTGAGCCATCAGCCAGACTATCGCGCCGTAGATCGCTCCCTTTACCAATGAGCTTGACGTGGGCAGGTGATTATGAGCCAGCGCATAACCGGCAGATAACACGACCGAGCCTATAATCAGGTGCATCACTAGCCCGGCAATCCAGGCGAAGCTGCCGGGCGGGGCTGAGCCGCCCGCAATCACGCTGCCAAGCATCGCCGCTATGTCCATCTTCGGCATTCCCATCACGGGAGCCATCACCATTACCATCGTCATCGCCAAAGTGCTGGTCAATCCGGCCACTATAGTTCTCATTTCCTTAACCTCCTTTCAAAAACCTCGCCGCATCTTGCGAGGCTTCCATTGCGCGTTGATCGTATCAGGCCGTTCTGCTCGAATCAGTAGTTGCACTCACGCGCATCTTTTTTCTTCGTGTGGTTGCAACCACCGAAGCCAGTCTCGTTTAATGCTATCGTTCAAGGCATGGCGAGCGTTTCAGACAGCAAACATAGCTACGGCAACGGGCGAGCAAAGCGCCGATTGCAGATATATGTGTCTTCGGACTGCTTCAGTTGCGAGGAAGCGATACTGATGGCTTCAGAGATAGCCCGCAAGTTCTCTCATCTCCTCACGGAGGTTGTTAATCTCGATGATCCCGGCGCTCACAGACCGGAGAATGTTTTTGCAGTGCCTACTTACGTGCTCGACGGAAAGGTGTTAAGTCTGGGCAACCCCCATCGCGAGCATCTATTCGCCAGCATAACGGCGGCGCTGGGTGATGCGCCTCCCGATTAAGAGCTAGAGTCGCCAGAGAAGTTTATGACACCGGCGATAGCGAGAAAGCTTTTAGTATGCGACAGCAATCATACCCGGAATGTGGACGCAATCCTGGTCATCATGCGAGAAATCGCCCTATAATGACGGCGCAGAGAGACAAAAAATGGAGAAAAGTTTCTTGTCAACCATTTCGAGGTTAATAGGCGGCGGGAAATCATCAACCGGCCAGGCCGCCAAACAGGCTCCTGGAGCCACTTTCGCGTCTCAGACAGACGCGCCGAGCAAGGTGGCTTATCTTTCGGCGATGCGGATATTTCGCGACCTCTCGCCCGAAGAGATGAAGATGATTGACGCCTCTACGGTAATGACTACCGCGCCTAAAGGCAAGATCATCTATATGCCCGATGAAACCGGCGAAGTGCTCTTCTTGCTCAAAAAAGGTTCGGTGCACCTGTACCGACTCTCTTCGGAAGGGCGCAAGCTGATAGTTCAGACGGTCGGCCCGATGACCTTCTTCGGCGAGATGGCCATCGTGGGCCAGAATATGTACGACCTGTTTGCCGAAGCTGCTGAAGACTGCACCATTTGCGTGATGGGCCGGGCAGACGTTGAGAGATTGCTACTGATGAAGCCGCAGGTCGCGCTGCGAATGCTGGAAGAAATAAGCCAGCGAATGCACGACGCGCAGGCGCGGTTGGGCGATTCGACCTTCAAAGGCATACCCGCGCGAGTCGCCTCACTGCTGTTGAGCCTATCTAATAACGGCACACATCCAATCACGGACATCCGTCATCAAGACATCGCCGATATGATGGGCGTGTATCGCGAGACGGTGAGCAACGCGCTTGGAAGCCTGCGCGATGAAGGCATAATAGATACAAACCGGAAGGAGATTGTTATCCTCAACCTGGAAAAGCTGCGCGCGGCAGCTAAAGAAGAAATACTGCGAAAGCGGTAGTCTCACTTGAGCGGAGTTAAGGCTTGATTGTAGCCTCGACCTTCGTCACGCGCCTTGCGGATTTGAGTACTCCCTAACGGTCGTGCTACTGATTCGATAGTCGTGCGCAACGCGCTCTTTTTCTGGCCGCTCACGCCCAAGACCGATTTCCGCGTTGCGCCCTGGACTACGTTTACCGATCCGGAAATGGCGCATATAGGGCTGACCGAGCGTGAAGCGCGTGAAAAGCATGATGCGAAAGCAGCGCATATCTATCGCATGAGCTTTGCGGAAAATGATCGCGCGCATACGGAAGAAGAAACGCGCGGGCTACTTCCGATTAATCAGCCTCTAGTTGAGCGGCCAATGCTTGAGCTATGGCCGATGTCTGTTTGTCATCGAGCGATGAGACGACGAGCAATTCAATGCCTGAGCGGGAGATAGAAACGGCGTTGTAATTGTCTCGGTGAATGACGCGCAACTCTTCAGCTATCATCTGCGAAGAGCGCGGGCGCAGGAAAAGCGAGACCGGCTGCTGCTCGCGATTGTAGAAAATCAGATGGAGAAACTCTACTCCATCCACTTTGCAGACGCGCCCGCGCGATTCGCCAAACCCGAAAGCCGACAGGTCCGGCATCACTTTCATATTCCCGTAAAGTGCGATCAGTTTGGCGAGCTCGTCGCTGTCGGTGATCGCTCCCATCAAATTATCAATCGAGCAGTGATCGGCATGATCTGATATGACTGCGGCGTAGACGCTCTGGTTTGAGCCAGGCAATAGCCCCATGCGAAGCAAGAGCAAAGCAGCGACTATCGCTATAAGGGCAACAGCGACGACGCGGCTCCACATAGGCAATAGGAACCAGCGGCGGGCTGATTTTGAGGTCTCCTTTTGTATGGCGCCAAGAATATTTTCACGAACATGGCTGCTGTTGAGCGGGACGGAGCGGGCGGCCTGCTTCAGCAATCGGTCTTGTTCCGCAAGCGCGTCAAGCAATCGCGAGCAAACCGGGCAGGTTTCCAGATGGCGCTGCGCGTCGAGCGTGCTGCGAGCGTCCAACTCATTATCCATGTACAATTGGATGATCTGTTTTATTTCAGCGCAATTCATCTCCACTCCGTGCCAGCCCGATCACAACCAGTCGTCGTAATCTGAGGCTCAACCGCTCAAGCCGCTCGCTCGATTTGCCGCTAATAATTTGCGAAGCTCTATTCTGGCGCGATGCAGTCTTGACATCACGGTGCCTATGGGCACATCGAGAGCCTCTGCCGCTTCCCGATATGTGAATTCTTCTACAATGACCAGCCACAGTACTGATCGGTGCTCTTCGGACAATTGGCTGGCAGCCTCAATCACCTCGCGCCCTTCGATTCGCCTGAGCGGATCGAAGGCTATGACATTGTCGCGCTGGTGTTCGGGGCTTTCTTCAAACGGCATTTCGGCAAGCTTCATCTGCTTGCTTCTCCTGCCGTTTATCACGTTGAACATTATACGAAACAACCACCCGCGACAGTTCGAGCCTGCGTCGAACGAATCGAAATACTTCCATGCCCGCAGGTACGTCTCCTGAGTTATGTCTTCGGCGTCCTGCGAGTTGCGCGCGATGCCTTTAGCCGCTCTCAAAAGCGCGTCGAGATGAGCGAGAGCCTCGCGCTCGAACTTACGCAGGCGCAATTCCGTTTCCCGGTTCGCCATTGTGGTTATGTCAGCCTCTGGCCCTGCCCGTTGATTGATGCCGTTCTCACACGCTACGCTTCTCGCATCACGCTCGGCGTCTCGTGTCTCAATGCCACAAAGCCAGCGCCCAGAATCAGCCCATAAATGATATGCCCCATAAGACTGCTTGTCGCAACCGGTCGCATCATTTCCATCATCAAAGGCGCGAATGCAGACATGCCGAGCAATATGGGCATTAGAACCAGAGCGCCCAAGACCCACCAGACGACGCCATACAGAGCGCCCCATCCAAGCCCCGCGCCATATCCGTGAATGCGATTGCCGAGCAGCCATCCGAACAACCCGCCGATGACCGCGCTGTTGAACAGATGATAGAGCCATCCGACGAGTATGCTGTCGGAGCGCACGACTTTGGCTACCATGCTCATCATCGGCATACTGTCCGGCGTCATCATCATTTGCATCATGACACCGAAGACCAAACCAGCTATCAGCCCGGCAATAATACCCGCCAGAGTTTTCGACTGCATTGACTCAACCTCCTTCCAATCAATGGGCAACTGCGCCCGTCGCAGTTCACTCTTTATAGAATAAAACTTCCTGCTGGCCGCTTTTATTCCCAAGCGATTGGCGGAGTCAATAAAATCAGCAATCGAGCGTCATGGAGGCAAAGACGATGGAGCGGGTAGCAAGTTTTTAGTGCAGGTCGGATACAAACACCGAGCCAATCACTTTGCTCATCCCCCATCATCTGCCGCAACAAAAAAGCCCGCAGCTAGTAGTTTCATAGCTGCGGGCTTTTTCTTATCAATGGGCTTTCGCGCAAAATTGCGAGCGCGAATCTACAGGTCTGATTCTATGGTGTTCTTGCGCGACGGATCGCCGCTACGCGTCAGCCGTCCGAGAACTTTGATCTTGACTTGACGGCGACCGAATTCAACCGCGTCTCTGCGGCTGGGGACATAAACGTCAACGACTCGTCCCTTGATGCGCGCTCCGGTATCGAACACAGTGTATGTTCCCGTGAACCTTCCTGCTCGTATGTGGACAACTGTGCCTAGCGGAAGCACGCGCGGATCAGCCGCTATCACTCCAGGGCGAACGTACTCGCCTGAAGCTGTGCGTCCCTTCAAGCAATACGCGGTCGCATGAAAATCCTGAAGGTCGCGTTCATCTGTAAGATTATTCGCAGCTCCTTTTGCGAGATTGATCGCAATGCCTTTCGTAGCGTCAATCTCAAGCTGCGCGTTGGTTGATTGGCCGTTTGCGTTTAAGTTTATCTCTTCAACCGGGCGCTTTGCTGTTACAGTATCTTTTGCTCTGGGCAAATTTTTGAACGTGCCCGGTATGTCAAGAAAATCAACTTGAGAGGATTGTGAGGCGGCGGAAGGATTGTCGGCGGCGGTTGCCGTTATGGTATTGCCGCTTATTGAATACCCAACTACAAAGAACGTCAAGATAGTCAAACCTGAGAGGCCCCTGCTGAATCTCCTGTTGGGGGATTGATTCATTCCTGCCTCCTTATGATTCAGTGAGCAATTTGCGCTGTCGGAGCAACCCGTTTCTAATCCCTTGCTCGTTCTTACTTCAAAAACTCTGACCGCGCGCTTCCAAAAGAGCGTCAGTATAGCACGGCGATTCGAGATTGCGATCAGTTAAATTGGCCGATTGATTACGAGAAGATGATCACAGTCGGATTAGTCACCATGTCACAACAGCTTATCGGAATTCTTGCAATTTTCTTGTGCGCGCAACACTCTCTGTAAGTGTTGATTTTCAACCGTAACCATGAGAAACAGCCTCGTTCAGCGCGTCGTGACGGTTGTCACACCGCAAAGGAAGAGCGGGTTCGCGGCATCATTCGATGGCGTGAAAGAAAGCAAGGCAATCTGCTAACATCTACCGCTATGGCAATTCGTTTGTCGCTTTAATTCCTCAAGTGAACGATTCACAAAATGCGTGATAACTTCAACGGCGCTGTTAAACTGAGGTGAAAAACATGAAGGCAACGATCAACGGCATCAATATTGACTACCGTGATGAAGGCGCGGGGCTTCCGGTCCTCTTCATTCACGCGTTCCCACTCAATCAAACGATGTGGGACGACCAAGTGGCCGCGCTAAAAAATATTTGCCGGGCGATAACGCTCGACCTGCGCGGGTTCGGTGGCTCTGATGTTCCTGATGGGCCGTACTCGATGGATCAGATGGCCGCAGATGTTCGCGAGTTGATGAAGAAGCTCGGAATTGATCGCGCAGTGCTTGTAGGGCTTTCAATGGGCGGGTATATCTCGCTCGCGTTTTATAGAGATTATCCCGAAGCGGTTAGCGCGATGGTGCTCGCGGATACTCGCGCGACGCTCGACACTTCGGAAGGCCGCGAGCGCAGAATCAAATCCGCTGAAAGAGTCGAGCGCGAAGGCGCCCGTGCGATTGTAGATGACATGGTACCGCTCGCGCTCGCCGCTGCGACAGTAGAGCATCGCCCCGACATTGTCGAGCGAATGCGCGCAATGGGCGAAGCGAATTCACCGAAGGGAATCGCCGCCGCTCAACGCGGCATGGCCGAGCGCGCGGATTCGACTGCTCTGCTTTCGAGTATGAATTTTCCTGTGTTGATAATCGTCGGCTCTGAAGACAAGCTCACGCCTGTGGCGGAAGCCGAAGCGTTGCGCAGTCGCATACCCAACGCAGGGTTTCATATCATCGAAGGCGCGGGGCATCTGTCGAACCTCGAGCGACCGGATGAGTTCAACGCGGCTCTGATTGACTTTATCAGAACGCTAAAAGAAGGCTCGCGATTGCCTCGCCGCTCGCTTTAATAAACAGTACGGAACGCGTGCATCTTTTGTCGCATCTTCATATTGGGACTGATTGATAATAACGCAGGGCCGACGAGGGCGCAGATGGTCGCCTCGTGAGTAACGCGAAAGGCCCCAAATGATACACACCTCGCTTACAGGGTGAAAGCAGAGATGATTGAAATTCGTCCCTTCACGGGTTCTAAACAGCATCCCGGATTGGAAAACCTGTAATTGTTCAGTTACGGGCGGCGATGTAGCACGGGCTTTAGCCTGTGGCAGGCGATATGAAATCACAGACTGAAGTCTGTGCTACCTATTCCTCCCGTTACTGAGCCATTACGAAAACCTGCGATTGGAAGTTGACAGTCGGATTTCGGCTGTGTAGGATGAGCAAGTTTTGATTTAGCAGTAGTGTGAGGAGGACTGAAGTTGAAGTTAAGGTTTTGCGCGTTTGTTAGTTTGACCGCGAACGCTCTTTGCTTTAGCTCCGATCATCACGCTGCGATTTACTCTAGATGAAAAGGAGAAGGAGCATTGAGAGAAAAAGGAACAGTCAAATGGTTTAATGCAACGAAGGGCTACGGGTTCATCACCCGCGCCAGCGGCGACGATGTGTTCGTTCACTACTCGGCTATCGAGGCTGACGGATACAAGACGCTGAACGAAGGCCAGACTGTTGAGTTCACCCTGATTCAGGGACCCAAGGGCCTGGCTGCCAGCAACGTCATCTCTGTTTAGTCCAAAAAGAGAATCAAAAGCGAAGCCCGATTTCCTGTCGGGCTTCGCTCTTTTCCTGGCAATCTCATCTCTTTATTCCAATCCCGCTGCCTGCAATTCGATATAATCAGGCTGTGACGGCTTTTGACCCTTGCACTATAATTGCCATTAGAAAGATTGGGCTACAGGGCTTCGATTTGATAGACTCTAAGTGTCGCCGAAGCCAGTGGCGGCAATTGCAACCGGGAGCAGGAACAGCATGGATGACAAGGACAAATTCATTGACGCGGGAACGGCGGAAAGCGAGCAGTATGAGCCGGACGAAGAAGTGCAGCAGGAATTCGAGGAAGCTCAGCGGCTCGGCAACAGCGGACCTCTGATGCATGAATTGCGCGAGCACCATTCGCGCACACCTGATATTTCCGCAGGAGACATTGACGCTGACTGGGCGCGAGCCGATGTTGGCGAAGAGACGGTGGGCGGGTCTGCGCCGACGCCAGATCAGGATATAGTTGATGAGCTGGGCGAAGCCGTGGGGCTTACATACGAGGACAACGAGCCGCTGCACACGACTGAAAAAGTCGAAGAGCGCGACCGCCGCCGCTGGGAGCTTGATCCGGCTTCATCGGAAGACTACAACGACAGGGTCAATCACGAAGGCGAGTGAGCGCGATTTGCGCATTTTACTTTTCGCGCGAATACCCCTCGCGGCAAAGTTTCGCTGCTCGAAAGTCGTCTGATATAATTCGCGCCGTTGAACGCAATCTAAAAAGGCGGAGGCATTGCAATGCGGAAGCTGTCGTTTTTCCTGCTCGTACTGATTCTCATCGCACCGGTCGTTCAGGCCGACACCATTCACCTCAAAAACGGGAGCGTGCTAAAAGGCAAGGTGACGAGCTTTGCCGACGACCAGTTCATTGTCATGCTCGATACGGGATCGGGCCGCTACCTGAGCCGCGCGATGGTCTATATAGGCGACGTTGCGCGAATAGAATTCGACGCGCCTGCGGGCGTTGCCTCTGTCTCTGAACCGCGCGAAGCGCCGCGCGAACCATCTCCGACTGTAAGCGAGCCAACTCGCACATCAAGCGAACCTCCTCGCACGATGGCTTCGCGCGACACACAGCCGCGCAACACTCAGCCGGCTGAGCCGCAGCCGCGCGATGTTACTCCAACAGATACTCAACCCCGTGAGGTTGAAAAAGCGCGAGAGCCGGAGCCGAAAGCCGAGTCGAAGCCTGAGCCAGCGCAGCCAGAGCGCCCTGCGGTCAGCGCAGACAAGCCGTCGGTGATCGTTCCAACTTCCGATTCACCCGAACCGGAGCGCCCGATGACGCGCAAGCCAGTCGCGCCCGGCAGAACCGCGACGATTGACGTTGTTGCAAAACGCGACTGGACTAGCACGGGCTTGATAATCAAGCGAGGCGACCGCGTCAGGATCAACGCGAGCGGCACGGTCACGCTCGACCCGGTGACGGGTCGAACGACGGGACCTGAAGGTATAAGCGACCTGACGGATACGAACAAACTGATGCGAGATCAGCCGACGGGCGCGCTCATCGGCGTAATCGGAGCCGACAATGACGATTTCATCTTCATAGGCCGCTCCGCCGAATTCACAGCCACCCGCGACGGCTTGTTGTTTTTGTCGGTCAACGAAGGCTCGCTCGCCGATAACACAGGAACGTTCAAGGCCGTTATCGAAGTCTTTTCGCAGCGCAGATGATGAAGACGTTAATGCTGCTCTGATAGTTCTCTGTGAGAAACTTGGCGCGGGTGACTATATGAACCTGCATCTATCAATGAGCTGAACGACGCGGAAGCGGATACGGCAGATTCTTTCAAGCCAAACCCCGAAACGATTACGCAAGACAGCTTCTATATAGGCTTGCCTCGCGTGCGCGGGATTATTAACATAGCGAAGATGAGTCTTCACATTCTCGACAACTGGAGGCAGACCAATGATCGTTACAGATTTAATCTGCGACGGGGTTCTTCTGCCTGCGATTGGCGTGATGGGATTGATGCTTGCTGCCCGTGCCAAATCGGCGAAAGAAGAAATACCCGCTCAGACCAATAAAACCGATGAAGTTTCCAATGCGCCTGAAAGCGACGAGCGCGAAGCTTTGCGCGCGAGCCATCAGGTGAAACTGCTAGAAGAAAAACAACAGGGCTTCGGCGTCGACAACCTGCCCGGCGGCGTTTACGGTTTCAGCTTCTCGCCCCATAACGAAGCGCCTCTGTTTCAGAATAAATTGTTCCGCAACTTTGAAGTGCACAAGCTCGCCGACGAGACGGTTCACTTCATCGGATATGTGAGCGAAGATGACGCCGCGCGTCTCTCAAATCAAAACGATTATGCGGAAGTGATTCTTTATCCTGACAAGTGGCAGGACGCCCTGAAGATTGTGAGCCTTCCGCGCGCGCGCCTGCTTAAAACAAAAGGCCCGTCGCGCGACGAAGGCAACGGCATGAAGTTAAAGCTTGGCCCGCTCAACGAGAGCGTGAACTAAGGCTGCCTGTTTCGCCACAAAGTCACAGAGGAATCGCGGAGACGCTGAGGTATTTACACAACCGCTCTGTGTCTGCGTGATTCTTTTGTGACTTTGTGCTGAGCCTTGCCGCCAATTTCACCCTCCTGCGTTCGCGAGCCTCGCGCAGCCATCTCTATGCCGCTCATCACGCCCGCGCCGAACATCAATCCTTCGAGCGCGCCCATCACCACCTGTGACGTTCGCCCGAAGTGGACTTCGCCGAAAAAAGAGGCGAGCGGCTCCATCCTTATCTGTGAATCTGAAAACATCCGCGCAACTATCTCAAGGCTGCCGCTGAAAAGATTCCCGCCAATGACCGTGAGCAGAACGCCAGCGCACATCGCGCCGAGACTTGCGCCTAAGATTTTTTGCCACGCCCGCGCTCGCTCTTTCCACCAGCAGACCAAAACAACGCCGAGCGTCAGCCCTAAGCCTATCACAGCGCCTTCCATCGCTCCCGTTATTCCGTCAGGCGTTCGCCCGAACAGTGCGCGCACCGTATCAACGCCTAACAGCTTCGAGCTACCGCCGACAATCGCGCCGCCTGCCGCGCCGCCCGCAACCGACCACCAGCGGCTATGGCGGTAAGTCACGCGCGCCGCCGCTATCATCCCGAAGCTCACGCCAAACCCGCCTACTGCCCCGATGAAAAAACCGAGGCTTATCAGCACGAGCGCGAGCGACAGGCCTTCAAACGCTGTCGCATGTCGAGCCGTAGCCAGCCCAATCGCGAGAATCAATCCGCCAATGAAACCCGATGCCGCGCCGCCAATAGTTCCGCCCAATCCTTCGCGCACAATTTCTGCTCCGCCTCTGCGCAGCCGCACCCACATCAGCCCGCCGACGATGAGCACGCTTACCGGCAATGACACGCGCGCGAGTTGCACCAATCGCTTCTCATAATCTCGTATCATCGCGAGCGTGACGGCACGGCGCACCAGACCCGCGCGTTCGCTCGCTCGTTCTTCTGAAAAAAGTTCCTGAGCCTCGACGCCGAGCCAGTCGGCAAGCGCGATGCTCGCAGTTTTTCTGACAGTGAGGTCTGCGTCCCAGAGCGCAAGCCGCGCAAGCAATTCTTTCATCTCTTCGCTGCGCAACAGCGCAGCAGCCTCAATCGCACGCAACCGCGCATCGGGATCATTGCTGTTGATTGCTTCTTTAATCAGAGCCGCAGCTTGCGGCGATGACTCAACGAGCCACGCAGCAACGGCGCGTGAGCGATTCAAGGCGCTCATCAACAACAGGTCGGCTTCTTCGCCTGTCAGCGCCAGTTGCTCGCCGAACGGCAGAATCAAATCGAGCGCGTCTGCGTCAATCACCAGTCCGTGCGCGAGATAGTTTTCCATTGCGCGCTCAATCACTGCTCGCGCCTGCTTCAACCGAACCTCATCGGCGGTGAGCCAGCGAGAAACTTCCGCAGTCAAAACCTCGTGCGCAAGCTCAAGCCACGCTTCGCCGTCCTGATTGCGCCGTCGCACCACGCGAGCCGCGACTAACTCTTCAATCAATCGAGCGGTCAAAGCCGCGCCTTCGCTGCTGCGATTGGCCGCGCGCGCTTCAAGCTCTCTTGCCCTTAGCACAAGTCGCTCGCCTTCGGCTGAAATCATCGCCGTGAGTATCTGCTTCGCCGCGTGGAGATCGCGGGCGTTAAATCGGCGCAGCACGCGCTCAAGATAACCCGCGAGTATCTGCGACGCAGCGCCGAGCCGCTCGTAAATCGCAAGCGTGAGCGCGCCGTTGTCTTTTGAGTCGTAAAGATTGTCACAGACGATTTGCAACTGCGGCGGATCGATCGAATCGCCATCGCTTAAATCATCAAGCAATCGGGCGACAAGTTCAGGCTCATAAAGACAACCGACCGCTTTCGCAGGCTCGGTGATGGCGCGGGCGGCCTGTTCGCGGCTCAATCGCTTGAGGCGATACTCGTGATGAAAGATTTCCGGTATCGCACACTTGATCTGGCTCATCTCGGCAAGCACGTCCTCGCGCAGCGCGAAGACGAGATGAAAAGGCAATGCATCCTGAGCGAACAGCGTGGCCACGGTTTCAATCAAATGCGCTCTCGCTTCTTCATCGAGCAGCGAAAAGAATTCTTCAAACTGGTCGAGAAAGAAAATGACGAGACTTCGGGGTTGCTCGCGCGCAAGCTTGCGAAGCATCGCTTCGATACTCTGTTCTCCGGTGGATTTAGCTTGAATTTCTGAGTGCGGGGCGTCGGTGATTGAGCGAAGCGCGCTTGCCATTTGGTTAACGGGATCGGTGAAGCTGCGAATGACGAAGACCTGATGGCCAGCCGCTTTCAATCGCGGCAGCAGCCCCGCGCGCAGCAGAGAGCTTTTTCCAACGCCAGACCGCCCGTGAAGTATGAAAGAGCGATGAGCGATGACCTGCGAGCAAAGGGCCTCGATTTCCTGCTCGCGCCCGAAAAATAATTCAGCATCTCGCTCCGTGTAGTAGTCCAAAAACTTGTACGGGCGGTGAAGCTGCGCCGTCTTAGCAAGCGACGACGAATGATTAATCGTCGCTCGCATTTCTGAAAGCGCGCGGCTCGCGATCTTTGCCTCGTCGGCTTCAACCGCGTTTGCAATGAAGATGTAACCGTGTTTCGGGACTGTCTTAATGTAACGCGGCGCGGAGGCATCGTCGCCCAACGCACGGCGAATCTCTTTAATGCACTGCGTGAGCGCGGAGTCGGTGACAAAGACCCCGCTCCACACTTCGTCGAAGATGCGCTGCTTTTCCACCAACTGACCGCTGTGGCTGACAAGCATGAGCAGCACGTCGAAATACTTTGAATTCAGAGCGACCGGCTCGCCTTCGCGCCATAGCTGGCGATTTGCCGCGTCAATGAAGAAGCTGTCGAACTGGTATCCTGCGACCTGAGTCTTTGGCTCGCTCATCAAAATGATTTTATCTCATTCCAGCGGATGGCAGAGCATTTTTTGCGCAGGAAGGCGGCAGGCTTGACTAACTATAGTTGCGCAGCGTATAACGCTGACTGCCCCGATGATTCAAGCCAAATGGCAGACTACAACCTGTAAGCGGCTCCTCTGTTCGAGATTGTCTTTTCCTCCTCACGCTCGAAGAGGTTGTCTGGTGGGCAGGTAATCGCAGATGGGGAGATTGAAGATGAAATTGGTCAAAGGTGAAAACAACTCGGATTTCGGCCTCATAGGGCGCGGCATCGAAATCACAGGCGATATAAGATTCACAGACCGGCTTCAGGTCGAAGGCAAAATCTCAGGCAAGCTCACTTCAGAAAGCGGCACCCTCGTCATAGGCGAATCGGGTCACATCGAAGCTCAGGTTGACGTCGGCGTGTGCGTCATCTACGGCGCGATTAACGGCAATCTGGTCGCGCGCTCAAAAGTCGAGATACGTCAGACGGGCCGCGTGCAGGGCGATATTATTACGCCCGTGCTGATTGTCGAAGAAGGCGCGGTCTTCAACGGCTTAATAAGAATGGGACAGGAGGCGACGGCTCGCCGCCTCGAAGAAGTCCTGCCCGGCGTGGATGAAGACGAACGGCAATCAGCCAGAAGGGCTTATTGATTGAAGAAGAGACGGAGTCAAATTCAAGCGGCGTTTCGATTCTGAAAGATCATTTGGGAAGTCAGCCCCGAAGGGACGAGATTCAATAACCCGGTGCAGTGCGGTGGGTCTCGTGCACTCGCTTTTTCAGGGCTGATTTCCGATTGCCGCTTAAACCTGATTCGCTTCATCCTGCCTGCGATTGCTAATGGCTCATCTTGCCCGGACGCAAGCGCAGAAAGAGTTGAAAGCTCGTCGGGCTTGAGCCGTAAATCGGCTTGAGCGCGCCGGGCACGTGATAGAAAGTCACATCTGCGCCTATGCCTACGCGCAAGAATGATTCAGCCACTATGTCGCGCACTCCGCCGAACGTGAATGCTCCAACACGGAACCATCTGTCCAGTTCATGATTATCGCCCAGAGCTTCGCTTGCGTGATTATGCTCGTCGAGAAGACCGGCCCGACCCCAGATGTTTTCCTGAAGCAGTCCAATTTTGTCGCCAAGCTCAAGCCGCATGAAGAGATAATTTTTGTCAGCAAAGTTCGCGGTTGATTCGAGCAGGTAAGCGTTCGAGTTGCCGTGCTCTTCGTGATTGCGACCCCAGATCAAACTCGTCGCCCAATTGCCGTCGCGCCAAGTGCGGTTGTAAGAAACCGATGCCGTCATGCGATTGAGGTCGCCCGGCTCAAGAGCTTCGGGTTTGGTCAGGTGTCCCATCGAAAACTGCATCGCCCAGTTCGGCGTCGGCGTGAACCATATTCGCCCGCTGTATGAATCGAGCTTGCCCAATTCTATGTCCTTGCGATTCTCGTCCGGCTCGGCCCCGCGAAAGATTGAGCCTTCAACTCTGAGCTTCCACGCGGTCACGCCCGCAGTGAATACGCCGTGCGCGATATGCGTCGAGTCCTGCCAGTGATGGCCGAGCGGCGCCGACGGATTTTCAGCCGCAGACGCGCGATGCATGAAAGCCACTGGCCCAAGCGCAGGCTCGCCAACCGGGCCGCCGTAAAGATTGATCGAAACGTTTTCCGAAAGCGGATGCGTGTAACCGACGGCCAGCTCCATAAAGAGATCGTGCGGGTGCTGCGCGTCAATGATGGGGCGGCCCTCGAACGTCTCGCCCGTTTGAAATAACTGCGGAAAGCCGCGCCGTGGCGCGGTCCACGGCTCGGCTGAAAACATCCCGCGCAGCATCAATCGTCCTTTGCCAGCCTCGCGTTCAGCCATCAACATGAACCAGTTTTGCGACTCAGCTTTATTGACGCCACGCGGCCCGCCCTGATGATTCAGTCCAACCTTGAGGTCGCCATGGGCCATAATCATCCAGTCGCCCTTCATCCAGTGCCACATATAACCGGGCGCGCTCGCAGGCATCAGGCTCGTGCCTGAACCAATCGCAGTCATCGCCTTGAAAGGCCCGCCCGTGATTGTGCTCATCATCGCATTCACATCGTGCGCGCCATGCATCGAACCCATTTCGCGCTTGCCTGCCATTGCGCTTGTGTCGTGAGCCGCGTGTTCGTCTCCCGGTTGCGCGTCGCGTTTCATCTCGCCCGCTTGCGTCTGATGCTGGTGCTGCGCGTGGCCGTCGCGCTCGGCAGGCTTTTCGGGCGCGGGCTTTGCAGCTTCGTGATGATGCTCGTGTTGAGGCTGTTCGGCTGCTGGTTGCGCGGGTTTGTTTTCTTTCATCGTTTCGCCGTGCTTATGCTCGGCCTGCGGGGTTTCGGCGGGCGGTTTAGTCTCCGGGCGCTTCTGCTCGTGCTCTTTCATGTCGTGATCGTGATGAGCGTCGTGTTTGTGTCGCGCGCTTGCGGGCACGGCGGCTTCGAGCTTCTCTCTTTCTTCGTGTGTAAGAGTCGGCAGCTTTCTTATGAAAAGAATCGTCTGCCAGATTTCAGTCGGGCTGTGCGATTTCGCAAACGCGGGCATAGCCGTTCCCGGAACGCCCCGGCTTATGATGCGGAACAGCTCCGCGTCTGATTTCGACTGCGTCTTCGGAGACGTTAAGTCGGCAGCGCCTACCGCTTTGCCCATATCTGTGTCGGCCTTGCCCGTAGCCGCGTGGCAACTAGCGCAGTGCGCGTCGAAGTGATTGAGTCCGAGCGCCGTGTTTCGTTGAGTCGCAGCGAGCGGGTTCTTTTTTTGAGACGGCTGCTTTGCGCGGGATGATTGAGCGGGCGAGTTCGCCTGAGTTGCGCGCTGCGACGAAAATCCAATCAATGCAACCGCGATGAATGCGGCTATTATGGCGATCTTGAGCCGGGCGGCTCGGTGTGTTTCGGTACGCATCAGAATTATTCCCCCTTAGATCTAAGTATGATTTAACACAAGTAAAATGCAGGGCAGACTTTGGCCCTTCGGACAGGCGTCGGATGAAGGGGGATTAGATTCTAAGCGCCACTACTGCCGCTCGCGCGGGCGGAGACCGGAATGCTGTGCCTTCGTTGCGTATCGCTCCACGCTGATCGAAATAGAAATTGAAAGCAGCGGGAAGCGCGACCGCCAAAGGCTGCGCGAGCGTGTGCAACTGAGCAGTAGGACTGACAGCGTGAGGCATGAGCGCCGCCGCATCCAGATGAGCCGGGCAGTCGCTCGAATCATTGTGGCGGGCAGGCGTTGAAGGTGTTTGCCGTTGGCTTGAGTATTGCTCTTTTGATTCGGAATGGCGATGGCAATGGCTCGATTGCTCGTTCGCTTTCTCAGGCTTTGTAGCTGCTGAGGCGGCGCAACTCGAAAGCGCGCACTTCAGATTGCACAGCGGCGAATAGATTAGCCCTGCGATGATCAGAAAAGAGATTGCAAGAGCCATTGAATACTTCGCCGCGCTCATATGTCTTTCATCTTAACAGCGCATCAATATGACAGCAAGGCAGCCAACCGAATGTCGCGGCGCGCTTTGCTTGACAACGCGCGCTCGTGGCCGTTATTTTGTCTTTTGCTCTACTGCGCGGCGCAGCCGTCCTTATGGCATGCGCTTCACACCTTTTGGAGGCTTTTAAATTTGGCAAAGACAAGCAGGAAGAAAGGCCGGGTTACGGTCAAGCAGATGAAGTTTAGAAATGATCCGATGATCCGGCTCTACGAGAAGACGCAGGACTGGCTACAGGAGCGAGGCCGGCCCCTTGTAATCGCCATCGGAATCATAGCCGGATTGGTCGTGCTGTACGCTGCTGGCCACTACTATTTCCAGTATCGGGAATCAAAAGCCGCGGCCGCATTCTCGCAGGCACTAGAAAAATTCAACGCAACGGTCCAAGACCCTTCAACGCCTGCGACCAGCCCAACGATAGGCAAAGTCTATACGGACGAGCAGACCAAGTGGCAGGAATCGGCTGACGCGTTCGAGAAGCTTATGAATGATTATTCGGGCTACTACGGCACTATAGGCCGCTACTATGCGGGCGTTTCTTATCTTCATCTGAACAACATTCAAAAGGGACTCGATTTGCTCCAGCAGGCTGCCGCCAAAAACGAGCAGCCGACATCGGACCTCGCGCGCCTTGCAATGGCCGAATACTACGCTTCGGCAAACGATCCCAACCCGGAAGTCACGCAGCAGAATCGTCAGCAGGCCATCACGCTTTACGAGCAATTGCTGAATTCTTCAGTTGCCTTGAAGCCAGCGATTCAAGTCGAGCTTGGCAAGCTCTACGAAAAGAACAATCAAAAGGAGCAGGCTGTAGCAGCCTATCTCGAAGCGGCAAAATTCAGCCGCACGGCTCCGGCGGGCCAGAAGGCCGAAGAGCGACTCAAGGCTTTGGCGCCCGACCGACTCAGAGAATTGCCCGCTCCGGTCACCACACCAACGCCTTGAGCAGCAGTCGGGGGTCAAGGCAGGATAATGAGTCAGGATTCAAGGATGAAGCAAAAGCCCTAGTCTCTATTCCTGACGCCCGACCCCTGACTCCTGACCCCTGATGGAGAATCTCTCGCACACGCTGCTTGGACTCACACTTGCGAAAGCGGGACTCGAGCGCGCCACTCCGCTCGCAACAACTGCTTTAGTCGTCTCATCGAACCTGCCCGACATTGATGTGTTGTCGGGAATGAACGGCGCTGATTCTTATATCGAATATCATCGCGGCTTCACGCATTCATTCGTTGGATTAGCCCTGCTTGCTGCGGCTCTGACTATTGCGCTTGCGTTCATTGATCGCAGGTTCCGATTGCGCCGCGACCCTTTCAAAAGGCCGCTCAATCCGTTAAAGATTTTCTTGATTGCATATCTCGGCGGGCTTACGCATACGCTGCTCGATTTCACGAACGCTTATGGAGTGCGCCCGCTGCTGCCGTTTGATGGGCGATGGTTTTACGGCGATTTGATTTTCGTCGTTGATCCATGGATGTGGCTTATACTCGGCTCGACAGCCGCGTGGCTCACACTTGCGGATTCGCCGCGCTCGGTTTTCTCTTCGAGATTTTTCACGCACTTCAAGCGCGCCTTCTGGCTCATTGCCGCAACAGGCACGGCGCTCGCAGTCGCGCTTGCGATGCGCAACCCGCCGGAGCCGCAAATAGCGATTCCGTTCGTCGTGCGATTAATCTGGTTCGCCGGTTTCGCGATCATTTTGCTCGGCGTGATTTTCAGATGGGGACGCACGGGCGCGCGGCTCGCGCGATACTCGCTTCTAGCGCTTGCGATTTATTACGCGGCGATGTTTATGGCGCACAGGTCAGCCGTCGAGAGAGCGCAAAACGGTTTGCCTGTTGAAGGCGCGACCCGCGTCGCCGCGTGGCCTATGCCCGCGAACCCTTTGCTGTGGCAATCAGTGACGACAACGAATGATTCTGCTTACGCGCGCTATGTGAATCTCGCGGGCAATTATCCTCAATGGAGCAAGTACGCTTTGCCTGATCCGAAATTAATCAACGCGCTAAGAGAGTCGGTTGAAGCGCGCCGCTTTTTCGACTTCGCGCGATACACGGCGGCGACAGTCGAGCAGCGCGAGGACGGTTACACAATGCTGATACGCGACTTAAGATTCTCGCTGCGGCTTCGCGCCGAGCTTGACCGCGACCTCACAGTCGTTTCAGCCGATGTGCGATGGTAAAGCAGTCCGGAGTCCGAGCACAAAGCAATACTTTCGACGAACTTCTGCAACCGACTTCGGACTCCGGACTCATTAGTATTGCCTATCGCTGCCCCTCGCTCATAGAATTAGAGCAACGCATGGAAAAGGCAAGCATTCGACCGGGCTTTGTGCCCTACACGCTTTCAGCCGCTGTTTTGATAACGGCAGGCTCTGCTCTTGTCAGAAATGACTTCGCGATGGCCGGGTTTGTCTGCTGGCTGCTGCTTGTGCCGCTCACAGTATCAGCAATCTTTGACCGCATAGAATTCGACGGTCAGCGAATAAGGCATCGAGGGCCGCTTGCTTTCGTGCTGGCTCACCTGTTTCGCGTTCGGCAGGAGCTTCAGGTTTCAGACATTGAAACTATCACGACCGAAGCGACACGGATCAACTTCTCGTCGGGCGATGCGAAGATGAGCTATCGCACGATGATAAGCGGCGCGGGCGTCGAGATGATAGTCCGCTCGCACCGCGCGGCTTACGTGCCGTTCATCAAGGCAGTCTTTCGCGCCGTCGGCCCGCACAAGCTCGATCCGCGCTCGTTTGAAATGTTCGAGTACTTCGAGAGCAACGCGGCGACGAAAGATTCGCCCGTGCTTAAAGATGAGATCGCAATGATGCCTGTTTCGCTTCTGAGGCGCATAGCAAATTCGCTCAGGCTGGCGGGGCGGCTCGCACAGGCGTCGAGCTATTTCCGAGTCGCTTACGAGAAAGAGCCGCGCAATCCTGAACTGCTTTACGAGATGTCGCGCTTCTTTCACTCGTCTGCTCAATCGGAAGACACGCGCTTGCTACAACGCTCGGACGCATGTTTGAGGTTGGCGTCGCGGCTAGCTGGCAGCGAAGCCGATCTGCTTGAACGAATAGGTGAAGCGTTTTTTGAGAGGCTTGATTACAAGCGGGCGGCTGATTGTTTCCGCCGCGCGCTTGCGCTCGACCCGGCGCGGTTTCGCGCAAACATCGGATTGGCCGAGATTGCGTTGCGCGACGGCAAGCTCGCGCACGTCGCTCATTATTACAACGCGGCGGCGGCAAGCGCGGACGCGGCGCTCGCGCGATTGGCGGAGCGCGAGGCTCGTTACTACGAGCGGCTGATGAGCGATGAAGATTTTCTCGAATCAGAGCTCCGGCGGATTCGCGCGGCGAATCAGATTCGCTGGGCGCGGCGGCTTGCGGCGCTGGTCTTTTTCGGCGCGTGGCTTGTGGCGGGAGTTGTCGGGCGGTTCTTCGATTCCATAGAAGACTTTGGCTGGGCGTTGATGGCGACCTCCGGGCTTGCGTGGTGCGCGGCGAGCGTAGGGCTGCGATTGTTCCGCCGTCGCCGCGCATAGCGCATCGCTGACAAAGCATGTAATTTTTGTTCGAGATACTCTTTGAGTTCATCCTCGAAATCCTCATACAAGTTCTCGCCGAGATGGGCCTTCACAGTGTGGGCGAAGTTTTTCACAAGCGCGAAGAGCGCAATCCATTCTTCGCTTTTCTTGGTTACGGATTGTTGGGATTAATCGCGGGCGGGTTAAGCCTGATATTTTTCCTCGCTCGTTTGTCCGAAGCCAGAGATTTCATGGCATAAGTCTTGTGGTAATCCCGCTGCTTGGCGGCGCGGTGATGTTCCGCTATAGGAGCATTGCGGCGCAGGCGCGGCGAAGAGTTGATTCGCTTAGACAGCTTCGCCTTCGGAGCGGTATTCGCTTTTGGCATGGCGTTGATAAGGTTTGTGTTTACGAAGTGAGCTTTCGGCTTGATCAAGATTGCTGCTCCACCCTATTTGCTATCTCAGCAAAGGGCACAATCAATCTGAAGCGCGTTCCGCATCCGTCTTCAACAGGGCTTATTAATTCAACCGTACCGCCTAGCTCAACCGCGCGGCGCTGAACTATCGCAAGCCCAAGCCCCGTGCCGCGCGACTTCGTTGAATAAAACGGCTCGAATACTCGCTGCTGCACTTCTTGTGGTATGCCCGGCCCTGTGTCTGTCACCGTTAAGATTAACTTCATCGAGTTCGATGCGCGGCTCGATGATCGCGCATCGTGCAAACCTGCGCGCCGCGAAGCAAGTATAGGTTTATCACTTTCAATGCTCGCTTCGATTTTTACTTCGCCCTGCTCGGTCGCCTGCACTGCGTTGATGACAAGGTTGCTTAACGCCTCACGCAATGCTCCCGCTTGCGCGCCCGTGAGCATAATATCGCTGATTGATTCTACTTTCACTTCAACGCCGCGCTCTGCCGCTTCGCCTGCAACAAGGGCGACTGTCGCATTAATTAAATCAGCGAGCGCGACGGGCTGTTGCTCTGCCCGGCTTGGGCGAGAGAATGCCAGAAGCTGCGAGACGGTTCTATTCAAGCGATCAATCTCGCTCACGATCAACGTCAGGTCGCGCTCATAATCCTTCAACGCTTCTTCTTCGCGCATCACCTGCGCGATTGACTTGATGGCCGAAAGCGGATTCTTCACTTCGTGCGCGACCTGCGCCGCCATCTGCCCTAAGGTCGCAAGCCGCTCGCGCGCGGCAAGCTCCCGCTCCAATCGCACCTTCTCTTCAACAAGACGGCAGCTTTCAACTTCAATCGCTACCTGCCCTGCAAGCACGTCGAGCACCGCGCGCTTCTCTGAGGTCAACGCGTGCGGCTCGGCTGTGATTATCATTAATCCGATCAATTCATTTTCGCGTCGCAGCCCGTAAGCGACCGTTCCGTTAATGCTCGCGAGGTCTTCGTCCATGTCAATCGCGTCCGCTTCCCACTCGATCATCTTTTCCGCGAGACGGCGTTCATGACTTTCCGCGCGCGTCGAATCAAGAGTCATTATTCGCACACTCCCAAGCTCAAGCCCGCGACGTATCACATCTTCTGTGTAATGAACCAACGCCGCAAGCTCGCCGAATCCTTCCGCGCCCGTCGCTACCTGCCTGACCACGTCGCGGTACAAGCCTATCTCGCGCGTAAACAAGCGATGAACGGCTCGATCAATTGCGCGAACGACGGGGCTTGCGAGTGCGACCATTCCGAGTATCAACAGAACTTCAACGACGCCCGGCGTGATTTGAAATCGCTCGACCAGGAACTGATCCAATCGCCGCACGCCGTATGTGTAAACGGCAATAAAGACGACGGCGAACGCGGCATAAACCAGGCTGTCTTTGATCGCAACGTCAACCAGACGGTAGCGGTAGACGTGATAGGCAACGAAGAAAATCGGCAGCAGC
The DNA here is from genome assembly GCA_035575515.1 of Blastocatellia bacterium. GTDB lineage: Bacteria > Acidobacteriota > Blastocatellia > UBA7656 > UBA7656 > DATLXU01. The sequence goes on from DATLXU010000027.1 coordinate 34,701, forward strand.
GATGCGAGCACGAACGCAACCCAGAGGTAATCATCGGGACCTGCGCGCCGCACCGCGACGACATAAAACTCAAACGCGCCATTGACAACCAGCAACACCGCGAGCCGCTCGAAGAAAGCCCGTTCGCGCGTGGCCTGCGCGGCCAATCGGTTTTTGATTGACCAGTCCAACAGCGCCGCCGACCACATCGCCATCGCGTACCATATCGAATAAGGAATCAGCAGCGGTCCCATATCGAGAAGAAATGGCTGATACGGCCCGGTCATTATCCGATAAACGGCATAAGGCAAAAAGACCATCGGGAGGTAGAGCGCAACTCCTGCGAGCCGCACCTGTCGCGGCGTGAGCGTTCGGTAATTGTCGAGCGAAGCCCAGAACGCAACGTGCGCGTGAAGCAGCGCCGCAGGCAACAGCGCCACGCCCGTCATCGCTAAGAGGTCCCACACGCGAAGAAGAAAAGTCAGCCGCTCGCGCGTGAGCAATAATTCATGAAGCGTGATGAATAGATTACCCGTGAACCAGACGCCGAGACAGATGTTGAGCACGTTGATGAGGCTCGCGGTTTGGGTGAGACGGCCTCGCGCGCCCATGCGCTCCATCCAGATGAGCCACGCGATGTAAAGATGCAGCGCCGCGCCTGTTGCAAATCCCACGAGCTTGAGTATTTGAAGTGGCGACATAGAAATCAGTAGGCAGTAGGCAGTAGGCAGTAGGCAGCTACTTGAACGCGACGAATGATAGCATGCGACTCTTTATTCATCATTTGCTGTTCATCCTTTATGATTAGCGATGACTGCCTACTGCCCACTGCCTACCGCCTACCGACGGTCACCACGCCAGAGCGTAGCGGCCACGACGAGGGTCTGCGCCCGCTTCAATCACGCCTGAGCCTGCGCGGAACATTATGACGGTCGGAGCCGAAGGGTTGCCCCACGCCGCCTGCATCTCGATTTTGTGGCCGCGCGTCCGAAGCTCGTCGGCCACGTCTTTGCCGATTCGATTTTCTAAATTGAGAATGCCCGGATTGAAACGGTGATCGTCAAACGAGCTTACGAAATGCAGAGTCTGGAATCGCGGAGCCTCGACCGCTTCCTGCACGCTCATGCCGAACTCGATTACGTTGAGCAAGACTTGAATCAACGACTGATCCTGATTATCGCCGCCCGGAGTCGAAAGCACCATCAAGGGCTTTCCGTCTTTCATCACAAGCGTCGGCGTGAGCGTAACACGCGGGCGCTTGTGCGGTTGAAGAACATTTGGATGGCCTTCTTCTAAAAGAAACGATTGCATCCGCTGGCCTAGCATCACCCCCGTGTCGCCCGCGACTACGGCAGGCAGCCACGCGCCCGACGGGGTCGCGCTGAAGAAGTTGCCGTCTTTATCAACGACGTTCACGCAGGTCGTATCGTTCGCGCGCTCGGCTTCGGGAACTTTCGATTCTCCTGTCGGCACAGGCTGCGCGTTGTCTTGAAGCAGAGGCTTCTTGTTAATCGGATCGCCGGGCCGCTGCTCAAGCGACGCGCGCTTCTGGTCAATCAAGGCGCGGCGCATCGCGGCGTACTCTTTCGATAAGAGTTCCTTCGCGGGAACGCGGACGAAATCCGGGTCGCCATAAAATTTATCGCGGTCGGCGAATGCGAGCTTCATGCTTTCGGTGAGCGTGTGAATGTAGTCAGCCGAGTTGTGGCCCATAGCTTTCAGGTCAAAGCCTTCGAGCAGGTTCAGCATCTCAAGCATAACAGGTCCCTGCGCCCAGAAACCGGTTTTATAAATCTCGTATCCGCGATAAGAGGTCTTCACAGGCTCTTCGACCTTAGCGTGAAAAGCCGCGAAGTCATCTGCGCGAAGCAAACCGCCGTTCGCTTCGCAAAAATCCGATATGCGCTTCGCGATTGGGCCTTTGTAGAAATAATCGCGCGCGGCCATCAATGCTTCGTGACGGCCTTTTGATGCCGCGTCGCGTTCGGCCCGGACTATCTCGCGCAGTGTGCGCGCAAGCTCAGGCTGAGCGAATATCTCGCCCACTTTTGGAACGCGGCCATTGGGCAGAAAGACCCGCGCGCTCGTCGGCCACGCTTCAAAAATCTTTCGCGTGCGCTCGATGTAGCTCACGCGCAGCTCATCAATCGGGAAGCCGTCGGCAAGCTCAATCGCGGGCTGCATAACTTCCGCGAGCGGCTTCGTGCCGTATTTATCAAGAGCAGTGATGGCAGCATCAAGCACGCCCGGCACTGTCGCGGGCAGTATGCCTGACGAAGGAATCAGGCCGGGCCGCGCGCCGCCTTCGTTGATTGAAACATATTCGGGCGCGCCTGTGTAGACGGGGCCTTTTTCTTGAACGCCGCGTTTTGCTCGCTCAAGGAAGAACTCGCGCGTGGCAAGTCGCGGCGCGATGCCCTGCCCATTGATTACCGCGGGCGACCCCGTAGCGGTCTTGATTATGATTGGCACTTCGCCGCCGAACGAGAAGTGCGAAAACTCAATCACGGATGCCGCGAGCATCGCCGCGCACCCGGCATCAACGGCGTTGCCGCCCTGTTGAAGCAGTCGCAGCCCGGCTTCTGCTGAAAGCGGATGGCCTGCGGCGACTGCACCTCGCTTGCCTCGCACTACGGGGCGAAACGTGTCGGCTGCGGGCGCGATTATTGAAGATAAAAGAATCGTTGCGACGACGAAGCAGAGCAGGCTTGATTGAGCTTTCATTTTTTCTCCTCCTTTGTGAAGCGAATGGTTTAATCGAAGTTTGCGACTTTGGCTTTTGCTTGTCAACGCGGTGAACGTGCGCTATACCGAGAGCATCACAAGCATTATCATGAAACACCATTTTACTTCGATCGCCGTTATGATTTTTCTCGCAGCCGTGATTGCTTGCATAAAGTCTGACCGTCAGTTGCCAACGACTGCCGAAGCGTCAACCAATTCAGATATGAAAAATGGCCAACAAGTAGAATCCGAAATTTTGAATAACCTGAATAAATCGCCGCTCACTCTTCCGCTCGTTGAGCCGAAGCTCGTCGTTTCAAAATCCAAGCGGCAGCTTACGCTCTATTCAAACGGCAAAGCGGTGCGCGCATATCGCGTAGGGCTTGGCAGAAATCCCGTTGGCGACAAAGCGGAGCAGGGCGACGGGCGCACGCCTGAAGGCGAGTTTTACGTCTGCGTCAAAAATAGCGCGAGCCGATTCTATCTCTCGCTCGGGTTGAGCTATCCGAATCGAGAAGACGCCGAGCGCGGCCTGCGCGATGGGCTAATCACTCGCGCCGAGTACAACGAGATAGTGAGCGCGATTGATCGCAGAGTTCGCCCGCCGTGGAACACACGGCTGGGCGGCGAAGTTTTCATTCACGGAAACGGCTCAGCGAGCGATTGGACGCTCGGATGCATTGCTCTTGACGACAGCGACATGAAGGAATTGTTTGAAGCCGTGCCGAAAGGGACTCCTGTAAAGATTGAGCCGTGAGCCAATGACGTTTCGTTCAAGCCAGCATCATTAAAAGGAGGAGGCTATGGCGTATCCATTCACAAATCTCGTATTCGAAGGAGGCGGCGTCAAAGGCGTGGCCTACGTCGGGTCGCTTGCGGTGTTAGAGAAGCGCGGCATACTTGAACAGACTGCGCGAATCGGCGGCACTTCAGCAGGCGCGATAACTGCCGCGCTAGTTGCCTTGAATTACAGCGCCGACGAAACCCGTGAGCTGATGCTTAACCTCGATTTCAAGCAGTTCAAAGACGGCAGTTTTTTCGGCGACATCGAAAGGTTCTTTAAGAAGTATGGCTGGTATAAAGGCGATGCGTTTTTGAAATGGATCGAGCAGCGCGTGAAGGAAAAGACCGGCAGCCCCGACACAACTTTTAATGAGTTGATGCAGATGAAAGGATTCAAGCAGCTTTACGTCGTCGGCACGAATCTTTCGACGCGCGACTATCAGGTCTTCTCGCACGAAAGCACAGGCGATGTGAGAATAGCCGACGCGGTGCGCATCTCCATGTCCATCCCGTTGTTTTTCGCCTCGCGCCAATTCAGAGGAGACGTATTCGTTGACGGCGGCGTATTGAACAATTATCCGATCACGTTGTTCGATAATGAAAAGTATGTGAGCGACGCGGCCAATATCATTGACGGCTGCGTGAACCTTGAGACGCTCGGTTTTCATCTCGGCAAGCACATCACTGAGCGCCACGAGATAAACGACCTTGATGATTATGCCGGAAATTTATTCGAGACAATTCTCGACGTGCAGGACAACGCGCTGTGGAATAGCCCCAATGACCTGCGCCGAACCGTCTGCATAGACAATCTCGGCATACAGACGACCGATTTCAACATCACGACTGAGCAGAAGCTTGCGCTTATCAAACAAGGTCACGAAGCGACGGCGAATTACCTGCGCGCGTTCGAGGCAGGTTTGCCATCTGATGTTTGTGACAATATGCCGAGAGACCGCCGCAGCGGATGAAAAATGATTTGAAAAAATCATCTATTGCAATTTGCTGCCATCTCGTATAGGATGCCGCAACACTTGCAGCAACCGCTGAGGTTGCTTTTTGCATAAGGAGAAATAAAATGAGCGACATACCGCCTTACGGCCAAGCGGGATCGGCTCTCGCAGCAGAAGACCCATTAGCGGGAGTGAAAGGATGGCTTTTATTTTTTTGCATCGCTCTTACGGTGCTTGGACCTCTGATTACATTTGCCAATCTCGTTAATGGCTACAACGAGACAAGCCCGCTTTTTGATCGCTTTCCCGGCCTGCGCACCGCAATCACTGCCGACACGGCGCTAAGTGCGTTGTTGATGGCCTTCAGCATCTTTGCCGGCATTTCCTTGTGGACGAAGAATCGTAACGCGGTCAAGATCGCGAAAGCATATTTGATTACATTTCTCATCTACACAATAATTGAAATTCCAATGCTTCTGGCGCTCGCCAGTCTTCCATCAGAGGCCAACGAGCTTATTATGAAGGGGGCTGTGTTCATTATAGCTCGCGGCGTTATTTACTTCGGGATATGGTATTCGTACCTGAGCCGATCTCAACGTGTGGCGGCGACCTATGGCACTCCCATAAAAGAAGACCATATCGGACTCAACATCAGCAAAGGCGCTGGCGGCTAATTGACGGTGTGGATTTCATTCGCAAAAAGATAAAGGCCCGCGTGTCGAAGCGTGGGCCTTTATCTTACCGACGAGAATCAACTTCACTTCACCGACACATCGTCAACGCGGAACGTCGTGATGAGCGATACGTCGGTCGTCGCGCGGAACTGAATGCGAACGGTCTGGCCCGCCCACGTTGACAGACTGTACGGCCCTCGCTGCACGTAGACTCCCGCCGTGCCTTTATTCAAATTGCTGAACGTGGCAAGCGTCGAAAGCAACGTGCCCGATGTGTTGCGCACCTCGACGAAGAATCGGTCGAACTGCGTCGTCGTCGTCGTCTCGTCCGACGTGACATTGAGCCAGAACGTCAGGCTCGGCGATGCGCCGCTCGGAATCGTTATCTGCTGGAAGTTCGTCCCGCTCGCATTATTCGCCGCACCCATGAAGACGTAGCCCGTGCCAGTGTGCGGGAAGCTGCCCGTGTTCGTCCATGTCGCTTGCCCCGACAGCACCCAAGGCGAGACGCTGCCTTCATATCCTCCGTTCACAATCAGCTCGGCGCTCGCGGAATTTACCGTCAGCGTCACAGGCACATTGACAGGCGTGTTGGTCGCGCCCGTCGCCGAAATCGTAATCGTGCCGCTGTAGGTTCCGGCCGCAAGCCCCGCGATGTTCACCGATACGGTCACGGTCGAAGGCGCTGTGCCCGAAGTCGGGCTGACGCTCAGCCACGCGGCGTTATCGCTCGCCGTCCAGTTGAGCGTGCCGCCGCCAGTGTTCGTTATCGAAAGCGATTGATTCGCAGGGTTCGCGCCGCCTGCCGTCGCTGTGAAGCTCATGCTCGTGGGACTGACGCCAATCGTAGGCTGAGTCGGCGGAGCAGAAGTCGCGTTGTAAATCACAAGCGCGAAGTCCTGATCCGTCGTGTCGGCATTGCCCGGCACTCCGTCGCCCGCGATGTTCGTAGCTCTCACCGTTACGGTGAAGCTGCCTGAAGTTCCCGCAGGCAGCCAGACGCTTTCGACGTTGTTCTTCGAGTCAGCCGTGCCGCCGCTTATCGAAGCGCCGCCCGAAAAGACGTTGCCTTTATAAGTCACGCCTCCGATGGTCACTTCCAAATCAAGGTTGTTGACGTAAGGAGCGCCCGTCGTCGGTCCCGGCGCGTCCGTCCACGCAAGCGTCACGCGGAACGGCTGCGACGTTGTTGATACAGAGCCTGTGACTTGATAAGTCGCGCCCGTCGCGCCAAGCACCTGCGTTTGATCAGTAATCAACCGGGCCGTGCCGTCAAACGCGCGGCCCAAATCCATGCGACCCATGCCTTGATTGTTCGATGGCAGAGTGTCGTTTGCGCCCACGCCCGTCATTCGCGCCGTCGAGTTCATCAGGTACGCCTTGACCATCGCGGGACTCGGCGCGGCCAGCGCGTTGTTGAGGAAGTACTGATAGACGAGCGCGGCTCCGCCCGCTATCGCAGGGCACGAATGCGAAGTGCCGCTCGACCATCCGTAAAGCGTCTGGCCTGCGGGGAAGAACTGATTGCAGACGCTGCTGCCGTCATAATTCGATTGCGGAACGCCCGCTTCAATGTGAGTGCCCGGAGCCATTATGTCAGGTTTGATGCGTCCGTCGCCGCCTGCTGAATTTACCGGCCCGCGACTAGAAAAACTTATCACATCATTCGCGCTGTCGGCTCCTGCGTTCGTAATGCCGCATCCGTCGGTTCCCGTCTGCCGCACGTTTTCGCCCGCGCCGACCGTGATGACGTTCTTCGCAGTCGCGGGGCTGCTCACGGTATTGCTGGCTGAGCCGTCGTTGCCCGCAGCGAAAACAACCGTAAGTTGTTGAAGCCCGCCGACTCCTGATTGAGCGTCGCGCACGATGCGGTCATACTCCTGTGCGTTCGTGTCGTAGCGCGCTACGGGGCCGCCGGTCGAAGTTTGAAATCCCCACGAGTTGCTCGATACGCGCGCGCCCTGACCATAAGCCGTATTCTCCCAGCTCGTCGGCGATGACGCGGTCGCGCCGAATATCGCCGTGCCGCCTACGCGCGCAAACGGCGCGATGCCCAGACCGTAATTGAAACCGCTTGCGTCTTCAACCGTCGAGCCTGTGCCGTTGTTGAATCCTGCAATGATGTTTGCGTTCAAAAATCCGTGCCCGCCCTGCGCGCCCGTTTGATTCGTCGGGTTGTTCATGAAAGCAACGCGGCTCGTCGGCAAGTCGGGATGGCCCGTGAGCGATGTCGCGTCATCAACTACGTTGACGGCAAACGAGGCGAACTGCGCGCTCGTGAATCCTTTGTTCGCTAAGAAAGTCAGGTAGCCCGGCCCTGTCGGCAGGTTGCCGCTGAGATTGCCCGCGACTATCTGCCCCTGAGCTTCATCCATCCTGCGCCGATGGTTGCGCTCTTCGACGGCGAACACGTCATCCATTCGCGCTATCTGGTCGAGCCGCGCCGCTGGCACATCCAATTCGATGTTGTGATAATTGAGCACGCGCCGCTCGGATACGAACTCGCTCGCCATCGCTTTCAGGTTTGCGATTGTCGCTTCGGCGTCCTCGCCATCAATCACCTGCACCGTGATCTTTTCGGTCGCGCCTGCCGTCATCATTCGCGCTTCGCGCAACGCGGGCGACAATCGAAATGCAGGCTCGTAGTCGCCAACGAATTGCACGAACGGGTTTTCCTTAAACGACGATGCGAGTTCTTTTGCGACGCGAGCGCTAGCGCGCACGACATAAGCGTTCATCGCCGTGTATGTGACGACTTCAGCGCCGGTGTTTTTTAATCTTCTCAGCCACGAGTCTTTGATCGGCCCGACGAACTGGACGATAAAGAGTCCTTTGCGCGCTCGGCCCGATTGCGCCGATATGCCTGATATGTCGCTCTGACGAAGCTCTGCCGGAAGCTGCGAATAAACAGCATCAGGATTGGTCGTATCTAAGATGTAGCCGTTTAGCGCGATGAGGTTTTGATCGTCGCGCACTGCAACGCGAAGCTGCTCCAACTCGCTGCGCCCGCCAAGGGCTTGCTCGTCAACTACGACGAGCCGGAAGCTGCCGTAATCAATCTCTCCGATGACGGCGTTCTTCTCTTTCAGCGCGGCGTAGGTCTGCGCGTCGGATGCGTCGAGAAACATCTTGTGCTGTGTGCCGTCGTTGATATAGCTTTCGGGCGGGGCTTCAAGAACCGGGTTGATTCTCTGGTTATCGCCTTGTGCGGCGTCCTGCATGAAGGCGCTTGTGCCGAGCAGGAAGACGGCCAGCACAAGGCCGATTACAAGGGTTGTGTAACGCTTCATTCGGTCTCTCTCCTCAGGCGGCCCGGTAGGCCAGTTAAGGAAGGCTCAAACTGCCAAAGCATTCCGGGATATTGATTAAGCTCCGCCGTGTGCGCGGAGCCTGTTTGCAGGCTATGATGGTGAGGAGAAGCTGGACGTTCTTTATTCATTCAGGCTCGCGCTCGAATGTTCGCCAGCTAAGGCGCAAGCATTCAAGTGACGAAGCAATGATTTGTTAAGTCCACGTTACAGCGAAAGCTGCGAAAGATAGGCTGACCGGGCATCAATTCTTCGGTGGCTTGAACCAACGCGACTCGGAAAGAGTGGCCTGGCTGAGAGCCGGGCGCTGCCCGCTCGCGCCTAATTTCGGAATCGCGCGTGGGTCCGTTTTCCCCGGATTGCAGCTATCCCCTTCGCTGATTGCGCTGCCGGAAAATCTGGACAACTCCGGCAACGATTGGAGGCGCTCCCCACCACCTCTTTTGAGCAAGAGGCTTGAGCACACTACGTGAGGAGCAATGAAAACTAAAACAGGTTCGGGCTGATGTCAAGCCGATTTTGTGAGATGATTCTCACAGGTGAAGAATGAGTGGTAAATCGAGCGCAATTCTTAAGACGGAGTTGGCCGATTGGCCGAAGGGGGGGGCGACGGCAGCATTCAGCCTGGAATGTTAAGACAATAAACCTTCGAGGATCTTCTTTGCGATTCGCTCGCGGTCTTCCCGACGGCGAACTTTTCGGCGGCGGTCGGTTCCTTCGTTGTCTATCCAGGTGATGCCTTCAATCACTATCAGCGTGTCGGCAGTGTATCGCATGGAGCGCCGCCGCTCTTGTCTTCTACGATCAATGATCGCCCTGCGCCTTTCTACCCCATTCCATGAGGACATATAAACCTCTTCGCCGAGCTTCCAATCCGGAGCGCGACCGCTCGCCTGATTTTCGTCGGGATTAGATTCCACGGCTTGCTCTATCTAAATTATTATTAGCTGCGCTCTTTCAGTTTTCTCCAAAAAAAAATTTTCGCATCACAGGCGCGACCAGTTAATGTTTTGCGACTTCCAAATCATATCAAGCAGCCTGATCGGTCGGGCGCATGCGGCGAAAATAGTGTGCGCCGCGCGGCAGGCCGCCAGGCGGGCAATCATCCGAACCGCCCACAAGGCTTTCGCTCACAAGTTCGTCTTCAACAGGCGCGCCGCCTATGGTCGCAAGCGCGAGCTCTTCCTCACTGTTGAACACTTCTTCTCTCATCGCGGAGGCTTCGGCGCGCAGAGACTCGCCCTTTTGAGCAAGGCTGTCGCGCTCAGAGCGCAGCGATTCAAGCTTCAGCATTATCCGGTTTATCTCTGTCTGTCGCTCTTCGATTTCGCGGTTCAGCAAAAACTCCTCTTCTTCAAAAGCGGCAACGCGGCGGTAAATGGCTGCGGCCTCGTCTTCGAGCGCTTCGGCCATCTGCTGGAGCATCCTTATCTTCAATCGTGGCGGCAACGCCGCGCTGGTTGGAACATCAGTTTCAGTAATCGTATTCATAAAACCCCCTCCGGAGGGATGAAAGATGAAGGATGAAAGGATTTGGAATCTTGAATCTCAAATTTGAAATGCCCACATCAAGAATTCTTTTTTTTCATCCCTCATCTTTCATCCCTAACTAAATAGCTTTCGTCGGAAAAGTCGCCACGCGGTGCAATGATTGATTGCGCTTGCGGGCGAATTTGTCTTCGTACATTCTTTCGTCGGCCACTTCCATCAATTCATCAATGGCGAAACCATCCTGGCCGTAGGTGGCATGTCCTATCGAGATGCCGACGCGCGCGATGCGGCCCGCCCTCACCTCGTGCGCAAAGCTGTCAACGGCCAATTGCAGTCGCGCTTTCAAATCCCTGACCATCTCAGGCGTAGCCCGGTGAAGCACCGCTACAAATTCATCGCCCGCATATCGAATCAAAGTGTCGCCCGTCCTCAGTTGCGTGCGCGCCAACTGCGCGACGCGGCGCAGTATCTCGTCGCCGACGTGATGGCCGTAGGTGTCGTTGATCTTCTTGAACCCATCGAGGTCCATCATCATAAGCACAAGCGGGTAGCCGTGGCGCTCAGCGCGGCTCCGCTCCTGATCAAAGAAGCTATACATATAGCGCGAGTTCGGCAGCCCCGTCAGGTTGTCCGTAAGCGCGGACTCCTGCGTCCGCTCGAACTGAAGCGCATTATGAATGGCCGTTGCCGCATGCGACGAGATGGTTTCAAGCAGCCGCACTTCATCAGTCGTGTAGCCGCGATTCTCTTCCGAGTAGAGCGCAAACCCTCCGACAAGCTCGCCCGCGTGCAGCAGCGGGATTATCGCCGTCGAATTGTATCGCGCAGCCGAATGTCCCAGCGGTCGCTCAAGGTCCGCAAGCGGGCTTCCGCCAATAAGCGCCTGATGATGCTCGCATACCCAGCCGATGCCGCCCTCGCCCGCAGGTATCTCTATGCCCTTTAGCGCCTCTGCGTTTTTGCCGATCACGTAAGCCGCGCGCAGCAGGCGACCCTCCGCAAGATATATTACCAGCGTCGTGAAATTGGCTATAGTTTCGAGCTTGCTTGCGACAATCGGCAAGACTTCATTCAGCTTTAGGGTCGAGCCTAAAGTCTGCGCGATTTCATAAAGCGAAAGCGCCTCGCGCTGCGCCGACGAGATGTCGCGCAGCGCCTTTTCGGCGCGCGTGCTTGGCGGCGGGCCGAAACTGTAGTCAATCAGAGAATCGGTCGCAACCGGCTCGACTCCAAACAGCGTCACTGGACGAGCCACAAGCGTCGGCAGCGTCGTTTCGAGTGTATCAATTATCTCAAAGAATTTTTCCAGAATCACAGGATCGAAGGCGCGACCCGCTTCGCGGCGCATAAGCTCAAGCGCCTGCTCGCGCGTGTAGCGCGGGCGATATGGCCGGTTCGTCGTCAGCGCGTCGTAGCAATCCACAATGGAAAGTATTCGCGCGCCGAGCGGAATCTCGCTCCCCTTCAGCCCGCTCGGATAACCCGTGCCATCGTATTTTTCGTGATGGTGCTTGACTATCGGGACAACCTCATAAGGAAAATCCACATTGCTCAGGATGTCGGCTCCGACCACAGGATGGATCATTATCTTTGAATATTCGGCTGCCGAGAGCTTGCCCGGCTTGCTCAGTATGTGTTCGGGCACGGCGAGCTTGCCTATGTCGTGAAGCAGCGCGGCGGCCTTGAGTCCTTCCATCTGGTCTTCGGGGTATCCTGCGGCGCGAGCCAATCCTTCGGCAAGAGTGCGCACGCGCTGAATATGGCCGCGCGTGTTCGGGTCTTTCGCGTCAATCGCCATTGTGAGCGATTCGATAGTCGCCAGATGCAGCTTCGCAAGCTTTTCAATGTGGCGGTTCGACGCTTCGACTTTTCCGAGATATGTCTTGTATGTAGTGTAAGTCAGCAGCAGTATCGGAAGCGCGATGACGAACGAGTAGAGACCGAAGACCACCACGGCTTTCGAGATTGCGCCCGCCGCAATCGCGCCGACAAAAAAAGCGGGCGAAGTCCACAGGTAATTTTCGCGCCACGTTCTCAGGATATTGCGACCGCGCCACAACCCTATCGCAATTGCCGCGATGCCTGTGTTAATCACGTAGTTGATGAGCGCGATGACGCCGAGCGCAAGCGCGAGATTGTCCAACTTGCTTGCGTCGGTGACAAGTTGATGGAGCGGCCCGAACAGATTCGTCGCCGCAATCGTCGCCGCCAGCACTGACAGGTTCATCGCGGACATGTTTATAGCGGCTGTGGCGGCGAGACTCTTTTGGGCCGTCCGCGGCGATTTCACAAGCCCGTCAACCGAAGCAAGCACCGCCGCCGCCCATGGATTTATTATTAAAGCGCCCAGATAAATAAATGTATCCGTCAGCGTGATTTTGCTCTGGATGCCGGGTATCCATACTTCTGCGCGCCACGCCAGAAGCACAGCAAACGTCAGCGCAAGCATCCAGTCCAGCCGTACAGGCTCGATCAGCATCCGATAGGTCGAATATGAGAGCGCAACGGCGCCCGCTATCGAGATGAAACAGATGAATAATTTTGCTTTTAGTCTGATCTCCTGGCGCACGACCACCTCGAGCGTGAATGTCCGAGTAAGGGGCAAACAGGGCCATTCCCCGCGTAGCAACCTGAGAGTCAAAGAGACACCCGCCGCTCATTTACTGCATGCGCGAACGGCCAAGCGCTTTTGGCATTGAAAGAACCCTTCGCCGCTCAAAGCAGAATTTGATTCTGAATCGAGCAGTCCCTCGATCATTATTCAATGCTCGTGCCGCTGGCAGGCTCGACGAAAATTTCTTGAAACCGTTTATATATAGTGAGTTAGTGACAGCAAATTTGCCGCCGCCAGAGGGCGAACGGTTCGCCACAGTCAAACTGGCAAAGCCCGTCATTCAGATTCGTTCACTCTGACGGACGGCGATGTAAAGGAAATAGGAAAAATAGAGGAATGGGCTGAAGTCGCGGCTGAATCTGGAATCGCATGGGTTTCGACGATTTCATAAACCATCTTCTTGCCTTCTGCCTTACTCTTTTAGGTCTCTGTCGCGGCGGTAGTAATCATAACGCTCGATGATCTTCTGCACGTAGTTGCGCGTGGCTGGAAATTCTATGCGGGCGATAAATTCGTCGCGCGAGATTGAGGGACGCTCGCCGTTAGGAACCCACCGCTCGACGTTCGAGGGACCTGCGTTGTAAGCGGCCAATGCAACGGCGAGCGGATACGGCTCATTCCTGTAGCGATTGAGCAGCGTCTGGAGATACCAGCAGCCGACATCCAAACTAACAGCCGGGTTGCTCAGAGCCTCTTCGGCGTTCGGCTCATAATCAATTGCCTTGCCCACCACAGACTCAAAGGCTTCTCTCAGCGTGCGCGTGCGCTTGGCTTCGAGCCATTCCTGAAGGACTACGGGTGTTATCTGCATCAGCCCGATGGCGTTTTGCGTGCTTTGCGCCTGCGAGCGGAAGAATGATTCCTCGTAAACTATGGCTTTGACGAGCGCGGGGTCGAGGCTGTATTTTTGCGCAGCAGCCGCGATCAATTTATCATACCGATGAGTCCAGTAATACCACGTGCCGAACGCGCCAAGCGCCAACACTATAACGACCGTGAGGAACAGGAGCAGTTTCTTGCGCATAGCCTTTGAAGGATGAGGGATGAAAAGATTTCAATTCTCGGATTTGTAATTTTAAATCTGGGATTTGAAATCTCAGATTCAATGACTCTTCTTCATCACTCATCCTTCATCCTTCATCCTTCAGTTGTCCCGGCGGAGTTTGATCCAGAAATCGCCCGTTTCGTATTCGCGGTCCACGCCTTCATAATGCGCCGACATTTCATCGGCTTCGAGTATGTGTCCTTGCAGCCACACGGTCGCCGTGATGGGCGCGCCCACGCGGAGCTGCCCGCCGAGCGCGCGGCGATTGACAAGTATTTCGAGCCTGATAGTCGTCGCGTCAACGTAAATCCACACAAGCTCGCTTTCTGTTACGGGATTTTGAATCTCTCGCCACGCCAGCACGCGCCCGCTGATTATGTAATCATTCTCGCAAGCGTCTTCGGCAAACCCGGCCAACCGGTCGGCAAGCTCGAATCGGTGAGGGTTTTGGTCGACCGCTCGCTTTGAACTGATAGAATCAATGCGCGCCGTGTAAGCAAGCCCCGCAAGCGCGACGTGCAGGTGCGATTCGCGAAAGACAGTTGGGTTGATCTCCGTCAGGTTCTGAAGCTCGAATACAACGTCCGGCCCTTCGAAAATGCAGCCGCGCACGATGGCTTCGCCATCTTCGTCGTACTCGATCAATTCCCACGGCAGGATGGCCTGAACGTAGCGGCTGCGAAAAGCCGGGCGGCAGTCAGCGTAATATATCTCATTTCCGCGCTCGAATAGTATTGACCAGACCTCAAGTCCGCCGCCGAGCTTCCAGCATCGTCCGTGCAAGGCAGCGTCTCCGCGCTGGATGTGGCTCCGCGCGCCGTTGCTTTCGACGCACTCGACGAGCAGGTTGTAAGAATCTTCATCGGTGACTTTGAACCCGATGGAGTCGAACAACTCCGCCATCACCGCGCCGTCCGTAGGCTCTGTATCACGTGGCTCTTCCATTGCTAGTGGTCAGTAGTCAGTGGTCAGTGGCTGACTGAAGAACCGTACCTTGAAAATGGCTCTGGGAGCCTGTTTCAAGGCAATCGCATTTTTCGACTGTCCCCTGACCACTACTTTTTCGTTTCTTCGCCTATCTCGGCTGAAAGCGTGTACTCGCGCCCATCACGCATTATCTTGATTGAAACCTTCGTGCCCGGAGCTTTGCTCGCAATGATGCGATTGAATTGCACGTAGGAAGTTATAGGCTGGCCTTCAACAGAAGTGATTAAATCGTCCTTGCGCAGGCCGGCGCGGGCGGCGGGCGTTCCACGCTCCGCGCGAACCACCAGCGCTCCGCGCGCGTCCGCAGGCAGCTTCAACAACCCGCGAATGTCCGCGTCAACATCGCGCGTCTCGACTCCCAGAAATCCGCGCGTCACCCGACCCCGCTCTATCAATTGAGGCAGTATCGCTTTGAGCGTGTTGATGGGGATTGAAAAGCTCAGGCCCTGCGAGCGGTCCAGAACTAGCGTGTTGATGCCGACGATCTTGCCTTCCGCGTTGATGAGCGGCCCGCCCGAATTGCCCGGATTTATCGCCGCGTCCGTCTGCAGGAAATCATCGAACTGCCCGCCGAATCCCGTGCGCCCTTTTGCGCTGACAATTCCGAGCGTGACCGTGTGATCGAGCCCTAGCGGGTTGCCTATCGCAATCACCCATTCGCCGACGCGCAACGCATCGCTGTCTCCGATTTCCGCAACGGGAAGCGGCGGCCCGCTCGGCGCTATCTGAAGCAGCGCGATGTCGGTCGCTTCATCATAACCTTTGATAGAAGCTGGAAACTGGCGGCCATCGTGCAGCGTGACCGTAACGCTATTGACGAGTTTAGGCTGAGCGACTGAATCCGAGTCTCGCTGGCCGCGAGCGCGCCGCGCGTCCGATGCGTTAATCAGATGAAAGTTTGTGGCGATCAATCCGCTTTTGTCTATGATAAAGCCGCTGCCCAGGTTTTCGCCGCTTTCGGAAATAGAGCGCACGTTGACAACCACTTCATTCACCCGCTCCGCAATTGCGGGGATGTCGAGCAGCACGGTCTTGCCCTGCTGAAGCGGCGCGGCAACTGTTGGGCGCGCAGACGCGGCGATTGATTGAATCTTACCGTCGGGCTTCGTCTCCGCAGGCTGCTGCGCAAGACTCGCGCGCACAATCGTGGTCGGCAATAGAAGCAATAAAACGGGTACAGCTAAGATTGAATATGCACTTTTAATCATTGGCTTGACTCGAATGTGTTTTTTCATCGCGCTCACCGGGTGCGGGAGCGCGCAATCGCTCGCCTCGAATGTTTCGCGCAGGGCCATAGCCTGGTCGCTGCCCTGAGCGCACCATCTCAGCAAACAGGTCGACGTCGTAATCGCACTCGCGCGACATCTCTTCGCGGATTGCGTGAAGCTCTTCTAAGAATCTCGGCTTGCGATACATAAATCAGTGGTCAGTGGTCAGGGGTCAGGGGCGAATGAATTTCAAATTTGAGATCTCAAATCTCAAATTCACAGACCCTTGATTACTTACTGGCCACTGACTAGAATTCAGCATTGATCAAAAACTCCGGCGTCACGATCATCGGAACGAAGAAACCGGCAATCGTGTTGAACAATTGAATGCGCGCCTGACGATGAACGTTTGCAATGTAGCCGAAGTCCCACGTTACAAGCATATCAGCTTTGTTGACGGACGCGAGCGCGACGTGAAGCGCGTTGGCGATGTACTTGCGATGAAATATCCCGCGCTCGATGTATCCGTCCGCAAGTATCGCCGCCTCTTCGCTGATTTCGTACTGCGGCATATCACGAATCAGATTCAAATAGGCTGCCCGTTTCGGCTCGCTCGTGCGCTCAAGCTCGCGCACCACGAGCGGCGAAACGTAAGGCGAGTAATCGGCCATCTCGTGCTCCCACCATCGAATCGTCAAATCGCGGCGGAACGGCTCGCCGTTGTCGAGGTACGCGCCAATTACGGATGTCTCAATATAAATGCTCTTTTTCATGATTGCCGCAGGGATAATTCTAGCACAGGGAATACGGAACAGGGGACAGGGAACAGTCAACCGCAGCGGAAGGGAATGAATCCCTTTCGCTTTCAGCGGTTCTCTGTAATCTGCTCCCTACTTGTTAGTGTGCGGTTTGAAGGCGACCTGCGCGCGGTTGAAATCAATGGTGACGCTGAAGTGGCGCAGGAAATCGCCGCCAAGTATCCCGCTCTGCTCGAAGCCTGAGGTTTCGTTGATGGCGTTGAAGTCTAAAACTAAAGCGCGCAGGTTTGTCTGTTCGAGGTTGGCGACGCGGCAGTTGCGAATGAACAGCAACTCAACATTGTTGGCAACGCCCGCTGCGCCTATGACATTAGCCGTCTGACCTTTGATTATGCGGTCGCGCAGGTTGAGCCGCTCGACTGCCGCCGTTGAAATGACCGTCGAGCTTGCAGCCGAATCGAGTATCGCGTTAATGGTGTGATTGCCGTCGAGTTCGGTCTCGATGCTTATGAGTCCGTTTTGAGTCGTGCGAAACGGCACAACCGTCTGATCTGGCGTCGCGCTGGCCGACAGTGGCTGAGTCGAGTTGCGATTCAATCGCAAGCGGCCATCTCTATAATCAAGCTCGGTGAGAAACTTTGACAGTACTGATAAGCCAACAAGCCCGTCGGCGCGTTCGTCAGCAGGCCGGTCCTCCGCGCCGTGAAATGGGCGGATGAAACATGGAACCATTCTGAGTTTCGCGTCGCCCATCTCGAATGATTTTATCAGCCCATAGACTATCGGGAATTTGCCGTCGCCGCCGACACCCTGCGATTTGCCGCCGTGCGCGACCTCGCTCACGCCGAGCCGCTTGGCCGATTCTTTCGCGATGACCGTGAAGCCTGAGCCTGTGTCAATGACGAACACCGCATCGCGCCCATTGACCTTCACGTGCATATACGGCCTGCGATCGCCCCCTATCTTGAAAGGAATCTCCGTCACGTCAGGCCCCGTCAGTTGATGCACCTGTATTCCGGCCAAGCGGCGATAGAACTTAATCAGCCCCTGTATTCGCTCGCGCCGTTCCCTGTCTGTTTCGGGCGCAACCTGAAGAAATATCTCGTAAGCGTCGGCTGCTTCCTTGAAATCTTCGGCGCGCGACGACGCTCGCGCATAAGTAATCAGGTAATCAGGCTCGTCAGGGTCGAGGTTGTGCGCGTATAAAGCTTTGGCCCGCGCGTCTCTTGTGCGCCCTTCGTAATAATCTATTTCCGCAAGTCCGCCGAAGGCGAGAGCCTCTTTCGGATTATTCACAAGTGCCAGCCGTAGCTCGTTTATCGCGGCGCGTATGTAGCCGGAGCGCAGCAGCGCAAGCCCTGCGAGCGCGTGCGCCTGCGCGTTGGCCGGATCACTTTTCGTGACCTCGCTCGCCTGGTTGAAGCAGACTATGTAGTCCTGCATCTTGAAATGAGCGAAGGCTGAGCCAAGTTTTGCCTGCGCGTCTTGCTGATCGAGGCGCAGCAAGTCGGCATAGATGTTCGACGCTTTTTCGTAGTCGCCTTTGCGCAGAGCCTTTTTTGCGTCGCGGTGGAGCCTCTCGATTGTCGTTTTACTATCTGCGAGCGCGGCGCGGGGCGGCGCGACCATTTGCGAAAGCGCGAGCGCCGCAAACAGCAGCGCGGCAATCAAGACTTTATTTCTCGTTTTTGATTTGCAGTTTCTGGCGGGCAGCGAGCCGCGAGCGGTTTTTGACGAAAAACTAAAGACTGAAGACTGAGAACTGGATTTGTCGCTCTCGATACCTTTGACCTTCATTTCAAAATCTCCCCGGTCTTCGTGTACCACAAGAGCAAGTCAAGCTCATCGAAATCTATACCGACGCTTTCCGCAAAGAGTTTCATCTTTTCTTCGATGGCGACGTACTTCTTTTTTGTGGAAGCGGGCTTCGGGTTTTCGATGACGCCAAACTCCGCGAGGCGCGCGAGTATGTGCTTGTCGAGTATCGCGTAACCGCGATAGCCGACGTTGCGAAGGAAGTGGCTCGCTTCTTTGTAACCAATGCCGCGAACGCCGGGATTGGCCGCGAAGAAATCGCGCCGCTCGTCCGCCGTCTCGAATCCATCAAGCAGCTTGCGCATCTTCAGTCCGCAATGCTCGCGCAGGTACTCGCGCGTTTGATAGACGCGCAAGGCTCGCTGTTCGGGCCACATGTGCGCTCGCTCAAGCGCGCTCTCGATCTCTTTCGCGGAGCCGGTCATCAGAACTGGCCGGACGCGCTCGACCGAGCGAAGCCCCATACGAGCGCTTGCGCCTGCCGTGTAGATGCAGAACGTCAATTCTTCAAAGAGTCGTTCATCGGAAGCCGTTCGCCCTACCTCAGCGAACTCAGCCAGCCTGTCTCGGATTTCTCGGCGCTTGCCGCGATAGATTTGCTTTAGCTCTTCCAGAGTCAAGCCGGTTGACCTTTCGGCTGTGGTGGACACACAAATTCTAAGGCTGCACCCATTGAATGTCAATCAGGCGAGATTTTGCAAAATAGCTTTCAGGGGCCATCGGTTCATTTGCGATCCGACCTCATTGAGCAAGAGGCATCGAGCGCCTCGCGCACTTTGCAGCCGAACTCGGCAATGTCATAGGGCTTCTGAATCACTTTCGCCCCCGGTATCCGGTTCAGGTCGCCGCTGATTGTCTCCGCGCTGTGGCCCGTTATGAAAAGCACCGGCACATCGCCCCCGCTCTCGCGCATTCGATTGTAACTCTCTATCCCGCTAGCTTGCGGCATTATCATATCAAGGATGACCAGTTGTATCTCTTCTCGATTCGCTCTATATATTTCAACGGCCTCTTCGCCGTAGGAAGCCAGCAACACTTTGTAGCCCAACCCGGTCAAAACACTCCTTGCCATCTCTCGCAACGACTCTTCATCTTCGGCCACCAGTATTGTTTCTGTTCCGCCAAGCAGTTTGCTGCTCTCTATGCGCTCGCTCTCCTCGACAACCGCATCGTGAGCGGGCAGGTATATTCTAAAGGTCGTCCCCTTTCCCGGCTCGCTGTAGACGTGAATCAATCCGTCGTGCTGATTGATTATGCCGAACACGACGGAAAGCCCAAGCCCTGTGCCTTTGCCCACTTCCTTAGTTGTGAAGAACGGCTCGAAGATGCGCTGCTGCGTTGCAGCATCCATCCCTATTCCGGTATCTGTTATGCAAAGTTGCGCGTACCTGCCGGCCTTTGCCCATGGATTATTAAGGCAATACTGCTCGCTCTGCTCTGATATTCCTTGCTTGCGGCGCTCCAGGTTTTGCTCGGCTATCGCGCGACCCTCTTCGTCCGTAAAATCGAAGACTGACCTGCCCATCATCTCTTCAACTTCGTAGCCGAGCATCTCAGCCATCTTTTTGTTAACGAAAGAAGTCCTGCTGTCTTTATTAATCATCCAGATGCCTTCATTGGCCGTATCGACGATACGGCGATACTTCCGCTCGCTTTCTCTGAGAGACTGTTTGACGCGCTCGCGCCTGGCGATGTCTTTGTTGATGCCGAACAGAGTCACAAGAATTAGCGTCAAACTGGTGATGCTTCCAAACAGAAATGACGTTGTGGAAAGGGTGTGATAGGAAATCATCTCAATTGTTAACGTGAGTTCGACATAAGAGGATCAGAGAACGATAGCAGTCAATCGCATCAACTCTTTGGGCCGAATATCGAGCGACGGCTTCTTCTCTCGATGCGTGTATGCAATCAGACCAGCTACCAAATTGACCAGAAAGTTCACCTTCGCTGCGCGCTTCGTGTGTGCTCTATCTGCGAGATGTTCTTTAGCTGATCGTTGATTGTTTCTATTATCGCCCGCTTCCTCAACATCAGCTTGTCAAACATCAGCATCA
>DATLXU010000028.1:0-11192 GCA_035575515.1 Blastocatellia bacterium
AATCATCTCGGATAATCTCTCCATCCCTCTTGTTCTGACGCGGAGCAAGCCGACGATTTGCCCCGCGAATTAATCGCCGACTTCTTTAGCTTCGGCGCGCAGGTCTTCGCCCGCAGGAATCTCGCCTTCTTCGTACTCGTACTCTTCGACCTGCTGCGTCTGATCGGGTTCGAGCTTGATCTGGCGGTAGTAATCCATTCCGGTCCCCGCCGGAATCAACCGGCCCATGATCACGTTCTCCTTGAGACCTCTCAGGTAATCAACCTTGCCGCTGATTGCAGCTTCCGTGAGCACGCGGGTCGTCTCCTGGAACGAGGCCGCAGATATGAACGATTCCGTAGAAAGCGACGCTTTCGTGATTCCAAGCAAGAGCGGGTCTGCCTGCGCGGGCTGGCCGCCTTCTTCGATCACGCGGTCGTTTTCGTCCTGGAACCGGAAGCGGTCAACCATATCCTCAAGCAGGAACTCTGTGTCACCGACTTCCTTGATCCTCACCCAGCGCAGCATCTGGCGAACGATAACTTCAATGTGCTTGTCGTTGATGTTCACGCCCTGCAAGCGATAAACCTCCTGAATTTCGTTCACAAGGTATCGCTGCAATTCCTCGATGCCGCGAACGGCGAGGATGTCGTGCGGGTTCAGCGGCCCGTCCATGAGAGGTTCGCCTGCGCGCACGAAGTCGCCTTCCTGCACGATGATGTTCACGCCGCGAGGAATCGAATACTCTTTCTTCTCCCCGTCGGGCGCTTCAACAACCACCTTGCGCTGGCCCTTCGTGATTGCGCCGAACTTGACGTAGCCGTCAATCTC
This sequence comes from Blastocatellia bacterium, assembly GCA_035575515.1. Lineage (GTDB taxonomy): Bacteria > Acidobacteriota > Blastocatellia > UBA7656 > UBA7656 > DATLXU01. The sequence goes on from DATLXU010000028.1 coordinate 811, forward strand.
GCTCATAACGGCAGTCTCTTTCGGCTTGCGAGCCTCAAAGAGCTCGACCACGCGCGGCAGACCGCCCGTGATGTCTTTCGTCTTCGTAGTCTCGCGCGGAATCTTAGCAATGACATCGCCCGGAGCCACGCGCACGTGCTCTTTCTCTTCCTGATTCTTCGATGCAGCCCCACCCTTCTTCTTCTTCCAATCGTCGTAATCGGCGACCAACAGGTGAGCGCGCACAGGCATTTGGTACGTGCGTAGCACCTTGCCCTTGTCGTCACGGATTTCGACACGCGGCTGGCGCTTCTCATCGGGCGAATCAATCACGACCAGGTGCGACAAACCTGAACGCTCGTCAACCTCTTCATGAACCGTCACGCCTTCGATCAGGTCTTTGAAGTGGACCGTGCCGCCTTCCTGAGTCAGTATCGAGAAGGTGAACGCATCCCACTCCGCGAGTTCCTGGCCCTCTTCGACCGATTGCCCGTCAGTGACCTTCAGGATTGCGCCATAGACAATCGGGTAGCGACCCGCTTCGCGTCCGCGCTCGTCAATCAATAGCAGATGACCGTTGCGATTCATCGCCACAAGATCGCCCTCGCGATTGCGAACCGTCGTCAGGTCTTCGAACTTGACCGTGCCCGACGTATGAGCTTCGTGCTTGGTGACTTCGGTCGAAGTCGCAACGCCGCCCTGATGGAATGTTCTCATCGTAAGCTGCGTGCCAGGCTCGCCGATTGATTGAGCCGCGATGACGCCAACGGCTTCGCCAAGCTCTACCATACGGCCCGTCGCAAGGTTGCGCCCGTAGCATTTGACGCACACGCCGCGACGCGATTCGCAAGTCAGCACCGAGCGGATGCGCACGCGCTCGATACCGCCCGCCTGCTGAATCTGCGAGGCGAGGTCTTCGGTTATCTCCTGGTTGGCTTTGACGATCACTTCGCCCGTGATCAGGTCGCGCACGTCTTCTAGCGCAACGCGACCGATGATCCTATCGCGCAAGCTTTCGATGACCTCGCCGCCTTCGATGATCGCCGTGGCCGTGATGCCGCGCAGCGTTCCGCAATCCTGCTCGCTGATAATCAGGTCCTGGGCCACGTCAACGAGTCGGCGCGTGAGGTAACCCGAGTCGGCGGTCTTGAGCGCGGTGTCGGCCAAACCTTTGCGCGCGCCGTGCGTCGAGATGAAGTACTGCAAGACGTTCAAGCCCTCGCGGAAGTTCGCCCGTATCGGAGTCTCGATGATTTCGCCCGAAGGCTTCGCCATCAATCCGCGCATACCAGCGAGTTGGCGAATCTGCTGCTTCGAGCCTCGCGCACCAGAGTCGGCCATGACCAGTATCGGATTCAACTCGCCCGAATCCTTCTCGCGCTTGTTCATCTCCTCGAACATGGCTTCTGCGACTTTTTCGGTCACGTTCGACCAGATCGAGATGACTTTGTTGTAACGCTCAAGATTGGTGATGATGCCTTCCTTGTACTGGTTCTCGACTTCGGCAACGTCATCATACGCCTGCTGTACGAGCGCGGCCTTCTGAGTCGGCGTAACCAGATCGTCAACTCCAATTGAAAGCCCCGCCTTCGTCGCGTAAAGGAAGCCGAGGTCTTTCACCTTATCGAGCATCCTCACGGTCTCCTGATGGCCGAGCCTCAGGTGGCAATAATTAACGAGCGACTGCAAGCCTTTCTTCTTGAGCGTGATATTGACGAAAGGCATGTCTTTGGGCATGTGCTCGTTGAAGATCACGCGGCCCACGGTCGTATCAATCACGCGGTTGGTAAGCCGTCGAACGTGAGCGAGCATTATGTCCTGTTCGTCGCGTTTCTGATCGGTCTCGAATATCTCGCCGCTAAACATGAGCTTGATCGGCGTCTGCGTATGCACCTCGCCCTGATCGAGCGCAAGCAGCACCTCATCAGCCGAAGCGAATTTGCGGCCCGCGAATTTGTCATCCTTCTTCGCAGTTGTCAGGTAGTAGCATCCCAACACGATGTCCTGAGTCGGAACCGCAATGGGCTGACCGTTCGCCGGTGAAAGAATATTGTTCGACGATAGCATCAGCACACTTGCTTCGACCTGCGCTTCGGGCGAAAGCGGGATATGCACAGCCATCTGGTCGCCGTCAAAGTCTGCGTTGAACGCGGTGCAGACGAGCGGATGAATCTTGATGGCTTTGCCTTCGACCAGAACAGGCTCGAAAGCCTGAATGCCCAGCCGGTGCAGCGTCGGCGCGCGGTTCAACAAGACCGGATGCTCGCGTATAACTTCTTCGAGAATATCCCACACGACAGGCTCTTGGCGCTCGACCATCTCTTTCGCCTGCTTGATCGTCGCAGCATACTGCTTCTTTTCGAGCAGGTTGTAGATGAACGGCTTGAATAGCTCAAGCGCCATCTTTTTCGGCAGCCCGCACTGATGCAGTTTCAACTCAGGCCCGACAACGATCACCGAGCGGCCCGAATAGTCAACGCGCTTTCCGAGCAGGTTCTGGCGGAAGCGGCCCTGCTTGCCCTTGAGTGTATCCGAAAGCGACTTGAGCGGGCGGTTATTCGCGCCCCTCAGCACGCGACCCCTTCGGCCATTGTCGAACAACGCGTCGACTGCTTCCTGAAGCATTCGCTTCTCGTTGCGCACGATCACTTCGGGCGCTTTGAGTTCGATGAGCTTCGACAGGCGGTTGTTGCGATTGATGACGCGGCGATAGAGGTCATTCAAATCGCTTGTGGCGAACCGTCCGCCGTCGAGCGGAACCAATGGACGAAGCTCAGGCGGAATGACAGGGATAACATCAAGTATCATCCACTCAGGGTGATTGCCCGAGCGACGGAACGCGTCAATCACCTTGAGCCGCTTCGAGTATTTGAGCTTCTTCTGCTGCGAAGTCTCTTCGCGCATCTTCTGGCGCATCTCTGCCGCAAGCGTGTCAACGTCGACTTTCTGAAGCAACTCTTTGATTGCTTCCGCGCCCATCTTTGCAGTGAAGCGACCGGGATACTCCTGCATGAGCTGGCGGTAACGCTCGTCGGTTATAAGCTCTTTCTCTTTCAGCTCAGGCACGTCGCCCGGATCGACAACAATGTAAGATTCAAAGTAGAGAACCTTCTCAAGCTCGCGCAGGGGTATATCGAGCAGATGCCCTATGCGCGAAGGCAGTCCTTTGAAAAACCACACGTGCGAGCATGGAGAAGCGAGCTTGATATGACCGAGCCGCTCGCGGCGGACTTTCGATTGAGTGACTTCGACGCCACACTTGTCGCACACGACGCCGCGGTGTTTCATTCTCTTATACTTGCCGCAGAGGCATTCCCAGTCGGTGACGGGACCGAAAATCTTTGCGCAGAACAACCCGTCACGCTCCGGCTTAAAGGTCCTGTAATTGATCGTTTCGGGCTTGGTCACTTCACCGTGCGACCAAGAGAGAATTTTTTCGGGTGAAGCGAGACTTATTTTGATAGCTTCAAAATCAGGTGCCAGGTTCGTTTTCTGTTCATGTGTTCTAAACATTTTTCCTCCGTTGCGCGGAGTCCGGCGCCCCAAGTCCGATATCAGAAAACTCGCTTCCGACTTCGGACTTGGGGCTTCGGACTATTCAACCATCTCTTCAACTTCTTCGCTCCGGCGCATCAATTCAACGTCGAGGCAGAGCGACTGCAACTCGCGAATCAAGACGTTGAACGATTCGGGCACGCCCGGATCGAAGTCGGCTTCGCCCTTGACTATGGCTTCGTAAATCTTCGAGCGACCAGCCACATCATCCGATTTCGCCGTCAGCAACTCTTGCAGGATGTGGGCTGCGCCGTATGCTTCGAGCGCCCATACTTCCATTTCGCCGAATCGCTGGCCGCCGAACTGGGCCTTGCCGCCCAGCGGCTGCTGCGTGATGAGCGAGTACGGCCCGATTGAGCGAGCGTGAATCTTGTCGTCAACAAGGTGCGACAGCTTCATCATATAGATGTAACCTACGGTGACCTTCTGCTCGAATGGTTCGCCTGTCATACCATCAAAGAGCACGGTCTTGCCGGTCGTCGGCAATCCCGCGTACTCCAGCAGCCGCTTGATGTCCTGCTCGCGCACACCATCGAAGACGGGCGAGGCGAACGGAATGCCGTCGACAAGCGTGCGCGCGTGCTCGATTATCTCTTCATCGCTCATCGCGCTGAATCGCTCCTGCTGCTCAGGCAGCGTGAAGACTTCCTTATAGACTTTGCGAATCTCTGCGGCGCGTGTGCTGTCAGAGAGCAGATTGGCGATCATTTCAGCGATGCCTTTCGACGCCCAGCCGAGATGTGTTTCGAGTATCTGGCCGACGTTCATTCGCGAAGGCACGCCGAGCGGGTTCAACACGATCTCTACAGGCGTGCCGTCGGGCAGGTACGGCATATCTTCTTCGGGAAGTATGCGCGCAATGACGCCCTTGTTTCCATGACGGCCCGCCATCTTGTCACCAACCGAGAGCTTGCGCTTCATCGCGATGAAGACCTTCACCATCTTGATGACGCCGGGCGGCAGCTCGTCGCCCTTCTTCAGCTTCTCGACGTTCTCCTGATGAAGCTGTTCCTGAACCTTGATCTGTCGCTCGGTTCGCTTCTCGATTTCGGCGATCTCTTCCTGCACGTTCATCTTCGCGCTGGTGATCTCGATCTTGCGCAGCGCGCCGATTTCAAGCCCTTGCAGCTCTTCGCGCGTGAGTCTCGTTCCCTTCGCGAGCAGCTTCTTGTTCTTGTAGGTCAGGTCTTCGGCGAGCCGCTGCCCTTCGAGCAATTCATAGATTCGCTTGTTGCGCTCGTCTTCAAGAATGCGAATCTCGTCGCGCAAGTTCTTTTCGAGCTTCTCTTCTTCGGCCCGCTCGATTGCCAGACTGCGCTCGTCTTTTTCTGCCCCTTTGCGCGTGAAGACCTTCACGTCAACGACAGTCCCGTCAATTCCCGGCGGGCAGGTGAGGCTAGCGTCGCGCACGTCGCCTGCTTTTTCGCCGAAGATTGCGCGAAGCAGCTTCTCTTCCGCCGTAAGTTGCGTCTCACCCTTCGGCGTGACCTTGCCGACTAAGATAGAGCCGGGCTTGACCTGCGCGCCGATGCGGATGATGCCGCTGTCATCGAGATCGCGAAGAGCAGATTCCGAAACGTTTGGAATGTCGCGCGTGATCTCTTCGGGTCCGAGCTTCGTGTCGCGCGCTTCGACTTCAAGCTCTTCGATGTGAATCGAAGTGAATGAATCTTCTTTGACGAGTTTTTCGCTCACAAGAATCGCGTCCTCGAAGTTGTATCCGCGCCACGGCATGAAGGCCACGAGCACGTTGCGGCCAAGCGCAAGTTCGCCGAGCTGCGTGCAAGGCCCGTCAGCAATCACGTCGCCTTTGTGAACGCGCTGGCCTTCGCGCACGATTGGCTTTTGATTGATGCAGGTGTTTTGATTCGACCGCTTGAACTTCGTGAGCTGATAGATGTCGGCGTTGATCTCGCGCGAAGTCGTGCCGCCGATGCCGTGCTCTGCGCGGATGATAATTCGCTCAGAGTCAACTGAGTCGACCACGCCGTCTCGGCGAGCGATGACAACCGCGCCTGAATCCTGCGCCGTCACTTTTTCCATGCCGGTCCCAACAATCGGAGCTTCAGCGCGAAGCAGCGGAACCGATTGGCGCTGCATGTTCGATCCCATTAATGCGCGGTTCGCGTCGTCGTTCTCTAAGAACGGAATCAGCGACGCGGCGACCGATACCAGTTGCTTCGGCGATACGTCAATGAAGTCGAGTTCTTCGCGCGAGACAAATTTCGTTTCGCCCGCCTTGCGCGCGGCAGTCCGCTCCTGAATGATGCGACCCTGACGATCAACCTCTACAGTCGCCTGCCCGATCGTGTACTGGTCTTCCTCCCACGCCGACAGGTAGAACGGATACGGCTCATAGTCAGCAGGTTGTTGACCATCGGCGACGAGTTTTTTGTTCGCGCGATCAACCTGCTCTTTCGGCAAGTGATCGCCGATGTTAAATTCGCTGTCGCCCGCTGAAAGTATTCGCACGTAATCAACGACGCGCCCGTTCTCAACCTTGCGATAAGGCGATTCAATGAAGCCGAATTCGTTGATTCGCGCAAAGCACGAGAGCGATGAGATCAGTCCGATGTTCGGGCCTTCCGGCGTTTCAATCGGACAGATTCGCCCGTAGTGCGTCGGGTGGACGTCGCGGACTTCAAACCCTGCGCGCTCGCGCGAAAGACCGCCCGGCCCAAGCGCAGAAAGCCTCCGCTTATGCGTAATTTCAGAAAGCGGATTCGTCTGATCCATAAATTGCGAGAGCTGGCTGGAGCCGAAGAATTCCCTCACGGCAGCCGTCACGGGCTTCGCATTGATGAGGTCGCGCGGCATCGCCGTCTGCATCTCCTGATGGATTGACATCTTCTCTTTAATCGCGCGCTCCATCCTCACAAGCCCGATGCGGAACTGGTTTTCCAACAGTTCACCGACGGCGCGAACTCTTCGGTTGCCGAGATGGTCAATGTCGTCGGCTTCGCCAATTCCTTTGCGCAGCTTGAGCAGGTAGGCGATCACATCAACAAAGTCGGCGCTCGAAAGCGTCTGCTGGTCAATTCGATCTCGCTCAGGTCGCCCGAGCTTGATGTTTAATTTCAACCGCCCGACGCGCGAGAAATCGAATTTGCGCTCGTCGAAGAACATTCCGCGAAACAGGTTCCACGCCGTGAGTATGGTCGGCGGATCGCCCGGTCGCATCTTGCGATAGATTTCAAGTATCGCGTCGCGCGGCGTCTTGACGGAGTCTTTCTTGAGTGTCTGGCTGATTACGGTTCCAACGTCGTCGCGTTCGGGGAAGAATATCTCGACTTCCTGAACGCCCGACTCGACAATCTGCTGCCACTCGCGCGCCGTCAGTTCCGTGTTTGCTTCAGCAATGACCTCGCCCGTTTCGGTGTTGATGACATCATCGGTGAGAAACGCGCCTTCTACTTCTTGCGGGTCAACGGTGACGCTCTTGATCTTCGCTTTGCGCAGCGCGTCAATGTCACGGCGCGTCAGCTTCTTGCCGTGCGAGCCGCCGCGCACGATTACCTCGCCCGAACGATCTTCGACAGTTTCAGCCAGGTGCAAGCCCACAATTCCTTCGTTCGGCTCGAAGTGCAGTTGGCCGTTTTTGATCGTGGCCTTCTGCGACGTGTAGAACATTCTGAGCACTTCGGCGTCAGAGAATGTTGATCGCTTGATCTCATCTTCCAGCTGCGAGTCTGAGCCGATGCGGTCGAGATCAATCTTGTCCATCAACCCCAGCGCGCGGAGGAAGACCGTTCCCAAAAACTTTCGCTTGCGGTCAATGCGAACGTAGAGCAGGTTCTTTTGATCGTACTCAAACTCGACCCACGAACCGCGATACGGGATGACCTTCGCCAAAAAGGTCGGCGCCTTCTCAAAGAAGACGCCGGGCGAGCGGTGGAGTTGGCTCACGATGACGCGCTCGGTTCCGTTAATGATGAACGTGCCGTTTTCGGTCATCAGCGGGATTTCGCCGAAGAAGACCTCTTCTTCCTTGATGTCACGGATTGACTTCTGCCCGGTGTCTTCGTCCGTGTCCCAGACCGTAAGTCTTATCTTGACCTTGAGCGGCACGGCGTAGGTCATAGATTTTTCCTGGCACTCTTTTTCCGAATGCTTGTGCTGGAGCGTGACAGGCTCGCCGCAGTTGTCGCACAAGACGGGCGAGACCGTGTTCATCGTGCCGCACTGCGGGCAGATGACATCTTCCGCCGCGTATGGATTCACGCGAAGAACCGCGCCGCACGAACGGCAGTTTGTGCGGAGGTGATAAAGGCCTTCGAGTTGGCCGCACTTGCACTGCCAGTTGCCGATGGAGTACTCGACGAAATCGAGCTGCGATGTCTCGCGAAAATCGGTTATCGGGAAGACCGAGCGGAAGACCGCCTGAAGGCCAATATTTTCGCGCTCGGCTGGCAGCAGGTCCATCTGCAAGAAGCGGTTGTAGGACTGTCTTTGAACCTCGATAAGGTTCGGGATTCTTATCGCCGTCTTGATGCGGGAAAAATCGAACCGCTCACGGCCAACGCCGTTTCCATTTTGTGCTTGTGCTGACATATCTCTCCTCGATTAGTGGACAAGAAAAAGCTTGCAGCGGGCGACACCGATTCCAACTTTGTAAGAAGAAGCAAGTCCACGCAAAACGGGGTAAGTCACGCGAGGAAATCCCTCAAAGCTAGAAGCAAGAAAGCCCACTGCAAGCTCAAGAAAATCTGTAGACACAAATGCGAAGCACGGCTGGAGACACCTACTCCAACCGCGAACTTCGCGTGTTATTTAACGCCATATAAACTTTAATTACTATCGTCGCCGTCCTAACGTCCTAAAACGTCATACTACACGCAAGCCCAGGGCCAGGTCAAGCTGCCATCCGCCTTCGGCGGCGTCCATTGTCATTTGTCATTGATCCCTTGAGCAAATGACCAATGACAAGTGACTAAGGACAAATGACTACTTAAGCTCGACCGTAGCGCCGGCGTCGGTGAGTTTCTTCTTGATGGATTCGGCTTCGTCTTTAGCCACGCCTTCCTTTAGCGGCTTGGGCGCGCTCTCGACGAGGTCTTTGGCTTCCTTAAGACCGAGCGCCGTGATCTCGCGCACGACCTTGATGACGCCGATCTTCTTGCCCGGATCGGAAACGCCCGTCAGTATCACGTCGAACTCTGACTTCTCTTCAGCCGCAGGGGCCGCGCCCGCAGCCGCGCCGCCCGCAGCCGGAGCCGCAGCAACCGCCGCCGCAGCAGCCGATACGCCGAACGTCTCTTCCATCATCTTCACAAGCTGCGACGCTTCCAACAGCGAAAGGTCCTTGATCTGATCGACTATTGCCTGAAGTTTCTCTGCTGACATTATTCGTGTCCTCCTGAAATCTTGTGCCTGAGTTGAGCAAGACCGCGTCTGCTCAACTTATGATCGGCTGCCTAGCCGGTGCATCTCCGGCTCCGGGCAAACCACGCGCGCCGCTCGACTGACACAAAGCAAAGCGGCGATAACCATTTGCGATAAACCAGGCGCAGGCTTCCACAAACCCACGCCTGGTTTTCAGTTTTGAGTTTTCAGTTTTCAGAATCGAGCGCGGTCTGCACGCCTGCTGAAAACTGGAAACTAAAAACTGAGAACTATGCGCCCTCTTTTTGAGCGCGAACCTGATCAATGACGACCGCGAGATTGCGGGCGACCGCACCCGTTACAACAGCCAGCCGCTGCGCGCTTGCATTGACCAGGAACATAATCTTTGAAACCAGCTCTTCCTTCGACGGCAGGTTCGAGATCGCTTCGATGTCTTTGACAGCAATTGGGCGACCCTCGACCACGCCCGCCTTGAATGTAAATACCGGACTCTCCTTTGCCCACTTTGATAAAACCTTCGCGAGCGTTACCGGATCGTCCTTCGAGAGCGCCACAGCCGTCGCGCCTGTGAAATTGTCCTTGAGTTGCTCAATCGGCGTGCCTTTGGCGGCGCGAATCGCGAGCGTGTTCTTCACAACGCGATAAGTCAGGTTCGCTTGGCGAAGCTCGCGGCGCAGCCGCTCGTCGTCGGCTACCTTAATTCCCTGAAACCCGATCAACACCGCGTTGGGCGACTGCTCAAACTCGCGGTGAAGGCTCTCGACCTCTACTTGCTTTTGTGCTCTTGTTTTCACGATTCTTTCCCTCTGAATTTGAGATTTCAAATTTGAGATCTCAAATCACATTAAAACTCTGCTGTGTTCAGCTTGATGCCCGGCCCCATCGTTGACGAAAGCGTGGCGTTCTTGACGTACTTGCCTTTCGCGGCGGCAGGTTTTGCTCGCATCACCGCATCAATCAGCGATTTCGCATTCTCGGCAAGACGATCTTTCTCGAAGCTAACTTTGCCAACCGGCGCGTGAATCACGCCCGTCTTGTCAACGCGGAACTCAACTTTACCCGCCTTCGTCTCGCTGACGGCGCGAGCAACATCTGCCGTCACGGTTCCCGTCTTCGGGTTGGGCATCAATCCGCGCGGGCCAAGGATTTTTCCAAGCTGGCCGACCGAGCGCATCATGTCAGGCGTCGCAATCAGCGCGTCGAAATCGAGCCATCCGCCCTTAATGCGGTTGACTATGTCTTCGCCTCCGGCTTCATCCGCTCCCGCGTCTTTGGCTTCCTGAATCTTGTCGGGCGTTGACGCGATGACGACGACTCGCTTCGATTTGCCAAGCCCGTGCGGAAGCACAACCGTTCCGCGCACCATCTGGTCAGCCTTGCGTGGGTCTACGCCGAGCGTCATCGCAAGCTCGACCGTCTCGTCGAATTTCGCAAACGCGACTTTCTTCGACAGCTCGACGGCTTCATCAACCGAATAGAGGCGGTCGCGCTCAACCTGCGCCGCA
>DATLXU010000029.1:0-9085 GCA_035575515.1 Blastocatellia bacterium
CAGTTAATCGTGGAGACAGCTTTGAAGCCAGAAAACAGCCACTTTATGGAGTTGGCTGAATTCGTAAGTTGTTGATTCCACGTTCGACCAACAACTGTGTACTCCGGGTGTGCTATACCATTTTAGTGCAAATATGGGCTAACACGATTAATTGTGGAGCTACCGGAAAAGGCCGACCTAATAAAAATACTGCGCTCATTACCTGAGCGCCTAACTGACGCGGTTTGCTATGCCGCGTGATGGATAAAGTCGAGCTTAGACTTCAATTACTGCCCTGACGGTTTCTTCTCCTGAATCTTGACGGGCATCTTGAAGGCCGCGTCGTCAATGCTTACGTTTGGCTCGTACTTATCAATCGTTAGCGTAAAGATGGTCTGCCCGTTGACCTTGTTTTCCACCGAGAAGGGAACCATAACTCCAGCCACAGGCTTGTAATTGCCGGGTAGCTTTCGGCCTCAAGCTCGCCGCCGGGAGTCTTGCGCTTCCACGTCGCTTTCAGATTGAGATAGGTTTCTGCATCGAGGTAGACATATCGCACGTCGCCGTTTTAAGCGTGGGCTTCAACTTATAAACGGGCGAGCTTTCCAACTCTTCCTTGCCGATGAGTTCAACCGTATGGCCTTTCTCTTTGTAATCAACGAGCGCACCGTCAATGTCCGCCTGCTCTTGCATGTCTTTCAATTCGTCTCCGGCCATCTTTTTCAGGCTCGGATGATCCTTGAAACGGATTGACTTTCCAGCCGGTCTGCCCGTCGTAAGCCTGTATGAGCGATTTGCCTTGAAAATTGAGATTGAGGCGAACCATGTTGGGCCGCTTCTGCTGAAGGCTGACGGGCAGCTCAATGCCTTGCTGAATCATCTTGCCCGTGACTTTCAGCGTTTTGATGGCTTTGATCTTTTCCATTCAGCCGCGCGCCTCGATGTTTTTCTTCACAAGCTCGTCAGCGGTTTGGGCCGACGCTTTGAAGCAGAACAAAGCGGCGACCGCGAATATGAGCGACAGGATTCGTCGGGTCATGACTTCCCTCTCAGTTTGGTTAAGGTCAATGGTTGATTGCGGAGCCGACCTTTTGTACGAATGATGCCAACCAAGGGTTTTCCGCAATCCGGCTGCCGAGCGACTATATCTTTTCTGAGGTGAAGTCCAGCGCAGGCAGGCGTGATTGCTTTTGCGGTCATCGCAAAGCGAGGCGGGGTTCAGGATTAAGGATTCAGATGGCTGGTGCGATTCTCTGAGGCGGAAATAAGAAACGGACCAGCGCCTGAATCCTCAATTCTGAACCCCGCCGGGCTGCGACGAGTTTATCGTTTCACGGGGTTAGTGGCGCGAGGCGCGAAAAGGTTGCAGGCAAAATTCAATCGAGGAAGATTTTTTATGAATGAACAAACAAGCCCTGCAAAGGCGAGATAAGGCAATCAGTTTACCTCGCGCTTACAGGGCTTGCCGATTTATTTATCTATACACCCGGCACGATGTGCCAGACTATTGAAGAGCGCTCTTTCAGGGCTTCATATCTCAGGGTCGCCCCACCGAGACATATTTGAACCCGGCTTCGCGCAGGGTCTCCGGCTCATAGACGTTTCTGAGGTCAACGATATTCAGCTCTTTCATCTCGCTCTTGAGCCTTTCAAGATCGAGGCTGCGGAACTGATTCCATTCCGTCATGACGACAAGCGCGTGGCTGCCGCGAGCCGCCGCGTATTCGTCTTCGCAGTACTCGACTTCAGGCATCAGCGCGCGAGCCGCGAGCATTGCCGCCGGGTCGTAGGCCCGCACGCTTGCGCCCGATTCCATCAAATTTTTTATCAGCACGACCGACGGCGCTTCGCGCATATCGTCAGTCTCAGGCTTGAACGACAGGCCAAGCACCGCGATTGTCTTGCCGCGAAGCTCAGGCACTAATTTCCTGATTCGCTCGATGCTCGTCGCCTTCTGCGCTTCGTTCACTTCAAGCACAGCATCAGCGATTTTGAGATCATAGCCGTTATTGCGACCCAGGGCCGCGAGCGCCCTCACGTCCTTCGGAAAACAGCTTCCCCCGAAACCGGGGCCAGGATGCAGGAACTTCGAGCCGATGCGCTTGTCCATGCCCATCCCCTTCGCAACGTCGTGAACGTCCGCGCCCAACCGCTCGCAGAGGTTCGCAATCTCGTTGATGAATGAAATCTTCGTCGCAAGGAAAGCGTTCGAGGCGTACTTTATCATCTCAGCAGATTCGGGATTCGTGATGACGAAAGGCGTCTCAATCAAATAGAGCGGACGATACAGGTCTTTCAATATCGCAATAGCTTCTTCGTCGTTGCAGCCGATGACTACGCGGTCGGGCCGCATGAAATCATTAATGGCCGCGCCTTCGCGCAGGAACTCAGGATTCGATACGACCGAAAAGCGCGACGGCGTGGCGCGGTTCTCTTCGATGATGTGTTTTATGCGAACTGCGGCTCCGACAGGGACTGTGCTTTTCGTGACGATCACTTTGTAGCCGTTGAGCGCGCGGGCTATCTGATGAGAGACTTCTTCAATCTGGCTGAGGTCAGCCGCGCCGTCGCCTGCGGGCGGCGTGCCGACTGCCAAAAATATCACGAGAGATTTTTCAACCGCATCGTTAATACCCGTTGTGAAAGAGAGCCTTCCAGCTTTCATGTTCTTCGTGACGAGCGCGTCAAGGCCCGGCTCATAAATCGGAACGCGCCCTTCAGATAGCATATTTATCTTTTGCTCGTCTTTATCAACACAGATGACGTGATTGCCGAACTCGGCAAAACACGCGCCCGTGACAAGCCCGACATATCCCGTTCCTATTACCGCAATCTGCATCTATTGCTTCTCCTTGCTCATAGTTGATGGAAGCGTCGCATCATGTTTGTACCAGACCACGCGCCGGAATTCCAAGCGAAGACTAAAGCTAAAACTTGCGGCAGCTTTCTTCTTTCGCCGTGCGCGAGAGCGTGAGATTATAAGAATCATAATGGCAACTTTCACGGTGAAGATTCAAAACCCTATAATCAATAGCGAGGTGATGCAAATAGAAACCGAGAGCTTCGAGCTGGCTGTGACTGAAGCCGCTTACTTATCCAAGCGTCATGGTCTTGCAACCGTTCGCGATAATTCTTCAAACCGTGAATTCGCGCGATTCCGCTACGGAGTCGCCGTCGAATTGAACGAGCAGCAGTCTTGAGGAGAATGCTTGATGAACCGATCAAACGAGCGATTCAATAAGATAAAAATCCATTTCCGAATGCGAGCTATCAATCGCTTTTCAATTATCGCGTTAGTCTTTGCGCTCGCCTTCGCGCAGCTTTCCGCTCACGCGCAGGAGAAGAAGCGTGCGACGCAAGCCACAAAGCCCGAAGCTGCCGTGACGCCGGAAGAGGCCGCGAAACTAGAAGCCGTCATCACGACCGAGCAGGGCGTGATTCGATTCGAGTTCTTTCCCGATAAAGCGCCGCGCCACGTTCAGGCATTCATCCGCCGGGCGCGCGAAGGATTCTACGACGGCTCAGCGTTTCATCGAATGATTGCGCACGGATTGATTCAGGGCGGCGACCCGCTTTTGAAAGACCCGCGCGCGCCGCGCGAGAAGTGGGGCACGGGCGGGCTGAATCAATTGCCAGACGAGTTCAGCGACATCAAGCACGTTCGCGGGACGATTTCAACAGTGCGCATTCCCGGGAAGACGAACAGCGATGGCGCGCAGTTTTTCATCTGCGTCTCGCCGCAGCCGCAGCTCGATGGGCAGTTCTCAGCTTTCGGACAAGTCACCGAAGGCATCGAGGTCGTTGATAAAATCTCGCTCGCCCCTGCCGAAAACACCGTCGCAATCAACCCTGTAAAAATTATCAGCATCAAGATAGAGCCTAAGAAAGTCGAGCCGTTCAAAGACGCGACCGTCGACGAGATGAGGAAAGAAGTTTTGCTTCGCACGAGCCTCGGCGACATAACGCTTGAGATGGACCCGGACCTTGCGCCCGAGCACGTTCGCAATTTTTTGAAGCTTGTCCAGTCGGGGTGGTACGACCATACGGCGTTTCACCGTGTTGTGCCGGGCTTCGTGATACAAGGCGGCGTGGGCGCGACGAGAGCAAACGGCGCGTCGCATCCGGCGGACAAGTGGGTGCATACGCTCAAGGCCGAGTTCAGCAAGACGCCGCACATTCGCGGGACCCTTTCGATGGCGCGAGCGAGCGATCCTGATTCGGCGTCAACATCTTTTTTCATTGTGCTAGGGCCCGCGCCGCACCTTGACGGCAAGTACACGGTCTTCGGCAAGGTGATCGGCGGGTTCGAGACGCTCGACCAGATTGAAAAAGTTGAGCGCGACGGCGAGACCCCGCGCCAGCGCATTGAGTTGATTGAAGCCGTCATCAAACCGTGATGCGCATTTTGGCTGACCGCGCGGGTCAGCTTTCGGCCCTTGAGCGCGTCTTACGGCGGCGGGATAATCAGATGAGGAGTTTATTGCTAGGGCTGAGATCGTAGAGTATAATCCCGTTGCTGCTAAACCACGCCCTCTGGGTTAGGATAGCATCTGGAGGCCAGCCTCATGATTTTGTGCATAAACTGTGGGACTAATAATATTGACGGGAGCGAGTACTGCGACGAGTGCGGCATGAAACTGGGTTTCGGGCCGCCGCGCAAGCGCGCCGAGCCGACCGTTTATCAACCGCCGAGCGCCGTCGACAGCGACGCGGTCGAATCGAATACTTCGGAAGGACCTGTGATCTCGCCGCCATCGTTCACGACCTCGACGAGCATTCCGAAACCGGCTATGCCCGCGCGCGACCGACGCGCGGCTGAGACGCGTGAGCCGCTCAGCGCGGCTGAGAGCCGCCCGTCAAATCAGAACGGGTTGCACGGGCAGACGGATGAATCATCGGCTCTCCGCTCAGGCGAACGCCGCCCGGTTGAGGCTTATCGTCAGGATCGGCCCTCGCAGCCCGCGTCGAATCAGACCTTTGCGCTCTCGTCGGCCTCGCACACGGACCCGCTCGATCAGAGCCACATGGACCGGCTGATGTCTGACAACCCGCGCGTCACGGCGAAGCTTGTTATTGAAAGAGGCGGGCGCGTGGGCAAAGAATTTCCCATCACCGGCATTGAAACCAACATTGGCAGGTGGGATGCCGACAGCGGCATATTCCCCGACGTTGATCTCGATGAAGATGACCCGGAAGCAAAAGTCTCGCGTCGCCACGCGCGAATACTCAACCACAACAATCAGTACTTCATCGAAGATCTCGGCTCGACCAACGGGACGTTCGTGAATCGCGGGCGGCGGCTTCTTCCCGGCAAGCGGCAGTCATTGCAAAACGGCGATGAGATAATCGTCGGAAAGACGTTTTTGAAGTTTCAAATTTTGAGATGAAAGTTTCCGGTTTCTGGTTTCCGGTTTCTGGTTAACCTCACGTATGCCTGCCATGTCAGGCAGCTAAATTAACTAGAAACCAGAAACCGGAAACCAGAAACCAAACGTTATGTTTTGCCCAGAATGCGGCAATCAGGTGGAGCCGGAAGATACGCATTGCGGGCATTGCGGCGCGCCTCAGGACTTGATGCCGCCCGCGCCTCCACCGATAGTTTTGCAAGCGCGCAGCGGACGCGTTGAGGATCGTATGCCTGAATCGAAAAAACCGAAGCAAGCGACCACTCACCAACTTGAGCCGGGCACGCTTCTTTTAGACAGATACCTGATCGTCAGGCGCGTCGGTGGCGGCGGCATGGGATCAGTCTATCAGGCGCGCGACAAGCGATTGGCCGACCGCCTTTGCGCCGTCAAAGAGATGATCGAGTTGTTCGCCGATCAGAACCAGCGCGCTAAAGCTGTCGAAGATTTCAAGCGCGAGGCCGAAGTGCTCGCGCAACTTGATCACCCTTCGATCCCAACCGTGTTCGATTACTTCATCGAAGGCGGGCGCTACTACCTGGTGATGCGATGGATAGGCGGCGGTGACCTCGCCGAGCAGATTCGCATGCGCGGCGGAATCGTCGAAGAAGCCACCGTGACCAAATGGGCGATTCAAATCTGCGACGTGCTCCACTACATACACTCGCAGAAGCCGCCGATAATCTACCGCGACCTCAAGCCCGCAAATCTCATGCTCGACGACAAGAACGGGCGCGTGATGCTCGTCGACTTCGGCATCGCCCGCGTCGTTCGTCCGACTGAAAAAGGCGTGACCGCAATCGGCACGATGGGCTATGCGCCGCCAGAATTGTTTGCGGGCAAGGTCGAAACCCGCTCTGACATTTATAGCCTTGGCGCGACGATGTTTCACATGCTGACGGGCGCGGACCCGCAGGACAACCCGCTTCTGATATTCGACTTCAGCAAGAACCCGCGCCCGCGACAGATCAACCCGGCCATCACGCCAGAGATGGAGCAGATACTAGCGAAGGCCGTCGCGCACAAGCCGGAAGAGCGCCACGCGTCGGCGCTCGAATTGATGCGCGCGCTCGAAGAGCACAGCGCGCGGCTCGAATCGCGCGCAAAGAGCGAGCCTGCGCGCCCGTCTGTAATTCCGCGCCCGACGCCAGCCGAGAGTGCGCCGATAGTTTCGCCGAGCAAGGTGCGAGAGCCGAAATCGAGCTACCCGCCTGCTGTTGCGCCTTCGGGTGGATCGCAGGCCGCGAGCGAGCCTGTCATGGAATGGGTCTATTGCGGCCACTGCGGGGCGCAGATCGGAGCCGAAGATGTTTACTGCGCGCACTGCGGCCAGCGCCAGCCGATGGCCGGAAGCCCGCTCGGCTATTCGGCGCCAATCGGCGCGGGCCGCGTGACCGCGCAGCTTGTCGTCGTCGGCACATCCGACATGGTCAAGCCCTTTGTGATTGACAAAGACCATGTGTTGATAGGACGCACCGACCCGCACACGGGTATATTCCCTGAGATTGATCTTACGATGTACGATCCCGAAACTAAGGTGTCGCGCAAGCACGCGCGGATATACCGGCAGGGCGATCAGTTTTTGATTGAAGACCTCGGCTCGATCAACGGCACAATAATCAACTCCACAAGCGGCGGCTCAATCCGCCTCAATCCAAAATCGCCGCGCGTGCTCGCAGCAGGCGATGAGTTAAAGCTCGGCGGAACCACTTTGAAATTCATGGTGTCGTAGGATAAGGTAATCAATGGTCAGTGGTCGGTGGCCAGTAAGAGGCGCTTTTACTGATCACTGACCACTGGCCACTGATTCTATGTCGAGATTCTGTCCATACTGCGGGAAGCAACTGAGCGAGCGGTCGAAATTCTGCCCGCACTGCGGCAAGGTTTCGCCTCAGCGGGAGCGAGCCTCTTCGGTCGCACTTGCCGACGCGCCGGAAGCGGTCAAATCAAGAAGGGCAAGCGCATCGGAACAGTCGGCCTTCAACTCGCGCGAGCGCATAGCAGAGCGGGCTGTTCCGGCTGAGCCTGCGCGACAGCGCGCGTCGAGCCAGCGATTGGCAAGCGGCTCGTCCGCCGCGCAGCGCGATGGCTCGCGCCGTTTTGCGCCGCCGACGCACGCGCTCGTCGGCCATTACGAGCAGGCAGGTTTCGGATTGCGCTACGGCGCGTGGATGTTCGATTTTTTAATCACGCTCATTGCGATAATGGGCGTCACGTTCGCAGTGACCGCCTCAAGCCATCGCTCGATGTTCGACCCTGTGGGAACCAATCGCGACCTGCTGCTGGTCGCAGGCTTCACGCTGCTGCTGTTCATTATAAACTTCATCGTGCTTGCCGGGCTGAACGGGCAGAGCATGGGGATGCGCATACTCGGCATTTACATAGTGCGCGTCGACGGCAAGCGATTCAATATCAAAGACGCGATTGTTCGCCACGTCATAGGCTATCCGATTTCGACGGTGGTTCTGTTTTTAGGATTTTTATGGATGTTGTGGGACCCGCGCCAGCAGGGCTGGCACGATAAGATAGCCCGCACGATGGTTGTAATGTCGAGGTAGGGGTAGCGGTCAGTGGATTTCAAATTTGGGATTCATCCGACCCTGCCCCCGACCTCTGACTCCTGACCTTTGGAGTGCTATGGCAACTTTCATTATTCGACCAAAAGATTACGAATCGTCAACAATCAAGATGGATAAGATGCGCATGACGATAGGCCGCTCGTCGCGCAACGATATTTGCATTGGCGATCCGTTCGCTTCGCGGCTTCACGCAGAACTCAAGCGCGAAGGCGATCAGGTTTATCTTGTTGATGCGGGCAGCGCCAACGGAACATACATCAACGGACAGCGAATCACAGGAACCGTGCCGCTTTATCCCGGCGACCTTATCCGCATAGGCGAAACCGAGATCGAATACTCGGCGGGCGATGACCTGCTTTCGGGCGCAACAGTCTTTTTGTCAGGCTCGGCGGCGCAGCAGCTTCCAGCCGACACGATCACTTCGCCAATCGCTTCGCGCTCGACTTCCGATTTAATCTCTTCGATTCAATCCGGCTCCATATCGGGAGAGATGCGCATTCCGTCGGGCGCGCAGGCTGCGGCCAAAGCTGAAGTGGCGGGGCGCGATCTTCTGAGCATCGTTTCGCAGGTGGGCATCGCGCTGCTGCCGCGCACTTCGCTTGAAGACACTTTGAAGATGACGATTGATCTGGTCTTTCAGGCGATACCCGCCGAGCGCGGCTTTCTCTTTTTGAAAGAGGGCGACGAGCTTGTGTGCAAGATTGCGCGCGGCGTGCATCACAGCGCGCTGCCTACGGCTTCGCAGGTGCAGATAAGCCGCTCGATAACAAACAAAGTTTTGAACGAAGGCTCGTCCGTCTTAACGAGCGACGCGATGCACGACCCGCGCTTTCAGGCGCAGCAGTCGGTGGTGCTCTCGCAGATACGATCAGTGATGGCTGTGCCGCTTGCATCGGGCGAAGAGATTTTCGGGATGATCTATGTTGACAACCCGTTCCACAATCGCTTCCGCGAAGAAGATCTGAAGGTGCTTACGACCATCGCCAGTGTGGCTTCGATAAAGATAGAGCACGAGCGATTGCTTGAAGAGAGATTAGAGAAGCGGCGGATGGAAGAGGAATTGAAGGTCGCGTCTGAGATTCAGATGCGGTTGCAGCCATTCGCTCCTCCCAAGCTTCAAGG
>DATLXU010000030.1:0-36168 GCA_035575515.1 Blastocatellia bacterium
GAGCCAGAGAATTCACCGTGAACGTGCCGTGATACAGCAGCACAGTGCTTATGACGAAACCCCACACGAGCCACTGCCATCCGCTCGCGCCGAAAAAGACCCCGCCGAAGAAACACGCTACCGCTAAGATGATCGGCGGAATCATGTGATATTTATTCAGCCATCGAAGCTCAGGGAATCGCGCGAAATCCTTGATGGCGTTCCAGTCGGTCTGATCGTATTTGCGGCTGATGACCCAGCCGATGTGCGACCACCAGAGGCTGCTTACTATCGGCGAATGAACATCGCCTTCCTGATCCGAATACTTATGGTGGCGGCGATGATGCGCGGCCCACCACAGCGGCCCTTTCTGCACCGCGAGGCATCCGAGCAGCGCAAGCAGGAACTGCACGAAGCGGCTCGTCTTGAACGAGCGGTGCGAGAAGTAGCGGTGATACCCAGCCGTTAGCCCGAACATCCTTATGGCGTACAGCCCCAAACAGAGCAGCACGGCGGGGAGGCTTACGCCGACCCAGATTACGGCGATGCAGGCAAGGTGCAGCAGTATAAACGGAATGGTCTTTATCGAAACCCCATCTGGATTTTCGACAAACGACGCCGTCTTTTTTATCTGCTTGGCTGGCGCGCGTTCTATAAAAGTTGTGAATGTTGTCGGTTCTTTGGTCGTTGTGGAAGGCGGTGCAGTCTTTATCTCTATCATGCGTTCTCCTACGAAAGACTATATCATAACAATTCTTCGGCCAACTCGGAAGCAAAAAGTGCAAAAACAATCCTTACGCAAGAAGTAACGCCGGCCGATTCGCAAGAAACAAAACAAGGCGGACGCATCGTTGAAGAATCAAAATAGAGATGCTCTCCGATGCCGCGCGATCTGCAACGCGGACAAGCGGCAATTATTCCTGGCTATTGTCAATCGTTGCTTATAGCTATTCTTCTGGCCAGGACCTCATTGATCGTTTCGACTGAGCCGAGCAGCACGTTCAAACCGAGAAAGATGAGATCAATGTCGGCAACGGCTATCGTGATCTCGCCCGCAATCACGAGGCCGCGATTCAGCGCGTGGTCGAGCGTTTCGAGCAGCGTCAGTTCGTCCTCTTCAAACTTCCCAATCTCTTCAATCATTGCGTTGCTTCTCTACTTCTTCGATTTTGTGCCAGCGAAGTTATACGCGGGCCACGGGCCTGTCATCTCAAGCATGAAGCCGGAATCGGCGTGCTTTTCAGCTAAGGTTTCGGCTGCGTCGCGAAACTGATCGAACCGCGCGCGCTCGACAAGAAAAGCGAGCTTTGCAACAGTCTCGCCCGCTTCGCTCGCCTCACCCTTCATCACTGTGAGTCGCGCCGCGCCGTCGCTCGCGCGTCCAAGTTCGCGTTCAATCTCTGCGACGACGCGCCCAGTCTCCGCGCGCGCTTCGTCGGCTTTCATCGCTTCAATCTTTTTTTTGAGCAGGTAACTCTGGCCGGGTGAAGCCGCCGCCGCCTGCTCGCCAAGCTCGCGCAGTCGCGGGCTGAGCGTTGCAATCGCCTCCATTAATTTCGCGCGGTTGCGATAGACGTTCACGCCCCACTCTTCGCGACCTTCTAGCCGCTCGATTATGCGGTGCAGTTCGTCGCACTTTTCAGCTAGCCTTTGACGGACACGCTCGCGGCTCAGATAGATTGTCGCAAACCGCAACGGGATGACGCTCGCGCGCGAAGCGAAATGCTCGACGACTCGCTCGTGCCGCATCGCTCTTGTTGCAGCCCACGCCGCGTCATTAAATCGCTCCTGCAATGCCTGCTCGCCGTAGTCGGCAAGCGGCACGCTGCTTGCCACCGCCGCAAGATCATCTTCGTTTATCAATTCAAGCCGCGCGTCGCTTTCAATCGCTTGAGGCAATCTTTTATCAAAGAGTTTCTGAAGCGCGGCGCGCTCTGCTATGCAGTAAACATAAAATGCGCGTCCACCTTCCGCCCCATCGTCTTTCTTTTTCGGTTTGCGTTCGCTCATCGTGTTTCGGTCAATGATTGCCAACAGGCAAAATGTTTTTCGAGCGCGGCGCGGCCTCTTATCTCGCGCCGTTGCTGCGGCGCAATCATCAGCTCGACTTTGCGTTTGAAACTCTTTTTGAAATCTCCGATCACGCGCCGCTGGCTTGCGAGCCGCGTTGCACAAAACTCGCACGCCGAAGCCGCGTCCATCGGCACGACGTTGTTAATCAGCAAATGCCGCATTGCAACTTTGAGCCGTTTCAGGCTTTCAGTCAACCGCAGAGTCTCTTCAAAGCTCATCCGTTCCGCAATGGCGACGCCGACGAATTCGCATTCACCTGCGTCGGTCAACAGCGCCACAACGCGCTTGATTGATTTCGAGAGCGCGATGAGTTCTTCCGCGATTTCATTCCAGCGCACAACGTCTTTGTATTTGAGCAGCAGCTTGATAAGTGTGCGCACCCACGAGAGCGCGATCTCCGGGAGTTCCAGAAAACGAATCAGGTGACCTGTCGGCGCGGTGTCAATCACGATCAGATCGTAGCGGCTTTCTTCAAGCAAATTGCTTATCGTGCTGAGCGCGGCGATTTCGTCAATGCCCGGCGGCGCAAGCTCTACTACGTCGCGCATCGCCTCGCGGTCGAATTGAATCTGCCAGCGCGAACCTTCCGTCAATGAGCGGAACAGATCATCAATCCAGCTGCGGTATCGCTTTTTCAAATCCTCAAACCATGCGGCGGGGTCAATCTCCATCGCGTCGAGATTAGATATTTCAGCCACGCCTTGCTTCAATTCACCGATATGCTCATCGAAGCTGTCTGAAAGAGAATGCGCCGGGTCTGTCGAAAAGACAAGCACGCGCCGGTCAGGGTTGCGCTCCGCCAAAGCAATGGCCGCCGCCGCCGCCGCGGTCGTCTTTCCCACGCCGCCTTTGCCGCCGAATAGGAGAACGCGACGCGGGGACACGGCGACGCAGCGACGCGGGGACACGGTCGTAGAGCGTTTGTTAGAGAGATAGGATTGCTTTGTCGCTTCCTTCTTCGCTGTGTCGCTGTGTCGCCGTGTCTCCGCGTCTCCGCCGCCTTCCCACACGGCGCGCGCGAACCGTCGCAGTGCATCAACACCGCGTACTTCTTGCGCGAACAGCGGCGCTTCGCGCAGGCGCAAAGTGGCGAAGTCGCGTTTGAGCCGTTTGATGTGAGGTTTTTGAAAACGAGCGCGAGCGCGGCAATACGGGCAATCGCCATGCTCATGCTCGACGCGATTGATAATCAAATCGGTCACGGGCACGTCGGCGCTTTTGAGCAGATCGAAATAGCGCGCGGTCTCTTCGACGGCCATCGCTTCAGGGATAGTGACGAGCGTGAATGACGTTTTTTCTTTATCGTAAAGCATCGCGCGCAAACGATGGATTCGCTCGCGCATATCGCTCAGAAAAACTTCGACTGCGTCTTCGCGTTTTCGCGCGCTGCGCATCAGTTGAGCGACCATGTAGCGATGCTTCTCCTGCAATCGGTCGAGCGCGCTGACCCAACCGGCAAAAACTTCAGGCAATTTCAAGAGGCGGTAAGTGTGTCCAGACGGCGCGGTGTCAATCACTATGCGCGAGTAGTTTGATTGGCCGTCAATCTCGCTCAGCTCAAAAAGCGCCGTCACTTCGTCCATTCCGGGAAGCGACAAATCGAGCAACTCGTCAATGTCACTTTCATCCAACAGCGTCCCGCGATCTGCAATTTCAGCAAGCACCGCGCCATGCTTTGATTTGAACCGTTCGAGCGCGGCAGTCGCATCCATCTCGCGCGCAACCAGACAAGCCTTGCCGCGCCGTGCGACTACTTTTTCCGCGTTGCCGATTTTCGTATTGAGGCTGTCGGAGAGTGAATGAGCCGGGTCGGTTGAGAACAGCAGAATCTTTTCGCCGTCGCGCGCGTGATCGAGCAAAGAGAGCGCGGCGGCGCAAGCGGCAGTCGTTTTTCCCGTGCCGCCCTTGCCGCCGAAGAAAAGGTAGGGATGAGGGATGAATGATGAAGGATGAAAAAGAGAAGTAGCAATGGGGTGGCGCGGCGATACGGCGACTGTTTTTTCTTTATCGCTGCGTCGCCGTGTCCCTGCGTCGCCGCGTCGTTTCATCCTTCGTCCCTCATCCTTCATCCTTTCCGAAGCCGCTTGCTTCGATAACTATCGAAGACGACTCAGCAGTGTGGACCTGCTGCAAGGCTTCGAGCTGCCGCGCCTTTATGGCGCGAAGTCTTGCGAACAGTTCTGCTTCTGCTTCTTTGAATTCTTCATCGGAGATTTCTTCAAGCTCGTAGCGCATCTGAAGCTCAAGCAGTTGCTCTTTGATGACAGATTCGTCGTTAATCTCCTGCTCGGCGATTTTTTGAATTTGCATGAGAATGAAGCGAAAGCCTGTGAAGGGGAGCATCAGCAGGTCGTCAATCAGCAGCATAGCGTTTACCTCAACACAGCCTCCGATTGCGCCTCGCCGCGTTCGAGCTTCAGCTTTATGTGGACGAAGTTGTAAGGAGGCCACGGGCCGCTGTACTTGAACGAGAGCTTGCCTTCGTATTTGGCGGCGATCTCTTTCACTTTTTGATCGAACTCGGCTTCGCGATCGCGCTCGACAAGGAAGGCCGCGTTCATAATCATCTTGTCGCCTATGGGCTTGTTGGCGCGCGAGGCGACCGCCGTGTCCCTGAGCGCATCGTAAACCTCGCGCACGTAAGCGTCAGCTTTTTCTGTGAGCGCGCTTTCGACCAATCGGCCAAGCTGCATTCGCGCGAAGTAGGTTGAGCCAGTTGAGCGCGAGGTTATCTGTTCTTTCAGGTGGCGAATCTCTTCGTTCTCCTGCTCAATTTCGGCAATGACCTTGTCGCGGTCCCAGTTGATCTTTAATCCGAACTCGACCTTGCCGTGCATCTTTGCGAACACGTCGTGCAGCGCGTCGTAGGTCGCGCGAAGCAATTCTATTATGTCCTGTTCGGTGCGAAACAGCGCACCGAAAGCCATCGGCAGAACGGTGTATTCGCGCATGACGGTTTCGTTGACCTGCTCGTGCGCGAACACGTTCTCGCGCGTCGGGTCATAAACGATGAGCGGCGTGTTTGAGACGACGGCGGCGAGGTCTTCGTAATGAACCGTATAGACTTCGTCGCCGCGTCCGCCGATTCCAATGGGGCCGAACGAGCGCGGCTCTTTCGCATCAATTATGCAGTAGACGTATTTGCCTTCTGCGGCGGCAGTTGAGGGTAATTCAAGTTCAGCGGTCATAGTTTGAGGAACCTCAACAAGCGATTTGATAAATTGGCCCGCCTGCGGCAGCAGGGCGAGAAAGCGAAACTGTGACGAGCAGACCGTCTTAAAATTATTTTCAGGTCTGCCTGCGCAATCTGGCCTGAACTGATTGGGACTCGGCTAAAGAACTTCAAGCCAGAACCTATATGTCCTCACGAGCGTCACAGCCCGTATCCTACAACTAAGTTGGAGAGTTGACAACTATTTCAAAAAAGGGAGCGCAAAATTGGCTGCCTCGCTTCAGGCGGTCAGCGCCTTCGCCAGCGCCGGATGTGCGTAAGGGATGACGACATCGGCGATGAGCATCCCGTCTTTCTTTATCGAAGCTACACCGGCAGCCACTGCTGTCCTGACCGCGCCGACTTCGCCCGTCAAAACTACAAGCCCTTTGCCGCCGGGTTGATTGCGCGCTTCGATGAGCGTGACGACCGCCGATTTGACCGCCGCGTCGCCCGCGTAGATCGCAGACGCGACCTCTTTCGTTTCGATGATGCCGACTGCTTCGATGCGGTCGACTTTGACGCGGCCCTTTATTGCAGCCGGAAGCTCAGGATGCACATTTTGAATGATGAAATGATCGAGCACCGTGCCTGCCGCTGTCGTCAAACCGGCTCTCAGAGCCGCTTCCACGTCGGCAACAAATCCGCCGACCATTGTCAGGTATTTGCCGCGCGGGATGATCGCGGTCATCAACAGATCCACCTGTGCCATCTTCATCATCGCGTCAACGGCTTCGATGCCTTTCGCAATCGAGTTTGTTTCTATGAATCCGATGCAAGGGTTGCCGCCAGTAATATCGTTTGCGCTCATGTTGTTTTTAGCCAATCCTCCAAATGGGCAAGAGTATAAGCAGCCACAGCAGTGATTGCAACGCGGTAATACATTGAAAAAAATAGGGCCGGAGGATTGTTCCCTTCGGCCTTCGGCTCATGCGCGAGCCTAACAAGAGACCACAACCAATTGCCAGTTTGTTTCTACGGAAAAATACCGCGTTCCTTGTACACCTTCTCCAGGTGCGACAGCGCGATAATATAAGCAGCCGTGCGCCAGTCTATGCTCATATCGCGCGCCGTGTCGCGCACTCGCTCGTAAGCGTTGACAATCTTTTTGTGCAGCTTCTAGAAGGTCCTGGATGAATTGTTGAATGCGTTGGCGGACCCGGTTTCCAAATGTTGGAAAACGACTGTGGGGCGGGGGATAATTCGTTAAGCTCATTAGTAGTCAGGGTAGTGTGACTTTCCTTTCTGGCCGATAGGCCGGGGTTTGGTTGTCAAACCGAAGGATACACCACCTAATCTCGTTTACACACTTTTTGATTGTAGCTCTTGTTGTCAACCCAGTATCAACCATCGAGACTTCGCAATTTCATTTTTTACAAACTACCGATTTTGTTACTCTTTCATCTCGACAGGGAATTGCTGGCCTTGTTGCTGGTTTCACGCAATCGCAAGCCGCTATAATAAGCTGTACCAATGTATTCCGTCTAACGTGCATCTGGCGGCACGGCTGCCGCGTTGCCGTTGATGAATCGGTCGAACCAATAGACCTGCCAGTTCAGGCTTTCCACCAGATGCTTAGGCTCACCCGTGCGCGTGAGGTTGTGATTCTCGCGCGGGAAAATTACAAACTCCGTCGTCACGCCGAAATGCTTCAACGCGCGGAACCATTGCTCGCCCTGCTCTAACGGCACGCGATAGTCATTGTCTGAATGAAGTATCAGCGTCGGCGTTTTAACATTCTTCGCGTACTTCAACGGCGAGCGGTCCCAGAACATGTCGAACTTCTCGAACAAGTCGCCTTCGAAATCGCGCTTGTGGCCGTATGCGCCGTCGCGCGTGCCTTCATCGCTTATGAAATTCACGACGCTGCGCAAGGTCACCGCAGCTTTGAACATATCGGTGTGACCAACTATCCAGTTTGTCATAAATCCGCCGTAGCTGCCTCCGGTCACGCCCAGCCGGTCGCGGTCAATCCACGGATATTTTTTCAGTACCGCATTAACGCCGCTCATAATATCTGTGTAGTCCTTGCCGCCCCATTCGCCTATGATGCCGTTTTCGAACTTCTCGCCGTAGCCGGTCGAGCCTCGCGGATTCGTGAAGAACACGGCCCAGCCGCGAGCCGCGTAGACTTGAAACTCGTGGTACCAGTCAACGCCGTACATCCCCGCAGGGCCGCCGTGAATGCTCAGAATCATCGGATACTTTCTTCCTTCGCGCCACCCGATTGGCTTAACTAAAAAGCCGTCAATATCCCAGCCGTCGGCGCTCTTGTATGGCACACGCTCAACGTCGGCAAGCTCAAGCTGCCGCCACAACGCTTCGTTCAACCGCGTCAGCTTGCGCTCGTTTTTGCCCGAAAGGTCAGCGATGTAGAGGTCGTCCATGTGCTTGAAGTCGTTCGCGGTGTAAACAATCTTTCCCGTCCTATCGTTAAAGTCGACATTATGCACGGCCCGCTCGCCTGACGTCACTGGTCGCACTTCTTTCGCCACAACGTCAACTCTGAACAGATGAGTCTCGCCTTTAACGCCCGCTTCAAAGTAGAGCGCGCGTCCGTCTTCGGCCCAATCCAGACCCGACGGAATCAAATCCAAATCTTTCGCGGCGAGAACAGACGTCGCGCCGCCCGTTGCAGGCGCAAGCCAAATCTTCGGATGATTCTTTTCGGTGACTCTGCCAATAAAGGCGATTGTCTTTCCGTCGGGCGACCATCGAGGGCTGTTGTCGCCTTCTTCGTGATCTGAAATCTTCGTAAGCTCGCCGCCTTCAGCCGAGATGACCCACACGTCAGAGTTGCGGTTCTGCTCGTACTCTTTGCCCGTGCGGTTTGAAACGAAAGCGATCTTCTTCGAGTCGGGCGACCACTGCGGGTCCGAGTCGTTCCAGTCATCGCCCGAAGTGATCTGCTTTCCGGTTCCGGTTTTAACGTCAACGACCCAGATGTGCGCGCGCCGATCATCGAACCAGCCCGTGTCGTTGAACTTGTAAGAGATATGCTTGTAGTGACGCACGTCGCTGCGGGCCGCGTTTTCGGAGCGGCTGTCGCTCGGTCCCACTCGACTTATTACCGCGAGCCGCGTCCCGTCGGGCGACCACACAAAGCTGCTCACGCCGTTCTTGAGATTCGTCACGCGGCGCGCTTCGCCTCCGCTCATCGAGAGAATGTAAACCTGCGGGCGCGCCTCGCTCGTTGTGCTTTCAGATGAGCCGCGCGCAGCCGTTGAGTCTGCCGTCGGGCGCGCGGAGATGAACGCCAACCACTGGCCGTCAGGACTCCAACGCGGCGAGTTTGAATTCTGCGGGCTTGTCGTGAACTGCCACGGCTGGCGCGAGCCGTCTGCCGCGACCATCCAGATGGCAGAGTTGCGGCGATTCTGCTTTTGATCAATCTTCGTGACGACGTAAGCGATGAGCCGCCCGTCGGGCGAGATGCGCGGGTCGCTGATGAACTCGAAGGCGAAATAATCTTCAGGCGTGATGCCGCGCTTGCCGTTGTTCTCCTGTGCTCGCGCAAGCGACGATAAAAGCATTACAACGATGAAGAATAATATGGCTGATGGTTTTGCTTTTCTTATCATGATTTTTGCTCCTGAGAGTTAAGAGGTTCCTGGATACACATGCCGAAGGCGGCTGATTGATGGCGGGCAATCAATCGCGCCGCGCAATCAGCGTGCTCATCCATCGGCGACGCTGCGGGCTGTCGGGCGCGCGAACGACGCGGCAGAAAGTCTGCGCCGCGACCTGCTCAAGATCGTTCATCCATTCCTGCTCGACGAGGAAATGGCCCGCGCCGTCTGCAATCAACTTCCTATCAGCAAATTGATACTGCCACTCGACGTGAAAGGCGTTCGCCCAGAAAGCGTCTCTGCCAATGATTTCGATTCTGATTTGCATAAGCGCAGCAAAACTATCTTAGAAAAAAGCCTCGCTGTCAAATAATCATCCCGCAGGCAGGCTCTTGCGCGCAAAGCTTGGGCGAGCGGTGAATCAGGCTTCTCGTCTAGCAACCTGTTGGCAGAACTCTTAATGCTCGGTCAATGCACCCTGCTTTAATCATCAGCGATGCTTTCTGCGAAGGTGCGCTTGTAGTCCTGATAGAATTGCAGCTTGTAAAGCTGCCAGTAGAGGCCGCGCTCAGCCAACAACTCTTGATGCGCGCCCACCTCGCGTATCTCGCCCTTATGCATCACGATGATCTTATCAACCGATTGAATCGTCGAAAGCCGGTGCGCGATCACAAGCGATGTGCGCCCCTGCATCAATCGCTCGACCGCATCACGAATCAAAATCTCAGTCTCAGTATCAATAGAACTGGTGGCTTCATCCAAAATCAGAATGCGCGGGTCGAAGGCGAGCGCGCGGGCAAAACTTATCAACTGCTTCTGTCCCACGGAAAGCCCCGCGCCGCGCTCGCGCACTTCCGTGCCGTAGCCATCGGGCAGCCTTCTTATGAAACTATCGGCGTGGACTTCGCGCGCCGCCGCAATCAACTGCTCGTCGCTTATCTGTTTATTGCCCAACCGGATGTTGCTTGCGATGTCGCCCGAAAACAGGAACACATCCTGAAGCACTATCGAAAAGTTCGCGCGCAAATCTTCCAAATCCCATTCGCGAATGTCTATGCCGTCAAGCAGTATCTCGCCGCGCTGAATGTCGTAAAACCTCAAGAGCAGATTCGTGATCGTAGTCTTGCCCGCGCCCGTGTGGCCTACGAATGCGACGCGCTCGCCCGGCTCGACCGTAAACGACACGTCGCGCAGAATCCAATCTTCGTTCTTGTAAGCGAACCAGACGTTGCGAAACTCTATGCGCCCGCGCGCGCGGCCAACGCCTGCTGGCGCGTCGAGTGATTTAATCGTTACAGGTTCGTCGAGCAGTTTGAAGATCCTTTCAGACGATGCCATCGCCGATTGCAGTATGTTGTACTTTTCGCTGATGTCCGAAATCGGCTCGTAAAAAGAGCGCGCCAGTTGAATGAACGCGACGAGCGTTCCAATAGTCGCCACGCCTTGAATCACCTGCCCGCCGCCGTACCAGATGATGAGCGCGATGCCGAGACTGCCGATAATCTCAACCGCTGGATAGAAGACCGCGTAATAAAATATCGTGTCAATGTTCGCTTTGCGATGCGCTTCGTTTATCTCGTCGAACTTGCGCATCTCTTTCTCTTCGCGGTTGAACAACTGCACGATGGGCATTCCCGTGATGTGCTCCTGCAGGAACGCGTTGATGCGCGCGATGCGAACTCTGACCTGACGAAATGACGAACGCGCGCCAAGCCGGAACCACGTCGTCAGCGCAGCAAGCAGCGGCAGTATGGCAAACGACACGAGCGCAAGCTTCCAGTTGACCTGAAACATGAAAATCACGATGTAGAAGATCATCGCCAGGTCGCCGAAGATAGTTATCACTCCAGCCGTAAACATCTCGTTGAGCGCGTCAACGTCCGTCGTGAGCCGCGTCATCAAACGGCCCACAGGGTTGCGATCATAAAACTGCACGGGCAGCCGTTGCAGGTGCGCGAATATCTCCTTGCGCAGGTCGTACATAATGTATTGACCCATCGCCTGCATCACAATGGCTTGCGTGTACTGGACGATGAAGGCCGCGAGGTTGGCGAGCAGAAAAACTATCGCTATAAAAGCAATGCCTTGAAATGCGCTGCCGCCGAAGCCAAACCACTCGGCGGCATTCTTCAAAAAGAGCGCAAAGCCTGCCGGTGGCTTCGACGGATCGGGCGCGAGGAAGAGATCAATCGCAGCTTTCGTGAGCGGCGGCCCCGCAAGCACCAGTGGCGCGCTCAGCATCGTCAGCAGGATAGCCGTGCCTGCGTGCCACTTGTATGGCCACAGATAACGCAGCAATCGCCGCATCAGCCGCGCGTCGTATGCTTTGCCTAATACCTCTTCTTCGTGGTGAGAGTCTGCCATAATGAATCGCCAAACCTAACTCGCCGCCAATTCTTCTTCAAGCAACTGCTTCTCGTACAGCTCTGCATAAAGTCCGCCCCGAGCGATTAACTCATCGTGCGTGCCGCGCTCGGCTATGCGCCCATCTTCGAGCACAACAATCAAATCAGCGTCTTTAACGGTTGATACTCGATGCGAAACGATGAAGCTTGTGCGCCCGCGCATGATGCGCCGCAGGTGATGAAGGATCTTCTCTTCCGTGTAGGTGTCAACCGACGAGAGCGCGTCATCTAAAATCAATATGCGCGGGCGGCGAATCAGCGCGCGAGCAATTGCCGTTCGCTGCTTCTGCCCGCCGGAAAGCGTTATGCCGCGCTCGCCTACGAGCGTCGCGTAGCCTTTCGGAAAGTCGTTAATGTCTTCCGCGATTCCGGCTTCGAGCGCGGCCTGCTCAATCTCTTCTCGCGTGGCGCGCTCGACTCCGAAAGCGATGTTTTCAGCAACCGACTCGCTAAACAAAAAAGTCTCCTGCGGCACATATCCAATCGAAGAGCGCAGCACGCGCAGCGGTATCTCTCTGATTGGCCACCCATCAATCAACACCGCGCCATCTTCGGCATCGAGCAGGCGCGGAACTAAATTCATCAGCGTAGATTTGCCTGAGCCGACCGCACCTACGAACGCTACGGTCTGACCTGGCGCTATGTGAAGGTTTATATCTTTGAGCGCAGGCTCGCTTGCGCCTTTGTATGTGAAGGTGAGATTGCGAAATTCTATCTCGCCTTCAATCTCTTCGATGTCGCGCGTGTTTTCATCATCGCGGATCGCAGGCTCGATTGAAAGTATTTCGTGCATGCGGCCCATCGAAGCCATGCCGCGCTGGAAAATATTTATCACCCAGCCCAGCGCAATCATCGGCCAGACGAGATAGCCGAGATAAAGAGTGAACTGAACGAACTGGCCGATGGTTATCGCGCCGCGCACGGTGAGGCCTCCGCCGTACCACAGCACCGCGATGAAGCCTAGCCCGATGAAGAATTGCAATATAGGGTGAAACACGCCCGATAGTCGTATGAGCTTCATGTTGCGGTTGACGAACTCGCGGTTGACCCGCTTGAAGCTTTCGACTTCGGCCCGCTCCTGCGTGTAGGCGCGAATCACTCGAACGCCTGCTAAGGATTCCTGCGCGCGGTTCGACACCGTGCCGAAGTACTCCTGCACGTCCTGAAATCTGTCGTGAATCCGCTTTGAAAAATAGTTCGTTGCGAAGACGACCAGCGGCATTGCTATGAAAGACAACAGCATCAGGCGCCAACTGATTGAGATCATCAGCGGGATGATCAGCGCCATCGCAAAGATGGTGTTCATCGAATACATCAGCGCGGGTCCAACAATCATTCGCACGGCTGAAAGGTCGTTCGTCGCCCGCGCCATCAAATCGCCCGTGCGATGCGTTTGGTAAAACTCGAAGGGCAGCCGTTGAAGATGCGCGTAGAAGTCGTTGCGCATATCGTACTCGATGTGGCGCGACATATTGATTAGCGCGCGGCGTTGCATGAAGAGAAACAGCCCCTGCGTGAGCGCGATGACGACGAGCAGGCCGCCGTAGCGCAAAAGCTTTTCGTGAGTGACTGCGACGTTGAGATCGTCAACCGCGTCGCGCAGCACAAAGGGCGCCATCAGCCGCACGAGGTTCGTCATGAAGACGCACGAGATGCCGAAGATCATTATGCGCCGGTACGGCCTGAAATAACCTATTAACCTTTTGAGCGGAGTCATAACGAATAAACCATTACGCCGCGCGCGTCACCTTTGTTGCGCTCATAAAAATTAGCGGGCCGCCTTTGCTCCCGCCGGAATTGATAATTGTAACGATTGGGAATCTGTTGCGAAAGTCAGCCGGAAAATAGATGGTTGCTGACTTGCCTGAAGTCTACTAAAATGGCCTCCATCTGACCAGGTTAACTGTGCGACATCAGCTACAGATGGTAATGTGAAAGATACCTCCATCCAAACGGCGCAGAGGAAGAAAGACTGGGCGCTGACCTAAAGTGTTTTCGATTATCTTCTGTCGTGGTTCGACAAAAGCGCGAACTCGGGCGCGGAAAAATATCTTGAGACGCGCTGCCGCCTCGTTTCATATTTCGACCGCAAGAACTGTCTCGCGCCCGATGATCTTGCCGACGAGACGCTCAATCGAGTCGCGCGCAGTCTTGAAGAAGGCTCGATTACAGACGCAAGTCCAGCGCATTACTGTTACATAGTCGCAAAGTTTGTTTTCCTTGAATACCTTCGCCACGCCGAGCGCAATTAAACGGGCTTGGATGAACTGCCCGCATCGTCTCAGGCGGCGCTCGATCCAGAAAAAATCTCAGAGCAAAGCGAGGAGGCTGAAAGAGAAGAGAAGCGGCTCGATTGCCTTGAGCGATGCTTAGAGAAGCTAGAGCCTGAAAGCCGCGAAATCATCACACGGTATTATCAGGGCGAGCAGCGAGCGAAGATTAAGAACCGTCGCGCGCTGGCCGAAGCTTTAGGGCATAACGATGAATGCGTTGAGCATAAGAGCTTGCCGCATACGCGACCGTCTCGAAGATTGTGTGAGCAAATGTTTGAGCCGCGAGTGAAATGTTTTTCTGATTTCGTCTCAATATTACAGGGGGCTTAGGTGAATAATCGGATATACGATGACGAGTTGCTTACGCAATATCTGCTTGGGCAGTTGCCTGAACGCGAAGCGGAGCGACTTGACGAATTGAGCTTCACCGATGCCGCGATGGCTGCGCGCTTGCAGGCAATAGAAAACGATCTTGTTGATGCTTACGCGAGAGGCAAGATTGCAGACGCAACGCTCGAAAGGTTCAACTCGTATTATCTCGCTTCGCCAAAGAGGCGCGAGAAAGCAGCCTTTGCGCGCGGGCTTCAAAGGTTCAAGCTGGACAACGAAAAGATGAATTGCGCTCGAACGCCTTTCCACTTGCGGAGCTTTATTCAATCGCGCGAATGCGATAATCTTCTGAGCCAAAGATGACGGCTCAGAAGAAAAAGAGAATCTCGGCGGCGAAGTTTTTAAAGAGGCTCGCCAGCGCGCCATTCGTTTTTCTGGCGGCGATAGTCATCCTGCTCGAAGACTGGCTGTGGGATGATCTGGCGCGGCTAGCCGCAAGCATAGGGCGCTTGCCTATCTTTCGCCAGATTGAAAGCTTCATCGTTTGGCTTCCGCCTTATGCCGCGCTCGCATTCTTCGCCGCGCCGACCTTGCTGCTTCTGCCTGTGAAGCTCGCGGCAATCTATTTCATCTCTCACGGGCGCGCGACGCTCGGAATGCTCACGATCGTCGCAGCGAAGATTGGGGGCACGGCTCTTGTCGCGCGCATATTCACTCTGACTCGCCCGAAGCTTATGCGCATAGGCTGGTTCGTCTGGTTGTATGAAAAATTCATTGCCTTCAAAGCGCGCGTCTACTCAGCGATCAAATCAACCTTCGTTTACAAAATCGCGCACAGGCGATACCTGCGCTTTCGTGAGGCAATAAGAATCTGGAAGAACAAGCGGCGAGGCTTCGTCAGAAGGCGCTGGAACGCATCCATTAGATTATTCCGCCGACGAAAGCAGGAGCAGGAATAAGCCTGCTTGCCTCAGCATTATTTTTATTTCTCGTTATTGTTTTTTTCGTTCAGCCTTATGTAGGTCAAAAGCCCTTTAGCGGCCAATCGGCCCTTTGAATCAAAAACGTCGCAGTCGGCGACGATGATGCGGCGGCCATCGCGGATTATTCGCGCATCGGCCACGACTCTGCCTTCGCGAATTGCGCTCAGGTAATTCACCTTCATCTCTACCGTAGTGAATCGGTCTTGCGGCTCGGAGACGCTCACAATCGCAAAGGCGACCGCCGTGTCAATCAACGAAGCTATCGCGCCGCCGTGCATCACGCCCTGAAGTTGCAATAATTCTTTTCGCGTCTCGACGCTCAATCGAGCGCGGCCATTTTCGATTTCGTCAATCTCAAATCCTAGAAATCGCGGGAAGTGATTCATCTCGAACTTTTCGCGTATGATCCGCTCTCGCTCAGGTGTCATCTCCATTAATCGTCTTCATCTCGCTTTCTTTTTTGCTCATCGGCTCTGCCGATTTCAAATGAACTGTAACCACACAAGCGAAGGCAGGCAAGAAATAAAAACGGGGAACTGCGCTATTGCAGCTCCCCGTGAAAATTGTTCAAGCTATTCACAAGACGATGTCGTAAACTGATGGCATCGCTAGAAGATGAACTTCAAGCCCATCCTCATCGTCCTTCCCCCGCCGTTGAGCAGATTGAAGTCGAAGAACTGCTTGGCCGCCGTGCCAGCCACGCTGCGGCCCGGCACGCCAGTGAACTGAGGATGGTTGAATATGTTGAATGCTTCGAGGCGATACTCAAGCCTCATCTGCTCTTTGAATCGGAAATTCTTGAAGAAGAACATGTCGAAGTTGTTTACAGCTTTGGACCGCTCGGTGTTCCGCCCAAGCGTGCGCGCCGTCGGGAAGCCCACGCCCTGAACGACGAATACATCGTTGGCCGTCACGCATGCTCCCGTGTCAGGATTTCGCAGCCCGGTAGAGCAGACGGAGGTTGCCACTATCTGAGCGCGCGTGTTGTGCGGCGCGTTCGGGTTGCCGATGTCGGGCCTGTCGAGACCGTTCACGCCATCGCCGTTTCTATCAACGCCGTTGACGATGGTAAACGGCGCGCCGGACTGGAACGTCGTCACGCCGGAAATCTGCCAGCCGCCAACAAGCGATCCGAGCAATCCCGTGCGCGGTCCCGGCAGGTTCCAGATGTAGCTGATGACAAGACGGTGAGGTCTGTCATAATCCGAAACTGCTCTGTCGAGCCTTAGGCCTCCTTGAAACACAGGCACGGAAGCCAGCGACGAGCCGCTGTTGGTCGTGGCAAACACTTCGCTCGTGTTGTCAATGAACTTCGACCACGTATAGGAAGTGTTGATCAGGAAGCCGTGCGAGAACGCCTTGTCGACTCTGACCTGCAGCGAATTGTAGCTTGAGTTGGCTCCGTTCGTGCGCATGCGACGGATCCCAAGCGTGGGAATTCGCCGCGCTGTGCCGATGAGCGGGTTCACGTCTTCGGTGACGAAGAGCTTCCTGCCGAGCGAGCCTACGTAGGAAGTATCGAGCAACATCTTCCACGGCAACTGTCGCTGCATGCCGAGCGAGAATCGCTGCGTGTACGGGTTGCGAATGTTCGGATTGAACAGAGAAGTCTGCGTGTCTAACGGAGTTGGAACACGCGCAGTCTTTGGAATGGCGTTGGGGAACCAGTTAGCCGTTCCACGGCTCGTGGCCGCCGAACCAGGTGAGACGTCGACGTTCGTCGTAGCAATTGTGTTCGGGCTGTCGGCGGCGATGTTCGACAACAGATTGTTGAAGAACGTGTCGTAGCTGACCTGATAACCGCCGCGCCACACGGTCTTGTCTACTCCGAACAGCATCCCCAGTATTCCCGACTCGAAGTGCGGGGTCCATGCAAATCCGATGACGGGACCAAAGTTATTATTGTCCTGCTTCACCTTGTTCGGCGTCAGGAAAGTCGCCGGGTCAAGATTGATGGCAGGGAATTTGAACGCGCTATTGGCGGGCTGGCCGAAGTTCTCGTATCGCAGTCCGAGCGTCAGCGTCAAGTTGGGCGTTGTCTTCCATGTATCTTGGAAGAACGCGCTGACGCGATTCAGGTTCGGGTGATATATCGGGTCGCCGAAGTTTATATTGGCCGTGCCTCGGAACCCGCTGAAGTTGTCTATGAAATTGGCGAAGGCCGAAAAGCCGCCGCCCGCTACGAAGCTGAACGAGCCGCGCTCGTTGAAGGGCGGGTGCTGCTCGGCGACCTGCCGCAGGTACTCGCCGCCAAACCGGAACGTGTGCGTGCTCCAGACCTTCGACATGGTCTCCTGGAACAGGTAGTTGTTGGCTATCCTGAACTGCGGGATGTTGGTCTGAATTCCAGTCGGGGAGA
The DNA here is from genome assembly GCA_035575515.1 of Blastocatellia bacterium. Taxonomy (GTDB): domain Bacteria; phylum Acidobacteriota; class Blastocatellia; order UBA7656; family UBA7656; genus DATLXU01. The sequence goes on from DATLXU010000030.1 coordinate 17,183, forward strand.
TTCCGCTGATGGCGATATTGGGCAGCGTGTTCGCAAGATCAATCGCGTTGGGCGAGATCGGGAATTGGAAGTTGATTCTCCCGAACGAGAACCGAAACTCATTTGTCATCGTCGGATTAATCACCCAAGTGTGAGTGGCAAGCAGGTTCTGCGATCCGAAGTCGCCGTCGAAGAAGAAGCCCGGACCGTTTACGCCGTTCGGCGTGACAGGGCTGTGATCGTAAAGATAACGGCCAGAGAGCCTGTGCGCTTCGGTGAACGTATGATCTATGCGAACGGCGTAATTGTTGTCATCACTTTTCGTTGGTATTGTCACGGGAGCCTGCCCGAATTCGATCGAGCCGCGATCAACGCCGTTCGGACCTCTTCCGAGCGGGATGTTAGTTATGCTTGTTACTCCGACCACGCCTTCCCACGCCTGAAGGTAAAGGTCAACGCGCGGATTCGTCCCTTGTGGAAAAAGTTGTCTGAGGCGAGCGCGGCCCGCCGCCGTCGGAACCGTAAATCCCGTGTTGCCCGTTGAGCGGAACCGATACCACTGGCCCGCGCCGAAGAAGAAGGTCTTGTCTTTGAATATCGGTCCGCCAAAAGTAGCAGTGAAGTTGTTCTCGGTGAAGACCGCAGGCTCTTTCAATCCGTTGAGCCTGTCGCCATTCGTCAGCGCGTCGAAGACCTGCGAGTGCAATTTCCAACCAACGGTTCCGTGATACTGATTCGTTCCTGAATTAGTTACTTGGTTGAAGACGCCGCCGCCCGCGCGACCAAACTCCGCGCTGTAGAGTCCCGTTTGCACGGAGACTTCGCGGACTTGATCTTCGTTGCTCGGTTGGAATGCAGGCCCGCCAATCGAGATGTCGTTGTTCTCGACGCCGTCGAGCAGGAAGTTGTTGCCGCGAGGTCGCGCTCCGTTTATTGATAAATCGGTTCCATTGCCGAAGCCTGTTGTGCCAGCGGGTCTCGTGACGCCGGGCAGTAACTGAGCGAGGTTGTACGGGTTGTTGGTAGCCGTAGGCAGTTGCGTAACTTGCCTGTGGTCGAAGTTGCCTCCGCGCACCGCATCGCTCTTTTGTAGAATCTCTTCCGTGCCCGCGTTAACTTCCACTACTACTTCCGTGCCGCCCGTCTCCAAGCGCACGTCGAATGTCGCAATGCGGTTGGCTTGAATCTCTATGCCTGTGGCCGTGTAAGCCTTAAAGCCCTGAGCCGTGATTTTCAAATCGTAGATGCCGAGGTCCACCGCGTCGAAACGGTAAATGCCAGCATCGTTCGTCGTGGTCGTGCGAGTCTGATTCGTTTGTTTGTTTGTCAATTCGGCGGTTGCTCCAGCAATCACAGCGCCCTGCGGGTCCGTGACAACGCCGGTGACCGTCCCTCTGCTCGTCTGGCCAAAAACCGGAATAGCATTGGCGACAAGCAGCAGGATCATTGATAGAACAGTGATCCTAGGTGTGATCTTTCTTTTCATAGCCTTCCTCCTTTTCATAGCCTTCCTCCCAATCCTTTAGAGAGCTTCCTTCGAAAATACTCCGCCTCTAAAGGCGCTAAACATTGCACGGGCAAAAGAATTGCCGGTGCAGATTATTGTCCGTAGTAAAACGCTGCGATTGAATGAGTGATCGCATTGAGTTAAGCAACTGTTTGACAGGTGACCGAGTTCAATGAAATCGGCGCGGAAGAGCTTACGCAATCGCTATACCAGCCCGGCCCAAACCTTTTGCCCTTTATTATCTACGGCTTTAGGTCGCAGGCGAACTCAGAGGTGGGAGGAGCTTCTCCAAAAACTCGGAAAGTTTTACGAGAAATTGGAAATTTCCAAAACTTGCCGATATTAGCTTAGCGGATAATCGCTTTACGTCGACGTCCGAACAAGGGCTTTCAGCTTGAGGCGTCAGCTTTCCGTCGCGCTGCTTTATTTGATTCTGTTTTACCAGGCGCGGCAGTTTTATTTTGCCGAGGAGACCATTGATAAACGCTCAGGTCGCAGTGGCCTCGCTCATCAAAGGCGACGCCCTCGGCTTCAAGCAACCATCGCTGCGTGTCGGGCGCGCCGATTATGACGCGGCCCGTCGAGATTCCGCCTTTTGAGTTAATCACTCGATGCCAAGGAATGTTTCGTTCGTCCTGCGGAGTCGCGTGCATTGCCCAGCCTACGAGTCGCGGGCTGTAGCGGTCTTCAAGCAGGCGCGCAATTTGCCCATAAGTCATCACTCGCCCGCGCGGAATCTTGAGTACGAGTTTATAAATCTTTTCAAAGACTTGCTCGTATTTCTCGGCGGGACTTTTTGCGCCTCGACGATTGGAGGACAAAGCGGGACGGCGACGCGGTGATTTAGCGACACGCCGACTCTTTTTCGATAGTTGAGTTTTTTTGCTCATTGTTTGTTATCGGTGAAGATTGAATTCAATCGCCGCGTCGGCTTCAACCATAGAGGTTTGGCGGCTCGATGCCTGCAAGGCGATAATAAGTGAACATCTGGCCGCGATGGTGAATCTCATGCTCGGTCATTCCCCACAGCAGAACTATGCGGCGCATGTTCCGCCCGAAAATCTCCACTTCTTCGTTGAGCTGATCGAGCGTGAGACGCGAAACTTCCTCGACAAGCTCGTCGTGATTCTTGTCAAACAGGCCGACAATCTCATCCACGTTCATGCCTGCCAGATCGAGCTTAACTTTCTGAGTAGAACCTGCGAGCGCAGAGCGCACGAGCGCATATTCTGCTTCGGGTATGTGGCTGATCAACTCGCGCAGCGTGAACATGCCTTCTTTCGGTCGCCAGTCCAACTGCCCGCCGGGCGCGGCTCTCAGCACCCGCGATGTCTGCCTGTGAATGCGATTCCAATTGCTGACGAAGTGCTCAGTCTCAGGACAACTCATAGCCTGCTCCCTTCCTATGAAAACTAAACATCAAACCTAGAGCGATATTATCTGCCTTCGCGCGGCTAGCCGCAACTCAGCAGGCAGTGGGCAGAAGGCGGCCAGTGCTAATGATTAATGCTGATCGGCGAATTACGAGCAACGAGCGTGTTTGGGTATTATCAGTGGATTTAATTTGCGAAGACCACTGCCTACTGATTCTGTCAACATGCCTATGGCAAATAACGGCGAACAATGCCAGCGCCGCGAGAGAATTTCCTAATGCTGAGGCAGCGCGCCCCTCGTATGGGCCATTAGCCACGATGACAAATAACACATTTTGTAAATGCCGCGTGCCGGATTTTGTTATTTTGCGGCTCGACGGAGCTTTCAATAATGAAAGTTATTCTTTAACTCGCGCGCCCTAATCTGAAACTCTAAAAGCAACTCCGGGTTTCATCGAGAATTTGCTTGAAGTGCTGGCACGACCATTGCTCAGACAAACGACGGTTCTAGCAGTTCGACAGTTTGACAAAGAAACCTCTTCTGCTCAGAGCAACTGCGGGATGCAGAACTAAAAAGGCTGAGAATGGAAGGGAGGATGGGGGCCCTGCCTTCCATTCGAAGCAAACCACGAGAGGCGAGCAGGCCGCTCGGGTTAATAATAAAAGCAGTACTGAGAGAAGCGACAGACAGAAAAAACGTTCAGGGTGTGGAGGCACAAGGGGGCGTGGCTCTACACTAGAACAATCGAGCCGCTGATAACCCAAGTTATCAGCGGCTTATATTTTTTTGCTGACAGCTTTCTTGACACTCGTCTTAGGCGGCTTATATGCTCAATCGTTAGACGCACTCCGAACTATTTCTTTGAAGAGGAGACTTGCGAGGATGGACCCCAAGAGAGTTCTGCAATTCGCCGTTGACGAGCAGGTAAAATTTGTTGACCTCAGATTCACAGACCTTCCAGGCGCGTGGCATCACGTCACTATCCCCGTAGGACAATTCAGCGAAGATACTTTCGAATCGGGCATTGGGTTTGACGCATCATCTTTGCGCGGCTGGGCCACAATTCATGAATCGGACATGCTGCTGATTGCCGACCCGACAAGGTTTTGGATTGATCCGTTTTTTGAAGAACCGACGCTTTGCATGTTCGCAAATGTCGTTGACCCGCTCACGAAAGAAGGCTACGAACTTGATCCTCGCTCGGCAGCCGCTCGCGCCGAAAGCTATCTTCGCTTCACGGGCATCGCGGATAATTGCTACTTCGGCCCGGAAGCCGAATTCTTCATATTCGATCAGGTCAGCTATCACAACGAAACGAACAGCGCCGGTTACAGTTTCGACTCTGCGGAAGGGATATGGAGTTCCGGTCGCTTGGAAGATAATCTCGGCTACCGCGTCCGACACAAAGAAGGCTACGTGCCTGTTCCTCCTGTTGATACTCTTCACGACCTGCGCTCAGACATCGTGCAGAACCTCGAAGGCGTGGGCATCAAACCTGAGATGCATCATCACGAAGTCGCAACGGGCGGCCAGTGCGAGATTGATTTTCGTTTTGACACTCTGCTTGGCACTGCCGACAACGTCATGCTGTTCAAGTACGTCGTCAAGAACACGGCTTTTTATTATGGCAAAGCGGCGACCTTCATGCCGAAGCCTATGTTCGGCGACAACGGGAGCGGCATGCATTGTCATCAGAGCTTGTGGAAAGGCGAGCGCCCGTTGTTTGCGGGCGACCGATACGCGGGGCTTTCGGAGATTGCATTGCACTACGTTGGAGGAATATTGAAACACGCAGCGGCGATTGCCGCATGGGCCGCGCCCACGACGAATAGCTATAAGCGGCTCGTGCCGGGCTACGAAGCGCCAGTCAACCTGGCTTACTCGCGGCGCAATCGCTCGGCTGCGATTCGCATCCCGATGTATTCGCAATCAGCCAGCGCGAAGCGGCTGGAAGTTCGCTTCCCCGATCCGTCGTGCAATCCTTACTTGGCGTTCGCGGCGATGATGATGGCCGGGCTTGATGGAATTCAAAATCGCATTGATCCGGGCGAGCCGCTCGATAAAGACATTTATGATATGTCGCCCGAAGAGCTGAAAGACGTGCCGACCCTGCCCGGCTCGCTCGAACGCGCGCTTGAAGCATTAGAGGCGGATCACGAGTTTCTGCTCAAAGGAGACGTTTTCACCGAGCGGCTCATCGAGCGATGGATAACCTACAAGAGGCAGAAGGAAGTTGATCCTGTCAGAATGCGCCCGCACCCGCTCGAATTCCAGATGTATTTTGATGTGTAAAGATGTTGGTTTCCGGTTAAGGAACCAGGCAACCAGAGATCGGAAACCGGAAACGAGAAGTTATGATTAAAGCAACCCGCATTGCTATTGCGTTTGTGATCGTCGCGACGCACGCGGGCGCGGCCCTTGCCGATGACAAGAAACCGCAGGTCACGCTCAAGAGCATTTCGATAAACAAGGTTAATCTGTCGGCGCGCACGGCTGACTTGATCATTTATCTTGAGATAGAAAATCCCGGCGCGGCGTTCAATCTCAAAGATGTGAGCTATAAGCTAAGGCTCAACGGAGAGAACGCCGCCGAAGGGAAGCATCAAAAAGAGATTAAGATACCTGCGCGCTCAACCGTCGCAGTAGATATGCCATTGACGGTCAACCTCGCGGCGATTCCAGCCGTGACGTGGAACGCAATCACAAGCGGATTCAAGCTGCATTATGATCTCGATACGGAATTCACAGTTCCTGTTTTTGCCCTCTTCAATCACAAAGTAAAGACCGCATTCAACGGCGACCTGACATTCGACGCCTGGCTCTTTTTTGTGAAAGAAAGTTTGTGGGGACTGTTCGGCAAGCCGTAAAGAGATAGCCGCAAATTGGTGTCGACGCTCTGCTTTGATGCACACCAATCTGCGGCTGAATTGTTTATTCCTTGTTCTTCTTTTCCCGCTGGCCGGAAAAAGTCAGAGCCGATGTCGTCTGCAATATGAATTGCGTGCCGCTCTCAATCTTCGTGTTGCGGTCTGCGACTGCGAGCGTCGAGCCAGAAGTCACGTTGGCAGTCGTATCAGTCACTATTTGAATTGCGCCACCTGCAAGCCCGCCCGTCGCGTTGCCAACCCCTGTCGTCGCGCCCAGCGTGCCCTTCGCCGTCGCATCAACCGTCCCGCCAACGGTGTTCACAACGCCGCCGAGCAATCCGCCGCTCTGCTGACCGCCTTGACTGCGCGGCGCAGGCGCGGGTGTGGCCATCGTATCGTCGTTTGCCATGCTCGATACGTTGTGCTGCGCTCGCGTCACAGCCGTAACCACTGCATCAATCTGCGTAGCCAGCCCCGTCTTCTTATCTTGAATCTCATCGAAGATGAGCGTGGCTCTGATCGTGTTGTCTGCCCGAACAACCTGCTCGACGTGCCCGGTGATTGTCGAGCCACGACTGATTACTTCACGCCCATCGCGCTTAACTGCGCGCGCGGTCTTCATCTTGAATTTATCGCCGGGCTTAGCTTTCTTGAGATCGAGCGTAGAATTCATCTCCGCCTGTATCTGCGAGCCTGCGTCTAAAGAAAGCTTGCCCGGTTGCGCTTTGGCCTGAGAGCTGGCCTTTGCGTCAGCGCGCGCGCTTGCGCTTGCGGACGAACTGCTTTGTTTTTCGGCTTGAGAGGCGAGGCCGGACGAAGCTAACAACACTAATGCGGCAACTGCAAATATCTTTTTCATGTTCATGGATTCTCCTTCGTTGTAGTCGGGGAGGAGTTTCTCAATCAGGGATTAGATAGCTTATGATTATTTCCTCAACGCGAATGCTTACAGCATCTCGCTCGCTTTGACGCGGCACTACTCGCGCCACGTTGCCATAAAAATTTAAAAGTATTTTTTTGGCGCTTGCTCAAAGGGACTCAGTGAGAGCAATGACTGTGCCGGAACTGGCGAGGTGTTTTGACTTTCTAGAGAGGTGATGAAAGAACGCGCGCTATCGCACTGGTAGAATTTTTACACGCGGCGCGGGAAGTTTTTACTCCGAGGTGAACGATTGGAAAAAGCAGGTGCGTTCGCCCGTGTGACACGCGGGACCGTGAGGTTCGACTTGGACGAGCAGCGTATCGCCGTCGCAATCAATCAAAATCCGAACGACGCGTTGAGTGTTGCCTGACGTTTCGCCTTTATGCCAGAGCGCGCCTCGCGAGCGGCTCCAAAACCATGTTTCGCCCGTCTCGATGGTTTTCTGAAGCGATGCTTTGTTCATGTAAGCAAGCATCAGCGCTTCATTCGTTGCGGCGTCCTGTACAACAACAGGCACAAGCCCGCGCTCGTCGAACTTCACTGAATCTATTTTTGAATTGGCCAATGATTTGTCCATCTGAAATTTGAAACCTGAAATTCGAGATTCGGATTTATCTCACTGGCAAACCGCGCGCGCGCAGATACTGTTTCGCTTGCCCGATGGTGTACTCGCCGAAATGAAATATCGAAGCCGCAAGCACTGCCGACGCTTTGCCTTCGCTGAGCGCCTGGTAAAGATGCTCAAGTGTTCCCGCGCCACCCGACGCAATCACAGGAATCGAGACCGCTTCAGATACAGCGCGCGTAAGCTCTATATCGTATCCATCGCGCGTGCCGTCGCGGTCCATGCTTGTAAGCAGTATCTCGCCCGCGCCTAATTCCTCGACGCGCCGCGCCCATTCTACCGCGTCAATCCCTGTAGGCCGCCGCCCGCCGTGCGTGTAGACTTCCCACTTCGCGAGAAATGAGGGATTAGGGATGGGAGATGATGAAGCATCGCGCTGTTGTCCTATTTCATCCTTCATCATTCCGCCCTCATCCTTCCGAACTCGCCGCGCGTCAATAGCGACGACCACAGCTTGAGAGCCGAATGCCCGCGCGCCCTCGGTGATGATTGAAGGGGTCTGGATCGCTGCGGTGTTGACGGAAACTTTATCCGCGCCCGACGCAAGCATCGCGCGCATGTCCTCTATTGTGCGGATGCCGCCGCCTACTGTGAAAGGAATGAAGATGGAATCGGCAACTCGCCGCGCCATGTCGCGTACAGTGTCGCGGCTCTCTGATGACGCGGTGATGTCTAAAAAGACAAGCTCATCCGCGCCTTCGCCGTCGTAGCGGCGCGCTTGTTCTACAGGGTCGCCCGCGTCAATCAGATCAACAAAGCGAATGCCTTTGACCACGCGCCCGCGATCAACATCGAGGCAGGGAATAATTCTCTTTGCAAGCATAAGGACTCAACTTGCCCTAGTAGCGGCTTCCAGAGCCTGTTTCAGGGTGAAGCGGTTTTCATAAAGCGCCTTGCCAACTACCACCGAATCCACGCCTCCGCTTTCAAGCTCGCAGAGACGGGTTATGTCTTCGAGTGAAGATACTCCGCCTGACGCAGTAACTCGCAAGCCGGATGTACGAGCGATTTCGCGCGTCATCTCGAAGTTCGGTCCTTCAAGTTTTCCATCGCGAGTGATGTCTGTATAGATGATTCGTTGCGCTCCAATCTCAGCGACTCGCCGGGCAAGCTCAAGCGCGCTCGTTTGAGTTGCCTCAGTCCATCCTCGCGTTGCAACGGCGTCGCCGCGAGCGTCAATGCCGACAATAATCGAATTGCCGAATCGGCGTATTGCTTCTGCGAGTGCACGGGGTTGCTCTACGGCGAGCGTCCCGACAATCACGTAGCGCGCGCCTGTGTCGCGAAGCACCGCTTCAATGTCTGCAATCGAGCGCACGCCGCCGCCAACTTCAATAGGGATGCCGACTTCACTGTTGATGCGCTGAATGATTTGTTGATTCGCAGATGTTGCGCCCAAAAAGGCGCCATCAAGGTCGACTATGTGAATGAGCCGCGCGCCATCGCGCTCATATCCACGCGCCACTTCCATTGGGTCGCGGTCATAGACTTTGGCGCTCTCTTCGCGCCCTTGCGTCAGCCGCACACACCGGCCATCCTTCAGGTCTATTGCAGGTATAACAAGCATAAGTGTCTATAAGAATCATTAAACCAGAAGGAACAAGGATGGAAAAGCTATATGCGCTTTTTATCTTAACAGCATGAGCGTATTGTCGGAAGAAATAAAAAGGGGATGGTTGTTGATTTCCCATCCCCGCGTTCTCACACAGAGAACCCCCGTTTTGCGTAGCGGCGTTATCTTATCTCTTCTTGGCGCCGCCCTTCTTAGCGCCGCCCTTCTTGGCGCCGCCTTTTGCGCCGCCCTTCTTGGCGCCGCCCTTCTTTGCAGTTGCCATAACTGTGCTTCTCCTTTCTTTAAAGTTTTTAGCTCGCACACAAGATACTGTAGCTCGTTTTCTCTTGTGTACTACTCTAAATGATATACAACATATTGTTGTATATATTTGCTTCGCCCATTCTTGTCAACTTTTTTTTTTGACAAGGAAGATAATAATAGAGGATTTCTCATCGGCTGCCTTGAAACTGGCTCTGGAAGCCGGTTTCAAGGCAACGCTGTTTTAGCGAGCATGGTACTTGCTTTCCTTGATTGCTATATTGATTAATGCTTTCACTAATCTTTATTTTTGATTATGCGAGGGCTGAAACTGGCTCCCAGAGCCAGTTTCAAGGCAGCTACCCTGAAACTGGCTCTGGGAGCCAGTTTCAGGGTAGCTGCGCGCTAGTAGCTTCGCTCTTGCCGTTTTCACGTGAATGTTGAAGGGAAGACCCGATTGACTTGGCGCGCATTCGATAGATAAGATCGTGACGATGAGTGAACCTGTTATTGATCTTCATGCTCACACGCGATATTCAGATGGCAGCGCAAGCCCTGAAGAATTGGTCGCTCTTGCCTGCGAGCGCGGCGCGCGCGCCGTTGCCATCACCGATCACGACACGGTGGCGGGTTTACACGAAGGCAGAGCGGCAGCCGAACGACTAGGAATTGAATTCGTCAACGGAATCGAGATAAGCGCAGAGTATTCGCCCGGTACTATGCACATACTCGGATACTTCATTGACGACCAATCACCTGCTCTTGCATCGAGGCTTGAAGAGTTGAGACTTGCGCGCGAGAGAAGAAACCCTGAGATAGCTGAGCGGCTGCAATTGCTCGGATTCGATATGACCTACGAAGAGGTTGCGCAACTGGCGGGCAATGAAGTGGTAGGTCGCCCGCACTTCGCGCGCCTGATGGTTGAGAGAGGATACGCCGAAAGTATTCGCGACGCCTTCGACCGATTCCTCGCAAAGGGCGCTGCGGCCTACGTCGAAAAGAAGCGGCTATCACCTTCTGATGCCATGGCTTTGATTCACGAAGCGGGAGGAGTCGCTGTTCTTGCGCATCCTTATCAACTGAAACTTTCGCTCTTCAAAGAAGTCGAGCGATTGATCGGGGAGCTTGCCGCGCTTGGGCTTGATGGGATTGAAGCTGTTTACAGTCGCCACACTAAACAAGAGCGGGAGTCTTACACTCAGATAGCGACGCGGCACGGGCTGCTGGTGACGGGCGGCAGCGATTATCACGGAGCGTACAAGCCCGACCTCGACATCGTTACTGGCAAAGGTGATCTCAGAGTGCCATACTATCTGCTCAAGGAACTGAAAGCGCGGGCGCTTGCTTATGCAAAACGACCTGAACATTGAAGAACTGGTTTCGCAGATCACCGATGTGATTCTTTCGCGGCTCGGCGGCTCGCACGCAAACGAGTGCGAGCTTCACCATGATGAATGTTTCATCAAATGTCCCGACCGCATGCATTCGCTTATCGCGCAGGGCGGCGTGCGGTTTGGCCTGACGGGAGCCGAAAGCGCCGCCGCGCGCGAAGTGGCTCATTATATAGATCACACGCTGCTCAAGCCCGATGCCACACGCGACGAGATATTGAAAATATGTGAAGAAGGCGTGCGATACGGGTTCGCTTCCGTTTGCATAAACCCGATATGGGTGCGCGAGGCGGCCTGCGCGCTGCGGGGAAGCGGCGTGAAGGTCTGCACCGTCATAGGCTTTCCGCTCGGCGCGAACGCGCCAGACGTTAAAGCTTACGAAGCCCGCCGCGCGATATTCGATGGCGCGAGCGAGCTTGATATGGTCATCAATATCGGCGCGCTCAAGTCCGGCGATTACGAATTGGTTCTACGAGACATCAAAGGCGTGGTCGAGGTCGCGCACGAGGTCGGCTACATCTGCAAGGTGATAATTGAAACCGCTTTGCTCACTGATGACGAGAAAGTGCGCGCTTGCCAGATTTCAAAGGAAGCGGGGGCGGATTTCGTCAAGACTTCGACCGGCTTCAGCAAAGGAGGCGCGACCGCTGCCGACGTTGCGCTGATGCGAAGCGTTGTGGGCGGGCAGATGGGCGTGAAAGCGTCGGGCGGCGTGAAAGACTTGAAGCAGGCGCAGGAGATGATTCGCGCGGGCGCGACTCGCATCGGCGCGAGCGTCGGCGTGAAGATTGTTCAGGAAGCGCTGGGCGCGCCATTGGTCGGGAACGGGCACGCGGCTTACAGCTATTGAAAGTCGAGCCGCACAAGCACGCGAAAGAAACTGCCATGAGTAAAGCGGCGCGGCTTTGAATCACAAAGCCGCGCCGCTTTTTATTCTGGCGATTAAGCTCGCGTCGAAATTTCAATAAGCCCAGCGGCAGAGCACAGAGCCTACGGTGTAACCTGCGCCAACGGCTGCAAAGACGACGAGGCTGCCTTTCTTCATTCGCCCATCATCAATCGCGTCGCCGATTGCAAGCGGGATCGTCGCGGCTGTCGTGTTGCCGAACTTGTGAATGTTCTTGACTACCTTGCTCTCATCGAGTCCGAGCTTGTCTGCGGCGGCGTTGATGATTCGCAGGTTCGCCTGATGCGCGATGAACAGATCAACATCTTTGCCGCTAAGGTTATTTCGCTCAAGCACCGTGCGGCTAATTTCGCCCATCTTGCGCACAGCGTATTTGAAGACGGGCTGGCCGTCCTGATGAACATAGTGCATCTTCTTTTCGACAGTCTCGTGCGATGGAGGATTGAGGCTCCCGCCGCCGGGCATATAAAGGAACTGGCCGCCCGACCCATCAATCTCGTGCGCGAAATCGAGTATGCCGTAACTCTCATCTTCGCTCGGCTCAAGCAGCACAGCGCCCGCGCCATCGCCAAAGAGCACACAGGTCGTGCGGTCTTCGAAGTTGATTATGCTCGACATCACGTCCGCGCCGATGACGACGACTTTGTCGTGCGCGCCCGACTCTATGAATTGAGTCCCGACCGTGAGCGCATAGAGAAAACCTGAGCAGGCTGCCGAAACGTCGAAGCCCCACGCGCGCGTCGCGCGAATCTTGTTTTGAACCATGCAGGCCGTCGAAGGGAAAAACATATCGGGCGTGACGGTTGCTACGATTATTAGTTCAATCTCGTCGGCCTCGATGCCTCGCTGCCTGAGCAGGTCGCCTACGGCCTGCGCTGCAAGCTCTGAAGTGGGCGTGCCCGGCTCGACCATGTGACGTTCGATGATGCCGGTGCGTTCAACTATCCAATCGTGACTTGTTTCAACCCTCTTTGCGAGGTCGTGATTGGTCACAACCTTTGGCGGCACATAACGACCAAGCGCGGTAATCTTGGCCCTGCGTGTAGCTCTCATCTATTTGATTCCTCCACCATTTGCACTAACTTGAAGCGTGATGGCCCTGCAGTTCAAGCGAACAGTAAAGTGGATAGTAGCACTGCAAGTTTTTCGACGCAAGCAGGCGAAAGTTGAAGCCGCGCCCTTATCGGGACTCGATTGTTTGCCGCCTGCGGCTGTGATATATGATGGCCGGTTGGCTTGCGCGTAAACTAAGGAACAACTTTATATCGCCAGACGTTCTTGAACCGGAGTGGAGGCGGTACACGTTTACACTAATGAAAGCGTGTCGCTGATGCGCGCATCACGACACGAAGGGGGGCTTTATGTCAGATGCGACTTCAATCAAACGGACAGGCACCCTGCGGCTCATCCTTGTTCCAAGCGTGATAACTCTGGCCGTCACGCTCTTGCGATTGGTTGGCGAGCTTCAACATTGGCCGAGCGCGCTGTTTAATCCGTCGGCTGGCGGTCCCGGCTCTATCGTTGGAATTACATGGCTTGCGATGGTCTTCGGAATCTATTTCGCGATAAAACTATCCGGTCAGGGCGAAGGACCGGCCACGATCAAACGCGCGATCGTTCATGCCGTCATCGGTCTTGCAATCGTAGTTGGAGGCAGCCTGATTGCCGGTGCGCTGCGAGAGAATTTCCATGGCTTTCTAGTAGTGACGAACGCGGCGCTTGCGATAGCTGCCTTAATTCAATACCCGGCGTGGCCCGCGCTTTTCAAAACGCTCGTTGCTTATGCGTATGCGGCGCGAATCCCTGTTGCGATACTGATGTACTTTGCAATGCGCGGCAATTGGGGAACTCACTACGATGCGGTTCCGCCCAATGCGCCAGAGGCTATGAATCAGTTAGGGCCGAAGTATTTCTGGCTCGCGCTTTTGCCTCAGTTGATTGCGTGGGTTGGCTTCACCGTAGTTTCAGGAGCGCTCTTCGGCAGTGTGACAGTTGCAATTGCTCGACGACGCAAGCCAGCAGCGCAGGCGGCGGCGAAAGCATAATCGGAATGACCGCCCGAACAGAGTTATAACCACCCGAATCGTCATCAACGAGCAACACACGCACGCCTTCGAGCGAGGGCAGAGGCGCGAGGCGATTGCCCACATCCTCCAACAGGTCGCAGGCTCTCAACACTCCATATCAGCTTCTTAGCGCGTTCCTGAACCTTTGCGAGCGGCAGCCTTATCGTGAATATCGCGCCGTGTCCTTCGCCTCAGTTGTCTGCGTGAACCGTGCCGCCGTGAAGCTCTACGAGGTGGCGAACAATCGCAGGCCCAAGTCCAAGACCGCCATGTCGGCGCGTGCTTGTAGAATCGGCCTGACGGAAGCGGTCAAAAATAAATGGGGAGGAAATCGGGCTTGATCCCGCAGCCTGTGTCGCTGACGCGAATCTGCGCGTATAAACCCTGTCGCTCCAATTTCACTTCGACGCGCCCGCCAGAGGGAGTGAATTTGAAGGCATTCGACAACAGATTCCAGACGACCTGCTGCAAGCGGCTCGCGTTGCCTGAGATGTGACGCGCCGAAGGGTCGAGCGTAACTTCCAGATGAATCCCCCTTCGAAGAGGCCGCTAGCTGCACGCAGTCAATGGCCGCGTTGATGACAGAAGCCAGGTCAACTGAACTGATGTTTAAGCGCAGCTTCCTTGTAATCACTCGCGACATGTCCAGTATGTCTTCGATCAACTGTGCCTGCGACTTCGCGTTGCGCTCTATTGTCTCCACTGCGCGGGCGGCGTTAGCTTCGTCGAGCTTTCCTTTGCCGAGCATGTGCGCCCAGCCGATTATCGCATTGAGCGGCGTGCGCAATTCGTGCGAGACGGTTGCCAAGAATTCATCCTTACATGCGGTTGGCGCTTTCGGCTTCAGCCCGCGCCATCTGCTTGCGCGCGAGCAACTGCTTGCGCTGTTCCAGTTCCTGCTGCGCCAGATGATGCAGCCGCGCGTTCTCAATAATGTCAGCGGCCATTCTTGCGTAGAGGTCCATCAATCGCATCTCGCGGTCTGACGGGCGATGCTGTTGGCGGAAGTGAACCGAAAGCACGCCGATGATGTTGTCCTTGTGACCGATGAGCGGAGTGCTGTGAACGGCGCGAAAGCCTGCGCGCCGCGCAGCCTCGCGATAGGACGCAAAAAACGGTATAGGCTTCTGTGTCCTCGACTGTCACTCGTCGCTGCTGCTGATAGCAGGTGCCGCAAGCGCCTCCGCCGGGCGGGACCCATTCGATCTGTTTGAGGAGCTCTTCATCAAACCCGCTGTGGACTTTGGCAATGAGACCGGAGCGTTCGGGGTCGCACAGCTATAACAATCCCATATCTGTTTCCTGCACGTCCATCGCCGCGCGCAGTACCTCTTTGAGGACAGATTTAATATCGAGCGTGCTCGTCAATCAGACGCTCATCTCGTGCAATCGGCGGAGGTCTTCTACCTGCACTTCCAACTCTTCTTTCACGCGACGCAGCGTCGCTTCGGCTTCCCGGCGCTCGGCTATCTCGGCCTCAAGAGATTTCGCCTTCTGTTGCAACTGAATGATGGCGCGCAGCCTGTCATCCATATTTGCCAGCGCGGCGTAACTTTCAGCGGGGATTACGCGCGAGTGCTTCCGGCATACTTCCATGAGAGGGTGAGCGAACTCGTCTCCGCCGAAGCCGTTCATCCTGTAAGCGCAAAAGAGCGAGAAAGGATGTGTCTTGCGCAAGCCATTCCAAAGTTCTTCGACATCTATCGCCGCATTGTAATTTCCCTCTGTCCATAGCACATCAACCATTTCGAAGACTCGAACTCGACGCCCCCCGCGCTGCTTGCTTGATGATACCGCCGATAACTTCGGCGTGGTTCTGTGACCGACCCTTCTTTAAGATGAGCAGATGCCAAATCGTGAAAGCCGCGAATTTGGCCCAGATCATGCTCAATGAATGTTCAAGCGACATTCGCTAAAACTTGAGCGGCGGCAGATTCGCCGCGCGAAGTTTTTCATTGACATCATTGACGTCTTTGCTCTTCATCTCGTTCCACTGCGCCAGGAGATTTGCAAGCGTCTTCTGCAACTGCTCGAAAGCGGCGACTGTCTGCGTCGTGGGCTGTGCGTCTGCGCCTTCGGAGATTTCCATCACGGTGAGGAATTCCCCCGCCAGTCGCGCAAACGACGGCTCTGAGCCACCGGCAGCCGGAGGTCCGCCGCGCGCTCGGCTCGGACCGCCATCGAGCGCCGCCGCTTTTTTATCGAGCGCGTCAATCGCTTCCGCAACCGCGCCTTGCCCTGCCCGTTCTTTGAGAGGTTTCAACTGCGCGCGCAGATCGGCAATCTCAGCCTGCGCCGCGCGAATCCGCTTGATGGCTTCATAGCTGCCGAATGAAACCTCAAACATCTTTTCGATGCCTTCCGACGGAGTCGTAACGCGCGGGTCGAGCTTCACAGTGAGCGGCTGCGTGTAGCTCTTGCCGTCAACGATCAGCTTGATGGTGTATTCGCCGGGCGGGATGATAGGTCCCTGCGGGACGGGAGGCGTGTTGCGATAGATTGCCGAAATCGGAAACGTGCGCGGAAATCCCGGCGGTGGCGGATAATGCATGCCCCAGACGAATCGCTGCATGCCAGCTTTCGCCGAAGGAATGCGCGTCTGCCGGAACCAATAAGTCGGATAGGGCTGCAAGCTCATGTCAAACTTTTCCGGCTCGTCCCTGCTCGAAAATCTCCGCACTGCGTG
Source organism: Blastocatellia bacterium (assembly GCA_035575515.1). Lineage (GTDB taxonomy): Bacteria > Acidobacteriota > Blastocatellia > UBA7656 > UBA7656 > DATLXU01. The sequence goes on from DATLXU010000030.1 coordinate 33,320, forward strand.
ATTGTGCTTATCGAAAATCTCGATCACGACTTCCGAAGCATCGCGATGGAGATAGTAATTGATGATCGCGCCGTCTGGCGGGTTTTCGCCCATCGGCTCTTCCTGCGGGATGGGCGTATCGGTGTTGACGCTGCGGCGAACGCGATAAGCCGTCTGCGGCTTGAACAGAAAAGCATCAGCCGAAGCAACCTGCTCGTTGATCTGACGAAGCGGCGTTATGTCATCAAGTATCCAGAAACTCCGCCCGTGCGTTCCGACTACGATGTCATCGTTATGGATAACCAAATCACGAATCGAAGTCGCGGGCATGTTCAACCGGAGCGATTGCCAATTTTCGCCATCATCGAATGAAACATAAACAGCCTGTTCGGTTCCGGCGTAGAGCAACCCTTTGCGCACGGGGTCTTCGCGCACGACGTTCACAATGCCGCCGTCGGGAATGCCGCGCGTGATTTGCTTCCACGTCTTTCCGCCGTCGTGAGTGCGATAGATGTGCGGGCGCAGGTCGTCGAGCCTGAAGGTATTAATCGCAGCATAAGCCGTATCGTTGTCAAAGTGCGACGCTTCGATTAATGAAACCTTCGCCCACGATTTCAAATCGGGCGGCGTGATGTTCTGCCAGTTCTTTCCGCCGTCGCGCGTGATGTGAATCAGCCCGTCATCGGTGCCCGCCCAGATTGTCTTCGCGTCTTTGAATGAAGGCGCGACGGTGTAGATGACTCCGCGACGCGGCATCGCAAGCATCTCCGGCGTGCGATAGACGCCGATGTTTTCAGGCACTTCCCAATGCTCGCGCGAAAGATCGGGGCTGATGACTTCCCAACTCGCGCCGCCGTTCGTCGTTTTGAAGAGCACGTTGCCCGCGTAATAAAGAACCTTTGGGTCGAGCGGAGAAAAGATCACGGGCGCGGTTCTGAGAAACCTGTACTTCCCCGAACGGACGGCTTCGGGCGCGATGTTTTGGACTTGCCCGGTTGTCCAGTCGTATCGCGTCAGCTTGCCGCCATAAATAATGTTGGGATTGAGCGGGTCGGGCGCGACGTAGCCGTATTCTTCAACGCCTACGGTTCGCCAGTCGCGCCACGTTATCGCGCCGTAATCGCCGCGACTCGCGACAGCCGCAGAACCGCTCTCCTGCTGCCCGCCATAGACCCAGTAAGGGAAGCGATTGTCCGTCGAGACGTGATAAAACTGCGCCGTGGGCTGATTGTACCAACTGCTGAAAGTCTTGCCGCCGTTGACGGTGATAATCGCGCCTTGATCTGATGCGAGAAGAATAACATCGGGGTCGTTGGGATTGATCCAGATGCGGTGATAGTCGTCGCCGCCGGGCGCGCCTCGCCAGGCGGTGAAAGTTTTGCCGCCATCGGTTGATTTATACGTCGCGGTATTTGCGACGAAGACGATTTCGGGATTTTTCGGATGAACTTTGATCTCGGCAAAGTCCGAGCCGCGCCCCCACAGCCTCGTATCATTATTCACTTTGCGCCAGCTTGCGCCCGCGTCGTCGCTGCGATAGATGCCACCGTGTTGCGGGTTCGCGTCAACCGTTGCGTAGATCACTCGCGGATTGCTGCGCGCGATGCCTATGCCTATTCGTCCAAGCCCTTGCTCAAATGTCGGCAGTCCATTCGTGAGCTTCTTCCAGGTATTGCCGTCGTCTGTTGATTTGAACAATCCGCTTCCCGGTCCCTGCCACGCTCCGTTTTCCCAGGGACCTTGGCGGCCTGCCCACAAGTCTGCATAGACGATCTGCGAATTTACGGGATCGAATTCAACCTGAATCGCGCCGGTGTTTTCGTCTTTGTACAAGACGCGCTGCCATGTTGCGCCACCGTCCGTTGTGCGATAGACACCGCGCTCCGTGTTCGGCCCGTAAGGATGGCCGAGCGCGGCGACAAAGACTCGATTGGGATTCTTCGGATCAACTATGAGCGAACCGATCTGCTGCGCGTCGCGAAGTCCCAGGTTGCGCCAAGTTTTTCCGCCGTCAGTTGATTTATAAATTCCGTTTCCGGTCGAAAGGTCTGGCCGCTGCAATCCTTCCCCACTTCCGACGTAGATAATATTCGGGTTCGATTGCGCGACGGCCACATCGCCCACAGAGCCTGTCGGCTGGTCGTCGAAGATTGGAGTCCACGTGCGGCCATAGTCATCCGTCTTCCACACGCCGCCGTTATTCACGCCAATGTAAAAAACACCGGGCTGGCTGATTACACCGACTGCGCCTACGGTGCGGCCAGCGCGAAACGGGCCTATGCAGCGCCAGCGAAGGCTTTGATAAAACCGCTGGTCGAACTGCTGCGCTCTGGTTATCAATGAACAAGAGAACGCAACGAAAAAGATGCATGCGATAGAGATTAGGCGATGTCCCTTAATCACGAGTGACCTCCGATGGAAAAGTTCGAGAAGAATCATCAGATTATCCACTGAAGAAAGGCGGGCATATTCTATGCGAACAGAGGCAGGCTGACAACTTTATGGATTTGCCGCTCGAATTGAAGTTGTCCGCGACTGTTTACGCCGTGCGCTTGATAATCATCAGCGTCATGTCGTCAATGGGCGGGGTCGTGCCGACGAATCGTGACAACGCTTCGTCAATCTTGTCGCGTATGCCTGAGGCCGAGCGCGTCAAGTTGTTTCGCACTACTTCGATCAATCGCTCTTCGCCGAACTCTTCTTCTTTATCGTTGACCGATTCCGTAATGCCATCGCTATAAATCACGAGCGCATCGCCCGGCTCGAATGCGACGGACTCTTCCTGATATTTCACACCGGGCATCATCCCGATGGGAAGCCCGCCCTGCGCCAGCCGTACAACTTCGCCCGACGCGCGCACGAGCATCGGC
>DATLXU010000031.1:0-35374 GCA_035575515.1 Blastocatellia bacterium
AAAGTCAGCCCGCCGCATTCGTCGCCGTTGTCGTTGTAAAAAATCATGCCGGGCGACTTGCCTCCCTGCCGCAGGTTATAGACCTTTCCGTTTAAGACAAGCTCCGGCGCGCGCTCTTTATTCGAGATGACGAGCTTCACCTTGCCGTCACGCTCGACGATGTTGATGCGCTCGACATCAATCTCTTCAAACTTCGGCTTTTGACTGGTTAGCTTGAATGCTCCGAAAGCCACCACTCCAAGAAGCAAAGTTGTGGCGATGGCATAAACTTTCAGCAAGAAAATCTCTCTGCGCATTCTGGTTTCCATAGCGTGGGCCTCTCTTTGTTTGTGTTAGAAAACTGCCGGAAGAATATATGCACAGCGGCTGAAGGTAAAGGAGCCAAGACTAATCAAGCGAAGCCGCTTGCAGCAGGCGAGCTTGTGAAAGTAGAATCTTGCCTCACGGCATATCGTTTACTCTCAAAAAGAAATCGGGGATTGTTAGAATGAAAAAAACTGTCTTGTTCTTTTTGCTGCTGTCTCTCCTTAGCTCAATCGCCAACGCCCAAATGAGGTCGCGGCAGGCTGCGCAAATCAGCAATCCAACCGGCAGGCTCAATCCGCAGATTCAAAAAATAGTCCGGGAGATTTCTGCCGCGAACATCGAAGCCATAATCCGCAAGCTCGTAAGCTTCGGCACTCGCCATTCGCTCTCGGAGACCGATAGCGACACGCGCGGCATAGGCGCGGCCCGCCGCTGGATTAAGGCTGAGCTTGAACGCTACAGCAAAGAATCCGGCGGGAGGCTCAAAGTCGAATTCGATGAATTCACTCAACAGCCTGTAGCGCGCGTGCCCAAGCCGACTCAACTCGTAAACGTCGTCGCTACGCTGCCGGGCCGCCAGCCGGAATCGAAAGATCGCATCTATGTCGTCAGCGGCCACTACGATTCGTGCGTGTGCGCGCAGGACACGCTCGATGCAACAAGCGATGCGCCCGGCGCGAACGACGACGCATCGGGCACGGCTGCCGTGATGGAGATGGCGCGCGTCATGTCACGGTATGAATTCGACGCGACGATTGTTTTTATGACCGTCGCTGCGGAAGAGCAGGGGCTTCTAGGCTCGACTCACTGGGCTGAGATGGCGAAGCAGAAGAATCTAAACATCGCCGGGATGTTCACCAACGACATCATCGGAAGCTCGCGCGCCGAAGACGGACACATTGACAACACTCACGTTCGCGTATTTGCCGAAGGCGTGCCGCCCGTTCAACAGACCTCGCCTGAGCTTCGCACGCTGCTTCAAACCGGCGGCGAGAATGATTCACCCACGCGAGAGCTTGCTCGCTACATAAAAGAGATCGGCGAGCGCTACGTGCCGCGAATGAACGTGACCGTTATTTATCGCAAAGACCGTTACCTGCGCGGCGGCGACCACTCGCCTTTTCTTGAGCGCGGCTTTGCTGCCGTGCGATTCACTGAGCCAAACGAGGACTACAAGCATCAGCATCAAAAAATCCGCAAGGAGAACGGCGTTCAATATGGCGACCTGCCTGAGTTCGTTGACTTCAACTACATCGCGCAGGTCGCGCGCGTGAACGCCGCTTCGCTTGCGGGCCTTGCGCTTGGCCCGGCTGCGCCCGCTAACGTGGAGATGGTGACGGCGCGGCTCGAAAACGACACGACGCTCCGGTGGGAGGCAAACAAAGAGCCTGATATTGCGGGCTATCAAATCGTCTGGCGCGAGACGACAGCTCCGTTCTGGCAGCATAGATTATTTGTTGGAAATGTCACCGAGTACACGCTTAAGCAAATCTCGAAGGACAATTACCTGTTTGGCGTTCAGGCTGTAGATAAAGACGGTAACGCAAGCGTCGCGGTCTATCCTCGGCCATCGCGCCCGCAGCGTAGGCCGGGCGCGACGCGATGAAGAGCTATAAGTCTTCAGACGACTGAGTTGACACTCTTTGTTGCGCTCGTCCATACTTTTAATAACCTTGTTGGACGCTGAGTGTGGATCCTCCGGACTTGAATGAATCTACTTGGAGGAACGCACTGATGGATAACGACAAGATTATCAGCACGCTTAATGGCCTGATCGAAACCTGCCGGGACGGGCAGAACGGATTCAAGGAAGCAGCAGAAAACGCCAAGAGTCCCGACCTTAAAACCTTCTTTAATCAAATCGCGCTCGAACGGGCGCAATGCGTCGGCGAGTTGCAGCAGGAAGTTGTGAGGCTCGGCGGCGACCCTGAAAACACAGGCTCGACGGCAGCCGCGCTTCATCGCGTGTGGATGAGCATCAAGGGAACATTGACGGGCAAAGATGATCAATCAATCCTGAACGAAGCCGAACGAGGCGAAGACTCAGCCGTCAAGGCTTACGAGGACGCGCTGAAAGAAGACCTGCCTGCAAACATACGCGCACTGGTCGAGCGACAGTTCAACCAAATCAGAGAAACTCACAATCGCGTCAGGCAACTGCGCGACGCAAAGAGCGCAACAACGGGCCGCTAACGCGAACGAAGCAACGGGTCAGTCTTGAGTGACTGACCCGCACATTCAATTAATCAAAGATGAGCAGAGAAGAGATTGAAGCAAAGCTGAAAGAGATAGAAGAAGAACAATTGCGATTGCGCCGCCGCTTCAATGAGCTTCAGGACATTGTTCAAAACGCGCCCGGCTCGCACACTGCCGGCGCGCCTTCGCCCGCGGTTATCAATGCCGAGCGCGAGATTCATTCCGTTGTGCTCGCCATCTGCGACCTTGACCGCAGACGACAGGAACTAACTGTCGCGGCAAGCATCGGCGGCTAATTCAGGCCTCACTGTTTGAAATTGGATTGTCGGATTCTTTCGCCTGTTTATTCCGCTCGCGCCAACCTGCGATGAAGTAAGCAAGTTGCATCACGAAAGCTGTGACTAACAGGAAGCGAGAGAAGACGAGGCGAGAGCAATCATCCTTCATGTCGAAGACCGGTAGCGCGATAAAGAAGAACGTGAAGTTGCCTGATACGGGGAGGTAGAACTCTGCTCTCGTAATTGTGGTCGGACTATTCTTTTTAGAGATCATCAACCTCCCGCTCGGCAAAGTCACTTGTGCGGCTGCGGTCATTTCGATTCGTAAACAATCTTCATCACCGCGCGGGCCGCACGTTCTGCGCCTGAGCCGCCTGTGGCACGAAGCCTGTCGCGCACTTCTTCAAGATCGTGACGCATCTGTTCGAGCCGCGTCCCGTTTGAAAGAATACCAGTTACCTCGCTTGCTATTCGTTCGCCCGTCACGTCGCGCTGAATCAACTCTGGCACAATTTTTCGGCCCGCAATAAGATTGATCATCCCGAACGTGTCGAGATGAATGAGCGGGCGCAGCAAGCGATAGTTCAACTCTGACGCTCGATACACGATAACCATCGGCGTTCCCATCAACGCCGTCTCAACAGTCGCCGTGCCGCTTGCGACGACGGCAAACTCAGAGTGCGCCAGCGCGTTGTATGTGTCGCGCTCGATTATCGAAATGTCCAGTCTCTCTCTTCCCTCCGTCGCATTGATGATCTCTTCAATCTGGCTTCGCTCGATTGTTGATGCAAGAGGGAGAACAAACTGAGGGACGTGGATTTCAGATTCGATGTTTGAAATCTCAAATCTTAAATAAGAGATTTCTGCCCTCGCGCTTTGAAGCAACACCCTGTCTGCGGCCTGAAGCCACTCGCCGCGCCGCGATGACTCGACGCTGCACGCGAAGCAATCCGAGTCTCGCAATCGCTTTGCCGCGTCAATCATCGCGGGCAAGTGATAGTGGACTTCCTTACGGCGACTGCCCGGCAGGAGCGCGACAATCGGGCGCGCAGGGTCGAGCCTGTGACGGCGCGCGAACTCATCTCGCGTTGCAGAGTGTTTGACAGTTTCAGCGACAGGGTGGCCGACGTATTCGACTTCGACGCCGTGTTGTTTATAAAACTCCTCTTCAAAAGGAAGAATCACAAGCATCCGATCAACATCGCGGCGGAGCGCGCGCACTCGATAACGCCGCCACGCCCACACCTGCGGGCTGATGTAGTAGACGACCTTGAACCCTTCGCGATGGAGCCGTCGCGCGAGCCTCATATTGAAATCAGGCCAATCAATCAACACCACAACGTCAGGCTGACGCTTGCGCGCAGCCGCAAGCAGTCGTCGGTACGCGCCATAAAATTTCCCGAAAGCGCGGATGATCTCAGGCACGCCGATGATTGCGACCTCGCGCGCGTCAACGAGCGTTTCAACTCCTGCGGCGCGCATCTCGTCGCCGCCCGACCCGAAAAATTCAAACTGCGCGTCTGGATACAATTGCCGAAACGCGCGCGCGAGCGCCGCGCCATGATGGTCGCCGCTCGCCTCGCCCGCGACGATCATGATTTTAGGTCCGAAGTCTGAGGTCCGAAGTCCGAAGTCGCTGCTTTGATTGTTCTCTGTCTTCTCAGTCATCCCAAAACTCTTCGCTCTGCCAGAAACAGTGACTTCGGACTCCGGACTCATAATTCAGGCATCGCTTCGCCGAGCCATTCATCGGTCAGGCGGTCTTCAAGTTGTTTCGTCATCGCGCGGTATTTTTCAACCAGGGCGCGCTCGCGCGAGCGCGGCATCACAGGTGGAAAACGGTCTTCAATCGAGGGCTGGCTTTCAGGGTTTCGTGCCAGGAAGTACTCAATCGTTTCATTCAACGCGCAGATGTACGGCGTCGGCGCAAATCCCAAATCGCGTTCAGCCGCGCGCGTGTCGCATACAATTAATCTATCGCCGCTGTAGTAAGGGAATTGCAGAAGGTTGAATCCTAATCGCTCAAGCAGCCGCGAAGGCACATGCTCGGTGTCAACTTCTTCGCCCGCAATCTGCGCGACGTTTGCGACATGATTAGTTAAACTCACAAGCTCGCGCTGCGCGATATGATAAGCCTGACCCGTCACGCCTTCGGCTTCAAGCGCGTTCGCCATCGCAGCCGCGAGGTCTTTCACGTAAACCGCATGAATGGGAACAGCGCCGCTGTCGGGAATGATGATTGTGTCGCCCGCGATTATTCTCTTTAGAAAATAATTCTCGCGCGATAGTCGGTCGCGCGGGCCATAAACGGCTGGCGGACGGATGCTCACGAAAGGAAATTCGCTTTTGGCGTAAGCCCATCGAAGCGCGCGCTCGCACTCTGCTTTGTCGTAGGAGTATCCGAGCGACGGATCTGTTACGAGCGCATCGTCCTCCGTGAGCGGCATCCCTGAAGTTCGTTGATTAACTGCGAGCGTGCTCAGATGAACTAAGCGTGAGATTGCGCCGTCGAATGTGTTGATTACCGATAGAGTCTCTTCGCGCGTGTAAGCGTTAATGTCAATGACTGCGTCGAAACGGTGAGCGCGGACGCGGATTAAGTCATCAGGATTGTGCCTGTCGCCTTGAATTAAGGAAACAACGGAAGGGAGTCGCGTAGGAGTCGCGCCGCGAGCAAAGACCCACACATCGTGATCGCGCCGCACAAGCTCTTCAACCGTGTGGCTGCCGATGTAGCCGGTCCCGCCGATGACGAGAACTTTCATAGGGGTCGGGGGTCGGGGGTCAGGGCGGAGTGAAACCAAGGAGTCAGGATTCAGGGCTGAAGTCAAGATTCCGGCATTTATCCCTGACCCCCGATCCTGACTCCTGCCCCCTGCGAAGCTATGGGTTGCGAAGCCCTTTCGGGCCGTTGTCTGGCTTCTTCTTATCTTTCTCCTTCTTCTCTTTGCCGGTCGCAGGCTGCGATTTCTGGTCCGAAGGCGAGCCGGGCTTGACCTCTACGTCCTGACCGGCTTGAGTTGCGCGGCGAGGTCGCGAGTCGGGCGCGTTCGTCGTAGTCGTCGCGCCCGGCGTGACCGGGCCTGTGGCTTTAACTCCAGCCACTTCCTGAGCGTGGGCAACTATCTCATCGGTCTTGAGGTCGCGGTCAATGATTACGCCTTTGCCTGATGTGTCAATCTTCGGGCCGAATAAGAAACCGACGAACCTACCGGGCAGGCTCTTGCCGTCGGGCGCGGGAGCAGCCGCTTTCACAGGGTCAGGCTCAGGCACGGGCTTGCCCCACTTGGTGAGCAGGTCTTTGGCCTGCGAGGCGAATTCAGAGTTCGGATAGCTCGTCACTATTCGAGCAAGGTCGCGGCTTGCGGTCTCTGTGTCTTCCTGAAGCTCCATCGCTTTGGCGTGCAGCCACAACGCTTCGTCAAAGCGGGAGTAGTTCGGATACTTGTTCAGAATCTCTTCGGTGCGCATCTGCGCGGCCTGCGGCGCTTCGCGTATCTCGAAATAAAACTTCGCGACTTTCAACTCGTGTGTGGCCAGAATCTCTTGCACCTCATTCATCTTCTGCTCGACTTCTTCTTTCTTGTCAGTGTTCGGATACCGGCGCAGAAGTTCCTTAAGCCGTTGCTCGGCGAGCTTCGAGTGAGTCGGGTCGCGGTCGGCTGACATAACTTGTTTGAGATGAATCTCGGCCATCTTCAGCATCACGTCGTCGGCGAGTTGATCGTCGGGGAAGAATTGAACCCACTCGCGGTACTCGACTTCCGCCTGAGCCAATCCCTTCGAGCCGCCTTCAAGATAGAATGAATCGCCGATGGCGAGCCTCGCAATTTTAATGAGCGGGCTGTCGGTGTAGGTGTTGATCATCGTGTTCAACAGAATCCTACCCTGATCGTAGTTGCCTTTTCGGATGGCGTTGATGGCATCGCGGAAAAGCTCAGCATCGCGGCCCGGCCCTTTGGCTTCTTCGAGCGTGATCTTGTTTTTGGCCTTGCCGCCGCAAGCTGTGAATGCGAGCGCAATCGCAAGCGAGAGAATAAGTAATTTAACTGCCTTCATAAAACTTCCCCTAATGGCTGTAAGCCGTTAGCCGCCAGCGATGTTTGGGTTGAGCCTCGAATCGGTCCTGGCTGCCAGGTTCCATCAGCAAAGCGCCAGCCTGGTTTTTCGGGCTGATAGTTGAACGCTGATGGCTGATAACTTTGCGAGCACGGGTTAAACTGAGAGCGGCTCCAACGCTTTTTGTCGCATTGCTCGCGTGGCTGCTTCCGGATCGCCTTTGCCGAAGATGGCCGAGCCTGCGACTATCCATTGCGCACCGTGACGCACTACTTCGGCCACGTTACTGAGATCAATGCCGCCATCTACTTCAATCTTAACGTCGAGGCCGCGACTATCAATCATACCGCGCAGGCGACTTATCTTGTCAAGCGCGGTGCTGATGAAGGATTGCCCGCCAAAACCGGGATTAACAGACATAATCAAAACGTAATCAACGAAGGGAAGAGCTTCTTCGATTGACGAAAGCGGCGTCGTCGGGTTGAGCACGACGCCGGGCCGACAGCCAAGCTCGCGGATGGCCGTGAGCGTGCGGTGCAGGTGAACTACAGCTTCTACGTGAACCGAGATCATCAAGGCTCCGGCGCGGGCGAAGTCGTCAATGTAGAGGTCGGGATCGGTGATCATCAGGTGGCAATCGAGCGGGAGTTCTGTCACGCGGCGCGCGGCCTTGACGACGAGCGGGCCGATGGTGATGTTAGGGACGAAATGACCGTCCATCACGTCGACGTGGATGAGTCCCGCGCCGCCGCGCTCGGCTGCTTTTATCTCTTCGCCCAACCGCGCGAAGTCTGCTGAGAGTATCGAAGGAGCGATTTGAATCATGATTCATTCTCCCACTCAACCGCGTTTCATCCGCGATTGGCATTGGCAGGCGGGCGACTGATGTTAGAATTGCCGTTCTGATTCTTCGGCTTAGGCGGCCCGCTGCTGACGTTGATTGTCAGCTTCGATCCTTTCTTCACGGGAGTGCCCGCGCTCGGGTCTGTATCAATCACCGTCTTTGTAGGAACGGTCGCGTCGCTGCGCGATTTCATCTCGACTTTGAACCCGGCCTGCTCCGCCGCCGCTTTCGCTTCGGCTGGCGTCTTTCCGCTCAGGTCGGGCACGCGCACTTCGTCAGGCCCAAGCTCGACTTGAGGCGGTTTGTTCGGCGACGGGCCTGTGCTGATATAGAGTCTGACGAGCGAATCTTTCTTTACGGATGAATCGGGTGCAGGGTCGGTTTTGAAAATCGTGTCAGGCGCGTACTTGTCGTCATTCAAGTGCGCGACAGGCTCAAAGACTCTGAGACCAGCTTTTTTGATTATCTGCCGGGCCTCTGCTTCGGATTTTCCTAATACGTTGGGAACGCGCGTATCGCCCGTGCGAATCAGAAGATAGATTGTCACGACCGCGCTCAGCACGAAGACGAGCGCGAGCACGACTACCATGCCGAGCCTTCGGATGATAGTCCATGCAATGTTTTCGCTTTTGTCTCGATTCGCGTCGCGCGGGATTGCCATCACGGCAAGTCTAGCATCGTGATTGCGGAGCTTTCAACCTTAGCCAATTAGAGACGCGCGCTGAGCGGCGCTCGTGGCGAGCCAAAAGAGCGAGAACAGTCCGTACAATCCGATGATGAACGCCACCATCAACACTGCAAAGTAAACGACCGTGACGGCCCGCAGCCCTTTGTCCTCTACGTAGATTTCTTCAAGCTCTTTCATCGTTTGCCTCCGATTTCGTTTCCTACTACGGCTGCCCTCGCCGATTCGGATTTATCGGAGACAACTTCTGCGTTACTCTGCGCCTGCGGCGTTCCTGCGCGATGGAAGCGTCATGCAGCAGAGTCGTAGTGATGCAGAGTAGCACAGAGAAATTATTTGCCAGAAATGCTCTGCCACATGCGGCTCAAGAAGCCTGAGCTTTCTTCTCGCTTGCTCAGTTGCTCAAGCTCGCCCGCGTCGAGCCAAACGCCGTTGCACTTATCGCAGCGGTCTATCATTATGTTTTCGTAATTAATCTCCACGAGCGAGCCGTCGCACTTCGGACACGCGAGGACCTTGCCTTCGGCTTCTCGTTGAAGCCGCTCGGCTTCACGCTTTGCGCGCATACGCGCGATGGCTTCCTGCTCCTGGCGGCGAAAATATTCTTCTTCGAGCGACTTCTTGCGATCATCCCAGATGTCGGACATGGTTCTCTCTCCTTTGATTTTCGGTGTAAGGCGATAAATTCTAACAGCACTTTGGATTCATTACTTCTCGCTTGCGACTTTCGTGATGCGCTCTATCAGCTTCTGGTCGTCGGGTATCAATCCGACTTTTGCTAATCGTGGCGTGAGCGTCACCCAGTTCTTATCCATCGCAAAGACGCGCTTGAAAAGCGGCAAGGATTCATCAACGCGGCCCATGTTCACGAGCGCAACCGCATGCCAGTAGACCATCTCGGCGCTGTCGGGCACGAGCCGAGCCGCCGCGCCGTACTCTGCAAGCGCACGCTCATTGTCGCCGCGCTCGACCGCCGCATCGCCGGCGTTCATGTGATTGTATGCGCGCTGCAACGTTACAAGTCGGCGCAGCTCTTTCAACGGCTCAGGGTGATCGTCAATCCTTAAATCGAAAACTCTATCGGCCCACGGGCGGCCCGTTGGCTTGCCCGATACAACGATGAGCGCGGCAGATTGCTTGCCGCGAATGTCGCCTCCAGCTTCCTGCGCCGCTTCGAGCGCGGCTAGCATCCGTTCGGCAAGATCGCCTTTAGTATCCTCAAAGGCTCGCGCCATCGCGGGCCACACCTTGTCGTTGAGCATAAGGTTAGCCTGCACGGAAAAGTTGTTTCCGACGATGTGCCCGGCTTCGGGAATATCTTTCGCGCCCGTGTGAGCCGCGACTCGTCCCTTGGCGTCAATCATCGCAACCTGTCGCACGTCGCGCCCTTCGTCGCCCGCCAGCAGCGCCTTCAAGGCATCGGGCGCGCTGCGGCCCGCGCGCATTAAATCCAATCCCAGCTTGCCGTAGCTCGGATCGACAAAGGATTGAGTCGCAACAGCGCCGACGCCCGCTTCGGCCCACGCGACAATCGATCCTACCGAAAACCAGTGAGACTGAACCGCGACACCAAGCTCGCCAGTCGCGGGGTCGCGCGCCACGATTGAAAAAGTGTGAACCGGTCGCAAAGGTTTTGCGCGCGAATTGTCCTGCGCCCGCGCGCCGAGCGCAGTCAATAGCATCAGCATCATTAATCCACACACACGAATTGATAAAGAACGCTCTCTCATAAACTCACCTCCGGGATGGATAATCAAAGGCGTCATTCTTGTAAATCCAGTATTGTAACCCATCTGCTGACTTCGGACATCAGGATTACGGACTGCCTTTTATCCGGCTGCTTTCGTTCCCGCTTCGATGATTTCAAGCTCGCCATGTTCACGGCGAGCGCGCAGAACTTTTTTGTCGAATTTGCCGACGCTCGTCTTCGGCACTTCGCTTATGAATGACCAGCGTTCCGGTATCCACCACTTCGCAACTCGGTCAGCTAAAAATGCTCGCAATTGCTCGGCAGTTGTTTGCGAATTCTCACGCAGCACGACGCAGGCGAGCGGGCGCTCGTCCCATCTCTCGTCGGGCACGCCGATGACCGCCGCTTCGATGACATCAGGGTGAGCCATCAACGCGGTTTCAAGCTCTACGGTAGAAATCCATTCGCCGCCGGATTTGATAACGTCCTTAGCGCGATCTGTTATTTGAATGAAACCCTTGGCATCAATCGAGCCGACATCGCCCGTGCGCAGCCAGCCGTCGTGAAACTTAGCCGGGTCTTCGTCGCCGTAGTAGCTTCCTGTGATCCATGGCCCTCGCACTTCGATTTCGCCTACGGACTCGGCATCCCACGGCAATTCTTTGTCGCCGTCCATCAACCGAAGCTCAACGCCTGCGCGGATGCGCCCCGTCTTTGCGCGCCAGTTAAATTCTTCTTCGGGCCGTGAGCCTTTCGGAGGCCGCGCGATTGCCGCAAGCGGGCTTGTCTCAGTCATTCCCCACGCTTGAATTATCGGCACGCCGAAACGCTGCTGAAAACGCTCCATCAAAGCGCGCGGCACAGCCGACCCGCCGCAAATGATCGCGCGCAGCGATGAAAGGTCAACCCTGTGCGTTTCTGAATAACGAAGCACTTCATTCCAGATAGTTGGGACCGCGCCGCTGAAGGTCGGGCGCTCCATCTCAATCAGCTTGCACAGAGCGTCAACGTGGAGGAATCGGTTAGGCATTATGAAATCCGCTCCGGCCATCCATCCCGCGTAAGGCAATCCCCAGGCATTTGCATGGAACATTGGGACTATTGAAAGTATGCGGTCGCCTTCAGACAGGTTGAAGGTGAAGCCCGCGCACACGGCGAGTGAATGGAGCCAGTTGGAGCGGTGAGAATAAACCACGCCTTTGGGATTGCCCGTAGTGCCCGACGTGTAGCACATCGCACACGCTGCGCGCTCGTCAATTTCGGGCCAGGCGAAGCCTAAGCTTTCAGCCGCGATGATCTCTTCGTACCGAAGCGCGTCGCCCAGTGCAGACGCGTCGCCATCGCCTACGACGATGTATCGCTCGACAGTTTTCAATTCAGGCAGAATGCGCGCGAGCAACGGCACGAGCGAATCGTCAACGATCATTATACGGTCTCCGGCGTGATTGATTATGTAAGCGAGCTGCTCAGGAAAGAGCCTGAGGTTGAGTGTGTGGAGCACCGCGCCCATCGAAGGAATCGCCATGTAAGCTTCCATGTGTTCTTGCGTGTTCCAGCAGAGCGTGCCGACGCGGTCGCCTTCATTGATGCCCAACCGCTTGAGCGCGGCGGCCAGGCGTTCCGCTCGGTCGCCGACTTCTTTGTAAGTCGCTCGTCGGCAAGTGTCGCCCATGAAAGTGGCGATCTGGCTATCAGCATAGATTCGTCGGCTATGTTGAAACAGCGATGTGATAGTGAGAGGGCGATCCTGCATGGTGCTTTGCATTGGCAATCTCCTTTTGAAAGGGCTGAGATTGAATACGGCTGCTGAAGCGCAGATGGATTATCTTCAAGATGGGGCGCGAGGGCAACCTCGATTGATACGAGATTTTATAAGGTCAAATGCCAAACTTCGGAGAAATACTTGTAGGATGACGAAGCAATAGCTGATCGCTATTAGCTTACCTCGACTTAATCGAATTATGTTGCAACGAAAGGCAACAACTCGACAGGCAGAGTTTGCATAGCAGTCCTTTCTCGGAGCAAAGACCTGTAGCTTACTCAGCCTGTCGTCTAATTCTCAAAGAGCAAATTGGATAAAGTCGAGCTCAGGGCTTGCTTCTCACTTTTCAGACACACCCTCAATGCTCGATACTGATCCGTTGCTGCCTACTGATTTCCTAGACGTCGTAATACAACGCGAACTCAAGCGGGTGCGGGCGCATGCGAACTGGGTTAAGCTCGCGCTCACGCTTGTAATCTATCCACCGCTGAATGAGCGGCTCGGTGAAGACTTCGCCCTTGAGCAGGAACGAATGATCGTACTCCAACGCCTGAAGCGCCGCTTCTAATGAGCCGGGCAGACTAGGCACTTCGGCAAGTTCCTCAGGCGGCATGTCGTAGATGTCTTTATCGAGCGGCTCGCCCGGATCAATGCGATTTTGAATTCCATCAAGCCCGGCCATCATCATCGCTGAAAAAGCTATGTAGGCGTTGCACGACGGATCGGGGAAGCGAACTTCCAGTCGCTTCGCCTTCGGGCTTTGCGAATAGAGCGGGATGCGAACGGCAGCCGAGCGATTGCGCTGCGAATATGCAAGATTGACCGGCGCTTCAAAGCCGGGGACCAATCGCTTGTAGCTGTTCATGGTCGGCGCTGCGAATGCTGCAATCGCAGGCGCGTGCTTCAGAATCCCGCCGATGTAATGACGCGCCATCTCTGAAAGCCCCGCATAGCCGTCTCCGGCAAACAATGGCTTTTCGTCTTTCCACAAAGATTGATGGCAATGCATTCCGCTGCCGTTGTCGCCATAAAGCGGCTTGGGCATAAATGTCGCCGTCTTGCCGAACCGCCGCGCGACGTTCTTCACTGTGTACTTGAATATCATCAGGTTGTCGGCTGTGCCGAGCAGCGTCGAGTAGCGGAAATCAATCTCGCACTGGCCTGCGGTTGCGACTTCGTGGTGATGGCATTCAACCGTAAGGCCGACACGCTTAAGCTCTGCCGCTATTTCCGACCTGATGTTGTGAATCGAATCGAGGGGCGGCAGCGGCACGTAGCCTTCCTTGTTGCGGATGTAGTAGCCTGTTCCGCCGTCGCCGCTGTGCCAGTTGCCTTCAGCCGATTCGAGCGTCACGCCGAAATCGTGGCTTTCGTTTCTGAACGTCACGCGGTCGAAGATAAAAAACTCGGCCTCAGGACCGAAGTTCACAGTGTCTGCGATGCCAGTGAATTTCAGGTAACTTTCGGCGCGTTTAGCAAGCGCGCGTGGATCGAGCCAGTAAGGCTCTTTCGTGACGGGGTCAACTATGTCCGCGATCAGGCAGAGCGTCGGGCGTTCCATGAAACCGTCAATCCAGTAGCGCGACGGGTCGGGCATCATCAGCATATCGCTTTCGTTGATGGCCGCCCACCCGCGCAGGCTCGACGCGTCAAAGCCGAAGCCGTCTTCAAATGATGATTCGGACAGTTCTTCAATCGGAAACGTCAGGTGATGCCACGCTCCGACAAGGTCCGTGAAGCGCACGTCAACGAACTCTGCCTTTTGATCGGCAGCGAATTTCAAAACATTTTTCGGATTCATATTTCCTCCAGAGGTTTGAGATTTAAGTTTTCAACTAGTCCGAGAGAATCGAGCTTTCGCAATAATCAACTCTTCGCCAGTTCTTCTTCAGCAATAGCAGGCGAGCCTGAAAAGAGAGGCTCTCTCACTGCCGCGCCGCTCGCGCTGCTCATGCCGGGACTGAGAAAGTTGTAAGCGACCTCTCCGTGCAGCGCCAAATCCAGACCGGCAATCTCTTCTTCTTCCGTCACCCGCAGCCGCGTGACGAGGCTGACAGCTTTCAAAATGGCGAACGTCCCTGCAGCGGCAAGAGCCGCCGCCGATGCCGCGCCGATTAATTGATTCAACAACTGTGCAGGATTGCCATAAAGCAATCCGTCAGCGCCAGCAGGGTTCACAGATTTTGTAGCAAATATGCCTGTAGCAATCGCTCCCCACGCGCCGCCAAGTCCGTGCACTCCGAACACGTCGAGAGAATCGTCATAGCCGAAGCGCGGCTTGAGCTTGTTGACGCCGAGATAACAGACGATGCCAGCGCCAAGCCCGATTGCAAGTGACGACGACACGGTGACGTAGCCCGCGGCTGGCGTGATGGCAACAAGACCGGCAACCGCGCCCGTTGCAGCTCCAAGAATCGTCGGCTTGCTGCGATGTCGCCATTCGATAGCGGTCCACACAAGTCCGGCCATCGCGGCTGCGGTATTTGTCGTCGTGAAAGCGAGGGCCGACAGCCCGCTTGCGCCGAGCGCGCTGCCTGCGTTGAACCCGAACCAGCCGAACCACAGCAGCGAAGCCCCGATCACCGTCAGCGAGACATTATGAGGAGGAAGCATCTTTCGCGGAAACCCTATGCGGCGACCGACGACCATTGCCGCGACGAGAGCCGACACGCCTGAACTGATGTGCACCACCGTGCCGCCCGCGAAGTCCAGAGCGCCCAGCTTCATCAACCACCCACCGCCCCATACCCAGTGCGCCAGCGGGTCGTAAATCAACGTCGCCCACAGCAGGCTGAAGAGAATGAACGCCGTGAACTTCATCCGCTCTGCGAAGGCTCCTGTGATCAGCGCGACTGTTATGACGGCAAACATCGCCTGATACATCGCAAAAGCCATGTGCGGGTACGAAGCGCCGCTTGCTGCATCCAGCCCGACCCGGCTGAATCCCAGATAATCGAAGCCGCCGACTATCCCGAAATGATCCGAGCCAAACGAAAGGCTGTAGCCGAAAAGCACCCACTGAATGCTGATCAAGCAGAGCAGGAAGAAGCTCTGCATCAACGTGGAAAGAACATTGCGCTGGCTGACCAAGCCGCCGTAAAACAGCGCAAGGCCCGGCGCGGTCATCATCATCACAAGCGCAGCCGAAACTAGAAGCCATGCCGTGTCGCCCGCGCTCGTTGATTGAGTCGCGCTCGCTTGCGCGCGGGCGGCGAAAGGCGATATGAGCAGAACTGTTACAATCCCGAACCAGATTAATGCTCGCGCAGTTAATTTTTCTTTCATTGATTCTACTCCTTACAATGCGAACTCGCCGCGCTCGCCTGTTCGTATGCGCACGGCTTCTTCGACCGGGAGCACGAAAATTTTTCCGTCGCCGAATTTTCCTGTTGTGGCCGTTTTCACAATCGCGTCAATCGCGAGGTCAACCATCTCCAGCGGCAGCACGACCTCTATCTTGACCTTCGGCACGAAATCCACCTTGTACTCGCTGCCGCGATATGTTTCGGTGTGCCCTTTCTGACGGCCAAAGCCTTTGACTTCGGTGATTGTCATTCCGACAATGCCAACTTCCTGCAACGCGCTTTTGACGGCTTCGAGCAGGTGCGGGCGTATGATGGCTTCAATCTTTCTCATACCGCCTCCTTTAACTTTGCGCTTATCTCCCCTCCGAGAGCTTCAACGAGCGCGCGCTCGACGTGAGGCATATCGGATGCGCGCAGCTTCTCTCCTTCAGAATCGGTCACGTAGAAGACATCCAGCGCGTGGCTCTTTTCCGTGGCGATCTTGGCAAAGTTGATGCTGAGTCCAAGCCCTGCGAGCGTGCTGGCAATTTTATAGACCAGCCCAAGCTCATCTTCCGCCTTAACCTCTATAACCGTGTTCGTCGCGGACGCTTCGGAATCGAATCTGACCGAAGGCTTTATGGGTTGATGGTGCTTGCGCCGCCTGATTGGGCGCACCGCTTTCGCCTGTTGCATTTCGACTGCGGCTGCAACATTAAAACTGCCTTCGATGGCCGCCTTGAGGTTACGCTCGACCTTCGGCCACGCGGCTGGCGCGACGGCGCTGTGGCCGCTCGGTTCGCACACTTTGAATGTGTCAATGACAAGGCCGTCCTCGCGCGTGTAGACGTCCGCGCTCAGGATGTTTATGCCGGAAGCGGTCAGAGTTCCTGCTATGCGAGCGATCAGCCCCGCGCTGTCTTGCGTGTAGATGGTCAACTCCGAATAGTGCTTGTCTTCGGCTGCGCTCCATGCAACAGCGAGCGGACCATTGCCCAGTTGTTTGATAGCCCTGAAATGCTGCGCCACGCGCTCAGGCTCGGTCGCGCGCAGATACCTTTCGGGCATCATCGCTAGGTGGCGTTCAACTTCGCTCGGAACAAACTCCGCGCGCAAAGACTCGATCAAGCTTTGCTTAATCTGCGCCGCGTGGCTCCAATCCCACTTTCTCGGCCTGCCTCCGGTGAAGTGCTGGCGGGCGCGCGTGTAAAGCTCCCACAGCAGCGTTGCTTTCCAATCGTTCCAGACGCCCGGCCCTACGCCGCTCGTGTCCGCGTAAGTTAAAAGCAGCAGACTGTTAAGATGGTCGAGATCGTCGACCGTTGCGACGAAATTCTTAATCAGTCCCTCTTCATTCAAATCGCGCCGCTGCGAAATGTGCGACATCAACAGATGATGCTTGACCAGAAAACTCACCTGCTGCGCGCTTCGCTCATCGAGATTGAGCCGCTCGCACACGCGCTTGGCGATGTGAACGCCGCGCTCGACGTGGCCTTTGCCGCGCCCCTTGCCTATGTCGTGCAGCAGCAGCCCCAGATAGAGCGGCGCGGCGTGTTCAATCTCTGCGAAGACCTTGCTGAAACGCGCAAGCCTGTCGTTGTATTCAGACGCGAGCAGGTCTAGGGCCTCAATGGCTTTGAGCGTATGCTCGTCAATCGTGTACTTGTGATAAAAGTCGTGTTGAACGAGAAAAGTTACGCGCGCAAACTCCGGCAGAAGCCGCCCCAAAAATCCCGCCTCGTGCATCATGCGCAGCGCAAAGCCCACTCGCCCCTTGCGATTGAGCATTGCGATAAGACTGTGGCCCGCTTCTTTTGAAGCGCGGAAGTTGCGATCTACGAGCGAAAGGTTGCTGCGAATGGCGAGCTTCAATTCATCGCTCAGCGCAATGCCTTCATTCTGCGCGACGGCAAACGCCTCAATCATTCGCATCGCGTTGCTGCGAAAATCGGCCTGCCCGTTTTTGAGATAGAGCTTGCCACGTCTAACCTCATAGCTCGGCTGAATAGCAAGCTCGGCCTGCTGGTTTCTTCTTATTGTGAGATAGAATTGCCCCTGCCTGTTTTCAAAGCTCGCGGAGAACGGCTTTGCGCGAGAGATGATGCGCCGCTTCGCGCTTCGCGCTTCCATCGCCTGCACGAGAAAGCTTTCGCAAAAATGGTGAAGCTCCTGCGCGCGGCGGTAGTAGTCGCGCATGAAAATCTCTGAAGCCATCAGCCCGCGCTTGGGCTTGTAGTTGAGGTTGGCCGCGAGCGTCGGTTGCAGATCGAGCGTCAGCAGGTCTGTCCGGCGATTGGTTGTAAAATGGGCCTCATTGCGCACGCGCGCGATGAAGTCGTAAGCTCGTCGCGCGGCGGCATACTTCTCGCCCGATATGATGTCCTGAGCGCGAAGGTCGTCCAATCCTCTCGCGCCATAACGCGCGTGGCCTATCCAAAGGACGGCGTGGAGATCGCGCAATCCGCCTACGCCTTCTTTCACATTTGGCTCTTGCACACAGACGGCTCTGCCGAAGCGGTCGTATCTCGCTTCAAGCTCCTGCCTCATCGTTTCGAGAAAAGAAGAGGTCTCTCGCCTGTTCTTAAAGATGGAATCGTCAAGCTCTCTGGCAAGTCTGCGAAAGAGGTGAGCATTGCCCGTGAGCAGCCGCGCTTCTGCCATCGCCGTGCGCGAGTGAAGATCGTTTCTCGCCATAGCCACGCAATCGCTGATTGAGCGGAAGCTATGGCCGACGGTCAACCCCATATCCCAGAGCAGGTAAAGAACCTGCTCGACGAACTTGCTGATATTCTTAGAGCGTCTGCCCGCTTGCAAAAACAGTATGTCCACATCTGAACAGGGTGCCAGCTCGCGGCGACCGTAGCCGCCAAGCGCGATCACCGCGCAGTTGTTCAATTCATCAGACGGTATGAACTCGGATGCCGCCAGATGGCAGGCGCGGCAGACGACCAGATCAACCAGATAACATCTTCCGCTCGTAATCTCGTTGCCGCCCAGTCCGAAACGGTGGCGTATTCGCAATCGCTCGGTCTCTATCTTTAGAAACCGCTTGAATATGTTGACCTGTTCCTGGCGCGTCGCATCCCGGTCAATGACGGCGAGCCGCTCGCTGGCATGCGCTAAGACTGTTTCGAAGTTAATGCGCATTCTAATTTCTGGCTAAGGCTCCAGACTTGTAGCGACTGTAGTGAGCAATATCCATGCCAGCGCGCATGTACTCTGCAGCACAGTTTTTATCTGTATGGCAATACAAGGCTTTTCAGGCGCGGAGAAAAAATGGTTGTTGCACGACGGAGGCTGGCTCCTACAGATTTGTAGCCTTTAAGGCGGTCAACTTACAAAATCGTCATCTCAAGCTCCAAAAGGATTCCGTATCTCTGCCTCTGCTCTTCGAGCCACCGGTAAGGCCGACGAAGATAATACCTGTCGATGCAAGTTTTTAGATTAATACCCGCAATCAAGCGACTGCCGCAGTCGCAACTCAAAATGTTGTAGCCGTGCGCTACGCGAGGTACTAAATCCTGCGCAGGTGTTCGCCCGAAAACATTCACGCTGAAGAAACTAGCTTGACGAGGATTATCATCCCTGCCATACAATTACGTCGCAAATATTTCCAGTACCAACAAATTTGTTAGCGGTTTAATTGAACCTGAAGATTGATTTGATTAGACAAGGGCTACAATGACCGACCAAACAGGCGATATAAGAAAACTGACGACGCTGCTCGAAGTGAGCCAGGCGCTTTCGGGCACGCTAAATCTGAAAGCTGCGCTCCATCACGCGCTTGAGATACTTGAGCGGCATCACGGGATGATTCGAAGCGTCGTGACTCTGCTCAACGAAGAGGCGGGCGAAATCCACATAGAAGCGGCAAACGGGCTTACGAGCGACGGAATGCGAGCGCGCTACCGGCTTGGCGAAGGGATAACGGGCAGGGTCGTCGAAAGCGGCAAGCCTATAGTCGTGCCGCAGGTGAGCCGCGAGCCAGCATTCCTGAATCGCGCGGCACAAAGAAAAGAACTGGGCAAGCAGGAACTGAGC
Source organism: Blastocatellia bacterium (assembly GCA_035575515.1). Classification (GTDB taxonomy): domain Bacteria; phylum Acidobacteriota; class Blastocatellia; order UBA7656; family UBA7656; genus DATLXU01. Next base: position 19,146 of record DATLXU010000031.1, read on the forward strand.
TACATCTGCGTGCCAATAACACTTAACCGCAAGCCCGTCGGCGCGCTCGGCGTTGATTTGAAGTTCAAGAAAGATTTCGATTATGACGGCACGGTCAAGTTCCTCCGGGTCGTAGCTTCGATGATGGCGCAGGCGCTGAAGGTTCAACGCTCGGTCGAGGCCGAGCGCAAGCGCCTTCTCGATGAAAACATCACTCTCAAGCGCGAGCTTCAGGAGCGTTACGATTTCTCGAACATCGTCGGCAACAGCGGCCCTATGAGACAGGTCTATGAGCAAGTCGCGCAGGTCGCGCATACGAACACTACTGTGCTTGTGCGCGGCGAATCAGGCACGGGAAAGGAATTGATTGCTCACGCGATTCATTACAACTCGATGCGGGCCAAGAAGCCTTTCATCAAAGTTAGCTGCGCGGCGCTGCCTGACACTCTTATCGAATCGGAATTATTCGGTTATGAGCGAGGCGCGTTCACGGGCGCGCAGTCGCGCAAGAAAGGCCGCTTCGAGATGGCCGAAGGCGGCACGCTGTTTCTTGATGAGATCGGCGATTTAAATCTTCAAACACAGGTGAAGCTGCTGCGCGTGTTGCAGGAAAGGGAGTTTGAGCGATTAGGCGGAACCGAGACGATAAAAGTGAACGTGCGGCTGATCGCGGCGACGAACAAGGACCTGGAAAAGGCCATAGCTGAAGGCGAGTTTCGCGAAGACCTCTATTATCGCTTAAATGTTTTTACGATCTTCGTGCCGCCGCTTCGCGAGCGCAAATCTGACATCTTGCTTCTCGCGGATCACTTCCTCGAAAAGTATTCGCTTGAGCACGGCAAGCACATCAAGCGCATCTCTACGCCGGCGATTGACATGCTGACTTCGTATCACTGGCCGGGTAACGTGCGTGAGCTTGAGAACTGCATCGAGCGCGCGGCGCTTGTGTGCGAAGGCCACGTCATTCACGGCCATCACCTGCCGCCGACTTTGCAGACGGCTGCGGCGAGCGGGACTGTTACGCGACTGTCACTCGCTGCGGCGGTCGAAGCGTTCGAGAAGGATATGATTCAGGATGCGCTCAAGACGACGCGCGGCAACCGCGCGCGCGCCGCTGCGATGCTCGACACGACCGAGCGCATTCTCGGATACAAGGTCAAAAAGTACGGCATTGATTGCGGAAGGTTCCGCTGAAGCGCGCCGCCAGATTATCGCAACGCTTACCCTCCGGCGCGCCACTGCTTGTTCCTTCGCAGTTCAGGCTTCGGCATCGGGCGGCAGGTCAGTGCGGTTCTTCAGGCATTCGAGCATCTGGTCGAGCCGTGCCGCGTTGAAGCCTATCATCACTTCGCCGCAGGCTGTGATGACGGGCACGCTGCGCGCTCCATTTGAGACGCGCAACATCTCTTTGAGAGCTTCGCGATCCTGAGTCACGTCATAGGATTTAAAAGGGATGCCCCGCTGCGAAAGATACTCCTTCGCAATCGTGCAGTAAGGTCAGGTTGGCGTGGTGTAGACTTTAACTTCTTCCATGACAACTCTCCTGCTTTCATTTTGCTATGCGAGCAATTCAATTTCAATGCGGGCGCGGACGGCTTGAAGGAATAGTCGCGATTGAATTGACGATTGATGAATTGACTGTCCTGCGAGGGAAGGAAACCACAGTCCAAAGTATGAGATGTTTTGAACGCTAAGAACCTACAATTGCGCAATGAACAATGTCAAGCCAGTCATCAACTCGCATTGCTGCTAACCACAGAACCACACCGAATTACACACAGTGAAGACTATGCCTGTGAGTTTCGGCGTGGTTCTGTGGCTTACTCATCCGTAAAGCACAGCGGGATGGTTGACCGCCGTGCTCTGGCGGTTGATTTCTCACTTCGACAACTCGTCTGCGAGTTCCGTTGCGCCGTAGATTTTGTGCAGAGCTTCCATCATCGCCCGCACATCAACCATCACCGAACGGTTCTGCGTGTCGTCATAGATGAAATTGCCGACCAGCGAATAGATATTTCCGTCAAACAACAAGCCGACAAGCTCCGCGTCTTTGTTGAACACGGGCGATCCCGAGTTTCCGCCCGTTGTGTCGTTTGTCGAAACGAAATTGTACGGCGTGTTGAGGTCGAGCGCAGATTTTTTATCAATCCATCGTTGCGGCAGCTCAAACGGAAACTTGTTCTGGTGTTGAGCCGCTCGCTCGTACAGACCTGCGAACGTCGTGAACGGCGGAACATGCTTCCCGTTTTCAGGATAGCCTTTCACCGCGCCGTAAGAGAGCCGCAGCGTGAATGTAGCGTCGGGGTAGAGCTTCGTTCCTTCGATTTCAAACAGCGCACGGGCGATCTTTGCATAATTGGCGCGCTCGTTCGCCTGCACTTCCGATTCATAACGCTTGCGGACGGCGCGCGCTTCCGCGTCAATGCTTCGCGCGAGCACGATCATCGGGTCGGTCGACTCTTCGATTCCCTTTGCGCCGCCAGCCGCGAGATGCTTGCGAAAGGCGACATCCTTTAATTTCGTCCCGCTGATTAATTCAGCCGCGCGCGCTTCTGGAGTCTTGCCCGCGAGCGCCTTCTTGACGACTGCGTGATCCGCGCCAAGCTCGTCGCGCATGAAGGCGAGCGAGTCGGCCAATTTCATCTTCTCAAAATCGTCGTAGATGGGCGCGGGCGAATAGAGATTCAACTCTAATGATGCTCGGCGCGCATCCGTGTATTCGGGCAATCGGTCGGCATTAGGCTTCGCGCTTTCCGCAGCAAGGCGAACGAGCGTGCGCGCTATGCCGAACAGCTCTGAGTTGAAGCCAGCCTCATTTTCGATGAGCGACAGCTCGCGGAAATAAGAGACAAATGCTTTGCGCCCGCGCGCAATGTTGTCCCAGGCATCTCCGTACTCTTTCTGCTTGCGTGGATCAGCGGCGACCGCTCGGCGAAGCGCATCTTCGCGGCTCTGCTTCTTGGCCATGATTGTTTTATCCTGTAGCCCCTCGTACTGGCCGCGAAATGCTTTGAGCGAATTCTCTATGCTGAACAGTTCTTCCTGCGCGCGGCGGGCTTGCTCTTCGCCCTGCGCGCTGTATTTCGATAAAACGTCGTGCAGGCGATTGAGATATTTGAGCGTGTACGGCAGCCCATAGTCGCGCAAGTACTCGAGATGTGCGACGGTATTCAATCGCGCGGTCGAACCGGGATGGCCCGACACGAAGACAAGCTCACCTTCCTTCGCGCCGACTTTTGACCACTTGAAGTAGTTCTCGGTCTTCACAGGCTGGTTGTTTTCATAGACTCGAAACAGCGCCATATCGAGGTCATAGCGCGGGAAGTTGAAGTTATCGGGATCGCCGCCGAAAAAGGCAATACCGAATTCAGGCGCGAAGACCAGCCGCACGTCGGTGTATCTTTTATAGCGATAGAGATTGTACTGCCCGCCTTGATAGAGTGTGACAACGTCGCTGCGCAATCCGGTCTTTTCGTTTGATTCTTTTTCTATGTTGGCAATCTCAGCGCGGCGCGCGGCGTTGGCTTCGGCATCAGACATGCCGGGCTTGACGGCAGCGTTTACGCGAGCGGTCACGTCTTCGATGCTGATCAATTGATTAAGCTCAAGGTCAGGCGCTTTGACCTCTTCGGCGCGCGTGCGGGCATAGAACCCTTCTTTGACATAATCCTTTTCCGGCGTGCTGATTTTCTGCAACGTGTCGCTGGCGACGTGATGATTTGTCAGGACGAGTCCGTCGGGAGAGACGAACGAGCCTGAGCCGCCGTTGTTGAATCGCACGCTTGCGAGTTGAACTTTCTTGAGCCACGCATCTGAAACATCAAAGCCGTAGCGTTTTTTGATTTCGGCTTTGGGAACGTTGTTAAAAGGCCACATGCCTTCATCGGCAAGGGCAAGGTTTACAGTCGAAGCAGCAAACAGCGCGACGAGCAGCGCCGTGAATAATTTTTTCAGGTTCATTGTGAATCCTCGAATTGTAAAAGTCACGGGAAGGGATCAGGGCACTTCCACACTTTGACAGACTCGCAGCAAAAAAACGAGGGCAAACCGTTTTGCACATCCGACTTGCCCTCCACCATTCCACTCACTCTTGGAGAAGGATTAGCAGTGCTTTGCTGCTGAAGATATTTTACCAAACTCCGCGCGCCGCGCACCACCCAACCTGTTGCCACGCATCCTGGCATCGTGAATTGTGTTTTTATTTTCAGGCTCGACTCCTCGCAAGGCGGTCCAGAAAATCAAAGGCTGGCCCTCTTTCAAGCTCGTCATGAAAGAATTGGTTGTAATAATTCTGCAAGCAGCCATAGCAGCTTGTTTTCCGACCACTTGTTTCTCGGCCACAGCCGCAGCGACCATCAACTCTGTCTCGCGCTGCTTCCATCATTCGCCGTATCGCTTGCTCGCTTTCAGCCAGCCTTCTAACGTGACCGGCCCCACCCGGCACGTTGTCGAACAGCACAAGCGAGGGATGCGTGTTGCCCTTGAATGGATACAGGCAGCCATCAAGATCGTTGCGGGCAACAGAAAGCGACTGGCTCGCTCCTTCAAGCATGGCGTATAGAAGCGAGAGCCAGAATTCTTTCGACGCGTCATGGCCGGCAATGTCAATTCGCAAAACGTCTGTGCGAAACTCGTGGCCAAGATCGAACGGTCCTTCGAGCCTGCCGGAACAAGCTTTTCCATGAGGCGTCCTGTGCGTAGCCGCGCGGGTGCGATTAGTGCTTGCGCCCGCCAGTCGCTTTGCATATCCGCATGCGAAGCAAATCGTAAAGCCTGCGCGATTCAACACGGCAAGCTGGCCGTTAACTATAGCGCGAGCCTGCACAGGCACATCGCCAAACTGAACGCTGATTGACAGGTCTTCTTTTGCGTACCGGTTCGTATAGAAAACCTGAGTTGCAAAAGTCTTCTGCGGTTTCTGAGCGGATGGACTGAGCGGCTCGCGCGCACTCGACACAAAGCCGAACTCCGGTATGACGAATTCGCTTTTGACTCTCCTGCCTCTGAGCGGCTGATCGCAACTCGCGCAGCGATCAAGCTCGGCGTCGGTCGCGGCATCAACCCGCTGATAACAATTGCACAAAGCACAGATGGCGTACTTGTATCTGAGCCATTCGCGCTTCGGCACTCGCTTGAGGGCGCAGCTTGTCCACAGCCTGCCGCCCGCGACAACCTGACTTTCAGGCGCATATTCGGAGAGCGCAATTCGCAGGTCGCGCTGAAGCTCAAGCCTTCTCGCCTCGTCGCCGTGATGAAGCAACTGCAATTCAACCACGTCAACCGGAAAGCCATACTTCGGCAACACCCCGCGCGACGCGAGAAAGTCTATTATGCTTTTGCCCTGAATTGTATTAATCGTTCGCAGAATGAAATCGGATGGTCTACCTTGCTGAATCAACTCCGCGCGATGCGCTTCGAGATTGGCGATATCGCTGTAGATTTCATCTGCTGCTTTCATGAGCGCGGCCTCTTTGCGGGAGAGCAAGAACTCATCAAGCCAGCCCCACGATTCAATCTTGAATGTTTCATGTTGGTCTTTGAGTATTCTACGCAATGAGTCAGCGAGCGGCTGCGGCTTCTGTTCAAGAAAACTGCGCAACGGATGCGTAGAATAAAACTCATCGGCGGATTGGAGAGTCGCGTCACCCATCGAGAAGAAGAAATCCTTGACCTTGCCGAAAGCATCAGGGTGCTGCTTCCAGAACGCGGCAAGCGCAACTGCGTGAATGTGGCGGCGGATTATCTTTTCATTGCGAACTTCAAAACGCGGCGGGCCAATGGTTCCGGCGATGATTCTTTCCGGCTCCGCGAAGTGCGCAAGGTCATGCGAGCGGCGCTGGCAATAGGTCAAGGCAAAAGCCGTCGAATCCGTGCGCCGACCCGCGCGTCCCGCTCTTTGGATGTAGTTTGCGGGAGTCGGCGGCACATTGCGCATCAGCACCGATTCAAGCGAACCCACATCAACGCCAAGCTCGAAGGTAGTCGAGCAACTGAGCACATTCACTTCGCCGCGCACAAACTTGTTTTGAAGCTCGCTTGCGGCGTCGCTACTCAGTTGCGCCGTGTGCTCTTTGCAGATCATTCGCATCGGCGCAAGGCTCAGATAGAGATTACGGTAGTGATTCTCGCCCCTCGCTTTTTCAATATTGCATTCTCTGAGCGTCCCTTCGCAGCGATAAGTCGGGCACACTCCGCGCAGATTATGCGAAAACAGATTCCCGCAGATGTCACATTCAAACCAATGAGTAGTTGTAGAATTAAGCGTCGGCTGAATTTCCCAGAAGTCATGTCCTAGCTGGTAAGCTATGCCTTCACCTTGAATTGAATTTTGGCCGAAGTATGCTTTCCACGCTGGCGCTTTCATAAAGCTTTCCCAGATGTGGCGCAGAATCTCTTTTGCGCGCTCTCCGCCATTTTCGTTTGCGCGAGCCGCCAGCAGCTTTTGAATAAAATCAACGCGCCGATTCATTTTGCCCTGCGAAGGCGATGCCCAACTGAAGATGCGCTTTTTCGGAGAGGCCACGTTTTCGCGGAAGTAATAAGCGCGATTGCGCGGCGCAAAGATTTCATCATCGGGTGAGACGCTGTCCGGGAAGGCAATCACGCTTTGCAGCCGAAAGCTGTCGAGCAAAATCTGGTAAAGCGTCCATATCTCATCTTCGTCTAGGCCCAACGGCGCGTCGCAAAGGAGTTGCGCGAGGCTCCGACTGTAAGACTGACCCACGCCCCAATTATCAGGCTTTACAATCAGAAATCGCGCCAGTCCAAGCCCTTCGAGGCTGTTTCGCCTGTCCTGCGCGATAAGCTCAAGCAACAGCCATTTCCATGTTTCACTTAGTTGCTGCTGGCGGCTCATCCGCTCATCGAGCGCGCCGCTATCCTGAGCGAACCTGCGAAGCGGCTCGACTAGGTCGCTGATTCGCCATCCGTTTTCAATCATCTCTCGCTGATGCTTCTCGAGCGCGAGCACGATCAATCGCCGCCACAATATCGGCAGGTATGTTATCTCGCCAAGATAAGGCGCGAAGTAAGCCGCATCCTGTCGGCTATCGGAAAAGATAAGCAGCTTGCGCGCTTGACGCGGCGCTTCATTGTCATACTCATCATCGCTCGATTGCGCAGCCGCTGTTTCGCGCTCAGGAATCTCCTGATACAGAGCCGTAGCGAGCACGCTCACTGGCGCATCCTGACCGGTCAAAAATCTGTGCACCAGATTCCTGCCGCGCGCGCCGCACGAGCGACACCGAGTTACTGCGCCTTCATCGTTTGACGCTTTGATAAGAACGCGATGCCACTTTTTATCGCAGCCGCACAACTCGCCGCGCGCCCCGTTGCGGCTTATCGCTGCGCAACGAAGACACAGGCTATAATCTTGATCCGTTGATGAGTCAACCGTTTCAGGCTCTGCGATTTCTTCGTCCTCGTCGTCAACATCGAGCAGTCTCTCTTTCAGCAAGAAAAACTCAGCGCGCTCACGATTTTCTTCCGTGAGCTTTTGCGACTGTTGCAACTTGCCGCTTCCCAATGAGTCATCAATCTCGCCCACAAGATGAATTGCGCCGCATCGCTTGCACGGAGCTATCTCAAAAACAGGGAAGGCGGCTTCATTCACTTGAATCTCTTTCTGACGATTGAGAAAAAATTTCTTTTGCGGCGCGAAGGCGGCGAACCCTCCTTCCATCGCTTTAACAAAGAGATGATAACGAGCGGGGAGAAGCGGCGCGTCTTCCACATCAGATTTCGCCTGCGATGCAAGGTTAACCATCGCGGCAACGGCGCGCAATGATTCGGCGTAATCGCCAAAAAGCATAGTTGCCGCATCCGTAAGCAACATGGGCTTTGCGCCTGTGCCGCTTGGCGCAATGAGCGACTCGCGAAGCTTTTTCAAATTAGCGTCTGACTTCAAAAGCTCATAAAGGAATCGTTGAAGCGATAAGTGGGATGAAGACGAGTAAGAAATCTGTGTCGCGCGCTCGACTTCGTTTTGTGGGAAGCCCCGCTCGCTTGCAAGCTGTGCGAGCTTATCAATATTAACCCCGCTTGATTCGAGCATCTGCTGCGCTTCGATGTAAAAAACTGGTTCGGGAGCGCCCCAGTCCGGCGGGTATTCGTCCATCGAGATGCGGCTCGCGGCGATGACATCTTGTTTACTTATGTCGCCATCATCCCAGTCGAATGGCTCATCAAAAAGCTGCTGACCGAATTTAACGACATCGGGGAAATCACTTCGCCCGCCGCCGAGCGTTGCGCTTGTCCCGATGCATTGAATCCGGCCCCGCTCGCTCTGCGCGATTCGATCTTTCAACCGCCTGATGAGCATTGCCGTCTCTATGCCTTTCGCGCCGTCGTATGTATGAACCTCATCGAGAACAAGAAACTTCCACGAGCGCGCGTGCGGCCCATCAAAGAAGACTGAGTCTCTTGGGCGCAGAAGCAGGTATTCGAGCATCGCGTAGTTCGTAAGCAGTATGTGCGGCGGGCGCGATTGCATGTCATCGCGCGATAGCAATTCATTCTTGGACGGCTCGCCTTTGTGATTCTGTCTGAAATCCTCTTCGGCTTCTGTTCTTTTCTGCTTGGTTTCGCCCGTGTAGCGTCCGAATGTTATGAATTCGCAACGGACAAGCATCTCGCGCAATCGCTTCATCTGATCGTTGGCGAGCGCGTTCATCGGATAGAGCAGCAGGGCGCGCACGCCGTCAGACAATGTGCCGTGACGTTTTTCTTCGAGCAGGTGGTTAAGAATCGGAATCAGAAAAGTCTCTGTCTTTCCGCTGCCCGTGCCAGTCGCAACAATCAGATTTCTGCCTTTAACGATTTTCCTGATGGCTTCTTCCTGATGTTTATAGAGCGGGCGCGCAAGCGGCAGGTGCTCGCCTTCGAGTTGCGAAAACATCGGGGACAGCACGCCTTCGGCCATGAGGTCATTAATGCTGCGGCCCGCTTTGTAGGGCGGGGTGGCTTCAAGGTATGGGCCTTTGACAAGCTGCTCTCTGTCGAAGACAAGATGCTTGAACTGCTCGCGCAACTCCGGGTCGCTTATCGGATAAAGCGTTTGTAGATAACGGGCGTAAGTTTCATGAATGTGCCTTGACGCTGAGAGCGGATTGAGTTGTTTCATTTAATTTCCTCTTCTAATGGTTCGCCGCGTCGTCGTGGTGTCAACTCTAAACTCAGTTAACGGCACATCCGATGATACAGGCTTCATTTCACTTACAAACGAGAGCTTGACCTTTCTTGTTTGATCGTGAGCGTATTCAAGGCTTACTAAATCCCAAGGATCCTCATTCGCTCTCATCCCAGCCGTTTCGAACCATTTAATAATCCCTCTGAACTTGGCTGTGCCGTTGTCGAATTGAACATTGGAATTAAGCGCAAACGGTATCAATGAGTTAACCGACAGGCCTATGGTTTGACACAATTCGCGAAGCCTCTCCTTTGTCCTATCATCGCCTGTTTCAGCAAGCGATTTAATCTCTTCGCGCATCAAGGTTCTAACTCTGTTTTGTCTAATCTGCGTTCGTAAGTCAGCAAACCACAACTGTTTCGCCTCAAGGTGTCTTGCTTCAGAGACTAGAAAGACCAATATGCGCGCAAGGTCTTTTAAGTCTCTTTCATTCAACTCATAAGTCGAAAGATTAAGGCTATGCTCATAACCCGCCAGCCGCCGCATCAAATAGCGGCGAAAAGTGACTTGAGGCGAGAGCAGATCACTAATCAACTCCTGCTCGCCAATGCTTACTTCAAAGACATCATCGTTGTTCTTTGCAGGAGGCAGTACGGACGGCTCAACGTCAAACTCGCCTCTCAAATAAAGCTCTGCGCGATAATCCCCTGCGGGCAGTTGAGACGCGAGCACATTGATTTTAATTTCGGAAACCCCATCAGGTATATTGAATTCAATCGGTGGTTCCCATACCTTCAGCAGGTTCCATAATCGCAGGGCACGATTGCGATAGCTGCCCCTATCTTCCCATCTAATAGATAATGTTCGAATGTCACGACATTCGAACCGTCCAACCGTCCAGCGCGTGCGCACGATGAGCGTATGAATCTTTTGCTCGCCTCTTGCTGAATCATTAAAAGAAACGGAAAATCTCACAACCGGTTTATTAAGCGCACGAATGCTGTCGCGGAATCGGCCCAAGTTAAAACGCGCTTCGCCATGTCGAATCGGCTCTTCGCAGAAATGATCTGCGCCTTCAAGCTCAAGCCTGCATGCAGTCTTGTCTTTAACAGGCAGTTGAACAATTAGCAACGGATCATCGCTCGCTTCAAAATCTTCAAGCTGGATTTCAAGCGGCTTTGAAAGCCATACCACTGCTTGATTGTTTGCAAGACCTCGCGCAGTCCAGCGAATGCGAGGAATCGCAACGGTCAGCGACAGCCTTTGGCTTTGCTCAGTTTCCAGATTGAGCGTTAGAAAACGGCCATCGTCTCCGCTAATCTCAGCAAGGCCGTCGCGCTGGACGATCTCGACCCTGTCATCTTCGGATGAAATTTTTATCGAATGCTGCGTTAGCGCGTTGATGTGCGGTGTTTCATCAGCAAGATAGAACGCACGGTCAAACTCATATTCAAAATCTCGGATGAAAGCAAAACGAAGCTGCCTGTCGTGGCCCAGCGCGCCGCGCACTTTGAGCTTGACGCGAAACTCGCCCGCAAGCCTATCACCAAGAAGCGCAGCATGATTTAGTGGAATAACGGCGCTGCCATTTTCTCTGATCTGCGCGACTTCTCTTAGCGCAATCCATTTGACAGTCTCGTTGGCTGCGCCGATTGCTTCTGCATAGATGCTCCACGAATTGATTTCATCGGGCTGCGTCAGCGGGATTGTTACAACAGGCAATTTTTCTGTGAAAACAGCAAGGCCGCCCGCCTTACAATCACTCAAAAGCTTGCCTTGCAATGTAACTTCTCTGCTTACGGCGAGCGGTAATTCAACCGTCTCGCCGTTTTCATTTACAAGACTGAGCGATTCGAGATTCGACACGTCAATCAAACAGAAGCAGAAATCCTCCCAGTCATTCGTCCCGCACAATTGTTCGCTGATATTTGAATCAAACTTTGCCTGCCTGTTTAGGGCAATCCATAGAAGCTTGGGCGGAAGCTCGCTCTGCTTGATGAGCAGGCCCCGCTCATCAAATGCCATCCAGCCCGAATCAAGCCCCTTGAAAGACCACGTTCGCTCAAGATGCGGCGCCTGCTCCAGCCTTACCGCGTAAGATGACGCAGGTGGCAAGTAGCAATCAATGCTATCGGTGATGATTCGATTGCCTTTTACGTGATAAAGAATCTCAACAGAGCGGATTGAACGATCATCAGCAAAAGCATGGAAGAATATCGGGGAGTCGCCGTTATAAGGTATTACTTGTTCTGGCAGAATGCACCGTACTTCGCCGTAAAGATCCATTTCGATGTATGGCCGATTGAGCGTAATCGCTCGCTCGGTGAGCATAGGCTGGGAGAATCTGTTCCACCATTCGCTAAACTTCTGCACGATACGCTCAGGCAATCCAATTTCATCGGGCGAAAGCGCGCGCTCGCCGTCACGCGCAGCTTCAGCCATCTCAATGCAGCGCACAAAAAAATCAGCCGCTGGTTTTCCGCCCTCTTCCAAGAATCGCCGCACAGGTTTATCGGTTGTTTGATAAAGCGAGGTCCTCGCGCGCCATTCATGAATCAGTTCTTCAGTGTCGCTTACGTCAGTAGTGAGCTTCCCGATGGCGATTGGATAAAGCACTTTTTCAAAATAATTATTCAGGCAATGATCAGGTATGCCGCCGTGCAGAAGAATCTGAGTGACGAAGCGATGGCCTCCGCATCGAAAGATAGTGAATTCATACCGCTTCAGCGCGTCAAGAAAAAGCTCGCCTAACCGCTGCTGCCAGGAGTCTCCATTAATGCCAAGCGCGCTTATAACGGACGGCCAGTACGCGCCTTCTTCATAGTCTTTGATTCCAGCCCAGACCAGAAAGCACGAAAGCGAGAGCCTGCCATGCTCTTTAAAAGTCGAAAAATCAAACGCGATGTCTTCAAACTCGGCTTTGAGCATGCCTTGAAGAATCTGAATGTCTTCCGAATCCAGCGGCAACTGGCCAACGAGACTTGCATGGGCAAGCTCAACTCTGAGTTCTCTCAACCGCTGTTCAATCTCGAGGAGTTTGCGGCAGCCATCAAGCACAGACAAGGCTACACCTCCCGCAATAGCTGTGTTATGAATTGCCTAAACCGTCAGGGGCGGATGGATTCTACAGCTTACTAAAGAGCGGGGCAAGAGAAATATCTTACACTCGGTGAGATGCATTAGCTTTTATTGACTTTCGGGGGATACGCGAATCAGTTGATTGCGATAGTCTTCTATCGCCGCTTCTTCTATGGAAAGGTAAAAGCCCGCGCTAAATCCTTCGCACTCAAATCAATTCCTGAGCGCAGCGACCAGAAGTATTGAAACCGCCGCTGGCGTCACGCCCGGTATGCGCGCGGCCTGACCGATGGTTCGCGGGCGCACGCGCGTCAACTTCTGCACTACTTCATTCGACAGGCCGGAGATTCTTGAAAACTCAAGACCGGCGGGAATCTCCAGTTCGTCATAACGACCACGCTTGCGCGCAAGCTGCTCCTGATCTTTCAGATAGCCCGCATAGCGAATATCGTTCATTGCAACCGTTATCTCTTCTTCACGAACTTCCGCGCCGATTGCCGCGCGCACAATCTCAAGCAACTTCGCCTGATCGCAATCTGGCCGCCGCGCAAGATAATCCAATCGCTTGCCGCGATACGCGTCCTCTGAGCCTTCAAGCTCTAATTCATTCAACAATTCATCGCTGAGATCCGTCACCTTCGCATCGCGCAAATAATCTTTCACTCGCTCGACATCGCGCTGGCGCTTCAGAAACGATTCATAATCGGCTTCACTGATTGAGCCAATCTCGCGCCCAAGCGGCGTGAGCCGCTGATCCGCATTATCGTAGCGCAAAGACAATCGCATCTCAGCGCGCGAGGTAAACATACGGTATGGCTCGTCCGCGCCTTTCGTCACAAGGTCGTCAACCATAACGCCGATGTAACTGTCCTTGCGATCAAGCACAACAGGCTCGCGGCCAAGCGACGAAAGCGCGGCGTTGATGCCTGCTACTATGCCCTGACCTGCCGCTTCTTCGTACCCGCTCGTGCCGTTGATCTGCCCTGCGTGAAACAGCCCGCGAATCTTCTTTGTCTCAAAGGTCGAGTAAAGCTCGCGCGGGTCGACGAAATCGTATTCAACTGCATAGCCGGGCCTGAGCATCTTCACGTTTTCAAGACCGGGAATTCGCCGCACGAATTCAAGCTGAACATCTTCAGGCATGCTCGTCGAGATGCCGTTCGGATAAACCTCGTAAGTCTCGTAGCCTTCCGGCTCAAGAAAAATCTGATGACGAGTCTTTTCAGCAAACTTCACAACCTTGTCTTCAATTGAAGGGCAATAGCGCGGCCCTATGCCTTTAATCTCTCCGCTAAAGAGCGGCGACTTGTCGAGATTGCGGCGAATCACGTCATGCACTTCTTCGTTCGTGTAGCCGATGAAGCATTCAATCTGCCGTCGTGTGATTCGTTCTGTCTTAAATGAAAAAGGAACGGGCCGCTCATCGCCCGGCTGCCGCTCGAATTTTGAGTAATCAATCGTGCGGCCATCGAGCCGCGGCGGCGTGCCTGTTTTCAATCTGCCCATCTGAAATCCGACTGCGCGAATCGAATTGGCGAGCTTTATCGAAGCAGGGTCGCCCGCGCGCCCGGCTTGAAAAGTCTTGCGGCCACAGTGAATCAATCCATTTAGAAAAGTTCCCGTTGTAAGCACAACCGCACGGCTTTCAATGAAAGTCCCATCGGCAAGCTCAACGCCGCGCACGCGCTCACCTGTGATTTTTATCTCAGCCGCTTCGCCTTCGATGATTGTAAGATTTTCAGTTGCTTCAAGCCTGCGTCGCATCTCGGCTCGATAGAGATTGCGGTCAGCCTGCGCGCGCGGCGATTGAACCGCAGGTCCGCGCGAGCGATTCAGCAAGCGAAACTGTATGCCGGTCGCGTCAATGACTTCGCCCATGATGCCGCCGAGCGCGTCCACTTCGCGCACGAGGTGGCCTTTGGCTATGCCGCCGATGGCCGGATTGCAGCTCATCTGCCCGATGGAGTTTTTATCAATCGTGACAAGCGCAGTCTGCGCGCCAATGCGAGCGGCAATGTACGCCGCTTCGCATCCGGCATGGCCTCCGCCGATAACGATAACGTCGAACTTATTCATACCTGATAATTCTTCCACGAAGCGCGCGAAGTCTCAAGCAGCCCATCCATCAGAGTCAATTATGAGCCAATTGGCAGCTATAAACCCGGGATGAGCCGGTTTATAAGCCAGTTATCACACAGATATTACACAGTTATCGCACTACTATAAAACGACTGGCTTATAACGGTACGCGACTATTTCGATTAGCGATTGATCTTTCTCAATCGTCTCTTTCCCATCACCGATAGGAATATCCATCGTGAAGTCAGCCTTTGAATCAAACGGCGGGTCAATGTAGATCAAATCTACACGGCCTTTGAAATCCCGCAGCAAGCTCGCCATCACCAGCTTGTTGTCGCCCCACACCAGCATATTGCGGAAGTCGTCGCGGTGCGCTCGCTCGGAGTCAAACAACCCGCCCTGCGCTTTGAGCCGCGAGGCTGGCTCGTCAACCGTCTCGATCTTTTGAAGCGGCATGCTCAGGCCCACTACATCAACCGCGCGGCGGTTGCCGTATTCATCATACTTGCCCTCCCATACAAGCTCGGTCTTCATTTGTGAAAGCGGATGTGGATTATCATGTCCCCACCGGGTTCGATCAGCCATTCATTCCTCCTTCAGCACGAATAGTGCAGATGGGCAAAACTATTTCCCTCTTGCACTTATTTAACGTGATTTCGCTATAAGAGCCGGTAACAAATTTGAGAAGCGCGCCTTCGGCGTGCTCAGAAGGTAGCCAGAAGTGAAACGTCTGGAATCTGATGCATAAAGATTTGCTCATTGGAGATGCGCCCGCAATTCTTCCCGCGTCTCCAACGCGGGGATGATATTGCCGGCTGTTCCAGATGTTTCACATCCGTAATAAAATGTATTCATTCTAAGCTGATGCTTCTGGCTACCTTCTCGCTGCCGCGCGCGCGGCAAGCAGCCATTTCAAAACTGCTCTTACGTCGAACTTACGTTATCTATCTCCCGGATAGCTTAGACAATTATTTGCCAATGCAAAAGGTCGAAAAAATCTGCCCGAGTATATCTTCAGTCAACGTCTCGCCCGTGACTTGGCCGAGCGAGTGAAGCGCGCCGTGAAGCCTCAGCAGAATAATCTCTTCAAGCTCGCCTCGCGTCATCAACTCGCGCGCATCGCTCAGTTGCTCTATGCTGTCACGAATGGCCGCATGCTGGCGCGCGTCGGTTATCATTATGTCGTCGCGCTCGACGGCAGCGTCACCCGATAATCGCTCGAAGAGCTTCGCAGTCAACTGCTCAAAGCCTTCGCCCGTGAGCGCGGAAATCTCTATCGCATCGCTCTGAGCGATTGCTTCAAGCGCGCTCGTATCGAGCCTGCGCGGCAAGTCGCTCTTGTTAATCGCAATGATCCTTCGCTCTGCCGGCACATGATCAAGCAATCGAGCATCGTCATCCGTCAGCGGCTCAGAAGCATCGAGCACGACGAGCGAAACATCGGCATCGGCAATCGCCGCTCGGCTGCGCGTGATGCCTATGCTTTCGACCACGTCACTCGTTTCGCGTATGCCAGCCGTGTCAATCAAGCGAACGGGCACGCCTCTGATTGAAGCCGTCTCGTAAAGCGCGTCACGAGTCGTTCCCGCAATCTCCGTGACTATCGCGCGCTCTGATCCCACAAGCCGGTTGAACACGGACGACTTGCCGACGTTGGGGCGGCCAACAATCGCAAGATCGAAGCCTTCTTTCACGAATCGCCCGAACGCGAAGCTCGCCGCTATCTCGCTCAAGCCGTCAATCACTCGATTCAATTTCGCAACGAGCGCCGTTTGAGCTTCGGGCGAAATATCATCTTCAACGAACTCAACTGTTGATTCGAGGTGAACGATTATCTCGACAAGCAAGTCTTTCAACGGCGTGAGCCTTCGCGACAACTCGCCTTCGAGCTGGCGCGTTGCGACTCGCGCTTGATACGCCGTCTGCGCGTTGATGACGTCGCGCACGGCTTGAGCCTGCGCCAGAT
>DATLXU010000032.1:0-23660 GCA_035575515.1 Blastocatellia bacterium
TTCGTGCAATTCTCCGACAGCACAGACTCAACCGGCGCGGCTGCTTACCGTATCGGCACAACATCAGCCACTACGATCAATCTTGAAGACTGCTCAGGCTGCGGCCTTTCTGGCTGGGGATGGCAGGATAACGGTTGGGGCGTTGGCGTAATGGGACCGCTGATTTACTTTGCCACGAGCGGAACACACACCATCAGAATACAGGTTCGTGAAGACGGGCTATCAATTGATCAGATAGTGCTCTCTCCTTCTACTTATTTGAACTCCTCGCCGGGAGCTTTGAAAAACGACTCGACCGTATTGCCAAAGTCGCAGTAGGTTTCTTGAAAAAGAAAAGCCGCGCATCGGTTTAAGAAAACTGATGCGCGGCAGACGAAAAGGAGATTGTTACCTCACATCAAAGGTAACTACTACCATATTGTGATCCGACGGTCTCACGCCGTAGTCATCAGGAGTGCCTAACAAATCGACAACGTTCTTATTCGACAGGTCGCGGCTGTCTGGTATCTGCGCCGAGCGCAGCGTCAGCGCCGACGCGCCTCTCGAATAAAAGACATAGTCAATGCGGCCCCGTCGCGTGCGTGTGTGCATATAGACAGGGTTATCGGGATAAGCCGTTGCGACCCCTGCGTTCATTGCGACCTGCCAGTAGTCGTAGTATTGCGACATCATCCCGGAAAGCTCCGACGTGTCAGGCCCGGCGTTGAAGTCGCCAGCGATGATGCGCGATTCGGCAAACCCTGCGGCCCAGCTCGTCAGCTCGCTTACCTCGACAGCGCGATAGGTCGAAGAATATGCGTCGAGGTGCGTGGCGAAGAAGTTTATGGTCTTTCCGCCAAAGTTGATCGTCGCCTGCGCAACTGATCGCTGATAGCTCAAGAACCGCGAAGAGGTGCTGACGAACGGGTACTTCGACAAAATCAGGTTGCCCTCTGTCGTGCCCGAATACTTCGGCACATGGTAGTAATACCATGTGCGGCCTGTCTTCTGGCTCACGAGGTCGCGCAGAACCGGCGCGAGGTCGCTCGGTATTTCGCACATCGCAACGAGGTCGGGATTGATATTGGCAATCCACGTCGCCTGCCGGTCAGGGCTATATATTTCATCCGTGCCCTTGCCGAATTGACCGTTCCAGCTCATCACCTTTAGCGTCGCGCTCCCGGTAGGCGGCGCGGTCACGGTTATGACAGTTGATACGGAGGCCTGCGCGCCCGCGTTATCGGTGACCGTCAGCCGCGCCGTGTATGTTCCTGCTGAGCGATAGATGTTTGTTGGATTG
This sequence comes from Blastocatellia bacterium, assembly GCA_035575515.1. Lineage (GTDB taxonomy): Bacteria > Acidobacteriota > Blastocatellia > UBA7656 > UBA7656 > DATLXU01. The sequence goes on from DATLXU010000032.1 coordinate 1,280, forward strand.
ACAGCCGTTGAAGTCTGTCCGTCGCCAAAGCTCCAGCTATAGGATGCGATGTAGCCGTCCGGGTCGGTCGCGTTCGAGGTAAAGTTGACTGCGAGCGGAACCGTTCCCGACGTAGGAGTTGCGCTGATTGTCACCTGCGGCGGCTGATTCGCAGGCGTCTGCGTGCTTCCGCCCAATGTGCTCGGCAGAATGACCGTGTCGTTCTTCAGCGCGCCCGGCGAGTTGTTCAGGTAAGCCTGCGATGAGAGAACTATCTGATCAATCGAGATGCCGTCTTCGCGCACCTGCACGCGTAGGGTTTGCGCGCCTGTGCTTGCGAAATAGATTTGCGGCCCCATCACGCCGATGCCCCAGCCGTTGTCTTGCCATCCCCATCCGCTGAGGCCCGCGCCCGAACCGTCTTCTATGTTGACAGTCGTTCCTGAAGTCGTGCCGATTCTATATACAGCCGCGCCGGTTGAGTCTGTGCTGCCTGAGAATTGCACGAATACGGAGTCATTGCCCCAGAAATCGTTCTGCGCTTTGCCTCTAATCCAAAGGTGGTAAGGCACGCCCGCCTGCGCGTTGAATGTCATATCGAAGTAGCTCGTCGGATTGGCGAGCGGCGCTGAAAGTTTTGCCGCGCCTGCATCGGGATTATTCAATGCTGTCTGCCCTGCCGCCGAAGCGTCGAAGACTTTAGACCATTTGCCCCAGATGTTCGTGGCGGGAACGTCCGAAGCCCATATCACGACATCAGATGAGCCTGTAAGGGTTGGCGAAGGAGGCACGGTCGCGCCTGTCTTCGATAAGATAGTCGTGTCATTCTTCAACGCGCCCGGCGATGCGCTTACGTAAGTCGAAGGCGAAAGAACTATCTGGTCAATCGAGATGCCGTCTTCGCGCACCTGCACGCGTAGGGTTTGCGCGCCTGTCGTTTGGAAATAGATGAGCGGTCCCATCACGCCCACGCCCCATCCGTTATCCTGCCATCCCCAGCCAGAAAGGCCGCAGCCTGAGCAGTCTTCAAGATTAATGGTCGTCGCCGACGTCGTGCCCATGCGATAAACGGCAGAGCCGCTTGCGTCCACGCTGCCTGAGAATTGAACGAATACGGAATCATTCGCCCAGTCGTTGTTTTCGGCCTTGGCTCTTATCCACAGACGATAAGCAGTGCCGGCCTGCGCGCTGAACGTCAGATCGAAGTAATTGGAGGGATTTGCGAGCGGAGCCGAGAGCTTTGCGGCTCCGAGATTAGGGTTGGCGAGTCGCGCGCCTCCAGCCGCAGTCGAGTCTGCTACAACATTCCAGCCCGATTTAACTGAAGCGTCCGTCGCGTAAAGAACAATGTCTGAGGCGCTCTGCGCCGATGCGGTCATGGGCACAAGTCCCATCACCGCCATAAGAACACACAATACCCCGCACAGAAATTGATCGAAAACTCTTTTCATTAGAATCTCCCAAAAATGATTTCGTCCACCCACTTAAAATCAGCTTTGGTGAGGGCAATTATCTTCGCTCACAAACACAACTTCGTCCGTGTTTCTGCCGATTAGGGCCGCAGCCACATTTTGAGGCCGAACCGACAGACCATCGTTCAGACAGACTTGTGGGAGCTTTTTTATTTTTTAACCCTGCCTCTTTTATTTGGGGCGCGCCTGCTGCCTGTGCAGGCGCATTATTCAACTACAACCAAACCAAAAGGCCAATGATGCCATCGAGCCTTAAGACATCACGACGCAGAAAAGCGCAAGCTCAACCACACCATCTCAGCGGGCCTTAGCACACTTAAAGTGTATTGATAGTAATCTGCTAAGAGTCGGCCCACACAGAATCGCCGAAGCGACGCGCGGGACCGCAACTCAAAGAGCCGCTCTATCGAGAGAGCAATCTAGTGGGGCCTTGAATATAATGCCAAGCTGGTGAGGATGTGCTGCTCAAACAACTACTTTTTTCTGATTTCCCTGCCTTTGTTGGGAAGTCTGTTTATAACACGATGCAATACCAGCGTCAATAATTACATCCGAGCGCAATGATTTTGAAAGAATTTCTCGCGCCCTTGAAAAAGAAAAAAATGAAAGTTAGCGGTAGTTTACAGTATATGAACAGGTGGAATGTCTTGTGGGGCGAAAAGTCATATTATGAAACCAACATACGCCGCTTCACAGGCACACGATGCAGCTTGACGTTATCATCCCGACCTATAACCGATGCCGGATGCTGCGGCGAACCCTCGACAGTTTGCTCGCCGCTGATGTGCCCGCAGGACTTGAAGTGCGCGTGACGGTGGTCGACAACAACTCGAAAGACGCGACGCGCGAGACGGTCGAAAGCTATTGCGAACGATTTGGCTACAGGCTCGGCTACGTCTTCGAGGGCCGTCAAGGGAGATCATTCGCGCTCAACGCAGGGATTCGCTCAACCGTAGGCGACCTCGTCGGCATGATTGATGATGACGAGGAGATAGACAGGCGATGGTACTCGACTGTGTATTCGATATTCAGTCGCGGCGGGGTTGACTTCATAGGCGGGCCGTATGTGCCTCGATGGGGCGCGGAGCCTCCAGCGTGGCTTCCGACTAAATATCTCGGCGCGATAGGATGGGTTGACGGAGGCGACTGCCTTGTTCCGTTCGATGCGAATTATCCCGGCATACTGATGGGCGGCAATGCCGTGATTGCGCGCGCGACGCTAAACCGCGTCGGTTTGTACAACACAAATCTCGGGCGCACAGACAAGCGATTGATCTCAGGCGAAGACGACGATATGTACCAGCGATTGATTGAGGCTGGCGCGCGCGGCTTCTACGTGCCTGAGCTTATCATCTATCACCACATCCCGCCCGAAAGGCTCACGCGCAGTTATTTTCGCCGCTGGTGTTTCTGGCGCGGCGTCTCGTGCGCCGTGATTGACCGCAAGCGCCAACAGCCTGTCGTCTATTTCGGCAGCATTCCGCGCTATCTCTACGGTCAGGCCGCGCGCGGTCTTATTAAAGCGATTGCCGGGCGAATCATCAGGCGAGGCGCGTCAGAGATTTTCACGCACGAGCTTTCGGTGTGGGACGCAGTCGGATTCTTCTACGGCAAAATGTTTTACCAACGCGCCGGCTCATCGCGCCGCAACGCGCCGTCTCGCCAAAGCGCGAGCACGCTTGTCGAGCCTGACGTTCAACAGACCTGCTCGCGATTAGTCGAGTGACGATCATCGAAATGGCTTCAAGCATACAATCAAAAACAATCGGCGGCGCGCTGCCTTCAATAGACGCGCGACCAGTGACCATCATCCGCGCGCCGTCCGTTTCGCCGTTCGGTTTGATCAAAAATTTAACCGAGCTTGCGCATTACCGCGACCTGCTCTACACGCTCACAGTTCATCGCATCAAGGTGCGGTACAAGCAATCGCTGCTCGGCGGCGCGTGGGCCGTCATTCAGCCGCTTTCGATGATGCTGATATTCACTCTTGTGTTCTCGCTCATCGCAAGAGTCCCAAGCGACGGAGCGCCTTACGCTCTGTTCGCTTACGTCGCGCTGTTAGCGTGGAATTGTTTTTCTACGGCAATCGCAAATTCGACCGCCGGGCTGGTCAGCCATTCGCAGCTCGTAACGAAAGTCTATTTCCCGCGCGAGATTTTGCCGCTCACTTATGTGCTGGCGGCGCTGTTCGATTTCCTCATCGCCTCAAGCGTGCTCGCAGTACTTATGCTCTACTACGGAGTGCCGCTCACACTGAACGCGCTCTATGCGCTGCCGATTATCCTCGTGCTTGCGCTGCTCGCAACCGCAATCGCATTGCTTCTGTCGGCGACGCAGGCGCGCTTTCGCGACGTGGGCGTAGCCGTGCCGCTCGTTCTTCAACTCTGGATGTTTGCCACGCCGATAATCTATCCGTTGAGCGCGGTGCCCGCGCGCTTTCGCCCTCTTTACCTGTTCAATCCAATGGTCGGCGTGATTGAAAATTTTCGTCGAGTTATATTGCGCTGCGCGCCGCCGGATTTCAATTCGCTCGGCACATCTGCGTTCACAGCCGCGCTTCTGCTCATCGCGTCATATATTTATTTCAAGCGGGTCGAAGCGACGATGGCCGACATCATCTGATAGGCGAGTTCATCGCTTTATGATTGATCTCAGATTCAATCGAGTCTCAAAAAAATATCGCATCCAGCAACACGATGACGGGCGCGCAAGGCTGAACCCTCTGGCGCGCAGACTCAAGAATCTGTTAAGCCGCCGCCAAGACTTCTGGGCGCTGCGCGACGTGAGCTTTGAAGTCACGCGCGGAGAGACTCTGGGCATCATCGGACCGAACGGCGCGGGCAAGAGCACCATTTTGAAATTGCTCTCAAGAATCACTGCGCCGACTTCGGGCGAGATTGTCATCAACGGAAGGCTTTCGGCGATGATTGAGATTGGCTCAGGCTTTCATCCAGAGCTAACGGGGCGCGAGAACATTTATCTCAACGGCTCGATTCTCGGAATGCGCCGCCGCGAAATAGCAGAAAAGCTCGACCGCATAATTGAATTCGCAGGCGTCGCAGAGTTCATTGACACGCCCGTGAAGCATTACTCGTCGGGGATGTACGTGCGGCTCGGTTTTTCAATCGCCGCGCATCTCAACCCGCACATACTGCTGCTCGATGAAGTGCTTGCAGTAGGCGACGCAAGCTTTCAGGTCAAGTGTCTTCAACGAGTGAGCGAGTTGAGGCAGCGCGGGACTACAATTGTTTTCATTTCGCACGACCTCGCGGCGGTCGAGCGATTATGCGACCGCGCGCTGTTGCTCAATCACGGGCGGATTATCGCAATGGGCTTGCCCCGCGAAGTCATTGCCGAGTACCGTCGCATCGCTTACGGTGACACGCCGCCCGAACAGATGAGCGCAGAAATTGACTTTAAGCCAGTCGAGATAATGAATCTCTCTCTTTACGATTCGCAGGAAAGGCCGACGACGAATTTCTTCACGGGCAAGCCGTTTTCGGCGCGCGTCGAGTACGTAGCGCACGAGCGCGTCGTTGATGCCGCCTTTGAGCTTTTCTGTTATTCGCACGACGGCGCGTACATTCACTGCCAGTTCACGACGGCTCAAGACGGCAAGCGCATAACGCTTGAGCCGGGCGCGGGCGCGGTTGAGTTTCATTGCAGCGAGCTTGGGCTACAGCCCGGCGTCTACACAATCGGCGCGGCGGTAAAGGAGCGCGCGGCAAGCCGCAATATTGATTGGCGATACGGCGATAAGATGCTTCACGTCGAAGAAGGCAAATACGTGCGCGGCAGCTTTTACCTGCCGCACGACTGGCGCATTCATCAATCAACAGATGCGCGCACAAAGCAGCAAGCTATCAGATAAATTCTTTATTGCTGATGGCTGATTGCTGGCGGCTATATGAACGATAAACCTGCAATTTCGGTCATCATCAGCACGTACAACCGGTGCGAGCTTTTGCGCAGCTCGATTGCGAGCCTGCTTGCGCAGGAGACTGAAGGTGTAAGTTTTGAAGTGATCGTGGTTGATAACAACTCGACAGACAATACGCGGCAGATAGTTCGCTCGATAATTGAGCGCGGCGCGACAAACCTGCGTTATGTGTTTGAGCCGAAGCAGGGCGTTTCCTACGGGCGCAATGCAGGCATCGAGTCAGCGCGCGGAGAAATCGTCGCTTTCACAGACGACGATGTTCAGGTATCGCGCGACTGGATAGCGACCATCAAGCGCGTGCTTGATGAACACGCGGAGGCCGATTTTGTCGGCGGCAAAGTGCTACCTCAAGCTAATGGAAAGTTTCCGAGATGGCTTACGCGCGAGCATTGGATGCCGCTTGCGATTCTCGATTATGGCGATGCGCCGCTTCCAATCAGTGGCCACAACAAGCTCGGCCTTGTGACGGCAAACTTCGCAGTCCGTCGCGAAGTATTTCAAAAGGTCGGATTGTTTTCGCCCGACCTCCAACGAGTCAGAGACCATATAGGCTCAATTGAAGACCAGGAGCTTCAGATGCGCATCTGGCGCGACGGGCGAAAGGGACTTTATGCGCCGGAGCTTGTGGTCACAGCAGAAGTGCCTGCCGACAGATTGACGAAAGCCTATCACCGCCGCTGGCATCGAGGGCACGGCCATTTTTATGCGCTGCTGCGCTCTGATGATATGGAGCAATCAAGCAAAGGGCGATTGTTCGATGTGCCCGCGCATCTTTATCGCCAGGCGATGGCGGATGTAATTCAATGGTTGAAGCTCTCTGCTATTGGCAAACGCGACGAAGCTTTCGAGAACGAAACGAGGCTCTATTTCTTTGCGGGATTCTTCGCAAAGCGGCGCGCCGATTATTTACATGATAAACCACGAAACCTTCTGCGCGAGATTGCTGGTTTTATTCGCTCGCTCGTTGGAACAAAAAAGAATCGCAATGCGCAGGAAGAGACAGGCTAAAGGCTCAATCGCTTTTTCAAAACGTAGGACAAAACAGGAGTAATTATGTCCCCGAAATCCTCATCAGTTTCTGTTGTCATCCCTTGCTACAACCACGCGCGCTTTCTGGTCGAAGCCATTGAGAGCGTGCTGAATCAAACCTGCCGTCTGTTTGAGATAGTCGTAGTTGACGATGGCTCGACCGATGAGACTGCGACAGTGGTTGCGAATTATCCGGGCGTGCGTCTGATTCGTCAGAGCAACCAGGGACTATCGGCAGCGCGCAACGCAGGCCTTCGCGCAAGCGAAGGAAGATATGTTGTTTTCCTGGATGCTGACGATAGGCTCTTGCCCGATGCGCTTGAGATTGGGATAGAAGCTCTCGCTTCTCATCCTTGTTGCTCATTCGTGTTTGGCCGCTGCCGAATAATCGCAAAGGATGGATCGCCCGTCGCATCCGGACTTCCGCCTCACATTGAAAGCCAGCACTATGTTGAGCTGCTGCGCGATAATTACATCTGGAATCCCGCGCAGGTGATGTATCGCCGCGAGGCGCTTGAGCGCTTCGGCGCGTTTAACACGAACATAAGCCCTGTTGCGGATTACGAGCTTTATCTTCGCGTCACGAGGAACTCAGTTGTTTACGATCACAACACACTTGTGGCCGAGTACCGCCAGCACGGCGAGAACATGTCCTGCGATTCAAAGATGATGCTGAAAACAACGCTTGCCGTATTGCGCTCGCAATGGGATTACGTAAAAGGCAACAGGCAATATGAAGAAGCGTACAGCGCAGGGATAAGACACTGGCAGGAGTTTTACGGCGAGCGACTCGTGAACGAAGTGCGCGCGCACGTTCGAGCGCGCAGGTGGAAACGTGCGCTCCTCGATATGCTCGCGCTAGCAAAATATTATCCTAAAGCGATTATCAAACACGCGGGACGAAAATCGCGTCGCACCATAAGCAGGATCAAGAATCAAACTGGCCTCCTTGCGCCGTAGCGCAAATCTGCCAATGAATTTCACGAAGGACGCGCGATCCCCGATAAAGAAACTGCCTCGCCAATCTCGCGCGCCTCTTTCTCTCCCGGCAAACGATGCTCGAACGGCACTGCGACCGCGCTGCAAACGAGCGTCTGCGCGAAAGCTTCAGTAGCGCAGCGATCAACGCGGAACCCCGCCGTCTCTACGAGCGATTTCAAACAACTCGGAGTCAATCCCCAGAACCAGTTGCCGTAGCCTTGCTCAGGCTCGAAGCCGTCCGTGATGCCAACCTGTTTTCCAACGCCGAGACTTTTCAATTCCCACAACGACCGCGCTTCGGCGCTTAGCATCGGAAAGAAGACCGCCGCGTTTGGCAATCCTTTTATTTCAGGAATGGTCGACGTGCGAAGTATCAGAGTCTGCCCGCACATCCGCCTCAGTGCCACGAGCAGATCAAAAGGGCTTGGATGGTGATAAAGCACGCCCGCGCAGAAGACAACATCCATTACACCAACGCGAGCAATCACGTCGGGCTGAGTCGCGTTACCAAGGATAAATTCAACCGCAGAATTGCGAGCTTTCTTCTTCGCTTCAAACTCAGGTGTCGGGCCGAAGACATCAACCGCTTTCACAGCGGTCGCGCCCGCTTCTTCTGCGATGAATGCGTGCTCGCCGTTGACACCCCACATGCAACCCACGTCGACGAAACTATGGCCCGGAGCAAAAGATCGAATGTATTCAGGCAGCCGGTTGTAGCTGCCTACTTCCTCGCCGCGCCAGCTTCGCCAGTAACGCCACGCCCAGTTGGCGCCCGACATCTTAAGAAAACGCACTTTCCATTTGTAGAGCATAGCCAGCTTCATCTCCCTTCTGTTCGCTCGTTCGTGTTAACAGCAATCTCTTCTGGTGAACGTATGCGATAGATCGAGAATTCTGAATTGCCAATCTTCAATTCGCACACGCGATTCATATACTCAAACAGTACGGGATGATTTTCCGATAAGTCTTGTCTGTGCTTTTCGACAATGCCAAGCCACGCCGCGCCTTTTGTTCGCAGCTCATCAAACAACGCGATTGATTCATTATCGTCTTTGGGCAGCTCATCCCAGGCTCTGCCTCGTTCGGCTGGCGGGAAGACCCATCCGCGCCGCTGGCTGTAGTAGATTGCTACGGGATCGCCCAGATCGTTTGCCATCGTGATGACGAGGTCGCCAGAGCGTGTGACATCGTGCAGCGCAAGGCCAAGCGTGCGGCCCTCAATCGCGTAAGGCTTGTACATCCATTGCAAGCCATCGCGCCCGTAAATCAAAATAACAACGAGCAGCGCGACGGCTATCGCAGGCGAGATGATTCGCCACTTCGCGCGCTTCGCAATTTCGCTGATAGAAACAATCGCGGACCCGGCCAGAGCCGCAGCGGCAGGATTGATGATATGAAAATTCCATGGGTTCTTAACAAGCTCCTTCGCGCCGATGATGTAGAAGACAACGCCTGCAATCATCCACCAGTGAAAAAACCATCGCGCTCGTCGCGGCTCATCGCTCGATGATTCATCAGATGAAGGTTTCTTTCTCTTGAATTCGATGAGCAAGCCGACTGCGACGAGAACAATAACAGGCGCGGTCCACATCCAGTCTTTGAATCGTTGAGCGAGGCGCGACAGGAAATAGCCTTGAGCCAACCAGCTTTTCAATCCGTCATCCCACAGCCAGTTCCCTTCACCCGCGAAATGATAAGGCGGGTAAGAGAACGCGAGGTGTCTCGCCCAGAAGTAATACGCCACAACCGGCGCAAGCGACATCACTGCAAAGAGCGCGAGGGCCGAAAGATTCTTTGCTTCGACAAGACGCTTGCGGCCATTGATTGCAACTATCGCATAAGCCATCGGCAATCCTATGATGAGTCCCGGTATCTTCGTGCAGAAGCCCCACGCGCCGATGAGACCCGCCAGTAACAAATAATGGAAGCCGTCGGTTTGGAGGTAAGCCACGAGCATCCAGCAAGCCGTCACGACGAGCGCGACCATCGCCGCGTCTGGAAGGAATGACCGCTCGATGAAGACGCTGCCGGGAATGATGGCCATCACCGCTGCAGCTATCCTTGCGCGTTTCTCATCCCACACGCGGCGCGTGAGTTGATAGAGAGCGAATATGCCTGTAAGACCAAACAGGACGGACACAGAACGCCCGACCCAATCGCGCTCGCCGAAGATTTGGTACAGCAGCGCGGCCAAGTAGCTTGCGGTTTGAAACTCGCGGCCCTGATAACTTGGGCCGGGACCGGTCCAGCTTACTTCGGGATAGAAGATGTTCCAGCTTGTGCGATAAAAGTTATCGGCTATCGTCGCCGTGCTCGATTCGCGCCAACTGAAAGCATCAACGAGCGGCTGCCGTATGTGGTTGAACCGCAGCGCCGCCGCGACAAAAAGGATGGCCAGTATCTGAAGCGCAATCATTCCACGCTGCTTATCAGTTGATTGAGCTTGCATTCGATCAATTATTTTCGTTGTCGGGCGCATAATCACCTGCCGACGCGCCGATTGATGGTTGCGTAAACGTAAGGCTCCGCTTCGGTCATCACGCTAATCTCATAATCACCCGCGAGCGATTCGGCGTCTTTTTTAGATAGTATGATTTCTTCCTTCTGACCGCTTTGAGTAAAAGCTACAAGGTTATCGATCGTATAGGCGACTTTGATGGGACGATTGCTGTAAAACAGCGCAGCCGGGCGATAAAGCCCCGAATAAACTATCAGAGGCTCGCGCTCGCTCGATCCCGCGATGCGGGCCAATTTCGCAAGCGGCGTCTCTCCATTGAGGTAAAGCGGGCGGATCGTATTCGCAGCGGCGGCCATTAAGAATGCAACCACAACGACAGCGCCAGCCCTGTAAGCCGCCTTCCTCTTTGCGAGCCAATAGAGCAAAACCGCAAATCCCGCGCAGGCGAATATCAGAACAATCTTGAGCGGCGCAATCAGCGCAACAATGATTGCGGCCATCGCCAGCCCGCTGTAGGCGATGGATTGATGGGAGCGGAAAGCCAGCGCGATCATCGCAGCCACAAGAATTGAGAGGGCTGGATAGACAGGCAGTATGTACCAGCGCAGCTTCGTTCGCGCCAGCGTGCATACGACAAACACAAGAGCTGCAAATATCAGCAGGACGAGCGAGCGCGACCGGCCTCTTATGTTTTCCCGGAGACTGAGGGCGAGGGCGAACGGCGCGAGATAGACCCAAGGGAAGAAATACTTTCCAAGCCTGTCGACGTAATAGAACCGGCTTCCGCCATGTTCTTCGAGCGCGCTCGAAGAACGGGCGAGAATGCTATGGCCGATATATTGATCGGTGAACGCCTGCCCGTGCTCTGCGAGCATTAAGATATGCCAGGGCGCGGCTATTGCAAATGCGAGCAGCAACCCGACCCGGAAATGTTTTGAACGGAGCGTAGAAACAAACTGCCCTTCGAACACTAGCGCCGCAATAATTGCGGCGGGCGCAAAAAATCCCGCTGCCGATTTGGTCATCACAGCGAGCGCGCACGAAATCCATATCGCAAGCCACCATCTCTGGCTGCCCTGCCTGAGACGAAGATACGAATAGAGCGCGCAGAAGATAAATAACGTGAGCATCATGTCTGTCGTGCCAAAACGCGCGGAAGCGATGAATTGATAGCTCGCAAGCAGCACGGCTGCGGCGAGCAGGCCGACCCATCTATCATAGATCGAACGCGCTGTCAGAAACGTGACGACTATCAGCCCGACGCCCGAAAGCGCCGATGCGGCGCGCGCCCAGAATTCGCTCACTCCGAATATCGAGTAGAGAATCGCGGTTGACCAGACCAACAGCGGCGGCTTGTCGAAGAATGGCTTATACTCCCAGTGCAGCGTCAGCCAGTCGCCAGTTTGAACCACTTCTTTTGCGACCTGCGCATAGATGGCTTCATCCCAATCATCGAGGCTGCCGCTGCCGAGCTTCCAGAAGATCACAATCGCGGCGAGCGCGCCTGCGGCAATCGCAGGCCAGATGTCTGACCAGTAAGAGACAGGCCGTTTTGACTCGACGGCATGAACGTGAGGAATTCGCGCCTCGACCTGCATAGCCCCACCTTTAATTCAAAGAGACCGTGATCGGTCTCAAATCAATCGGAGCAATGACCCTGCACGGCAATCGCGCGCTCAGACGCGGGAACGTAAGGCTCGCTCGGCCCTTCGCGCTTCACTTGCCGTCGCGCGCGCCACAAAGCGAGCGGCCCGGCGAGATTTCCAGCCATCTCAAGCAGCAAGAGCGATAGCGGATAGTCGCTTCGCCCTCGCAGCCGGGTGAAGATTCTGCGAAGGTGCTCCTGCGGCAATCTCAAACAGAGCCGCACTAAAGCGCGTCGGTCATGCTCGCTGAGCAACGTTAATAGATGATAAGCGACGTGGCCTTTGCTGTAGTTGTAAAGCTGGCGGCGAAGCGATTTCATCTCGCGACGGTGTTTGTGCCAGACGTAAGCCGACGGCTCATAGACGATTGTGAATCCGGCTTTGAGAGTTCTATAAAAAAGATATGTGTCTTCGCTGCAACCCGTATGTGTGCCCGCGCCGAGCGATTCATCAAACAAACCTATTTCAGGATGGTGAAAGATCGCAGCGCGGAACGCGGCGTTGGCCGTCGCGCCAATCTCCCACGTTGCGACGGCAGTCCTGAACTGGTCGAACCAGTCACGGCTGAAAACGCGCCTTTCAAATCCTCGCCCAAGCCCGCCGTACATTTCAAACAGACACTGCGCGCGAGTTTCAAGCTCAAGCGGAAGGACGTTTCCGGTCACGATGGCGACATTCGGATCATTGAAAGGCGCAATCAGCTTTTCAATCCAATCCGCAGGCGCTGTCACGTCGTCATCTGTTGCAATGATGATGTCGCCAGTGCTTGCGGCAATTCCACGGTTGCGAGCGTAAGAAAGCCCTTTGCGCTTTTCAGCGACGAGCATCACGCGTGGAAACTCGGCGACGACAATCGGCGTGAGTCCCGACGCAGGGTTGTTATCAACGACGATAATCTCTATATGCCGGACCGACTGCTGTGCGACGAGCGAATTGAGGCAGCGGCGCAGATCATCGGGGCGGTCGCGCGTGGCGACGACAACGGAAACCGATACGCTCGCAGGAAGCTGCGCCGCTTCGCCATCCGCGCTTTCGCCTTCGAGCGCGTAACGCTCGCGCAAAATCGCATTGATTAATCTGGGACCGAGCGCGTCAACAATCGCATCACGCAATCGCATCGCGCTTACAGTCTGGCGATGAGTTGGAACATCAACGCGACCGAGCAGATGGTCTTTCCACATCACAAAGACGCGCGCGCTGCGGTAATTGCTCACGTCGTCGAGCTGGCCAATCGGCTCGCTCAGGTCAATCATTCGCACAGCAATCTGTTTAAGGTCGGCGCGAGCTTGTTTCATGACTTACGCTCCTCTTTGCTTGCGAGCGCAGACGTTTCACCGTGGGCAAACGATTGGGCTATGCGAGATGCCATGCGCCGTGACTTTTGATAGCGAGTCAGACCAATCAATGACCCTCGCAACTCGGCCAGAATCAAATCGCGCGGAAAAGCAGAGGGTCGCGCGAACGAGATCAACAGCCGGCGGATGTTCCACCACCACAGCCACCATAGTCCGAGCCGCACGAAAGCCATTCGCTCGTCGGGATAATTGATCGCGCTGCGCACGAGGTATGAATAAAATCCTATGCCGTTGTTTGTTATCTGGGCGCGCAGTTGATCGTAATCGCGGCGGTGGCGATGAAACACAAGCGCGGCGGGTTCATAAACGAGCGCGTGCCCTTCTTTCAGCACGCGAAAGAACATCTCAAGGTCGCCGCCGCCATTCGTCACCGTCCCAACATCGAGCGCGACATCAAAGCGGCCAATCAAATCGAACACGCTGCGGCGGTAAGCCATATTCGCGCCGGTTCCGAACTTGCCCGCGCCGCCATGTAGCCGAGCCACGCTTTCGCCGCTTGCCGTGTCGACCCAGAACCACTTGCGCTCGAAGCCGCGCCCGAAGCCTCCGTACCGCTCGAACAAAACCTGCGCTTCCGTTTCTAATTCGTAAGGCGCGACAAGCCCTGTCACGGCCATCACTTCTGCGTTTTCAACCAAGACGCGGGCGATTGCTTTGATCCACTCCGAATCAACTACAACGTCGTCGTCCGTGTAAGCGATGATTTCGCCGCGAGCTTCTTCGATTGCGCGATTGCGCGCCCAGTTCAATCCGGGCCGCGCTTCGAGCACGTATCGCGCTTGCGGAAAACTTTCGCGCACAAGCTGCTCGGTGTCGCGCGCGCTCGGCGCATTGTCAATCACAAGAATGTCGAGCAACGGATAATCGAGATGCGAGATTGCATCGAGGCAGCGCGCGAGGTCAGCCGTGCGGTCGCGAGTGCAGACGGCTACAGTCACCAGCGGCCACTGCTTATCATCCGATTCATGCGGCGAGCTTATGAAGTCTTCTACATCAAATTTGTCTGATGTCGAAGTTGCGAGCCAATCGCGCAGCAGGTGATTTCGTATGGCAGAGCCGTTTTGTTCAAAGATGGCTTTTCTTAAATCGGTTGGCGAAAAGTTTCCGTCCTTCACCGGCAGCTTTACGTAACCGACCGGCACGCCGTGTAAACGCACAAGCGCCTGTAAAAATTCATAGCCCTGTGGGTCTTCCGGGGCAAGAATCTGGCGACTCAAGTCAGTGTCAATCAACTTCATTGAAGCCGGCATTGCAGGTTTCCTTTAAGGGATTAGATTAAACAGGCTGCGCGGCGAAATTTTTTATTTAATGGAAGCGTCCAGCAGTTTGTCCAAAATACCCGGATAGTTAAGACGGCGCTTTCAACGAGAAAGCGCGCAACCGGCACATCAAAAGTATATAGCAGGAACGGCGTTTGATACAGCGAAATGGTGATTATAGCTGTTTGCAAATGGGCGCAGCCAGAGAGGTGCGCCATTTATAGAGTGTGGCGACAAGTCGCCGCACTCCAAAGATTTCCAACCTACGGGACGCACCAGTTCGCAAACAGTTATAATTTCAAACGCATAGCAAAGCTAATTCATTTGGGTGAGCCTCCAGGTCCTGCATCAACGAAAGGGTACATCGGGAAGATCCCCTTCGCACATTCGGGGCAGACAGTCTGGGTGAACGTGGCCTCAGAGTGGTCGCTGATAAAAGTCTCGAACTCATTCCAGCGGCCTTTCTGGTCGCGGATTTTTTTGCAATGAGGACAAACCGGCAGCAGGCCGCTCATGACCTGTATTCTCGTCAAAGCCCCCTTTAGCTCGCCGATCAATTTCTCATTTTCCTCCGCGATTCTCTTGCGCTCCGATACCTCAGACTGCAACTCTTCATTACTTCGGGTCAACTCGGCAGTCCGCTCCGCCACGCGCGACTCTAACTCCTCGTTGGCGGCTCTCAACCTCTCTTCGGCGCGCCGGCGAGTCTCGTTCAACGAGTTGATCAAGACTGACACCATAACGAACAAAGCAAGCCACGCGACGCCGTTGAGCTCGCTCACCCATATTGAATATATCGGAACAAGGAAGAAATAACTGAAGCAAACTACTGAGAGCAATGCTGCAAGAAGACCGGCGCGTAAGCCGCCGTACCGCGCGCTGACCATCACCGCTGCCAAAAATAGAATAGAATATCCGAGTTGCATTACAGGCCGAAGCAGCAGCGTAAACAGCAGAGCAGCGGCAACTGTTAATAAGGCGAGACCGTAGGTGAATGAATGCGACTGTAAGGGTTTAAGCATGATTTACTAGATCACCATATCGCCCACAGCATCCACGTGGCTGATTATAACCAAAACCGTGTCGTCATTCTACAGATTCTCCCGTTGTTTCCTTCGGCGGCTCTTGTTCGTCCGTAAGCAAGCAGGCTCCTCTTGCGCCCGCGAGAGATGCTCGTCAAGCTCGTCGTTCAACTCCTCGTAAACCGATTGTGAAAGCATGCCTTCCCGGACCCGCTCTGCGAGGCGAGACTTTTTTACGTCAATCAGGTGGCTGTGAATGCGACGGGTCTGCTGCCGCTCAAGAACTCTATCCGTCATATAATACCTGGCCATGCGACCTTGCTCCTCCTGCACCTGAGATAATTCTGATTCCAGCGCTTTGTAAACGCGCTCGGTGATGACGCCGCGCTTTCTGAGCGCGCCCAGTTCGGCCCGCAGCCGCCGACTCGGCCAACAGAGAGAGATGGGCAGGATATTCTCCCGCAGGCAGTCTAGTTTCAGATTCCAGGCGGCCTCGAAGAGCAGGGCGGGCAAGAAGATTAACGTTATCAGCTCCGGCGATATGTGAACTGCCGGCAGGAAGTGCATGGAGATGATCATCAAGCCGACGACCAGCATCAGCGTGTACGGGACGCGCACCCATTTTGCGGCCATCGCCACGCCCGAAGCAATCAGCAGAAGAAGAATGAAAAACCGATATGGCAAAATGCGTGTCATTCATTCCAGAGAATCTTTCAGGCTCCGCTCACACCATAGCTGGTTCGCAACATTGCCGCCCTCTTACGAAGTTGCGCGGGGGAAGCCTCCCGCTTTAGCAGCATCGCTCTCACAGGGCCGGACAGGCCCACAGGCTTTGGAGAAGGTTGCTTCTCCCGACGACCCAGGAATCCCCTCGCACAAGCTGCGGGGAGTGTCAATGAGACTCGTCAGCGATTCTCAACATGATCGCAACTGTCCGAGTTGAATCTGAACCCATAATAACAGTGGTTCTATCCGGTGCGATTCCAAAGCTTGAAGCAAGGAACTCCTGAACGGCTTTCGCTCGCTCGTCGGCTATCGCCCCACCTTCCGCCTTTTCTGCGTTTCCGATAATCTCTACTTTCAGCTTCGGATGATTAATGAGCAGGTTTCCTAGCCTTTCGAGCGAACTCTTCTCCGCGTCCGGCAGGTCAGACTTTTTACGATCAAAGTTCAGTTGGGCGAACAGTGTCGGGATCCTGTCGAATCTCACGACTGCCGCGGGGAAGTCAAAGCGCGACCGGATGTCGGCAATAATGAGCGACTGAGCATCGGGGGCCATGTCATGGTCGCCGAGATAGCTAATCTCTACAGCCATCGGCTCTGCCGGGCCGGTTGTTACCCTGTAAGATATTAGCAGGGCTGAGGGAGGGAGCCGCACCTGTTCGAATTCTGCTTCGACTGCTTTGAGAAAACTGGTTTGCAGTTGAGCAATGGTCGGCGGAGCCTCGACAGGTTTTTCATCACGAGCCTTCGCGGCGATCTCGGCGGAAGCCGTCGGAATCTCGACGAGTTGTAATGCCACCGCCTGCGCGGGTCTTGCCAGTCGGGCGGAAATCAGCCGGGTGTATTCGGCCTTCTCAGAATTCGTGTACGGCTTGCTTGTGAACACTCGAAGATAAAGCCCCAGCTTCCCTTCCTGCTCCGTAACTGAAAGCTGGTCTATATAAGATCGCGGCTCACCGGTTGGCATGCGGGCGAAGTTCTGTTGCCACAGTTCGGTCGCCGCTTGCCTGATGTTGTTTTCCCATTGCTGATGTGCGATCTCTTGTTTTAGGCGGCTGAAGGATTCGTTGAGGGGAATCAATAAGATCAGGATGGGGATGAGGATCATCAGGAAGCGACCCGGGAGGCTGCCGATCTTTCTAGCCCTTTCCGACAGCGGGAAATGCCCGAACACGCTTCTGACCCATTCGGTCTCTTTATCTTTGCTTCGCCATTGCTTTACCCCTTCTCTGACCCCGCGGGTGTCAATGTGCAGGGCGAGAAAGACGATCATCGCAGTGAAGGTAATGGCGACGAGGTTCGTCAGAAAGAGCAATCCGCCTCCGCGCGCTATTCGCATCCCTTCGGTCCCGGCGATGCTCAACGCGATGCCGACGCCGTAGCCTGTCACGCAGAGGGGCGGCATCAAGGCTACCGCAATCGCAACGCCAGGGATCGAAGTAACTATTCCTTTGACCTCCTTGCAGGTCGCTATCGAGCCTATCGCCCCCGAAAATAGCGCCACGACCAGGTCGAGCGTGTTCGGCTGCGTCCGGGCTGCAATCTCACTGGTCATCTCTTTGAAAGGCAGCAAAGTCACAAGAAAGACCGCAAACGCTACGGCGACCAGACAGCTCAAAGCGAGGCTTACGACGGCGCGCAGCCCTAGAATAATGTCACCTGCCGCAAGCGAAAGCCCGGCGGCGAGTATCGGCCCCATCAGGGGTGATATGAGCATCGCCCCTATGATGACCGCCGGGCTGTTGAGGATCAATCCGAGCGTGGCTATCCCGGCTGCGAAAAGTATTTGTGTCCAGTAGGCGGGGTCGAGCAGCGTCGCCGACTTCGACAAGTCAATGTATATCTCCTGTTTCCGCTGCGGGCCGACGCCCAGGCTGCTTGCAAACCTGTCACGAAGACTGAAACGACTGTGCAGCGCCGCCTCTGCGCTTTCAGCTTTACTCATAATATCATCCTCTGCTTGTATACAATCGCAAGCTGATCCTATCGGTAGTGGGGTAATGGTGAGTTGAAAGTTGTAGGGGCAGGGCTTGTCCCTGTCCGAATTGGCCGAAGGCCAATGACACAGATTCGCAATCAGCCAATTCGTTTTCGGCCTCTGTTCCTTCCTCTACACATTATTACCCCACCACTATCCTATCACGCGGCCATGTCCGGAAGAATATGCTCAACGCTGTGGCGCAGTCGAGTCGTCTCGGTCATCAGACTCCGACAAGGCCGCAGCAACGTCGTGCATGGTTATTATGCCCAGCAGCTTGCCCGTGTCTTTCCGGCTGACCACCGGGAGCTGTGATATGCCGTTGCGGCCCAGCTTGAGCAAGGCCACGTCGAGCGTATGATCCGGATGGGCATGCACGAGATTCTTGTTTGTAATCTCACCGAGCCGTTGGCTGCTCTTGCCCGAAGCGATGGCCCGCTTCAGGTCGTTGAAAGTGCAGAGGCCAACCAGCCGCCCCGCTTTGTCAACCACCGGATAAGCATGATAGTGACTCGGCAGCGATTGCACATGCTCGAAGGCTTCGGTGACCGAAAGCCCGCTGCCGATCGTGATCACTTCTTTCGTCATCGCCGCGCTCACCGGCAGCTTCTTCAAAGTTTGCTTCTGCGTGTGGGGCAGGTGTATTCCGTCCTGCAGGAGCAAAGCGTCATAAATAGGCGTCGGGCTGAGCCGCATCGCCAGCGCGTAGCTCGTGATACTTGCGATCATCAAAGGCAGGATGATCGAATAATTGTTTGTCATCTCGAATATCATGATTATTGATGTGACCGGCGCTCGAACTATGCCTGCAAAGACGGCTCCCATGCCTACAAGCGCGAATGCTCCGGGTTGTGTCTGAGGATTCCCAATTATTGATTGTGTGAGCAAACCAACCGCGCCTCCGATCATTCCACCAACATAGAGTGAAGGACCAAAGATGCCGCCCGATGAGCCGGAACTATACGATAAGACAGTGGCCGCGAGCTTGAAGATTCCTAAAATGACAACAACTCTTAGCGCGAGACCTCCTTGAAGCTCAACCGAAAGCTGGCCGTAGCCGACTCCAAAGATGCTTGATGACTCTGTAAAGAATAATGCAAGCAATCCTACGCCGCCGAGAATCAGGCCGCCCGCTCCGGGCACAGCCCACTGAGGCACAGCTTGCTGCTTGCCAAAGAACGCTCTCAGCCGCAGCAAGCTCTCGTTGAAGGCGACGGCTGCAAGCCCCGATAATAGTCCGAGCAGAGCATAGAATATGAGTTCGAGCGCACTGTTGAGCTTATAAGCTGGGACGCTGAAAAGAGGATGCTCGCCCAGAATAGACCGCTCGATCACTGAAGCAATCACCGCCGCTACGACTATCGAGCCGAGAGGTTTCCCGGCTGTGTCGCCGAGTATTTCTTCGAGGGTGAAAGTCACTGCGGCAATCGGCGTGTTAAACGCCGCAGCAAGTCCCGCAGCCGCCCCCACAGGTATAAGGCTCTGAAGGCTCCGCCGCGATACCGCGAGGAGTCTGCCTAGAAAAGAAGCGAGGGCGGCGCATATTTGAACAGTCGGACCTTCCCGGCCCAGACTCGCGCCCGTGCCGATGTTGAAGGACGCCAAAAACATCTTGCCCCAGATGGCGCGCGCCGGGATGCGTCCGCCATCGAGGTAAAACGCTGTCTTCACCTGCGGTATGCCGCTGCCTCTCGCTTCGGGAGCGTAAAAGTAAAGTCCCGCGCCTGCGATCAACCCGCCGATGGCAGGGATGGAAATCACGAGCGGCGCGCGCCACCAGTTCGGGAGTGCTGCTGCCTTATAGATTATATTGTCCTGGAAAAAATCGAGCAGGAGGTGAAACGAAACGGCGGCCAGTCCACAAACTGCGCCGATGAGCAGGGTGAGGATGAATATCTTCTGGTGCTCTCGAAGCGGGATGCGGTTGAAAGCTCTACGGGCGCGAATCTGAAGGCGGTACCACTTGCTGTTGCCTCGACTTAACTGGCCTGTGTTCATAAAGCCATGATTATATCGAGACTCTCCGCCATATTCGAGGATGGCACATTTCATTCACAAACCTGCCCGCGCCCTGATGCGTGCGCGGGCAGGCCGGATGTTCAAGAGGGTGCTCTTACCGCTTGCGCGCTTCGTGCGGGCGTGGCGTTATTTGCTCTTGCCCGTCGTGACAGCTTGCGATTGCCCACCGCCCGTTTCAATCGGTATCTCGCGCCGATTCGTCTTGCGCTCGGGAACGGGCATTGAGACTTCGAGCACTCCGTTGTTGAAGCTTGCGCGCACCTGCTCGGCGTTCGCATCTTCAGGCAGCGGCACTAAGCGATAGAACCTGCCGTAGCTGCGCTCCGAGCGGTAGAAGCTTTCGCCCTTCTCTTCGTGTTCGCGCTTGCGCTCGCCTTGAATTATCAGCCCGTCGTCGGTCATCTCAACTTTCACATCTTCCTTGTTCAAGCCGGGCAGCTCCGCGCGGACCACGAAATTGCCGTCGCGCTCGAAGACTTCTATCGCAGGAGTCCATACGTCCATTTCGCCGCTGCCGAAGCCGCGCATAAGCCCGAAGCTCTCGAACGCGCGGTCCATCTCATCTGTGAACCTGCGCATCAGCTCAAACGGGCTTGCCGTGAAAAAGTCGCGCGGGCTTAACGAGAACAGCGACGGAAAGTACGAGCCTCGAGGCGCAAGCCCGCCGCCTGTTTGCCTCGTCTGCATCGCGCCCGTTGACTGTTCATTCCTCTGTTCTGAACCTTGAGTCTTCTTCACATCTATCTCTGCCATATTAATCACCTCCCTATTGACGTTACGACCGTCGCAAAGCACGGCTTGCAGGCCGCGACCAACTGAGCAGCTACGCCGCCACTCTGACCCGCGCGGGGCGCAACACTTCGTCGCCCCAGCGATAGCCGCGCTGCAACTCGTCAATTACCAATCCCGGTTCGCTATTACTATTTTCGACCATACCGACAGCCTCGTGCAACTGCGGGTTGAATCTCTGCCCGACGCTCTCGAAGCGCGTCACGCCCTGCGCCTCAAGCAGCGCGAGCAACATTCTGTGAATCGCCTTCAGCCCTTCGGATAAACTCTTCGGGGCTTCGCTCGCGTGTTCGAATGCGCGGTCAAAATTATCAACGACCTCAAGCAGCGACATCACAAGCTCGCGCTTGCCTATGCGAGCGGCAGCAGCCCGCTCGCGCTCGACCCGCCTTCGGAAGTTATCGAAGTCGGCGAGCGCGCGCAGGTACATCTCATGCTCTTGGCGCAATTCCTCTTTGAGCCGTTCGATTTCAGCTTCGGCTGTTGCCGCCACGCCGTTCGTTTCTGCCGCTGTATCCATAATGCCGCCTCTATCTTTGCCTCGCCTTCGCGTCACCACATCTCTGTTACTTGAACGCGCACAGCTTGCGCCATAAGCCCGAGCGCCCGCTTCGCACAGGCCGGGCCGCGCTGGAACCCATCCACGGCCTCAAAGCCTGTGCCGAGCCGCATGCATTAGCTGATCTTTATCTGCTTTGGTTTCGCTTCGGGCTTCTTCGGCAGCGTCAGGCGCAGAACGCCATCCTTGTACTCGGCGTTGATGTTGTTCGTGTCAACGTTGGCCGGGATGGTGAAGCTGCGCAGGAAGTTGCCGTAGCTGCACTCGACGCGGTGATAGTTGTCGCGGTCCTCATGCGCGAGTTGGCGCGAACCGCTTATGCTGAGCGTGTTGTTCTCTACGCTCACATGTATGTCGTTCTTGTTAACGCCCGGCAGGTCAACCCACAGTTCAACGGACTCCGGCGACTCGTAGATGTCGCAGGTCGGGGCCCACGCTCCCGTAGTGAGTGCCTGCTCGCCCAAAGTCGGGAACGTTTCGCGGAAGAGTTGATTGATGCGATTCTGCATGTTGGTCAACTCACGGAACGGATCAAGCCTCATTACAGCAGTTGCCATACGATTCACCTCCTAAAGTTTGTCTTGCGATCAAAGGTCTCTCATCCGCTTTTTGAATTTTCAAAAGATATGCCATGCGATGAGCCGTCTGCGTGGCGATTTGGCGAAGCCGAATGTGCAAGGCGCGACGGGCAAAGAAAGTGAAAAGTTTTTAAGGGTTTGGCCCTGTGTTGACTCTCAATTGAAACAGGAGAAGCCATTAGCTTGGCAGCTTTCGGCGCGCGAAGGCGTGGCAGGTTGGCAAACCGCAGCTTTCAGGCTTGCCACACCTTTGCGCGCTCGGCCCGCGGCGGCGAGTCTGTAAATTGTGGCGTATCGGAAATTGCGAGCGGTCCCGCGCCAGGCCCGATATGGTATATCGGTTGCCAATTCCTCTTAGTGAGAATCAATGCGCCCACCTTCATACCTCACAGGCGCGGCGCGAATACCTTCAGCAAGGAGGCTTAAAGGAATATGGCAATGCTTAGACCGTTGCATGACCGCGTTGTGGTCAGGCGAATAGAAGAGCAGGAGCAGATTCGCGGCGGCATCGTCATCCCCGACACTGCCAAAGAGAAGCCGCAGGAGGGCGAAGTCATAGCCGTCGGCGAAGGCAAGCTGCTCGAAAATGGCAAT
>DATLXU010000033.1:0-19945 GCA_035575515.1 Blastocatellia bacterium
GAATGCTGGACGGCGAGTATGGAAAGTGGCTGCCGCGTTCAGTTCTCAGGATTGCTCCCGATGCGGCGAGCGAATAAAGAAATCGCTTGCGATTCGTGAGCATCGCTGTACTGGTTGTGGCCGCAGTGCTTCATCGTGACCATAATGCTGCAATCAATATCAAGGCACGGGCAGTGCCATTTGCGAGCGCGAGCGTTGGCTTGCGCGATGACCAAAGAATCCTCCCGCTTTAGCGGCGAGGAGTGTCAAAACGTGATTGAGGAATGGTAATGCGCATCAGCTATACAATTGTCGACTCCCAGCTTGGTCGCTTACTCGTAGCTGCAACCGGGCGCGGCATATCGGCTGTCAGCTTGCATGAGTCGGACGACGCGCTCGAGGCCGAGTTATCGAAAGATTACCCAAATGCCGAGTTGTCTCGCGACAACAATGTGCCGAAGGTTTGGGTTGAAGCTCTGCAAGCGTATCTCGACGGTCGCGCGTGTGATCTCAATCTGCCGCTCGACGTTGAGGCGACGGAGTTTCAACGAAAGGTATGGGCCGCGCTTCAAGCCATCCCCTGCGGCAGCACGCGCACGTATGGAGAGATTGCCGAATCGCTCGGCTATCCGAAAACCGCTGCTCGCGCCGTAGGCCACGCCTGCGCGACCAATCCTGTTTCGCTTGTAATCCCGTGCCATCGCGCTGTGAGAAATGACGGCGGGCTTGGCGGCTATCGCTGGGGGCTTGAGCGCAAGCGCGCGCTCATTGACCGCGAGCGCGGCGCAAGCCGGCTTTTCTGAAATTGCTTCCGGCTCGATTTTAACTTTTCCAATCCGACGGCATCTCTGTAGAATCACTCTTTCGGGTCAACGATCAATCCTCAGGAGAAGATTATATGCGTAGAATTCTACTCGCTCTTTCAATCGTAGTTCTATCTATCTCAATCGCCTTCGCGCAGGTGACGCAATCAACCGATTCACCGCAAGCGTCGAAGTGGACCGTTGACGACATAGTGATGGCCGAGCAGCTCGCGGGCTTTCAAATCTCGCCCGACGCTCGGTGGATCGTCTGGGTCAAGAGCATCGCCGACAAAGAAAAGAACGGGCGCGTCTCGAACATCATTCTGTCGAGCCTCGCAGAAAAAAAAGAGATTGAGCTGACGCGCGGCAGCGACAACAACTCGAACCCTAAATGGTCGCCCGACGGTCAGCTCATCGCCTTCATCAGCACGCGGCCCGACCCGAAAAAGCCAGCCGCGCCTGCTGCCGATGGCCCGCGCCCGCAGCTATGGCTCATCAACCCGTTCGGCGGCGAAGCGTGGCCGCTCACGAATTTTGCGCGTGGCGTGAATAACTTCGAGTGGGCCGACGCCGACACGATAATCTTCACCGCGCAGGAAGACCCTTCGCTCTACGAAAATAACATCAAAGAGAAGAAAGATACTTCCATCATCGTCGAAGATGAACAACATCAGCCGCCGATAAGACTTTTTAGATTCTCCGTTAAATCAAAGAAGGTCACGCGGCTCACCGATAACGCCGACCGCATACAGGCGTTCGCGCTTTCGCCCGATGGTTCGCGCGCCGTTACCATTCACGACCGCAGCATGCGATTCATCTACGACAACAAAATCAAGCCTGCCGTCTTTCTTTATGATTTGAAGACGGGCGAGCGCAAACAGATTTTCAGCGACCCGAAATTCAACGTCGGGCAGGTGCGATGGGCGCGCGATGGAAAAGGGTTCTACGCGATGAGCGCGTTCACGAATCACCCGCAGTACGTGATGGCGACGATTGATCTGATGTATTACTACGACCTTGCGGCGGATGCGCCCGTGAAAGTCGAACTCGGATGGGAGAACGGACTCGCAGGGGGATTCGCCGTGACTGATGACGGATTTATCGCTTCGCTTGCCAGCGGCGCGCGAAATAAACCGGCTCGCTTCACGCGCGACGGAAATAGTTGGCGGCGCGAATTTCTGGAAGGCGAACACGCGCAGAATATCTTCGGCCTTGATGTCGCTAAAGATAATCGAACTGTCGTTTATAACTACTCGACGGCGAGCACACCCGCGCAGCTTTATCGCGCGCAACTCACTGGCGCGCGCATCGAGCAGCCCGCGCAGGTAACGGACATCAATCCTGCTTTCAAGAAAAAGCTGACAGCTAAAACAGAAGTCGTTCGCTGGAAAGGCGCGCTCGATGAAGAGGTCGAGGGCGTGCTCTATTATCCCCACAACTACGAGCCGGGCAAAAAATATCCGCTCGTTGTGATGATTCACGGCGGGCCGACCGGCGTTGATCAGGATCGCTGGAGCGACTCGATCAGCTACCCGCATCAACTTTACGCGCAGCGCGGCGCGTTCATCCTCAAGCCGAACTATCACGGCAGCGGCAACTACGGCTTGAAGTGGGTTGAGTCAATCGGCGGCGGCAAGTATTACGATCTGGAAGTGCCCGACATTGAAAAGGGGGTTGATTCATTAATCGCGCGCGGATTGGTTGACCCGAATCAGCTTGGCGCGCTCGGATGGTCGAACGGCGCGATACTGACGACCGCGCTTACGATCACGACGACCCGCTACAAAGCGGCATCGGTCGGCGCAGGCGACGTTGAGTGGATAAGCGATTGGGGCAATGCTCATTTCGGCGCGGCGTTCGATAATTATTACTTCGGCAAATCGCCCATCGAAGACCCGCAGCTTTACATCAGCAAATCGCCTTTCTACAAGCTCGACAAGGTGCGCACGCCGACGATTCTTTTTCACGGGACGGAAGACACCAACGTGCCGACGGAACAGAGCTGGCTGCATTATCGCGGGCTTCAACAACTCGGAAACACAGACGTGCGGCTTGTGCTGTTTCCCGGCGAGCCTCACGGGCTTCGGCGTCTGGTTCATCAACGGCGCAAGGTCGAAGAAGAACTTGCGTGGTTCGATAAATACCTGTTCAAGACGCGCGATGCCGAAGACGAATCTTTGAAACCCGATTCGCCACTGGCTGTCGCGTTGAAGCTCAAGAGCGCGCGCGTTGACGGAGTGCGCTATGGCGTGATGGAGAAAGGCAAGCTCATTCCCGAAGTCGTGCGTCGCGGCGCGATTGAAGTTGGGCGCTTCGAGGTCACGCGGGCACAGTACGCCGAGTTCGATAAGAATTATAAAGTCGAGCCGGGCAAAGAAAATTTCCCCGCGAACAATATCACGTTTGAACAGGCTAGGGCATATTGCGAATGGCTAAGCAAGCTGACGGGGCAGACCTACAGGCTTGCGACCGAGACAGAAGCCGACGCGCTTTATTCGACTCCTGCGGGTGCGGAAAACACTCTGGATTACTGGGCGGGCTACGCGCTCAACCCGGAAGATGCCGCGCGATTGCAGAAGAAGATTGCGGAGCTTGGAGCGGGCGCGCCGCTTCTCAAAGAAGTAGGCACGTTTCGCAGCGCGGGTTCGGATGAATTGGTGTTCGATCTCGGCGGCAACGTGGCCGAATGGGTCGTTGCGAAAGACGGAAGCGGGCGCGCGATGGGCGGAAGCGCGGACACCCCCGTAGATGCGAAGCTGCGCACGCGCAAGCCCGCGCCCGAATACACTGGCTTTCGCGTCGTGCGGGGCGCAGCAGCGGTGACTGCAACGCGTTAATGGCTTTCACCGCAGAGACGCAAAGGGCACAGAGGTTGCACAGAGGATAAACAACTCTGCGTGGCCTCTGTGTTCTCTGCGCCCCTGCGGTGAATGAGCTTGCGCATTAGTTGCGCTGCGAAAAACTTCATGCAATCAGCCGCGATGACGAGAGTGAAAATCTGCTGCATCAGAAGCGTTGATGAGGCGCACATGGCCGTGCGACACGGCGCGTCCGCGCTCGGACTCGTTTCAGAAATGCCGAGCGGGCCGGGCGTGATTGCCGAAAGTCTCATTGCTGAAATCGCGGCAGTGGTTCCGCCTGCAGTCTCCTCTTTTCTTCTAACAAGCAAACAGGATGCTCGCGCGATAATTGAGCAGCACCGCCGTTGCCGCACCAGTACGATTCAAATCTGTGACAGGCTCGAATCGGGAACCTACGACGAACTGCGCGAAGCTCTGCCGGGCATTCATCTGGTTCAGGTCATTCACGTCACGGGCGAGCGGTCAATCGCTGAAGCCGTCGAAGCCGCGCCCCACGTTGACGCGATACTGCTCGATTCGGGCAATCAATCGCTTGCAGTTAAAGAACTGGGCGGAACGGGTCGCATTCACGACTGGACCATCAGCCGGCGAATACGGGAGGCTATCACGAAGCCGATGTTCTTAGCGGGCGGGTTGAATCCGATGAATGTCCGTGACGCGATAAATCGGGTGAAACCGTTCGGCATTGATATTTGCAGCGGCGTGCGCACCGATGGGAGATTGGACGAAGCGAAGCTCGCGGCACTGTTCGAACAGGTCAACGCCATCGCTTAAAAGTTGATTTCCGACTCGCCGCGCGCGCCGTAGCTGATATATCATTTCACAGCGCGCTTGCGGCAGTCTTCCGCAAGCGACATTCTCGCCCCTATTGGCGCAAGATTTTTTTAAGCATCAGGTCTGCTGATCGTTTTTAAGGAGGAGTTTTATGCTTCGCGTAGGGGACCAGTTGGGTCCGTACACGCTCGTCAGCAAAATCGGAAGCGGAGCCTTCGGCACCGTGTGGCTTGCAGACCGCAGCACGCTTATTGCTACAACCAGAGTCGCGCTCAAGGTGCCTTCGGGCGATGAAGTCGACATGGAGGCGATCAAGCAGGAAGCCAACACCTGGGTGCAGGCGAGCGGCCATCCGAACGTCGTGCCGATAATTGAGGCTAATATTTATGACGGGCAGGTCGTCATCGCGAGCGAGTACATAGCCGAAGGCTCGCTCGAAGATTGGCTGAGAAAGAACGGAGGCAAGGCTCCTTCGGTTGAAGCGGCTGTTGAGATGACGATGGGGATACTGGCCGGACTCGATCATCTTCACACGCGCCACATCATTCACCGCGACCTCAAGCCCGCAAATCTTCTGCTACAAGGCGAGACTCCGCGACTGGCGGACTTCGGCATTTCTCGAATACTGAAGAACACGAGCAAAAGCCTCCTCGCCGCAGGGACGCCTTCCTACATGGCTCCCGAAGCGTTCGACGGCAAACGAAACGAGCAGACTGATCTGTGGTCGGTCGGTGTGATGCTGTACCAGATGCTCGCCGGGCGACTGCCTTTCCCGCAGGCCGAGATGACTTCGCTGATAGGCGCGATTGTCTCGAAGAATCCTGACCCGCTGCCTGTGAACGTGCCTGCGCCGCTCCAATCGGTAATCAACTGCGCGCTGGCAAAAAGCCCGACGCAACGGTATCGCACAGCGAAAGAGATGCGCTCTGCATTGCGCAATGCGCTTGAGGCGATAAGGCATGGCAAGACTTCGCCTGTCGTCAGTTCCTCGCAGGAAAATATCGTAAGGCCCACAGTGCGGCAGCCTCAGCCATACACAAATCCGGTCAATCCCATACGGCCCAATCCCACAGCGCCGCGCCCCGCGCCGATGCCTGTGCAGCCTCCGATTTATCCGCCGAGCTATGGCCAGATGCCGCGGCGAGGCACTTCGCCTGTCGTGTGGGTGCTGCTGGTTTTTCTAGTTGCGGCGCTCATCGGCGGAGGCGTTTTCGCTTGGCTCAAACTGCGGCCTGAGGGCGCATCGGCTACGAACGGCAATATTGCGAAAGCTGGAAATAATCAGGCGAACAACAATGCTACTCAGTTGCGCAACGCCAATATATCTTCCATCAACGTTGCAAAAAACATCTATAAGCTCGAAGACGCAGGCTTGCAATTTCAGGTGCCCGATGGATGGACCAAGCAGGAGGTAGATAATCAGGTCGCGCTGACCGCACCCGACGGAACGATTGATATTCGATTCATGGTTGTTGAAGAAGAGAACCTACAAGCGGCCATCAACGCTCTGGGGGTGGGGCTTAGCCAGGCTATGACGAATGTGCAGACGCTCAGCGAAATGAGGCAGGGCGAGCACAACGGCATGACGGTTTACAGCCAGAACGGGAACGGGCAGCTTGGTGGAATAACTCTCAACTGGGGCGCTGACATCATCCTGGCCAACAAACCTGTGATTGTGCTCACGATTGCTGATCCTCGATATTCCGGTAAGCACACCGCCGCAGTTAATAAATTTATGGAGAGCGTGAAGCGAACCGGCTAAGGCAGGTTCTCTTTCAGAAAGCGCAAGGCATTGCCGCCCATAATCATTCCGACTTCGCTTTCGGAAAAACCTTCTGCGAGCAGCGCGTCTGTTATTTCGACGAGTCCCGTCGTGTCGAACGGCGCGGTAATCGCTCCATCAAAATCCGATCCAAGCGCAACGTGCTCTAATCCGATGAGATTCACCGTGTAGCGAATCGCTCGCGCGATTGCTCGCGCATCGGTGCCGCATACGGCTGTCTCCCAGTAGCCGATGCCAATCAGCCCGCCTCTCGCGGCGATTGCCTTTAGCTGATCGTCGCTCAGGTTGCGGCTGTTGTCGCAGGTGCCTTTAACTCCTGTGTGAGACACGATCACAGGCCGAGTCGCCATTGCGAGCACGTCGTCAATCGTGCGCGCCGAAGCATGCGCAAGGTCGACTATCATTTTAAGCTCTTCCATCCGGCGAATCATCTCGCGCCCTTTTTCGGTCAGGCCGCCTTTTTCGACTCCGTGCGCCGAGCCTGCGATGTCGTTGTCGAAAAAATGGGTCGGGGCCATCGTCCGAAACCCTGCGTTAAAGAGCGCATCAACGTTGACCACGTTGCCGTCGAGCGCGTGCGCGCCTTCGATGCCCAGAAAGCCTGCGGTGATCTGAGGCTCGCGACTGCGGCGCTCAAGATAAGCATTCAAGTCGTCGGCAGATTTGATGATGGTGAACTTGCCGCCTGACCGCGCGGCTGTGTCGTGGAGCTTGCGGGCTTGATAGAGCGCGCGCTCCCTGAGGCTGCTCCACGCCCGCATCGGCCATCGCTCGGCAATCGCAAGCAGGGTTATGTTATCAGTGTCGCCACGATTGCTTTCAATGTTCATCGCGCGTGGGGTCTTTGTGACTGCGGTGAAGGCTTGAAGCGCGACGTTGCCTTCAATCAATCGCGGGATGTCAACATGGCCGCGCGAACCGCGATCAAGCAGGTCACGGTTCCACAGGAGCGAATCGGCGTGAAGATCAACGATTGATAGTTTCTTGTGAAGCTCTACGGCTCGCTCGGAAGCAGGGTAGGGAGGCGGATTCAATACTACGTTCATGCTGCGCTCGACCATGCCGGGCACGACGAAAAAGAAAACGCCTGCGCCAATCACTATAAGCACAGCGAGGCCGATGAGGATGCGTTTGATCAATTTTTTCCGCGTCATGAGAGTTCGTTATTGATGCTCCGCGCTTGAGCATAGCAGGCAAGCTGTTTTCACCGCAGGGATGCAGAGAGCACAGAGCAGGCGCAGAAGGTCTTCAATGATTACTCTGCGCCTGCTCTGCGCTTTTTGAGCCTCTGCGGTGAACCGACTCGAATATCACACATTCAAAATGAAACCGCGCGAATCTGCATTGAAGCCTAATCGTTGGCTTCGGCAATGACGCTGCCGACGTATGCATCACGTGCGGCGCGCAGTTTATCGTATTCCGCTGCAACATCCTCATCCGCCGCGCTCAATTGCTCGACGTCGACGTTGGCAAGCTCGATTATGCCCATGTCGCTAAAGGCATTTTGAATGCGTTCACCCCAAAGCCCTATGTCTCGAATCGTCGGGACGATTCGCGTAAACAATCGCTTGGTGTACTCGACCATTATGGGCGAGATGCGAACGAAGCCTACACACTCTTGCCTGTTGAAGCCGAGCCGCTCCCAAATCTCCTCGCCCATGAAACGGTCGCGCATCAAATAGCAGGCTTCGACGGCGAACTCTTCGCGCTCGTCGCGCTCCTTCTCTGTCAACTGCGGGTAGTAATCGCGCAGAGCCAGACGTCCGAAGGCCACATGCCTGGCCTCGTCCTGCATCACGTAGGCATTGATTGCTTTGGCCAGCGGCTCTGTGGCGAGGTCTCTGATTGTGCCGAAGGCCGCGAGCGCCAGCCCTTCGATGATTACTTGCATCGCGAGATATGTGAAGTCCCAGCGCGAGTCCGTGATAGCCTGTTCGAGCAGCGTTTGCAGGTGAACATTAATCGGGTACGCCAGCCGAACCTTTTCTCGCAAATACCTTGAATAAACCTCGACGTGGCGCGCTTCATCAATCACCTGCGTCGCGGCATAAAATTTCGAGTCAATGTCGGGCACTGTCTGTACGATTTTGGCTGTGCAGATGAGCGCGCCTTGCTCGCCGTGAAGGAATTGTGAGAAGCGCCACGCTTCGAGATTATGCCGGACTTCGCCGCGCCCTTTCTCGTCAAGCTTGTTCCAGGTCGGCGAGCCATAAATTGACACGAAATAATCGGGGAAGCCGAGCGGGTTCGACAGGTCAATCTCCAGCGACCAGTCAAGCCGGTCGCTGGCGTTCCACTGTTTGTTCTTGCCCTTTTCGTAAAGGCCCAACAGCTTGTCGCGGCCTTCGTCGTATTCCCAGTTGAAAACGGTCGTGCTGCCTGTGGCAGGAACCTTCCAATGCGTTTGATCCAAGGGAAGCGTATAGATTCGTGTGCTCATCCGGCGAAACTCCTTCAGAAAAAATTTGCGGGTCTGAGTGCCACAGCGAGGTTATGAATTTCAGAGTGGCAAGTCAAGCGCAGCGCAAAAACAAATCGGGGCCGACTGTTGGTTTCAGCCGGCCCGCAGCTTACGGAGGAGTGATGATAATTGACGCTAAGGCTGCTTGTCTGGGGGCTTGGTGCCATCGCTGTCGCGTCGTTTCAGCGTTGGCTTGTCTTTCGGCTGCTCTTCGCCGTTGGTCTGCTGAGACGGATCGTCTTCGGCTTTGCGCTTCTTGAGCGTGGGCCGCTTCGGACCCGTGTCGCGCTCGCCCGCAGCGTTAATCGTCCGGGCGTTGGTAAGTCTCAGCAATCTCGCTTTGACCTGACTGAACTCCGAAGTGCTCATCGTGTACTCGTCACGATCAGGGAACCGGGCAAGCAGGTCGTGCACTTTTGCTATGCGGTCGGGCGTGGGCGGGTGCGTGCCGAACAGTTTCGACAATGTGCCCGGCTTGCTTTTGTCTTTCTTTTCGAGCTTCTCGAAAAAGGTGATGAAATTGTTCGGGTCATAGCCTGCTGCCCACAGATACTGCGCGCCGAGCTTGTCGGCTTCGGCTTCAGCGCCGCGCCCGAATTTCAAGAAGGCCAACGGAACGCCTATCTGCGCCGCCTGCCACGCCAGATAACCTAGCCCGCCCGTCATAAATATCAGCGGAATCATCGCGTAATTCGCAAGCGTAGCTTTCGATGCCTGCTCAACGCCGTGGCGCGCGGCGACGTGCGCAATCTCGTGCGCCATGACGCCCGCAAGCTCGGCTTCAGTGTCCGCCGCGAGGATCGCTCCCTTGTTGACATAGAGAAATCCGCCGGGCAGCGCAAACGCATTCACGTCATCCGAGTCGAGTACTTTAATCGTGAAAGGAATCTTCGCGTCCGAATGCAGAGCCAGGTTCTGGCCGACGCGATTGACGTACTCGGTGACAACCGGGTCGTCAATGAACTTGCCCTGCCGATCAACCTCTGCGGCGATCTGGCGACCGAGCGCGACCTCTTTGTTGAGCGAGTAAAAATTGATCTGGCGTTTGTTGATGTTGCGCTTGCCGATCAGCAGCGGGTTCTCGTCGTCGTCGAGCTTGCCTTTAGGCGCGGGCTGGCTCGAAATCGAGGCCGTCTGCGTTGTCTGTTCGGATGGTTTCTTATCAGAGCTTTTCTTTTCGTTGGCGAGCAGCGTCGTTGGCATACAGATAGCCGCTGCAATCGTCAGGACCAAAACGCGCTTCAGAAGGATTGACTTCATGGGATGAACTCCTGTTGAAAGACGGTTATTGCTTACGAGCGCTCGCACGGGACGGGCCGCTCTCACTCATCAAGTCTATCACAGCCCGGTTCTGCTCGAAAATCTATCCATCCCCGCTCGCCATTATACCGCCTGCACATTAGAAACCGATTAATCAAGCATTATAATCCGCTAATGCTGAGGAACATGGTACGGGAACAGAAAAGCCTTATTTGAATTCGGCAGGTTTCAAATTTGAGGAAGCCGTTGCCGTAGCTCTCTCTCCATTCCATATTCCCTGTAACCTGTCACCTGTTCCCTATTGCTTGTATCCTGTTTTCTATGAAGATCACTATCATAGGCGCGGGGCGCGTGGGGCAAGCGCTCGGACGACTGGCCCGCGAAGCCGGTTATGAAATAGCCGATGTCGTATCCACTTCGCGGCGCTCGGCTGCTGCATCTGTTCGATTCATAGGCGCGGGCCGCGCGCAGGCTGCCTCGCGCGCAAGGCTCTCGGCAGCAGATTTAATTCTGATCGCAACGCCTGATGATAAAATTACGGCTGCGGTTGGGCTTATCGAAAAAAACGCTTTGACGATTGGCCGCGCCATTGCGCTGCACACGAGCGGCGCGATTGCAAGCGACGCGCTCAAGCGATTAACTCAATACAAAATAGCCATTGGCTCGTGCCACCCGCTTCAAACGTTTGAAAGTCCTGACCGCGCTCTCTCGTTAGTTCCCGCGAGCTACTTCTGCATCGAGGGCGAGCCGCGAGCCGTGCGCGCAGCCCGACGGTTGGTGCGCGACATCGGCGCGCGGTACTTTGAAATACCAACCGAGATGAAAAGCCTTTATCACGCAGCAGCGGTAATGGCTTCAGGCGGGGTCGTCGCACTCCTGAGCATCAGCCTTCAATTGCTCGAGCGCTGCGGCTTGAGCGAAACGCAATCGCAGCGTGTGCTTCTGCCATTGGTAGAAGGCACGGTGGCGAACGTGCGGGCAGTAGGACCGGCTCGCGCGCTCACAGGTCCTGTGCGCCGAGGCGACACCGGAACTGTCGAGCGCAATATGAAAGCCATTGCCGCTGTTGATAATGATTGGTTGGAAGTCTATCGCCTGCTCGCCGAGCGCGGTCTCGCGCTGGCCGAGCGCGCAGGCGCCACTCACGAATCGCTCGCGCGGCTGCTTCGCTCAGTGGGCAGTAGGCAGTAGGCAGTTGTCGCTTAGAATTCATTGGT
The DNA here is from genome assembly GCA_035575515.1 of Blastocatellia bacterium. Lineage (GTDB taxonomy): Bacteria > Acidobacteriota > Blastocatellia > UBA7656 > UBA7656 > DATLXU01. The sequence continues at coordinate 11,139 of DATLXU010000033.1, forward strand.
CACACCAGTATATAACCGGTATTTATTCAGCAGTCGTCATTGCGCAATAACTGCCTACTGCCCACTGTTTTTCTGCCTGTGATCTTCAATGACGAATCGGCCACGCACTAGATCAATTCCGACAGCCGAGCCGTGCGGCGGGCGCAACGTAAGCGAAGGATTCGAGACAGCTTCGAGCCATATCTGTTTGTTGCCTGCGAGAATGGCTATCGCTTTATCGCTCGTCCAGAAAAGCGTCTGCTGTAGCGCCTCTACGCGCGAAGCTAAGTTGAGCGGATGACCCGAGCCGTTAGGCTGGCTCATCGTCGCTTGCGCCGCCAATCCGAATAAAGACGATGAAGCTGTAACGGTATTGCTCGGCTTGAAATCTCTGCCGGAATTGTCCGCAACGGCTGATGCCAGTCGCTCGAATAATTCAACAGAGCCTTTGCCCATTATGTCGGCGAACTCTGCCAGGTAGGCCGCGAGGCTCAACTCGTGTTCGGCTTCGAGGTATAAAGCCGACGAACTTATGCCCTGATGAATCGCTTTGAGCCGCACATCAGCGTGGCGCGGATGCGTGATTTGAAACTCGCACAGGTGAGCGAGTATCACAGCCCACACGTCATCTCCGACGCGCCCTTCGATGAGCACTTGCGCTACTGGCTTACCGACAAGTCCCGTGAATGCTTCTTCGAGAGGTGCGCGGTCTTCATCCTGATTGGCAAGAGAAAGGTCAACCCATTCGGCCCATGCATCGGCCAGCTTCACGCCCGCGAATTTAATATCGCGCAGCTTCGCGCCCGTCAGGTTGCAGCCCGTCAGGTTCGCGCCCGTGAGATCCGCTCCGCGCAGGTTGGCGCGCGTGAGCGAGCTGCCTGCAAGGTTCGCGCCTGTAAGATTTGCTCCCATCAGATTGCTGCCGTCGAGTCGCACGTCCGACAGGTCTGCATACGAGAGGTCTGCGCCTTCAAGGCTCGCGCGCGTCATGTTGCTTCCGGCCATCTGCGCCATTCGCACGTAAGCGCCCGCGAGATTCGCCGCCGTCAAATCCGTTTCATTGAGATATGTGCCGACGAGGTACGCGCCTTGAAGCTCAGCCGATTCGAGATTTGCTCCTGTGAGGTCAGCGCCGCTTAAGTCCGCGCGGCTGAGGTCAGCGCATTTTAAGGCAGCTCCTATCATGCTTGCCTCGACGAGGTTCGCGCCGACGAGCGTGGCTTCGACCATTATCGCGCCGCTCAGAAAGCCTCCCGTCAGTCGCGCTTCTCTGAGGTCTGCGCGCGAGAGGTCGGCCATCCTGAGATTGGCTTCAGCGAGGTCGGCCTGCGCAAGCTCTAAGGCCGAAAGGTCAGCCCGCACAAGATTGATACCGCGAAGGCTCTCGCCGCTCGTCACGCGGTCGAGTATATCGCCTCTTGATAACTGCGACATTTCTTATCTCGGAAAAAGACCGGCGCATGCAGGGGCAGACAAAATGATAAGGCAAAGTGTAACAGGGGGCGATGAAGATGTGCTCGCTTCATCGGAGACAGTTGCGACGCGCTCACCCTTCGGCTCAATACAGCGACCATGTTAGCCGGACACCGCTTGACAGTAAATACTTTTTAGGAATCAGCAGCCGGGCGCGCGCGAGATGCCTGCCTTCAGCCGCGCCATCTCCTGAATCTCTTCGGCAAGTTCAAGCGTTCTACGTGCCGCTTCGCGCGCCACCTGCTGTTCGTCGTGCGCAATTGCATAGCGCGCGAGCAGCGCCCGGCCAAGCTCGTGATGATGCCGCTCGTCGGATTGAATCGTGTCGCGGTAGAGCGCGGCTGTTTTTTCATCGCCGCGCGAACGGCAGAATTCTATGAAGCGTTCATTGCGCACGAGCGCGATAGCCTCGCGCGTGAACTGCGCAGCCGCGACCCGTGCCACAGTGCTTTGAAGCTGGCGCAGGTACTCGAAAAGAGGCGAGTAGCCGCCTTCGCGCGGATCAATGCGCGAAGCGTCAACGCCAAGCTCCGCGAGTCGACGTGAAATCAGGCGATAATGCTTCGCCTCATCGCCGACCTGGCGCGCGAAAGCGAGCTTCACGTCAAGCTCTGTGGTCGTAGCCATCCACAGGGCGGCTATCTCGCTCGCTTCAAGCTCGTTCTTCAACGCTACTCGAAGCAGTCTCTCCACCGTGAGCGTTTCAGGCGCTTCGTCCGCTGCGCTCAACTGCCCCAATCGCTCAAGCGCCGCGCGGTTTTCTTCATCAAGCAGCGCGACGAACTGCTCGCCCGTCATTGCATCCATGTTTTGATTCGCGCTCATAATAGTTGATGCGGTCAGTTGATGATTTTTCAATTGCGCGATGGTCGCGCTTCTTCATCGAGATTATCTTACGAGAAGGTTGATTGCAAACGCGCTTCGGATGAATTGACCGCCGCTGCGCTCGTGCCATAAGATAGCGGCGAAAAGCTTCTCAAAAGATTTGGAGGAACAACTCTCGATGCAAGCAATCAGCCTCGAAACGATTCTGTCTAAAACTATCCAGCCGGGCACTGAGCGAACGGGCGCGTATCTTCCGCTTCTGCCCGGTCAAACCGTCTGCACGGTCAAAAACGAAAAGGGCGAAAAATGCACGGGCCACGTCAAGCAATGGCAAACTGCCCCGCGCGACGTAATCGAAAAAGCTGCGCCCGGCAATATCCTTCATCGCTGCCAGCGGTGCTACGCAATCTATGAAGGCCCGCCGCAGCAATACCTCAATCCGAAAATCAAGAAGTGAGTATTTCTAAAGGTGATGCTGATGAAAACTGAAAACGTGCGCTTGATGAAACCAGTGCTTGCCGCAAGTCTTATCCTGATGATTGTCTCTTATGCGACCAGCGCGCGGCACATGAGCAAACAACCTGACAAGAAACAGAAAGCGAAGGCTGCGATGATTAAACATGAATACGCGGACGTGAACGGGATACGCCTGCACTATGCGACGACGGGCAAGGGCAAGCTCATAATGTTCGTTCACGGCTTCCCTGAATTCTGGTACGAATGGAAAGACCAGCTTGCCGAATTTGGCAAAGACCACCTGGCAGTAGCTCCAGACATGCGCGGCTATAATCTTTCGACGAAGCCTGCCAGTGTCGAGCAGTACCAGATGAGATTTCTTGTTGAAGACCTGCGCGCGCTCGCCGAAAAACTCGGCCACCAAAAGTTCATACTCGTCGGGCACGATTGGGGCGGCGCGGTCGCGTGGGCGTTTGCAATGGTCCATCCCGAATATCTGGAGAAGCTCATCATCATCAACGCGCCGCATCCGGGCGTGTTCGCGCGCGAGCTTCGAGAAAATCCCGACCAGCAAAAAGCGTCGCAGTACATGCTCTTTTTCCGCAGCCCGCAGGCCGAAGCGGGGCTTTCGGCAAACAACTACGCGATGCTTGTGCAGGCGGTGATGGGCGATCTGCTCAAGCGCGGCATCTTCACCGAACAAGACAAGAAGGCGTACATCGAAGCGTGGTCGCGTCCCGGCGCGCTCACGGGCGGACTGAATTACTATCGCGCGGCTAGAGTCGGCCCGCCAGCGAGCGCCGACGACAAAGACGCGGGCAACTTCGCCAAAGCTCTGCCGTCGCTCGACGTGAAAGTTCCGACGCTTGTCATCTGGGGCGAGAAAGATACGGCGCTGCTCACAGGCAACCTGAACGGACTTGAAAAGTACGTGCCGAATCTTACAATCAAGCGCATCCCGGACGGCACGCATTGGGTCATTCACGAAAAGCCCGAACTTGTGAACAGCTACATACGCGAGTTCATTAAGTGAAGGATGAATGATGAAAAAAGATTCTCAAGTTTCAGATTTGAAATCCCACAATTCAAAGGTAAAATCGCAATCTGCGAATTCATCCCTCATCCCTCATCCCTCATCCTTTCTGACAGGTCGCCGGTTTCTGAAACAGCTTCTCTCCGAGCGCAATCAATACCCTGAGCGTGCCTCAGAGATTGACGAGCGGATTCGGCAAGCGTTTGAGCGGCGCGTGGCGATACTTGCGCTCGATATGTCAGGCTTTTCGCGACTCACGCTTGAGCGCGGAATCATTCACTACCTTGCGATGATTCATCAGATGCAGCAGGCTGCGACTCCTGCCGTCGCGGGCAACGGCGGCAGAATCATCAAGTTTGAAGCCGACAACCTGTTTGCTGTTTTTGATGACGCAAAGCATGCGCTCGAAGCGACCTTAGACATCTTTCGCGCTTTCAATGCCGTCAACAGCGTGCTGCCCGAAGAGCGCCACATCTACGGCGGCGTGGGCATTGGGTTTGGCGACACTCTGATTATTGACGAAGATGATATGTTCGGCGCTGAGATGAACCTTGCGTGCAAGCTCGGCGAAGACATCGCCACGCGCGGAGAGATACTGCTTACGACGGCCGCTTACAACAACCTTCCCGAAGGCCGCTACGTGTGCGCTCCGGCCAGCTTCTGCGTCAGCGAATTACAGATTAATTGCTATCGCTACGAGCGGTCGCTTTTTCCAAAACAGAAATCCTGAGATTCAATCGAGACCGACGCGTCTGACCAGTTCGGCGAATCGCGCGTCTTCGCGCAGTGGATCAAAGACCGGGTCGGCCTTCAAATAAATCAAGTAACCGTATCGCTCTTCGCAAGCAGCATTGAGCAATTTGAATGCTTCATCCATTTCGCCAAGCGCGATGTGAATGCGCGCAATTAGATAAGCCGGAACATACCGGCTCGCGGCCATCTCGTTCAATCGCGCAAGCTCGCGGCGGGCCTTATCCTGCTCGCCCGTCTTTGCGTAAAAATGTCCGCGCGCGGCTATCAACTCTGCATCTTCGCCTGAGCATTTTTCAGCCGCCTGAAATTCGGCTTCGGCTTCGGCGTGCTTTCCAACCTGCTCGTAAGTCTGAGCGAGGCGGCGATGCGCAAGACCAAAGCCCGGCTCTATCTCAAGCGTCTTTTGATATACGGTGATCGCCTCATCAAAGCGGCGCGCGAGATGAAACAGCCATCCGACGCTCGTGTTTATTGGCAGTGAAAGCGGATCAAGCTCCTGCGCGCGATTTATCTCTACAAACGCTTCATCGAATCTTTCCATCGGAGCGAGAAATACCGCATACCAGTGATGACCATTCGCGTAGTTCGGACTCAATTGAATCGCGCGCTTGAACTGCTTTTCAGCTTCCGCCCAGTTCCAGTCATAACCAAACAGAGCGAATGCGAGTGAAGCGTGCGCTTCGGCCAATTTCTCGTCCAGTTCGAGCGCGCGCGTCGCCGCCGCTTTAGCTCGCGGAAAAGCGTCCTTCGGAGCGAGCGCGCTGTAGCTTGCCAGTATGTTGTAAGAGTCGGCCACACCGGCGTAAGCCAGCGCGTAGTTCGGGTCGGTTTCAATCGCCTGGTTGAAATACTCGATGCCGCGCTTGAGCGATTCTTCAGTGCGCTTGTTCCAGTAGAAGCGGCCCTTCAGGTAAAGCTGATAGGCTTCGGTGTTTTCGGTGTAGCGCCGCGTGAGTTGTTTCCGCTGCGGGCCTGTCAGTTTCAATTTCAGCTTTTCGCTTATGACGTTTGATATTTCTTCTTCGATTGCGAATATGTCAGACAACTGGCGGTTGTACTGCTCGCCCCAAACCTGCGCGCCGTCTGATGTATCAACCATCTCGGCTTTGATTATGAGAAGGTCGCCGCGTTGAAGCACTCTTCCCGTAAGCAACGCTCGCACGTTAAGTTCGCGCCCAACTTTGAGCGGGTCAATCTCGCGCCCTTTGTAGCGAAAGACGGTGCTTCGCGCCATCACGCGAAGGCGTGGCAAGCGCGACAAGTTATTGATGATAGATTCGGTGACGCCGTCCGACAGGTATTCGGTGTCGGCATCGCCGCTCGCATTCAAAAACGGCAACACGGCAATCGAATCAATGGCACGGCGCGAACGCACGCGGCGCTGCGTTTGAGCGGCGGTTGAGGATGACGTTCGCACGCTGCCTGAATCTGTCTCTCGCAGGAAAGCGCGCAAATCCACTGCAAGCTCTCGCGCCGACGAGTATCGCTGCTCGCGGTCTTTTTCAAGGCAGTGGCGCGTGATGCGCTCAAGCTCAACTGGCACGTTTGAATTGAAGCTTGCGATGGGCAGCGGTTCCTGATGAATGATGTTGTCGACGATCTCAGTTACGCTCGCGCCTTTGAAAGGCAACTGCCCGGCGAGCATTTCATAGATGACTATGCCGAGCGAAAAAATGTCCGAACGATTATCGAGATCGCGCCCGAACGCCTGCTCAGGCGACATGTAGGAGACCGTGCCCAAAACTATTCCGGGGCTTGTCGCCTGTCCGAGCGGCGCGGTAAGCTCGCGGCTGTCGTCTTGTGTAGCTACTCGAATCATTTTGGCAAGCCCGAAATCCAACATCTTCACAAGCCCGCGCGGCGTGACCATTAGGTTCGAGCTTTTGATGTCGCGGTGAATTATTCCGAGCGCGTGCGCTTCATCGAGCGCGTCTGCGACCTGCATCGCAATCTCGGCTGCTTCGCGCAGCGCGAGCGGGCCGCGACCGATTCTGGTCGAGAGCAATTCGCCCTCGACATATTCCATCACGATAAACATCACGCCGTCGTGCTCGCCTATGTCGTAGATGGCGGCAATGTTTGGCGAGCGCAAAGCCGATGCGGTGCGCGCTTCATGAAGGAAGCGAGTTCGCCGGTCAGGGTCGTATTGATAAGAAGCGGGAAGAAACTTGAGCGCGACCTGACGACCGAGCCGCGTATCTTCCGCGAGGTAGACTTCTCCCATCCCGCCCGCGCCGAGCTTGCTTATGATTCGATAGTGAGAGATTGCTTCCCCGATCATTGCGTTGCGCCCCCGCCGAACTCGCGCCGGTAGCCCTCCCATCGCGATTTCAATTCAGCTATGAACTGCGTGAAGGCTGGTTCTGTTCTGATCCTATCGAGATGCGGGTCGCGCGCAAATAGCGTGTAGTTGGGCATGCCATTATCAGCAGTAACCCGTAGCCATTTGACAGCTTCGTTCGTCTTTCCCGCCAACGCATATACGCATGCGATGTCATACGTGATATGGTGATATGCGCGATTGTTCCGGGCTTGCGCGAGGATTTGAGGGATTGCCGCCTCAGCTTCTTGAAACTTGCCTTTCAAAGCCAGGATCAGGAGCATTTGCCCTCGTGATTGGAGGTCTCCGGGATTCCTTTTCAAAGCTTCTTCCAGAAAAGGCTGCGCTTCATCGAGTCGGCCCTTTCCGATCAATGCTTTTGCAGGAGATTGGGGCAGACTCGATGAATTACTTACATCACCGAAGAAACGGCGATATGCATCGAGGGCATCATCGAACCTTCCATACAGTGCGTAGGATTCGACCAAGCGGGATTGGACGTTAGTGTTCGTGGGATCAATCTCAAGCGCCCGCTGGAACTCTCGCAAGCCGATTCTCTCGTCTAATCCTAGATGGTCATAGATCGTGCCAAGCTCAGAATGTCCGACGCCGGGATTGAGCGCCAAAGCCTGACGGGCTTCGCGCGCGGCCTGGGCTAAGTCCCAACCTCCATACCTGCTGAAGTAGTATTCAAATCGCACTGAATGAATCTCCGCGAGTTGCGAATCGAGCGACTCGGCCTGTGCCAGTGCCTCGCGCGCCAGCTCTACCCAAGCAGGATTGTTGGGATCGTTGAAATTCGCCTTCCACAAATAGCTGCCGCCAAGTGCCGCATGCGCCAGCGCAAACTTCGGGTCTAGCTCAACCGCCTTCTTGAAATAATCTATGGAGGCATCCACCACCTGAAGTTCGCCGATTGAGGTCGTAACTCGTTCAAAGCTGGCCCGCCCTTTAAGGTAGTACTCATATGCCTCGGGGTTCGACGTGTAGCGCTTCACGAGCCGCGCCTGCTGCGATGGGTCGAGTTGAAGCCGCAGGCGCGCGGTGATTTGCTGCGCCAGAGTGTCCTGCATCGTGAAGATGTCAGCCATACGCATGTCGAAGTTGTCAGCCCACAAAGACGAGCCGTCACTCGTTCGTAGCAGATTGACGCTGACTCGCAAACGATCTTCGCCGCGCTGCACACTCCCTTCAAGCACTGCGTCAACTTCCAACTGCCGTGCTGCTGCGAGCGCGTCCGTCTCTTCGTTCAAGTAGCGGCGTACCGCGCTCGTCGGACGCACCGCAAGCTCGCCCGTCTGACTTATCTTGCGAATCAAAGCGTCGGCAATGCCTAAGCCAAGATAATTTTCGCTCGCGTCAAGAGATTTGAGCGGCAACACCGCAAGCGATTTAATTTCTGGCGCGCGCACTGTCGCTGCGCTTCGACGAAAGACAAGCACGTAAGCGAGCACGGCAGCAACCGCTAAGACTACAAGAGCGCCCGCAACCTGCGCGCGGCGTCGGAGAAACCACGGCCTCTTTTGTTCCGGCGCGGTTGCCTTAACAGATTCGTCTGTCGCCGCGAATTCAGTTTGCAACGCAGTCGCTCGCGAGGCTTCATACGCGCGGCGGCAGTTATCCAGATCAATCGCGGCGTCGCGCATTGTTTGATACCGCCGCTCTCGGTCCTTCTCTAAACACTTGCGAATGATTCGCTGTAACTCTTCCGGCGCTTCATTCGAGTACCGCGCAAGCGGCGCAGGCTCGTGCGCGAGAATGGCTGAAAGAATTGCTGCCGCGCTCTCTGCTGCGAAAGGCTGTCGCCCGGCAAGCATCTCGTACACGACGCACCCGAAGCTGAATATGTCTGTGCGCGCGTCTAACTGCTCGCCTCTGACCTGCTCCGGCGACATGTAAGGCACTGTGCCCATCACCGTGCCCGGCTCCGATAGCAGGCTCTCGGTCTCGGCTTCCGTGTCGGCAAGC
>DATLXU010000034.1:0-31503 GCA_035575515.1 Blastocatellia bacterium
TTGCACTAAAATGGTATAGCACACCCGGAGTACACAGTTGTTGGTCGAACGTGGAATCAACAACTTACGAATTCAGCCAACTCCATAAAGTGGCTGTTTTCTGGCTTCAAAGCTGTCTCCACGATTAACTGTGGAGCTACCGGTCGTATAGATGGAGACTTAAATCATAATAATTTCACTCCTTCCCGCTAACAGGCTTCATCCTACCTTATACAGCCCCCCCTCCTCTCTATAGAGCAAAGGCTTTCTTTTTCGTGACAGTTAGTTGTCAGAAATAACAGTTGACAAAAAGGTGTCAAGTCTATAGATTCCGAACATCTCCAGTCCGTTTATGGAGCCTTTATCCGCAAGCGGAATTTGCTGCCCGTCTGGTTGTAGAAGAATCCCCGGCGGTCCGCTAGTCCGCGATCGCATCATCTAAAGGGGAGATTTTGGAGGTTAAGTAGTCAACAGTACTGAGGAGGATGGTTTTTATGAAAACACCTTCAGCTTTCGCTCGTTTGCGAGCGCGTGGTATTCTGCGACCGATATATTTCTTTTTGCTCTCGGTTCTGCTCCTCTCGCATCTGTTCTATATTCCATCTAGTGAAGTACACGCAAGCCAGGCCAGCTTTGATGGCACACATGATTTAGCTGATTGCAACATGATTGCTGGTTGGGCTTGGGATGCCAACCAGCCGAACACGCCGATCAGCGTCGACATATTCGATGGCAACACGTTGATTGCTACGGTGCTCGCGAATCAGTTCCGCCAAGACTTGCTCGACGCTGGCAAGGGCAATGGCGCTCACGGATTTGTCTTTCCGACTCCCGACAGCCTAAAAGATGGCGCAACTCATTCGATCCGGGTGAGAATCGCAGGCAGCAGTATTGATCTGACTGGCACACCGAAGACAATCAATTGCAGTCCTGTATTTCAAGGAAGCTTCGATGTCGCCAATTGTGATTTTATCGCTGGCTGGGCTTGGGATGCTAACCAACCAAGTGCTCATATAAGCGTTGACATCTATGTGGATAGCAATCCGTTTTCCAGCATACAAGCTCCCGCAAACCTGTTCCGCCAAGACTTACTTGATGCTGGCATAGGTGATGGTACTCATGGATTTAGCTTCTCCACGCCGGCATTCTTGAAAGACGGACAACCTCACACGATTCGGGCAAAGTTTGCAGGGACAACTATTGAGCTTCCAAACTCTCCGATAACCATTAACTGTCCTGCCAGCCCCGCGCCTTCGTTTGAAGGCTCTTTCGATGCGGCCAACTGCAACACAATTGCCGGATGGGCGTGGGACGCAAATCAACCAAACACCCCGATCAGCGTGGATATTTATGATGGCAGCATGCTGATTGCTACAGTACTCGCTGATCAGTTCCGTCAGGACCTGCTCGATGCTGGCAAAGGCAACGGCAACCACGGATTCGTCTTCCCGACTCCTAGCAGCCTCAATGATGGGCAGCCGCATTCAATATCTGTAGGAGTCGCCGGAACAACCTTTGGTTTGGCGGGCAATCCAAAAACCATAACATGTCCAGAGCCGGAATTTGATGGTAGCCATGATTTAACCAGTTGTAGCGGGATCGCGGGATGGGCTTGGAATTCAAATCAACCAAACACTCCGATCAGCGTGGACATCTACGCTGATGACACGTTGATCTGCACAGTGCTGGCGAATCAGTTTCGTCAGGATTTGCTTGACGCGGGCAAGGGGAACGGCGTCCACGGTTTTGTCTTTACGACCCCGAACAGCCTGAAAGACGGGCAGACACATTCTATCAAAGTTACATTTGGTGGGACTTTGATGAATCTGCCCAATACGCCACAGTCGCTTAATTGTCCAGTGCCTGTATTTCAAGGCACGCACGATGTCGCAGACTGCGACGTAATCGCAGGCTGGGTCTGGAATGCAAACGAGCCGAACACGCCAATCAGCGTTGACATATACGCTGACGGCACACTGATCGCCACAGTGTTAGCGGACCAGTTCCGTCAGGATTTGTTCGATGCTGGCAAAGGCAATGGCGCTCACGGGTTTGTCTTTCCGACGCCAATCAGCCTCAAAGACGGAAATATTCACTCCATTCAGGTCAGGGTTGCAGGAACTTTCGTTAATCTTTCTAATACGCCAAAAACGATCAATTGTTTGGACCCATAATTTGTCCAAACTTTCTCTTGAAGCAGTTTTCGATTGCCTGCTTGGAGTGCGGCACGCTCGCCGCACTCCTAATCTAGTCGTCACTGAAAAAGTCAGAAAGGGGCTGTATATAGACGCGACAGCGGTTTCATCAGACCAGACCACAACATATTGATAATGTCTGCGATGCCTGAATCACCGGAAATCGCAAACCAATCTTCAAAACCTTGCAATTTCGGAAGCCGCTTTTTCATCGTAAGCCGTTCACTCAGTTCGTTTAAGCACTTTTTCAGTGGCGACTAATCTAGCTCTATCAACCGGATCGTGGCAGATCAGAGCAGTTGGCTATCAGGGTAAGAACCTCTTGTGATATTCAAGGGAATCAAGAAAGCCCTGAATCAATTGCAAACCACTCGTTCCTTGATTCATCTGATTGACCCAATAATCAAACCCTGCCTGCTCCGGCGACCTTCGCAGCATTCCGACATACATCTGCACAACATAAACCCAGTTGCCGCTCCTCGCCTTGTACTCATCTGACTCACTGAAGCCTGCCATCACTTGCCCACGAGTCTGTGCTCCGCTGTTTAGCTGATTGACCCAGTAATCAAACCCAGCCTGATCGGGTGTTCTTCCCAGCACGTTCTGATATACAAGAGCTACGAACTGATCATTGCTCAAGCTGCCATATCTCTGAGTGAACTCTTGGGATTGAGCAAACTGCTGAGATATTTGATTTAGGCTCGTCCCGTTGCGATACTGCGTGACCCAGTAGATCAATCCAGGATAATCTGGGATTCTCAAGAAGTATGCAAAGTAGAGACGAGTAATTGGAGTAGTGGCCTGGAACTCTGCCGAGCGGAAGAAGTTGTCAATCACCTGAGCGCGAGATTGCAAGTTTGATGTGATCTGGTTGGTCCAGTAGGTGATGCCAGAGGATTCGCCTTCTCTGCCTAGGAAGTCTCTGTACTGCTGCATGGCGAACCATCTTGCGTTAGTGAATATGTCATTGTCTTTGACTGATGGGTTCCTGCCCTCCTGCAATTCAACACCGTTGGGCATACAATCGCCATCCGTATCGGCAGTGGCGGAGCCGACAGCTATTGCGATATTTGTGGAAGCAACGCCGAATGATCCCGATCCATCCTGCGCCATCTGCCACTGAAAGTTATATGTTCCCGGAGTCGAAGGAGCAGTGATGTTGAAGGTAAACGTAGCGTTTGAGCCAGGGGCGACTGGCGAAGCAAGGTTAATTCTGTTCAAACCCCAAGTGCTGTTGGCAGCAGGGTTCTGCGAGCCGAGATAATAACTGCCAGCGGCCCAGGTTGTAGTGCCGTTGTTTTGCATCGTGACAGAAACAGAGACGGTCTGACCAGTATTCAAGGACGAGGGAACGGACTGCGATACAAATGCCGCATTGTTCGTAGCTGGCGGCGGCGCGCTGGCTACCTGAATTGCGACATTCGCCGTCATCTGTCCGAAAAAGCCTGTGCCGTTGTCTTTATATAACTGCCACTGGAAGTTGTATGTGCCGGGCGTTGTCGGCGCAGTCGCTGTGAAGTTGAAATCGAGTTGCTGTCCCGGATTGATGATGAACTGCCCCAAATCAACTGCGTTGTAAGACCCGCCCAGCCAAGTTGTGTTGAGCGCAGGATTCTGCGAAACCAGATAAAACCCCGGCGCGCTCCACGTCTGCGTTCCCGTATTTGTGAATTTCATGTTCACTGTGAAGCTCTGGCCCGGAGCGACGCTTGTGGGCACAGTCTGCGAGACGAATTGCGAATTATAAGGCGTGCCGGACTGGCTTATGACTATAGAAAGAGCCTTCTGCGCGGTAGTAGACGCGCTGTCTGTCACCCGCACGGTGAAGTTGAATGTGCCTGTTGCGCTCGGCGTTCCCGTGATTGCTCCCGTGCTCGCGTTCAAGCTGAGACCCGTCGGCAGATTGCCTTGCCCGGCAACCAGGCTCCATGTATAAGGCTGAGAGCCGCCCGTCGCAATCAGAGTTTGCGAGTACGAAGTTCCGACCGTTCCCGCAGGCAGAGACGCCGTGCTAATCGTGAGCGGTCCCGGCCCTCCGCCTGCGCCTTGATAGATCGAAGTGATGCCCGCAATATCATCGGCTCTCAATCCCGCGCAACGGCCATCGAAGTGCGCGAAGGCATACATCGTCGCAGTTGAATCAGCCGAATGGCCGAGTCCCATCGTGTGACCAAGCTCGTGCGTCGTTATTTCCTGAACGTTGCAGTGGTTGCCAAAATAACAACTCGCGTAAGGGTTGAAGGATATGAAACCGGCGGTGGCCTGCTGATATGTAACACCACCAATTGTCTTTGACGTGCCCGTCCAGCTTAGCCCACCATACGCAAGCGTGCTTGCGCATCCGGATGTAGCTCCCCATCGTTCATCGCAGTTATTGAATAAAATCAGGTTCAGCCCGAATCCTTCGCGGCACGCGGTTGACGTGCCGCCGGTGGCTATCCTCAGAGAACAGCCCGGCACCGTCGACCACGCGTTCATCGCCGCTGCGATGTCGTCCATTATCTGCGGGTTGGGCGCGCCGTCCGGGTTCACGACGAAAGTAACCGCCTGGCCGCTGTCAGGCTCGAACCATCGCGGGTGCGCGCTTCTGATGAATGTCCACTGCGATTGAAACCCGCCGCGCGATTTGATGCCGCCGTATTCGCCCGGTTGAGCCAGCAGCGGCACGCCGCGGTAGTGCTCGTTGAGGAAAGAGTCCGAACGCTCGCGATTGATTTCGAGCCGCTCGCGCACCATCTCGATATATCTCGACAACTCCATGCGGTCAGTCGAGGTGCCGCTCGGTTGTCCGCCGAAGTCACTGGCGCGCAGCACCGTTGTATTTTCGTCAGGAACCGTTCGCACTACGAATTGCTGGCCCGTAGCTTTGTCTTTGATGATTGAGAACTTGCCCAGAAACAACTGATGCGTGCGCAGGCTGCCGTCTTTCCAGGTGTCGAGGTAGAGCAGAACTTTTTCGCCGCGCGTGAATTGCGGATTCCCGAAAATCGTGAATCCCTGATTGCCGACCTGCCCGCCCATCTCCTTGAGCACGATCCTGCGCTCGGTGACCTCACCTTTGAGCACTTCCTTCACCTTGATGGTTATGTATGTATAGATACGGCTGTGCGACTCGTCGAAGCTGCTTTCGATTGCGACGACCTTGCCGCGGACTATGGCGCGCGCGCCGATTATCAAATCGTCGTCGGCTGGGACAACTACGGTTGTTGCCAGTGAGGATTGGGCCGCGCCCAGAATGAATAAAAAAAGAATTAAGTATTTGAACCTCATCTGCTTCAGAACGCGTTTCATTCTTGCCTCCACAAACAGGGAATCTTTTGTTCCCTCAAATAACCTGATGCAAGCTCGAAGACTGCTTTGTGACTTGACGCGTTCCCACACGCCAGCCGCTGGCTCGTGCGTCAACTCATAGCGCGGGCCCTGCTCCCGGCGTCGCTTCTCGTCTTGGACAGTCAATGCTTGACCCAAGTATGCTGCATATATGAAGGGGCTTGCCTCTAATAAGCCGGCCGTTTTTTACTGCACAATAATCAATTAAGTGAGGTCGCCCGGCTTATGCCTGATAAAACTTCACAGGGGCTGATCAAGCTTCGGTAGGCGAATTCAAACACAACTATATGGCTTTGTCAAATAACCGACACAGCAATACGCAGACCATTAACTCGGCCCATCATCACCGGCCTACTTTATTGCGGCTTCGCACAAAAAAAGCGCGATGATATTACCTTGCCGGGTGATTGAATTGTGCTCAAGCAAATTATCGCCTGAGCAGAGTTGCAGCGCGTAAATAAGATTGTTCCGTTCATGACCAAAGCGAATCGTATCTTTTCTCGCCATTTGAAGTAATGTAATTCTCGCTAATACGCGACTCCCGGATTGTCGCTCTCAATAGATAGATTCATAGATTATTTACTGCGACGGCGAGGCGCTTGTGTTGATTGACAGCGGATTTAATTAGAAGTAATTTATTGGCCGGGATGTGACAGCCCCGCCACAACCGCCTTCAGGCTAAGAAGTAAATTATAAGCCCCACGCTTTAGCCGGAGTGTGGCGCAGAGCTGTTGCTGAGGGTTTGCCGCACAAGCTGCAGGAGCAGCCAAGAAGTCAGGCTGCGATTCAAAGAGATTTTTAAATAGCTTTAGCCCTCGATGCGAGTCCGTATGCGAGCATTGATAAACTCTGCAATCTGCCGCTCCATCTTGTTATTGGCCTTCACCCTGTGCTGCGCCGAGTCCATCTATTCAACAACAGTCATCGTCCCAACGGATGACGATTTGATAATCGGCGCGCGCGCCATAGTCCGCGGCAAGGTCGTCTGGGTCGAGTGCCGTATGGACCGCGAGCGCATATTCACTTACGTCACACTGCGCGTTCAGGAAGTCATCAAAGGCCGTATCGCCGACCGCTTCATCACGATTAAAGAAAGAGGCGGGCAGGTCGGCAGTGAAGGAAGCATCACGTTCGGCTCGCCTCGATTTTCAATTGGAGAGCGCGTGCTTCTTTATCTCGACACGTGGCCGGACGGCAGCCTGCGCGTGCATCAAATGTTTCTCGGCAAATTTTCTATCATCGAAGATGCGACGGGCCGTCCGATAGCCGTTCGCGAAACGCCTGACGCTCACGTCGCCGTGCTCGACGCGTCGCAGGAAACGCACGGCACGATCACAAATCGCATGGAGTTGTCTTCTTACATCGAGATGGTGCGGCGAAGGCTCGCGGCTAATCGCGAGCGGGCGCAGGCGTTCGAGCGCACTTATTACCGCAACGTTGCGATTCTTTCCGCGCCGCCTGAATACAACCGCGCCGCGAGCCGCGCGCTTGAGCCGCAGTTCACCTTCATAACAAATCCGCCCGTGCGATGGTTCGAGCCTGACGACGGACAACCCGTAGCCTTTCTGGTAAACCCGGAAGGTATGCCGAACCCGCAGGTCGTGGATGACATCACGGCCGCGATGAACGCATGGTCAAGCGTCGAGGGCTGCTCGCTGCGCTTGGTCAACGGAGGCACAACCGGCGCTTGTTACGCGCGCGGCATAAACAATATCGTCTTTGACAACTGCGACGGGCAATTCGCGCCAAGCCCTTCGTGTTCGGGCGTACTGGCAATCGGCGGATTGAGCTGGAACAGCGGCGAAACGAAGGTCGTCAACGGCATGACTTTTTATCGCGGTCACACAGGCCACATATCAATAAACCCGAACGCGACCTGCGAGTTTGCGGATCATTGCAAGGTGCAGGAGATCGTCACGCACGAGATGGGGCACGCTGTTGGCTTAGGCCACTCAACGCAATTCGACGCGACGATGTTCGGCATAGCGCACTTCGACGGGCGCTGCGCCTCGCTCAGGCAGGACGACATTGACGGAATAAGGTTCATCTATCCGGCTGTTGGCGGCGGCGCTGGCCCGCTTGAAATCTCAAGCGCGTCGCCTCTCGCGCCGGGCATTGTCGGAAGAAGTTACTCGCAACAACTCATCGCAAGAGGCGGCGCGCAGCCTTACAGTTGGAGCCTTGCAACCGGCAGCGCGCTCCCCGCAGGACTCAGCTTGAGCTTGAGCGGCGTGATTAGCGGCACGCCTTCATCCTCCGGGACATTCAGCTTCACCGCGCAGGTGAGAGACAGCCAAAGTGCAACCGCGCAGAAGCAGCTTTCAATCACAATAGCCTCAGGCACATCTCTCTACGATTCGCAATTCATCGAGCAAACAGTGCCGACTACTGTTGAGCCGAATCAGGCATTCAGCGTGAACATGAAATGGCTCAACACGGGAACAGAGACGTGGGACGGCTCGAACGGCTTCAGGATAGGGTCGCAGAATCCGCCGAATAACGTGACGTGGGGAGGCGACCGCGTCCCGCTGATCCTCTTTATAGTGCCGCCGGGCCAGACGCTCGACGTGACCTTCACAGCCTTCGCGCCAAGCATACCGGGCACGTACAACTTTCAATGGCAGCTCTTTCAGGAAGGCACAGGATTTTTCGGTCAAATGTCTGCGAACGTCAGCGTGACCGTTTCAGGCGGAAGCGCGCCTTCAATAACAAGCTCTTCTTCCGTCGAAGCAATGAAAGGCCAGCCGCTCACTTTTCAACTAACAGCGACGGGCGGCGCGCCGCCTTACACATGGTCTGTCGCATCGGGCGCATTGCCTGCGGGCCTGAGCCTCAGCGCAAATACGGGCGTGATAGCAGGAACTCCGACGGATGCAGGAAGCTCAACCGCGATGATTCAAGTGAGCGATTCAAAATCTGTGACGGCGCAGAAGAGCCTTTCGATAACCGTTGCGCTCCCGCCTGTTGAAGTGATGACCGCCGCGCTTCCGTCCGTTCAAAGAGGCTCGCCCTACTCGGTTCAACTTGCGGCGCAGGGAGGCAGGCCGCCTTACGCGTGGTCGCTTGTGAGCGGCGCGCTCCCTGTTGGACTCACGCTTGCGCCCGCGACGGGCATACTGTCAGGAACGCCAGCCGCAGCCGGAGTCTTCACGTTCACAGTTGAAGCGAAAGACGCCGACTCGCGCGCGGCGCGAAAGATTTTGTCGCTCACCGTCACGCCGCCGCCAGTTTCGCTTGAGCTTGCGAGCTTGATTGAAACGATGCAGGGCGCGCCGTTCAGCTATCAGCCCGCAGTCGCGGGAGGCACGCCGCCTTACACCTGGGCGATTACGAGCGGAGCGTTGCCGGCGGGACTCGCTCTCAATTCAAGCACCGGGTTGATTTCAGGAACGCCAACCGCGAGCGGGCTTTTTACCGTAGGCATCGCAGTCAAAGATCAGGCGAATGTAACAGCAGGCGGCTCTTTTCAAATCAAGGTGATTGATCCTGAAACCGTGCCCGCGATAAAGAAAGCCAGGTACAAGGCGGGACGTAAGAAGCTGATTGTAACCGGCGAGCGAATCAACCCGGCAGCCACGCTCGTGATTGACGGCAATCAAATAACGACGAGCGCAGCCGACGGGCAGTTCTCGGCGAAGAATATCACGCTCGCATCAGGCCGACACGAATTGAAGATAATAAATCCCGGCGGCATATCTTCGCAGCCATACTTTTTGACGGTTGATTAAACTCGCTTTTTGCGAGCCGGTGAAAGCAAGTTGATAAAAGCTGAACGGCGAGTCTAAAATTGCAACTTTCCAAAGAGGACTTATGCAATTATTCATCACAGGCGGCGCCGGTTTCATCGGCTCGAACTTCATTCGCTACATGCTTGCGGCATATCCTGACTGCCGTATCGTGAATTTTGACAAGCTCACCTACGCTGGCAATCTCGAAAACCTGCGCGACGTAGCCGACAGCCCGAATTACTCATTCGTGCGCGGCGACATCTGCGACCGCCGGGCGGTTGATGAAGCTATCGCGGGCGCGGACGCGGTAGTGAATTTTGCTGCCGAATCGCACGTTGATCGTTCGATTGAGCGCGCGGCGGATTTCATCGAAACCAACATCGCGGGCACGCAAGTCTTGCTCGATGCAGCGCGAGCGGCGCGCGTGTCGCGCTTCGTTCAAATCTCAACCGACGAAGTGATGGGATCGTGCGGACCGGGCGAATACTTTACAGAATCTTCTGCGATCAAGCCGAACAGCCCTTACGCAGCATCGAAAGCTGCGGCTGAACACTTGGCGCGAGCCGCCCACGTCACGTTCGGCCTCGACGTAGTCACGACACGAGCTTCGAACAACTACGGCCCGTATCAATTTCCTGAAAAGCTCATCCCGCTGATGATTACCAACGCGATGGAAGACCGCGAGCTTCCCGTCTATGGCGACGGGCTGAACGTGCGCGATTGGCTTTACGTTGAAGACTGCTGCCGCGCAATTGATGCCGTGCTTCGTCGCGGGCGCGCGGGCGAGGTTTACAACATAGGCTCGCGCGCTGAAAAGACCAACCTTGAAGTAGTGCGCGCGCTGCTCGATCTGCTCGGCAAGCCGTATTCGTTAATCAAGTTCGTGACTGACCGTCCGGGCCATGACCGCCGCTACGCGACCGACCCGACGAAGATTGAGACCGAGTTAGATTGGCATCCGCAAGAGACTTTCGAGAGCGGCATTGAAAAGACTGTTCGCTGGTATCAATCGAATCGCGAGTGGATAAACCGCGCTCGCTCAGGTGAGTATCAAAATTATTACGAGCGGATGTACGGCGGAAGATAGTGGTCAGGGGTTGGAGGCAGAGACAGACCGACTGATGTCTTGAAACTGGCTCTGGGAGCCGCTTTCAAGGCGATCACTGCTCCGAATCCTGACCTCCTGACACAGATATGGCTTCATTAACTCAAACAAGGCACGCATTGATTACCGGCGGGCAAGGGTTGCTTGCGCGCTTTATGGCTGCGCGGCTTGCGGCGTCGGGATGGCGAGTCACGTCGCTTGCGCACGCCGACCTCGACATCACGCGCGAAGAAGATGTGCTGAGAGCGGTTGAGCATTTTCGACCCGGTGTTGTAATCAACTGCGCGACGACGAGCGATGTTGATCGCTGCGAGCGCGACGCGGGCTGGGCTTACGCGGTGAATGAAAACGGCCCGCGCTTTCTCGCTCGCGCTGCTCGTCGCTTCGGCGCAGACATCGTTCACACAAGCACCGATTACGTTTTCGATGGCACGAAAGCGGGCTTCTACACTCAGGAAGACGAGCCGAATCCTTTGAGCGTTTACGGCAAATCGAAACTTGCAGGCGAGATTGCTGTGCGTGAAGAGGCCGAGCGGTTTTACATCGCGCGCACGTCGTGGCTGTTCGGCGCGGGCGGAAAGAATTTCGGCAGCCGCGTGATTGAATACGCTCGCAAAGGCGCGCGACTGAAAGGTGTCACAGATCAGACTTCGATCCCGACTTACGCGCCAGACCTTGCGGCGCGCATCGAAGAGATAATCAATCTGAGCGCGCACGGGCTTTATCAAATCACGAACACGGGTGTGGCTACGTGGTATGAATTCGCGCTGCTTGCGCTTGAGCTTGCTGGCATGGGTGATGTTGAGATTGAGCCAATATCGCGCGCCGATCTCAATCAACCTGCGCCGCGGCCTAAGAATTCCGCGATGCGATGTCTGGTTTCAGAAAAGCTGGGGCTTGCGCCGCTACGCCACTGGCGTGACGCGCTCGCGGAGTTCGTGCGCGAGCAGGAAATGAAGACAAGCGGCTAAATACCTTTGAGGAACCCCCAACGCCCGCTGACGTTAAACAAACGATATGAGGAGACGCATAAAGCTACTGCTGCCCCTGATTGCGCTGCTTGCGCCTGCAAGCGCGATGGCGCAGGCAATGCCGCAAATATCACAGGTTGATCGGATACGATTGGCGGAGGCTTTTCGCATCGCTGAAAAGCTCGGCGATAAGGTCTGGAAAGGATGGAGCAAAGCGCCCTTTGCAATCGTGCTTGTAACAGCCGAGCACGAATTTCTCATTCGCCATCCGAAGCCGCCGAAAGATTTCACGCCGTTGAAGCTCGATGCGCTTCTTCGGAGCGAGGTCTATTTTCGCAAGCGGGTATTTCAACCCAGCCTGCTGGCGACGCTGTTTTTGGAAGGGGTTCCGACGATTGTAATAGGTCAGGCCGAGAACACCGATGCTAAAACGTCAACTCGATGGGTGGTGACATTGCTGCACGAGCACTTTCATCAACTGCAATATTCGCAGCCGGACTATGCCGCCGCGACAAATGCGCTGAATCTTTCGCACGGCGATCAGACCGGAATGTGGATGCTCAATTTTCCTTTTCCTTATGCCGCGCCAGAAGTGAACAAGAATTTTTCCGCCCTGTGCCGCGCGCTTGCCGATGCGCTTCAACGCAAGAACAAGCTTGCAGCTTATATTGAAGCCCGCAGGCAGTTCAAAGAATCGCTCTCGGAAGACGATTACAAATACTTCTCTTTTCAACTCTGGCAAGAAGGCTTTGCGCGTTACACGGAGTACCGCATCGCTGGACTGGCAGCATCGCAGTACAGGCCAAGCGCGCAGTTTCGCTCGCTTAAAGATTTCACTCCATTCCGCGACGCATGTGAGAGAATTATCCAACTTCCGAAATTGCTTGACCTATCTCTCGAAAAGGATCAGCGCGTTGCGTTTTACCTGGTCGGAGCAGCCGAAGCGATACTGCTTGACGATATAAATCCTAAGTGGCAGCAGCAGTATTTCGCTAATAAATTTTTCACTGAAAGGTACTTTTTGATCGCCAGCTATAAAGGCGATCTCAGCTTATGGCAGTTATTGTTTCCGTGGCGCCTGTTTGAAAATTAATCTGAGGATTGTCGTGCAAGAGGATTCACCGCAGGGACGCAAAGTAGAGAGCGGCTGCGCAGAGATTTTTCGATTTTCTCTGCGGGCGCGCGACCGACTTCGTGGTTCCCGCGCGCCCTGCGGTTACTTCGGCGGTGAGTTTTTCTTTCACAAAGCCTCTGCCGGTTTCGCGCTAAGGTTCAAGCGACGGCTCGTAGGTCGTTATGAATTCCAAAAACTTCGACACCTCGATTATGTCTCGGCCCGTGAATCGGATGCTGTGCGAATCCGTGCGCTCGACGATTGGCAGGTAGCTCAACATCTCCGAAGGGCGATAATTCTTGAATCGCACGTCGAGTTGAACCGGAGCCTTAATCTTGTACGGCTTGAAATCTTTTATCCTTGCGATTGCGCGCTTCACTTTTTCTCGAATCACCTCGTAAGCCGCTTCGGGCGTGAGCGTGCGCGCCGAGTGAAATCCGTAAGCCCACTTCACAACTGCGCCTTCGATGTCGCCCAGAAGCGCGGTCACTTCTTTCACAACCGCGTCGTCTCCCGAAATCATAATCACGGGCACGTTGAAATGTCCGGCGATAGCTGCGTTGATTCCAGCTTCAGGCATTGAAACGCCATTGAGCTGAACGTCCGCGAGCCGCGCGCTTGAAATTGTGTGAGCGCGCACGCCAGCCGTGTTGTTCGTGCTTGTGTGATAGCCGATGAATATTGCGCCGTCGAACGTTTCATCAATGCCCTGCATCATCATCAGCGGGCGCGGCCACGAGCGAACAACGGTGACGTTCTTCGGCAGCTTTTCAATCAGCAGGTTCTGCCCGTTGCCGTGCGAATCGCTCACGACTATCTCAGTTGCGCCCGCCTCGAACGCGGCTTGAATGGCAGCATTAACTTCCGCAGTCATAAAGTCGCGGAAGCGCGCGTACTCGAAGCCTTGCGGCCCTAGCTGCTCATTCGTCACGACGCCGACCACGCCTTCCATATCGGCTGAAATGTATATCTTCATCTTTCTCTGCTGCGCCTCCACGTTTGAGAAAATACCAGCGATTAAAAACAAAAGAATAATCCACAAGCGTCCGTGTTTCATCTTTGTTCCTCCTGTTGAATGTTCGTTGAACCGATTAATCGTTTCTCAAATTCCAAGCCGGGATTCAATCTCTCGAATGCGCGTTACGAGCCTGAGCAATTCCGAATCACCCACCTGCTCCCCTCGCGCAATCTGTTCGCATCGCGCGAGCAGATGATTAATCTCGCTTTCGCCAACCTGCGCGCGGCGCGACACGGCGGCGGCTATCTTTTCATTCTGAGCGGTCACTGGCAGCGCGCTGAAACGACAGAGCCGCTTGCGAAACTCTGAATAAACGTTCTGCATCGCAAGGTCGCTTGCGCGAGCGAGCCTCGTAATGTTCGCCATCGAGGAGACGAACTCGAGATTGGTCGTGCGCCGCTCGCGTTTGATTGGAACGGGCCGCGCAAACCGTCGCCCGAAACTGTAAACCACAAGCGCGACAATTAATCCCGCCTGCCACATCATCCAGGGGACAGGCGTTCCGCGAAAATAAGCAATCACACCTCCGCTCGTCGTCGCCGCGCCGTAGCCGTGGTGATATTCGTCAAACGCGATTGCGCCCGCTGGCCGGTCAGTGAACAGATTGAGCGCAAGCACGACGTTGTCAGCTTCGCGGATGCCGTTGTTTGCGACGACGTATGGGTCTGTGAGGAATATCGCTCGCCCGTTTCCAACCTTCACGTCGGCGAGCACCGCGCCCTGCGAGTCGCCAATGTGATAGGTCGCCGCGCCTTTGGTGATGCGGATGCGCGTGGCGTATTCAGACAACTGAACCCGCCCAACGCCGCGTGTGTACGAAGTTGGTTGGATCGGTCGCGCATCTTTGCCCGAAAAAACGTGTTCGGTATCGGCCTGCGCGTCGCCCAGAGTGATATGTACGTCTCTGTCAATAACTATGAGCAGCCCGCCCGCGCTGAGCCATTCGTTTAAGCTCTCGAATTCTTCCTGACTGGGATTGTTTGAATCGGGCAGGCTGACGAGGACGAGCGTGCCGGGACCATCCTGTTTCAACTCGGTGAAGGGTCTTTCGAATCGGGTGACCGGATAGCCGCTCTCTTCGAGCAGCGTATAGAAGGCGAGCGCGCCGAATCGAGTCGCGCGATAAGATGAACGATCAGCCGTGCGCTCATTCTCTTCGGCTGCGCGCGTGTCAATGAAGAAGACGAAATTGAGCGCGACAATCACGGCCAGCAGTGCGAGGACAAGTAAGATTGCGCGCGCGTTGGATTTCATCAAAATAGGTGTCAGGCGCCGGGTGTCGTGTGCCAGGATTTGGCGGCTCGTCGCCGACACCTGATACCCGGCTATTTCACATTGAACAACTGCACGTCTTCGAGCAGCCAGCCCGTGCCTGCGCGGTGCAGGATGAATACGGCTGTGCCCATCTGGTCGCGCCCTTCGGCTGTCACCTTCAACGCAACGTCGAGCGCAACGCGGTTGGCGTCAATCGGCTGCGCGCGGAGTATCTCCGTCGTCCATGCGCTGGGCCTCGAAACGGTTATGCCCTGAACGAATCTCTTGAGGTTGTTTCTTATCACGAGCGTGAACAGCTTGTCCGAAGTCGGCTGCCTGATCGCTGCGTCAAGTTGCGATATGTACGCGCGAACCGATTCGTCAATTGCAGGAGATTGACCTGCCGCGCGCTCTGCTTGGATCAATGCTTCGCGCGACGCGAACTGCGCGGGCGCGTCATCGGCGACGAGCACAGCGCGGCGAAGATGCTCTACGGCTTCTGCGGCCTGATTGCGCGATAATGCGGCTTGCCCCAAAGCTATGTGCGCCCACGCGAGCGCGCTCGCCACGGGCGGCTCAATCTTTATCGCGGTGTTTGCTTCTTTGACCGCTTCATCAAATTTCTTTTGCGTGGCCAGCACTCGCGCGAGCCACGAGTGCAGCAGCGCATTCGTCGGGTCGTACCGCACAGCTTCGCGCAGCTTCGCTTCGGCTTCCGCGTAAGATTGTTTGTTGAATGCTGCGATTGACTGTTCGAGAAGGGTCTGCGCCGACGTGCGCGTCGTCTTCATATCGCCTTCGCGCAGGTCATTGTCGTAGTTGGTTTGGATGATGAGCTTATCGGGATCAACTTCGATTGATGTTATCTTTTCAGCCGTTGGTAGCTCAACCGTGGTCAGGTTTTCAGATGGAACCGTTGCCGTTGCCGTCACTCGCTTGCCCGATGCAGTAGTCGCAACGACTGGAACCGTAACATCGCCCGTGCCGAGGTTGCGCAGGTTCACCCGTTGCGAGTTTGGCTTGTCCGAAGGCAATGGCGCGCCGACGATTATGTCAGGCTCGATGATTGAATCAACCCACTGCTGGAATAATTTTTCAACATCAGGCCCGGCTGCTTTTACTAACGCCGAGCGCAGGTCATCAGTCGTGACGTTTTTGGTCTGTCCTCCGGCAAGCATCTGTTTAACGATGCCGATGAATTTATCGCGGCCCGCAGTTTCGGCTATCAGGCGAAGCACGAGCGGGCCTTTGCCGAAGACGGCTGCGTTGTAATTCGGAAGCAGGATGGTTTGAATGCCAAGCTCTGCGTCGCGCCCTGATTTTGCGACCGGTGTGTAGCTCCAACGGATTCGCGTCCATATGTCGTTCGCGCCCGCCTTGCCGAATCTGTCTTCGAAGTAGAGCGCGGCGAAATATCGCGGGAGCGAGTCGCGCAGCAGAGCCGTGCTGCGGGCCTTCTGCGCCGCGCCGCCTTCCTGCGCCGATCTCGCCTCCTGCCCCCTGATGCGCACGCGGCCATCAATCCATATTCGCGCGAGCGCATCGGCCAGCAACTCAATCGTGTTTGCGTCGAGCGCGTCCTGTCGAAAGACTCTGTCGCTTAAGACGAGCGCGCCCGGCACTGTGAGATTTCCCACACGCGCTGAAGATATTATCCTGAAGGTCGCGCCCGCAGACGGCGGGCCAAGCGTTCGCGTGAGAAAATCAATGATGCGCCCCGCCTCTGCCATCAATAAAGCGCGAATGTTTTCGCGCGCAGTCGCGTCCGCGCGCGTGCCTTCGAGATCGCTGATAAAGACTTGAATGCCGCCCTGAGTTGAACTTGTTGGCTGGCGAAATGCGCCCGCGAGGATGAACGGCAGCGAGTTAAGCGGCTGCTCGAATGCGGCAGTGTCACCCGATGATTCCGATTTGAGCGCGCCCGTAGACATCGCGCGAAGCTGGCTCCCCGACGGAACAGTAACCGTTAAAGTGAATGGCGCGGTCGTCGGCCCGTACATTGTGAAGATGGTCGTGGGCATCGGAAACCAGACCGATTCCGACGCGAGCAGAACTTCGCCGGGATAGATGTGGACGAGCGGCGAGGATTCGGGCGCTTCAATGCGATAACTGATTTCAACTGTGGCCTTGCCGCCGCCCGCGACCGGCGTTTGCGGCGTGATGATAATTTGATTGAGCGTAGTTACGCGGCGGTCATCACTGGTTTCAACCTGAGCCGTTGCGCCGTTGACCGTTGCGCTCGCAACTTTCGCAAGTTTCGTCAAACGAAAATAGAGCCGCGATTTTGAGGACTGGCTCAGATTGGATATTGCGAGTGACGCGCGAGCATCAACTGCGCTTGCCGCAGGGTCAATGCGCGCGGTGATCTGGTAGCGATCAACTTCTGTCTCCTGCGCCGCCGCGCTGATTGTGAAAACGAGAGCAATGAAAAGAGCAAGCGAAAACTTCTTGAGCATTATTACCAGGACCTTCTAGTGAAATTTTTGTAAAGGGCTTTGTATTGAAGCACGGGCAATACCGATCTCCCGCAAAGATGCAGAGATTCACAGAGAGAAACTCTGTCAATGGTTCTGTGAACCACTGCGGCTCTGCGCGAGGCTGAGAATCACAAACAAAACATCAGGAATCGAAAACCGATTCTTCGAATCACAACTGGTCACGCACAAGTTCATGAATAGCCTTGAGCTTTTCCAGCAGCGGCGCGAGCCTTGCGAGCGGCAAGCTGTTCGGCCCATCCGACAACGCAGCCGCAGGGTTGTCGTGCACTTCCATAAAAACCCCGTCCACGCCGCACGCCACGCCCGCGCGAGCCATGTATTCGATGAACTCAGAGTCGCCGCCCGATGCCGTGCCCAATCCGCCGGGACGTTGAAGGCTGTGCGTCACGTCATAAACAACCGGATAGCCGAATGAGCGCATAATGGGCAGCCCGCGAAAATCAACAACGAGATTGTTGTAGCCGAAGCTCGTGCCGCGCTCGGTTATCATCACGCGGTCGTTGCCTTGTGAAGTGGCTTTCTCAATCGCGTTTCGCATATCGTGCGGAGCGAGGAACTGGCCCTTCTTTATATTAACGGCGCGCCCTGAGCGCGCAACCTCTACTATCAAATCTGTCTGCCGCGACAGGAATGCCGGTATCTGCAAAATGTCTGCGACTTCGGCTGCGGCGCGCACCTGCGAGACTTCGTGAACATCAGTCAGCACGGCAACGCCAACATCGCTGCGGACGCGGCCAAGTATGCGCAGGGCTTCTTCGATGCCAAGCCCGCGATATGAGTTGATCGAAGTGCGATTCGCTTTGTCATAAGACGATTTGAATATGTAGCCGATACCGACGCGCGCGGCGATTGCGCTGATGGCTTCGGCCATCTTGAGCGCGTGCGATTCGCTTTCGACAAGACATGGACCGGCAATTAAAAACAATTCACCGTTGCCAGCGACGATATTTCCAATCTTAAAAGGCTTCACTGAGGCAGACATAATGAATGGATATTCTACACGGCGGCGACGCGAATTTGAAAGTGAGAAGAGCCGTTTGCAAAGCGAGCCAAAATGATCGCGCAGTAATTAGACCGCCTGCTCAAAATGGCAGCAGCGGCTCTATTTCTTCAACCTGCGCAGGCTCAATCAGGTCAATGCGATGGCCAAGCCCGCGAAGGGCAGCCCCACTGCGTATGAGCTTAACCTGCGCTTCGGTTGCTGGCGCGTGGTGCTCGCGCGCGAGCCTTCGGAACAATCCCGCTGACTGGCTTGAGCGATAATTCAAAGTGTCGAGCGAAAGCGCCCGCGCGCCGGATTGAGCTATTCTTTCAACCGAACGGCGAATGAACTCAGTTGTCAAAGGCGCGGGCACAATTGCGGGCGCCCACAGGATATAAGTCGCGATGCCGCGCTCGGATAATTTTTTTATGACAGCGAGCCGTTCGCTTGTCACCGGCGCCCAGGGTTCAATAACTGAGGCAAGTCGGTCATCCATAACCGATAGGCTCATGCCTACGCCGACGCGCGGCAGGCGTGAGAGAATATCTGCGTCGCGCTCGACAAGCGATTGCTTCGTCAGCACAAATAAGCTGTGCTGCGGGTAGCGCTCGAATACTTCGAGCATGCGGCGCGTTATCTGGTAACGCTCTTCGACCGGCTGATAAGGATCGGTCGGCCGTTGACATGAAAACTGTCGTAGGCTTGCGAAGCCGTCGAAGCTGGCGATCAAGAAGCTCCGGCGCGCCTTCTTTCACATCAACATAAGCTCCCCACTTGCGCTCTTCCATCTGTTTGTGTCGCATGTGCGGCACATAGCAGTAGCCACAGCCTACAGTGCATCCCACGTAAGGATTGAGCGTGAAGCCGCCCAAGCCCGAGCGATTAAGCACCGATTTCGGCTGAATTACGTTGAGCTGAATTAAATGTTCTGGCTTGCGCGGGTGACTCACCTGAAAATTATAGAGGCGCGGTCGCTGACTATCAACGAAGCGGTGAGGTGAAACGTGAAGTGTCGAAGCGACGACATATAAAGTTCCATGTAAAGAAATCAAAGAGCAAAAGAAGCAAACGGCTCATAATGGTTGGGTCTGGACAACTGACATTAAGAACGGCTTGAGCTTTTACGCTTCGGCATCAGCCGTCGCGGGCCTGAGCGCAAAGACATGGCTCAAGCGGTCGCGGTTTTCTATGACCATTCGAAGATTATTGCGGGCCGCCTCGACCAGTTCTTCGCGGCCTGATTCAACGGCTTTGTCGAGCAGCGCCTGTGCGTCACAGACTATGCGGTCGGCTTCCGAGAGGATGAGGCTAAGGGCTTCGTCTGAGAACATAGTGGGTCCTTCCTGCCTTAATCTTTCCCACAGTGCACACTTACATAACTAGGTTATTGACACTGAGGGGCGTTGAGAGTATAAAGGTGGTGCGCTATACCGATCGGTTCAGGAATATCATAGCCCCCACAGCACAGATATTCCTTCGTATGCGCACCACCCGTAGACTCCCGCGCCGTGGCTCCACCCACGGCGCGGAGATTAATACCCCACGCGCCGGACAATACCATAATAATCAGTTGGTTGCAATAGGAAAGTTAAGGTAAATCTTTAGCTGGCTGATGTGATCATATAGCCGGGCGCCTCCCCGGTTGAGTTGGGTCAGGCCCTCAAGGAGAGGTCAGAAGCGGTGCCACAGAGTCTGAAAAAGCGCGCGGCGGAGCTTGAGCACTTGGTCCGCGAGCGCGCCGAGATAGTCAAGCGGGTGCTGAAGGAATATCGCGAAACGGAGCGCGCCAGCGCGTCCAAAGCAAAAGGCACACTGCACACGCGCGACCGTGAACGGTTGAACCGCAAGCGGCTCGACGTCGAGCGTGCCAACGCCGAGTACATGCAGCTACAGAAGGAACTCGACAGGGTCCGCCACCGGCTGCAAGCGGGGAAAAGCTGAAGGGGAGACGCGGTGACGCTGGGACAAAGCGATTAATTCGTTCCAGCCCCGCTATCGCCGCGTCACCGTGTCCCGCGTCGCGGCAGCGGCCAGCGGAAAGCGCGGCTCGATGTCAACGGGCACGCTCGTTAAGCGATCAAGAGCTTTCTGCATGACAGGCCGTATCACGGCGTATTTGTCGAGCAGAGCTTTTGCCTTATCGTAAGAGCCTTCGGCTTCAAGCGTAAGTATCTCATGGGTCAGCTTTCGCACAGCTTCTTTGATGCGAGATGAATCAACGCTGAAAGTTCCCGCCGCCTCGTTCACTTTGAACGCGCCTTCGTCGAGCAGGTAGTTGAACTGCAAAGCCTGCCCTTTGCCGTGCGCTTCGGTTATGCCGAACCGAACGGAGCGGAACGAGCTTGCCAGATAAGTCGTGTACATATCGCGCTCCATCTTGCGATCAAGCACGCCCTTGTCAACCAGATACTGCAACGCCCACAAGCCCGTTATGTCGGCCTTTGCTTCTTCAATCGCGGAGTAGAGTTCCTTGAGTTGTTGGCGCACCGTTGTCTGTTTTCCATCAACCGTGATGTTGTGCGGGCCGATCCCGTGCATAAGCTCGTGCGCGAGGATGTGCGTGAAGAATGCGTCGAAGGAAATCTGTGATTGCTGCGCCGGGTCAATCGCGACTTTCGAGATTGGAATCAGAGTCTTATTGAACTTCGCCTCCTGAACGTTCTTGAGCATCACGCGCTTCGACCCTTTTTCTTTGACGACCTGCTCGTCATTGGGCAAATTAAAAGCTGCCGTCTGCACGCCATGATTCCCATCCGCAGAAGCGAAGACTTCATCCACGACGCGGATGGGCGACGAAGCGCCGAGCTTCGGGTTGCGATAGCGCGACTCTATCGGCAGGTTATCCTCAAGCTCTTGCAGGTAGCTGCTGAAGCGCACCAGCTTTGCCGTCTCCGCATCGTCGCGCAGTGTGATAAATGCTTCGAACGCGGCCTTGTAGCCGAACAGTTCATCTTCGTAAGTCTCATACGGCCCGATGGTCACATCAATCGGCGCATCGAGATCCATCCATGCGACATCGCTAGTATAATAGTTGTCAGACAAAAAAGCGTCGGCGCGCTTTGTCAAAAAATCTTTCAGCGTCGCGTTGGTCGTGAGGCTCGCCGCTTCGCGCAAAAGACGAGCAGCAGGCTCCAAGAATTCGCGGTACTCCTGACTATAAGGAACCGTCTTCAGCTTTCCGTCCGCGCCGCGACGGATGACCCAGAAGAAGCCTTCGGCCTTTTTGCGCTCGTCTTCCGAAAGAGTCTTCACCCAGCTTTCGAATTCTTCTTTCGTGATGTCGTCTGGATAGAAGCCTGCGTGCGCTGGTTTCTCTTCGGGCACGCCGGGAATGAATGGAGCGTTCTTGTCGAGCCGCGACCACGGGCCTTTGTTGATTATGAAGTAATGAAGCCGCGCGCGGCCAAGCGGCGTGCGGTCGGCTTCGAGCTTTTTCATCAGCGCGACGTTGCCGCTCCAAGCCTGACGATAAAAGATCGGGTCCAACAAGCGCGCTGCTTGGATGATTTTATCGAGCGCCTTGCGGTCGCCAGCCGACAGCTTCGACACATCGGCGGTGACTTCCGTTGGCGCGAATCGCGCAATCATACGATCAAGTTCAGCCTTCGTGGGCATCTTGTGCGCCTCCTTTTTCTGACGAGCGTAGCCTGCGAACGCAAGGTTGAAAACCAGCGCAAGCATCAAGAGTCTCCTGAGTAGTTTCATTGCTCACCATCCTCGAAAGATTTTCTGATATGGCATGATTCTTCAACGCCGCCCGATTTGACAAGCCGCCAGCTTTCGGATACTCTGAAAGCCCGTGAAGGGAACGGCGGTCGCTATAATCCCTGCGCGGTTCGCCTCGACAAGATTGCCGGGCAAGCCGCTCCTCCCTCTCAAAAAAATCCCGATGATAATGCATGTGGTCGAGCGAGCGCAGCGCGCAGAATTTATCTCGCGCGTCATCGTCGCAACCGATGATGAAAGAATTGTCAAAGCCGTTCGCGCGCACGGCGGCGAAGCGTGGATGACTTCCGTTTCTGCTCAATCCGGCACAGACCGCATCGCAGAAGTCGCAGCCAAGCTCGATTACGATATCGTTGTCAACGTGCAGGGAGACGAGCCGCTGATTGAGCCTGCGACGATTGATGCGGCGATTGCGCCTTTGATTGAAGACTCGCAGATTCAAATCAGCACGACGAGCGAACCGATAACTGAAACCGCCGACGTCTTCAATCCGAGCGTCGTCAAAGTGGTTACGGACGCGCGCGGCGATGCGCTCTATTTTTCGCGCTCGCCGATTCCTTATGTGAGGCCCGCTCCAGGTCTTTCGCTTGAGGAATCGTTGCGCCGCGACCCGCAGCTATTGTCTAATTATCGTAAGCATTCGGGGCTTTATGTCTACCGCAGCGACTTTCTCCAACTGTTTGCCCGGATGCCGCAGTCGCCAATGGAACGCCTCGAAGCCCTCGAACAGCTTCGCGCAATTGAAAACGGATTCAGGATTCGCGTCGTAAGGGTCGAGCACCGATGCCCGGGTGTGGACACCATGCAGGATTACGAACGAGTAAAAAGGTTGATTGAGGAGAACCCATCATGACCAAGTTTATTTTCGTCACGGGCGGAGTCGTATCGAGCCTCGGCAAAGGGTTGGCCGCCGCTTCCATCGGATGTTTACTAGAAGCGCGCGGTCTCAAGGTCACTCTCCAAAAACTCGATCCGTACATCAACGTTGATCCGGGAACGATGTCGCCTTTCCAGCACGGCGAAGTCTTCGTCACCGACGACGGCGCGGAGACCGATTTGGATTTAGGCCACTACGAGCGATTCACTCACGCGCAACTGACGCAGGCAAACAACTGGACGACCGGGCGAATCTATCTTTCCGTGATTAACAAAGAGCGGCGCGGCGATTATCTCGGCAAGACGATTCAGGTCATCCCGCACATCACGAACGAAATCAAAGACGCGATTCGCGCCGTAGCCGACGGCCCTGATGTCGTCATAGTCGAAGTTGGTGGCACGGTCGGCGATATCGAATCCTTGCCTTTCCTTGAAGCAATCCGCCAGCTAGGCAACGAGGTCGGACCCGAGAACGCTTTGTTCATTCACCTGACGCTTGTGCCTTACATCGCCGCGTCGGGCGAATTGAAATCAAAACCTACGCAGCACTCGGTCAAAGAGCTGCGCGAGATTGGTATTCAACCCGATATTCTGTTGTGCCGATGCGACCGTCAGCTTCCGCACGATATGAAAGCGAAGATAGCGTTGTTCTGCAACGTGCGCGAAGAAGAAGTCATCACGGCGCAGGACGTAGAGACGATTTACGAAGTGCCGCTGATGTTCGCCCGCCAGGGACTGGATGACATGATTGTGAAGAAGCTCTCGCTCAAAGCGGGCGAGCGCGACCTGCGGCGCTGGAGCGAGCTTGTCGAAACGATCAAAAAACCTGACGGCCACGTCACCATCGGCATAGTCGGCAAGTACGTCGAGCTTGAAGATTCTTACAAGAGCCTTCACGAAGCATTAGTTCATGGCGGAGTCGCGAATCGTCTGGGCGTGAGGATTCAATGGCTCGAATCCGAAGAGTTGATGGACGACCCGAACTGGGAAGACCGACTGCGCGACTTCGACGCGATACTCGTGCCGGGCGGATTCGGCAAGCGAGGCATCAGCGGGATGCTTCGCGCCATAAGCTACGCGCGGCGCGAGCAAACTCCGTACTTTGGCATCTGTCTCGGAATGCAATGCGCGACTATCGAGTTTGCGCGCAACGTCTGCAACCTCGAAGGCGCGGACTCGACAGAGTTCGATGACGACACGCCGCACCCGGTCATATTCAAACTGAGAGATTTGATCGGAGTCGAAGCGATGGGCGGCACGATGCGGCTGGGCGCGTACCCGTGCAAGATTCAGGAAGGCTCGCTTGCCGCGCGCGTTTATGGCGCGACCGAAATCAGCGAGCGACACCGACATCGCTACGAGTTCAACCCGCGATATGAAGACGAGCTTGGCGGGCGCGGGCTTGTCTTTTCGGGCAAGTCGCCCGATGGAAAGTTTGTTGAGATAGTCGAACTGCCGGATCATCCATGGTTTTTAGGCTGCCAGTTTCATCCTGAGTTCAAATCTAAGCCGCTCGACCCGCACCCGTTGTTCGTGTCGTTCATTCGCGCAGCCTACGAGCATCGCTTGCGCGACGAAACATCGCCGGAGCGAGACGAAGAGAAAACGACGCGCGAAGCGCACGCCGGGTCATCCGCCGACGAGCGCGGCTGGAAAATCGGCGTTTCACCGAGCGAATGAACTTGCGTAGCCTGAACTGTAGCAGCGTTCAGTGATAGATTCCTCACAATTGGCTCCCAGAGCCGATTTCAAGGCAATGGTATCTTTCCGCCTGACACATCAATTCGCTTGACTCAGCCCGTCCAACAGCATAAGATACGCGCTGCCTGCAAAGTCGAGCACGCCGGGACATCCTCACGTTTGGCCTTATAAGACCGAGAAAGACAAAGAAGGCAACTATCAACTGAGGCCGCTCCTCAGCTTCACTCACACTAACAGAGTCTGTCAGGACTCAGGAGGATCATTACATGAAACGAGTTGCGAGGATAGCTCCCCTTTTGTCGCTTTGCATTCTGTTGCTGCTGGCGACGATTTCCACCAATCAGATTGGATTTGCTCAAAACAAACCCGGACAGAAAGCGCCTGCCGCGCAAGCCCCGGCCATGCCCGCGCCGCAGTGGCTTTCGGTCAACGTAGTTCGCGTTAAGCCCGATATGCTTCTTGAGTATCAGGAGTTCGCGAAAAACGAAACCATTCCAACTTTGCAAAAAGGCGGAGTGAAATCGCGCGAGGCGTGGACGACGGCGAATTTCGGAGAGGCTTATGAGTATTTCTATGTCACGCCGATTGAAAACCTCTCTCAGTATGACAGTCCCGGTCCCGTAATAAAGGCGCTTGGCGAAGATGGTGCGCGTGCTTATGGCGCGAAGGCGCGGCGATTCATTGAAAGCTCGCACACCTTCGCCATACAGACGCGGCCCGACTTGAGCTATGCGGGGAAGATGGGCGATGCGCCGAAGATAGCCGTCGTCAACTGGATCAGCATAGCGCCGGGTCGCAGTGCTGATTTCGAGAACCTAATTAAGAGCGACGTTCTGCCGGCGGTGAAGAAAGCAGGCCTGCAGGGTTATCTCGTCAGCCAGGTCATGTTCGGCGGCGACGCTTACCAATACATCACTCTCGCCTTAGCCGATAGCTTCGCCGAAATCAGCAAAGGCTCGCCCGTTATGCGAGGAATGGGACAGGAAGCGTTCAACAGATTTCTGCCGCGAGTGGCAGGCATCATCCTGCATCAGGAGCGCGCCGTCGTGCGATTCGTTCCTGATCTGAGCTTCCCTGCTCCGGCTAAGACCGAAGCCAGATAGAGCGGCGAAAAAACATCAGCCTCACCGGGCGCGCCGCGCGCGGCGCGCCCTCATCTTTCTTCTCGCTTCACCCGCCTTCTCATCAAATTACTATAGTCACGCAAGCCTGATTTGCTATACTTGATAATCGCAATGACGGCCTGCTCAAAGTGCAATCAGGTATCTGATGTTCTCAGATTGGTGAAATGCGTGCTCTGCTTCAAGCTCGTATGCGAGAAGTGCGCTGTGCGCCGCTATGCCCAGAGGTTCTGCTCTGACGCCTGCGCAAGGACGTTTTATTTCGACAGCGATTATGAAGCTTAAATTTGATTTTCAGATTCGCAATAATTAAGGAGTTCCCGTCATGAAATTAATTGAACGCCCCCGAAGACTTCGCCGCACGGAGGCCATCCGTGCGATGGTGCGCGAGACGCGCCTCACACCCGATGATTTCGTCTATCCGCTTTTTGCCTGCGAAGGCGAAGGCGTGCGCCGCGAAGTCGCTTCGATGCCCGGCGTCTTTAACCTTTCAATTGATGAGCTTGTGCGCGAGACGGAAGCGGCCCGTTCAGTTGGCATTCGCTCGGTGATACTTTTCGGCGTGCCCGATGAGAAAGATTCCGTAGGCAGCCAGGCTTATGCCGAAGACGGAATAGTTCAACGCGCAACGCGCGCCATCAAGCGCGAAGTCAAAGAGATGCTTGTCATCGCAGATAATTGTCTTTGCGAGTACACCGATCACGGCCACTGCGGCGTGATTGAAAAGGGCGAAGTCTTAAACGACCCGACTCTCGAATTGCTCGCGCGCACCGCCGTGTCGCAGGCCGAAGCCGGAGCCGACATCATTGCGCCGTCGAATATGATGGACGGATTCGTCGCGGCTATTCGCGAGGCGTTGGATGACGCGGGCTTCGATCACATTCCGATTATGTCTTACGCGGTGAAGTACGCGTCGGGCTTTTACGGGCCGTTCCGCGAAGCCGCTGCATCCGCGCCGCAGTTCGGCGACCGTCGAGGATACCAGATGGACCCGGCCAACGCGCGCGAAGCGATGCGCGAAGCCGAGCTTGATCTTGAGCAGGGCGCTGACATTTTGATGGTCAAGCCCGCGATTGCTTATCTCGATATTATCCGAATGGTGCGCGAACGATTCGACGTGCCCGTGGCGGCTTATCAGGTGTCGGGCGAATATGCGATGATAAAGGCTGCGGGCCGATTGGGCTGGATTGATGAAGAGCGCGTGGCGCTGGAATCCTTGATGGCAATCAAGCGCGCGGGAGCTGACATTATCCTGACCTACTTCGCAAAAGAGCTTGCCGCGCGCCTCGCTTAAGCTGAAAGCAAAAACGGCTTCAAGCTTAGAACACGGAGAACACCGATCATACGAATAATCACAGAGCGGTTTAATCTGTTGCATCCGTTTAATCTGTGTTCAGCCCCCGATTGCCTTTCCTCTCAGGAACGCTGATTGTCAAACCGTGCAGTGTGTGTTTGAATCTTCTTTGGATGCTTCGCTGCAATTCCCTTCAGGCTACTACAAGACTCGCGCGCGAGTGATGCTTTTCGATGAAGAAGCGAAAGATTCGCATAACAAACCTGCTGCGCCCGCACTGGGCTTCGCTCGCTGTCGCTTTCGTCGCGGTCATCGGCGAAAGCCTCACAGACCTGCTTGAGCCATGGCCGCTGAAGATTGTCTTCGACAACGTGCTTGGCTCAAAGCCCATGCCTCGCTGGCTGGCAAACTTTGTTGATTCGGCTTTCGGGCAGGACAAGACGGCGATACTTGCCTTTGCGGCCATCGCAGTAGTAGCCATCGCCGCAATCGGCGCGATCAGTTCTTACACAGAAAAATACCTGACGACCAGCGTCGGCCAGTGGGTGATGCACGACCTGCGCAGCACGCTCTACCATCACATTCAGCGGCTCTCGCTCTCTTATCACGACAACAAAAAGACGGGCGATTTAATAAGCCGGGTGACGAGCGACATTGATGCGATTCAGGATTTCATCTCGTCGGCATTGCTAGGCATCATCGTCAACGTGATGACGCTCGCAGGGATGCTTGCGGTGATGTTTTATTTGAACTGGCGATTCACGTTGATTGCTCTGTCGGTCGCGCCCGTGCTGTTCATCGTCGTCTACACGTTCACCAGCCGAATCAAGCAAGCCTCGCGCGCCGTTCGCAAGAAAGAGGGCGAAATAGTTTCAGTCGTGCAGGAAGCGCTTTCAGCCATTCACGTCGTGCAGGCGTTCGCACGCGAGCGGTACGAAGAAGAACGCTTCGAGCGGCGCAGCCTCGAATCGGTCGAAGCTGCTTTGAAAGCGCGCAGCACGAAAGCCAAACTCGCGCCGATTGTCGAAGTGATCGTCGCCGCGGGAACATGTCTTGTGTTGTGGTACGGCGCGCGATTGGTGCTTGCGGGCGAGATAAGCGCGGGCGCGCTGCTCG
The DNA here is from genome assembly GCA_035575515.1 of Blastocatellia bacterium. Classification (GTDB taxonomy): domain Bacteria; phylum Acidobacteriota; class Blastocatellia; order UBA7656; family UBA7656; genus DATLXU01. The sequence goes on from DATLXU010000034.1 coordinate 28,009, forward strand.
TTTTTATTCTTTACTTGGGCAAGATGTACAAGCCGATGCGCGAGCTGTCGAAGATGACCGACACGCTGTCGAAGACCGCAGTCGGGTTCGAGCGAATTAAAGAGGTGCTTGAGACTGAGCGTGAGGTTCGCAACCTTCCCGGCGCTCGACGCGCGCCGCGCCTGCGTGGGCGAGTCGAGTTTAATCACGTTCACTTCGGCTACAGCGAAGAAAGGCTTATACTGAAAGATGTAAATCTCATAATCGAGCCGGGACAGATAGCCGCGTTCGTCGGGCCTACGGGCGCGGGCAAGTCGACAATCGTCAGCCTCGTCGCGCGTTTTTATGATCCGACTTCGGGGCAGGTGATGATTGACGGGCGCGATGTGCGCGGCTACAAATTGAAATCTTTGCGCCAGCAGATCAGCTTTGTGCTTCAAGAGAACCTGCTCTTCGCCGCGCCCATCTGGCAGAACATCGCTTATGGCAAACCGGAAGCCTCGCGCGACGAGATAATCCGCGCCGCACAACTGGCCAACGCGCACGAGTTCATCGAAAAGCTCCCTGAAGGTTACGACACGCTTGTGGGCGAACGCGGCGTGACTTTGTCAGGCGGGCAGCGTCAGCGGATAGCCATTGCGCGGGCCATCATACGCGACACGCCTATTTTGATTCTTGACGAGCCGACGTCGGGACTCGATGCGGCGTCGGAAGAACTGGTCTTCGATGCGCTCACCCGATTGATGGAAGGCAAAACGTGCATAGTCATCGCGCACCGACTGGCGACGATAAGGCGCGCTGACGTGATATTCGTTTTAGACGACGGGCAGATCGTCGAAAGCGGTACGCATGAAGAGTTGCTTGCGCGCGGCGGGTTGTACTCGCGCTTGTACGAGATTCAATTCCGAAGCGAAGAGGCCGCAGAAGCACTGTGACAACTAGCCGCGGCGGTTGCGCTCTTTCGCCTGAGATTGTACTTTCTCTAAGCAGTCAATCAACGAATTAGCTCAGTCAAGAATCAGAACTCAATAGTATGAAAAGACATTTCAGCATCAATGTAAGTCTCGCGATTGCACTCATCTATTTGCTTGCGCCTGCCGGAATCTTAATCGCGCAAGAGCCAAAGCCCGCGCAGCAACCATATCAGCAACAGCAAGCCGCGCCCCAGCCTGAAACTGTTGAACAATTGCGCGCGCGAATTGCGGCTCACATCTCGCAGCCGCGCTTTGCGCCCGCCGCGTGGGGCGTGAAAATTGTTTCGCTCGACACGGGCAAGGTCATTTTTGAAAACAACGCGCAAAAATATTTCAGCCCCGCATCGAACGCCAAGCTCTACACAACGGCGCTCGCGTTAGACCGTCTCGGCGCAGACTTTCGCATAAAGACTTCGCTCTACGCGACGGCGCGGCCAAACTTGTCGGGCACGATCAAAGGCAATCTGATAATCTACGGGCGCGGCGACCCAACTATGGCGGCGCGGCTCAACGGCGGCGATTATTACAAAGGGCTTGAGCCGTTGATCAATCAACTCACTGCCGTAGGCGTGCGAAAAATCGAAGGCGACCTGATCGCCGATGAGAGTTACTTTGTGGGACCGCGACTCGGCTCAGGCTGGGAATGGGACGACCTTCAGGAATATTACGGCGCAGAGGCTTCGGCGCTCACCCTCAACGACAATGCTCTTGATCTGTACGTTAAACCTGCGGCTCGCGTCGGTCTGCCTTGCGCCATCACTACAGGCCCGCCGACATCGTTCGTCACGATAGTAAATCGAACTCAAACCACGCCGAAGGGAAGCGAGACGCTCGTCACCGTTCATCGCCCAATTGGCGAAAACACAATCTATGTCACGGGCCGCGTGCCCATTGATAACGCAAGCGGTTATTACACGGCAGTCTCTGTTCATAATCCCGCGGGGTTGTTTGCTGCGATGTTCAAAGAGATGCTTGCGCAACGCGGCATCGCGGTCACGGGGCTTGTGCGCGTATTCGATTGGAAGTACCGCGAAGGAGTTCCAGCAGATTTCTCTAAGCTCTATGAGATTGGCTCGGTCGAATCGTTGCCGCTGCGCGACATCGTGCGCGAAACGCTCAAGCCTTCGCAGAACCTTTACGCTCAATTGCTGTTGTTGCAAGTTGGAGCTAATCAGGGATCGGGGGTCGGGGATCAGGGGTCAGCGAGAAGCGGCAACAGCTCCGGCGCTTCAATCGCTCAATCAAATGGTAACAATGCTACGCGGCAAAGCACTGCCCCCCGGCCCTCGACCCCTGACCCCTATCTAACGACCGAAGCAGTTGGCCTTGATGCGATGACGGATTTTTTGGCGCGGGTCGGCGTTAAGAAAGACGACGTGCTTTTGGAAGAAGGTTCGGGCCTTTCGCGCAAAGACGTTGTGACGCCGAACGCGACAGTCGCGCTGCTCACTTTCATGAATCGCCATCGGTTCGCAGAAGATTATCGAAACGCGCTGCCAATCGCGGGCGTTGATGGGAGCCTGAAGAATCGAATGAAAGATACGCTTGCGGCTGGAAACGTTCGCGCAAAGACAGGCACGCTCCGATACGTCTATGCGCTTTCAGGTTATGTCACTACGGCTGCGGGCGAACGTCTGGCTTTTTCGATAATGCTCAACAACTATTACAACTCAGATCGCAGCTCGTCGGCCCGCGACGACATTGACGCGATTCCGATTATGCTCGCGGGATTCACTGGCAGGAGTCAGTAGTCCGAAATCCAGTGCCTGATGTCCAAAGATGAGCCTCTGCCTTGAAACCGGCTCCCAGAGCCAGTTGCAGGTTCTGACTTCAGACTTTGGACTTCGGATGGTCATGGAGATACAACTATCCTCAGCGTCGGAGATGTCACGGTCTGCGGCGTTCCGTCCGTGAGCTTGACGGTGAATGTGAATGTGCCCGATGCGGTGGGCTTGCCTGAAATCACTCCCGTGCTCGCGTTCAATGTGAGGCCCGCAGGCAGCGCGCCCGTGTCAATCGCCCACGTATAAGGCGGTTTGCCGCCAAGAAACGTAAGCTGGTGCGTGTAATCAACATTGACGCGCCCGCCTGTTAAATCGCCTGAGCTTGTTATCAAAAGCGGACCCGCGCTGATGGTTATGCTCAGCGAATCGGAAACGGCGGAAGCCGATGTCGAATCGGTTATCCGCACAGTGAACGTGAACGTTCCAACATCAGTCGGCTTGCCTGAGATCATTCCCGTGCTGGTGTTCAACGCGAGTCCCGGCGGCAGTCCGCCTGTGGCGAGGCTCCAGCGATAGGGCAATGCTCCGCCGTTGCCGATTAGCTGTAATGAATAATCCGCGCCTGTGCGGCCCGCCGTCTGCGCGCCAGTGTTTATCACGCTGAGCGGGCCGAGTTGAATCGTTATACTCAGCGAGCTTGACGTGGCGTTTTGATTGTCCTGATCAACGACGCGCGCTGTGAAGGTGAACGTTCCAGCCTGAGTCGGCCTGCCGGAGATGATGCCTGATGTTGCATTCAGTGTGAGTCCCGGCGGGAG
>DATLXU010000035.1:0-18849 GCA_035575515.1 Blastocatellia bacterium
ATCTTCGCACTGGGCTTGATGTTTATTCAGGCGCAGCCGACTTATGCCAAAGTCCTTTCCGTCACGGCCTGGAGCGGGGCTGCAACCTCTGTCGTAAGCACGCTCGTCTTCTGCGCAGCATTGATGGTGCAGGACCAGCAAACTCTCGACAGCATTGACCCCACGAAGGGAGTCAACTTCGTTCCAACAAATCTCGGCGCGTTCCTGTCATCGGGCGCCAGTACTGTCATCAGAGTCATCGCGTCCTCGATTGACATCTTCACGATATGGTTTTTGATTCTGCTGTCAATTGGCTTTGCGGCGACTTCCGGCGCGCGAAAGATTACTACATCCAAGACGGCCAGCCTGGTTTTCGGCCTCTGGATCGTTTGGATCGTCCTCAGAATTGGCTGGAACATGCTCTTCTAGGTGTTGAAGCTGCTCCGCCCTGAGCGTAGCAGTTACCGACTGAAGGAAGCAGATCCGGTCGGTAATTTCTTCGCCCTCATTAGCTGTATCAATACAGACCGAAAATTGGCCTGCAACTCTGTTTTGAATCAGGCCGGCCTGCTTTCGATCATTCGACCACTCGACTCCAAATCTTTCGACCCACCTTTTCAACTATTCAATTTGCTAAACAAAGCGGCTCGAAAATCTTTTTCCAATTCGGCGCAAAACGGCACGGTTATTGCTGTTCTTAAAGATGGACTTATAGGAGCGACAAGATTGGAGGAAGAGATTATGGGGATGAGACAGGAAAAAACGGATGTTGACCTTGTTGAACTCTACGAGCAGATGCTATTTCAGCGAGCCGTTAAGGGGATAAGACCCGTGCTATACGTCTCATCCTACACCGATCTGGAGTGCAGCATGATGATGTTGCTCGACGATGCGAGTCAGGGGCAGGCGTCGGGGCCGCAGCAGCCTGTTGCGAAGGGAATCGGTTATCACGTCATTCCAAGTTAACCACGACGGGGCAATATGCCTCATCAAGTGTGTAGCAATAAGCATAATCCATAGCTCATTCATACCGCAGCGCCTCGATTGGATCGAGGCGCGCTGCTTTTAGGGCGGGCCACAAGCCAAAGACCAATCCCACAGAACAGGACACGACAAATCCCAGAAGCACAGCCCACACAGGGATTATAGAAGGAAGCGTTGGAGCCAACTGCTTGAGCGCGAGGCTGATGAGCCATCCTATGAAAATTCCTATCAGCCCGCCCACAGCCGTCATTGTCATCGCTTCAGTCAGAAATTGCCAGATGATGTCGCCTTTTCGCGCGCCGATTGCTCGCCGTACACCGATCTCTTTCGTCCTTTCAGTCACGGACACAAGCATTATATTCATCACGCCGATGCCGCCCACGAGCAAGCCCGCGGCAGAGAGCGGAAACACAATCATGCTCGCAACGCCTGCGACCTGAGCGATTATTTCAAAGATGCTTCCGGGCGTGCTGATGCCGAAATCGTTCGGCTTATCGGCGGGAACCCCGCGACGGCGGCGCAGCAGCTCAGTTATATCGTCAACCATCTTGCCGAACTGATTCGGTTTGGCCCGTGCCGTCACGGTTATGTCTTCTATTTCAGGATGATCGCGCCTGAGCGTTTCAAAAGGGACGAGCAACTGGCGGTCTTCAAAGGCGTCGCCTCCGAAAAGATTACCCGGCGCGCGCTCCATCACGCCGATGACGGTGTAAATTTTGCCCTCGACCTCCATCTCATTGCCAATCGGATTGAGTCCTGGATAGAGCGTTTCAGCGATTGCCGCGCCGATGACGGCCACCTGTGCGCGGTGCTGCTCTTCGGCTTCGGTGAAGAAGCGGCCCTCGCGGATATAGACGTTGCGAACGTCGTCGTAATCAGCCGACACGCCGAAGATGATCGGGCGGTTGGCTTCGACTCCGCGATGCTTGACGACGACCTGCGGCGCGACAGGTGACATTGAGCCGACGAACATTGTAGGGCTGACTTTCATCACCGAAGGCAACTGAGCAATCGCCTTCGCGTCTTCGACGGTGATGTTTTTGCGCGTGCGCTCGGATTGCGACGGCATGCTCATTCGCATCCCGATGCGGTCGTATTTCGTGACGAATACGAGATCGGGACCGAACCGTTTTGTCTGCTCAAGCACGAACTCGCGCAGTCCGGTTAGAAAAGAAGAGATGGCGATGACCGTCATTGTTCCGCCGATGACACCGAGCATCGTGAGCGCCGAGCGCACCTTGTGCGTCCTCAGCGTATCGAGCGCCATCAATACGTTTTCGCCTATTTCCTGAATGTGCATGGCAGTTGTCGGTTGCCAGTTGCCAGTAATCGTTTGTCAGCTTTGAAAGTTAATCAGAAACTGATAACTGACAACTGGCAACTGCTAGTCAGCACGCAGTGCGACAATCGGATCGAGCCGAGCCGCGCGGTTCGCCGGGTAGATTCCAAAAAATACGCCAACCATCGTTGACACGCCAATCGCAATCACAGGTGCCCAAAGCGGTATTGCTACCGGCACGGGCGCGACGCTCGCTACAAGAGTCATCAATAGTATCGCAAGCAATAATCCGATCACGCCGCCGAGTCCTGAAAGCATAGCAGACTCGACTAGAAACTGAATCAGTATATCGCGTCGGGTCGCGCCTACGGATTTGCGAATGCCAATCTCACGCGTGCGCTCCGTTACAGTTGCAAGCATGATGTTCATAATCACGATGCCGCCTATGACGAGCGATATGCCGACGACGGGAAACGCAACGACGGCGACCGTGCCTGTTATCGACCCGAAGAGTTGTTCGGTCACTTCGTCGGTCGTAATTGAAAAATCGTCCTGCTGGTTGTAGTCGAGCTTGTGACGAGTGCGCATCACGACGCGAACCTGATCCATAACGCTTTCTACAGGCACGCCGGGCCGCGCGCGAACGATCATCACAAAAGTCGGCGACTTGCGCTGGCCGAATGCTTTGTAAAAGGTTGAAAGCGGCAGTTGCACGAAGTTGTCCTGCGATTGTCCGAGCACGGCGCCTATCTTTTTCGCAACGCCGATGATAGTGAATTCGTCATCCCCGATCTTTATGATCTTGCCGACGGGATCAACCTGCGGGAAGAACTGTTCGGCGACATCCGAGCCGACAAAGACCACGTCCTTGCGATTCTCCTCATCAAATTCGTTAATGTATCGCCCCTGCGCTACTTCAAGAGTCGACAGCACAATATTGTTAGCTGTCACTCCCTGCACGCCGATGTTTTCGAGCGTCGTGTTGCCGTATTTGACGATTCTGGAAGCGCCGTCCTGCGCACCTATCTGGTCGGCGAGCGTCGCGGACTCGCGCAGCGCGGCCAGGTCTTCGGGCGTGAGGTCAGGATTTTTGCGAAACGCGTCTATGAATTTCTGAAAATCGCCGAAGCTGCTGAGCGATGCTTTTTGCACGCGAAACACACCTGATCCGAGAGTCGCGATTTTTTCTTTGATGTAGACGTTTGCGCCCTCGATGACGGTCGCGACTGCTGTGACGACTGTAACGCCGATGATGACGCCGAGCAGCGTCAAAAACGAGCGCAGCTTGTGCGACATTATCGAAGCCAGCGCGATCTTTGTCGCCTCGATGAATTTGTACATACGATTAAAGCCCGAAGTCCGTAGTCCAATGTGCGAAGTCAAAGCTCAACCGTGAGCGGGCGTATTCTAACATTAAAACAGATGAATTGCTGACTTCGCACATTGGACTACGGACTTCGGACTCTATCTTCGCTCGTCCCGGTTGATTCGACCGTCGAGGATGTGAAGCACGCGGTGAGCGTGTTCGGCGATGTCGTGCTCGTGCGTGACAAGAATAATGGTGTTGCCTTGCCGGTGAAGCTCATCGAAAAATCGCATGATCTCCGCTGAGGTCTGCGAGTCGAGGTTGCCGGTAGGCTCGTCTGCGAGAATGATCGAAGGATTATTCACGAGCGCGCGTGCGATGGCAACTCTCTGGCGCTGGCCGCCCGACAGTTCATTCGGCTTGTGATTCATTCGATTCGCAAGGTCAACGCGCTCAAGCGCGGCTTTTGCCATCTCTATGCGCTTGGCGCGCGGCGTGCCGTTGTAGATCAGCGGCAACTCGACGTTGTGAAGCGCTGTCGCGCGCGGCAGCAGGTTGAAGGTTTGAAAGACGAACCCAATCTCTTTGTTTCGAATGTAAGCAAGCTCGTCATCGTCCATCTCGGAAACGAGCTTGCCGTTGAGCCAGTACTCGCCCGATGTTGGAGTATCGAGACACCCGATCAGATTCATCAGTGTTGATTTGCCCGATCCCGAAGGCCCCATGATGGCGACGTACTCGCCGCGCTGTACGTCGAAGGTCACGCCGCGCAGCGCATGGACTTCTTCCGCGCCCATCACGTACGTCTTCCACAGTTCATAGGTTCGTATAACTGAATCTGTTGCAGGAACCACTCCCGCCAAATCCATCTCTTCGTCGAGCACAGCCTGTTCGATCATTTTGTTGCCTCTTTTTGTTTCCGAAGAATCGGCCATCTACCCGTCAACTTTTAGTCGCAGCGCCTGCCGCCACTTCTTCGCGTTTCACCTGATCGCCGTCTTTCAATGCCCTGAGCGTCTTGTACGGACCGATGACTATCTCTTCGCCTTCGCTGAGTCCGCTCTTGACCTCTATGTCCTGATCGCCTTTGATTCCCGTTGTGATAGGCTTGAAGCTCACGCGGCTGTCGCTTCCCATCACGAAGACGCCCTGAACCTCTTTCTTGCCGGTCGGGGCCTTGTCGTCGGGAACTTCGCGCGGCACTATCGCTTGAAGCGGCACGGTCAGCACGTTCTCAGTCGTCGCCGTGACAATAACCGCTGTCGCCGACATTCCGGGCTTCAATAGCTCGCGCACTTCGGGCGTCGGGTTGAGGCGAATCTTGACGAGAAAATCTTTCGCCTCCTGCGTGTTGGCCTGCTGCGTCGCAGTAGTCTGCCCTGTTCGCGTGATAGCCGACGCGCCGCGCTCAACGACATCGCCTTCGATCTCCTGATCGCCAAGCGCGTCAACTTTCACTTTCGCCTTATTGCCGACCGCGACGTTTGCGATGTCTGTCTCGTCAACTTTTATTTCCGCGTTTATCTCCGACATATCGGCAACCGTAAGCAGCGGAGTCGTCGTGAATCCCGCGAGCGCGTACTCGCCAACCTTCACGGGCAGGCTCGAAACAACTCCGTCAATCGGCGAATACCTGATCGTCTTGTTGAGCCGGTCCTGCTCCTGCTTCCATTGTGCCTGAGCCTGCGCGACGCGCGCCTGAGCCGATTCAAGCGCCTGATGGACGCGCTTCTTATCAAGCTCTGCATTTCTGAGTTGCACCTTGAGCTGGTTGATGCGCGCCTGCTGCGCTTTGACTACCTGCTCGGCCTGACGGAAGCGCGACTTCGCCTGCTCGAATTGCGATTTATTAGCCACGCCGCTTTCGACCAGCGACTGATAGCGGTCGAATTCGCTCTTTGCATATTCGAGGTCGGCTTTCATTCGCTCAAGCTCGGCTTCTGCGGCAGAGAGATCGGCCTGAGTCTGGTCAACCTTGTTTTCGGTCTGTTGAACCGCAACCTGCTGGTTGGATACATCGGCCTGAGCAATCTCGACGGCTTTCTCGGCTGCTTGAACCGCGTACTGAGACTGTGTCGGGTCGACGCGCACGAGGCGGTCTCCTTTTTTGACCGTGTCACTCTCTTTGACGTAGATCTCTTCGACGCGGCCCGGCACTTCCGCAGTCAAATTGTAAAACTTCACAGGACGAATCTCGCCCGATGCCGAAACTTTAGATTGAAGCTCTCTGCGGAGTTTGACTTTATCAGCCTGCACAGGCTCGCCTTCTTTCTTGCGAAGCGTCCTCGAAAGAACGACTATTGCGAGCAGTCCGACGACAACCGCCGCTATGATTACATACTTCTTCTTGCGACTCATCTTCAACTGCATATTGTGGGATTTGTCCTCCGAATTATTGTGCGAATACCCAACCCCCTCGTATTACGCGCCCATTCCTTGATAGGTTTCATTAATCTCGCGGCGCTGCTCGATCAAACGCATCGCGTTTGATTATCTTTAACCTCGCTTCGGCCATGCGCGACCGAGCGCATTATTAACGGGAGCTACTTTGAATTGTATCGAGTATATTCAAAGCATGTCAAAAGTAACCCGGCTGCGGCAAAGTACGCATCGCCAATGCGTTTGTCCGAAGCATCATTCGACGATCGAGCGATTCAAATTCAATCGCGTGGCAGGCGGCGCGAAAAACTGGTAACCTCTTATTGCCCATGAATTGAAGATTCAAACTCGGGTTGGCTTGTGTTATTCTAATTTCCCGTTCATTGTTCGTTATGGAAGAACCATTGAAAGATTTAGGCAATGTCTGCGTCAACTGCGGCGCGAGCGATAATACTGCAGGCTCGCGCTATTGCCAAACGTGCGGCTCAAGGCTCGGAGCGCGATTGATTCATCCTGTCCCGCCCCCTCCGCCAAGCCCTCAGGGGCGCGTCATCGCCGGGCGTTTCGTTATTCAATCGCTATTGTGGACCGCCCCGACTTATAACGCTTACACGGCTGCGGCTCAGGATTCGCCCGCGTCGCGCTATTCGATAATAGAAAAGCGGCTCGCGTTGGATGACCCGCTCGCAGAGTTATCGCCCGTTAGCCAGTCGTCGAGCGGTAGAGTTTCTGGCAGCCTCGAAGAAGCCGCCGCGCAGTTTGAGCGATTCGGGTTGTTCCGGCCCGTCGAGCATACTATCGAAGGCGAAGCCATCTACATCATCTTTGAAGAGTTTCAAGGGCAGGCGTTCGCGCATCTCGATCAGGTTGATGAAAAAGAAGCGCGCGAGATCGGCATCCAGCTTTGCACGCTGGCCGAACAGTTCCACCGTCACGGATGGGTCTATAACGGATTCGAGCCTTACGGCGCGGTGCTGGTAGAAGACTCGCGCGTGCGGCTCATCGGATTCGATCGCGCGCGGCAGACGGGCACGCCGGTCGAGGACGCGCCGATCTATCCGAGTCGCGGCTTTACCGCGCCTGAGTTGTTTGAAGACGAGGCTATTTATGACGAACGCTCCGATGTCTATTCAATCGGCGCGGTGCTGCAATTTTTGCTGACGGGCGAAAGCCTCAACGCAGAGGGCGCGGGGCTTTATCCGATAGCGACTGTCTCTCCGAATTTCGAGCGGCTGCTTCAACGCGCGCTTGCAGACGATCCGGCTGATCGTTTTCAAAGCGTGCTCGACCTGCGCGACGCGCTCACGAATTTGAACCTGCCGATAGTTCTTCAATCGGGCCACTTCACCGACGTAGGGCTTGTGCGTGAATTGAACGAGGACAGCATACTCGCGCTCAACCTGACTCAGTACTTTGAATCGGTTCAGACGCAGATAGGGCTTTACATAGTCTCGGACGGAATGGGCGGCGAAGCGGCGGGCGAAGTCGCTTCGCGCGTGACGGTTCGCGCGGTGGCCGAGTGGGTGACCGAGAAATTAATTTCGGCTTCGCTCAAATCAACTCACGAAGAGCGAATCGCCGCGCCGACTCAAACGGGCGGATTGAGGCTGGCCATCGCCGACGGCAACGAGATGGCGACGACTGAAATGCTGCGCCAGGCGGTCGTCAGCGCGAACCGCGAAGTGATGGCTTACGCGCGGGCTAATCCCGAAGAGCGCGGCCTTGGCGCGACCGTCACGGTTGCGATGATAGTCGGCGAGGTGCTCACGATTGCGCACGTGGGCGACAGCCGTTGTTATCTGCTTTCGGGTGATCGGTTCGAGCAACTGACCGAAGACCACTCGCTCGTTCAGAAGATGGTAAACACGGGAAACCTCACGCGTTCGGAAGCGCGCATTCATCCTTATCGAAATGTGATCTATCGCTCGATTGGCGCTGACGAGCAGATCGAAATAGATATTGTGCGGCGTCGGCTCAGGAGCGGCGACACTATAATGCTGTGCAGCGACGGCTTGAACGGCATGCTCGGCGACGATCAGATACGCGACATTCTCTTAGTGAATCCCGACCCGAACGCGGCAGCGAAAGAATTAGTCGTGGCGGCAAACGCCTCGGGCGGCGAAGACAACACTTCGGTAATCGTCGTGCGAATCAACTGATTGCGGATTGTGGAAAAGCAGCCTTTGAAAAGCCGCTATTTATTTGAGATGTGAGATTTGAGATAGCAAATCCGCAATCCGCAATCGTAAGTGGCAAGATTTGTGAACCGCTCAATTCCACAATTCGTCACCCACGCGGGGTAGTCGAATTACCACCCTTCGTTTCTCATCAAATTTCGCGCTCCAAAAATACATCACGCGATGGCACAAGCATTGCCAAAGTAAAAGGCATAGCTGGAAAGTTACACGACGGCTGAGGTCAAGGGGGCGATGTCAGCCGTCGTTAATTGAGAAGCGACAGAAACAAATTGCAGGCTGCGAACGCGGGGATGACGGGGGCCATGCCAGCTATTCGCAGCCTGCTCGATTACGACAGGCAACCGAGACATTTGATTCGAAAGAGAGTGAACAGTGTATGACGATGAGTGAGATTCAATTGATGCAAGAGATCAAATCGCTCGACGTGATGATAGCGGTAATATCTTCCGACATGGCATTGCAGCAGCGCAATGATAAATCCGATAGCTGCCTCGTCAGCGAAATGATGGAAGCGCTTGCGGAGCTTCGCCTGATGCGAAGCCAGAGAAGATTCCTTCTGGCTGCAATTGAAACGCAGCAGATGGTCAATTCAAGGTCGAAGCGTTCTCGCCAAAACACCACTCACTAAGAGGCCGCCGCGTAGAGAAACATCAACCGCGAATACCTTTCGAACTGATCGCGGTTGTCGCTCGTGACGCTCGACTTTGCCACGGGCCGGTAAGCCAATCCCGTCCGCTTTATACCCTGCGCTTCATTCCGCGTGCGCTCAGGCCACGCGTGCGAAAGCAAATTTCTCATCCGCGTGAAATCATTATCGAAAGTGGCTTGCGGCGCGGCGGCGCGCAGAGCAGCAATCGCAGATTGAAAATTCACCTCTGCTCGAAACGACAGCGGCCACACCAATCCCGAATAATCGAACGCATCGCTTTTAATGCGAAAGCTCTTGTCCAGACTCGACGTGTAAACGTCAATCAATATTTCGTCTGAACGAAACTCCGAAGTGTCCAGGACATTCCCCGGTTGCCCGCGCAGCCCCGTCGAGCCTTCTGTATAGTCGATTCGAATCTCGCGCAGCGCGCCCATCACAAACAGTCTTATTTCAGCAACCGGCACCGCCATCACGCCCGCCGTGTGATGCACTTGAAGCTCGCTTTCGCCGCGCTCGATTCTGCGGGCGCGAATCAGCTCTGTTTCAATGTGAAGGTCTTCGTCGGCAACTACCGATGCACCAAGCCCGCAAGAGCGAACGAGCAATGCGATCATCTCAGCTTCTTGCCGCGTGTGAGTGCGCGCAACGGGCGCGGGCTTCGCTGCCGCGATGAAGCTTTCGGCTTCTCCCGGCTCGATTTGCAATGCAGCAGCGAGCGCGGCGACGGCAGACTCGCGCATTCGCGGATTGCTCGGCTCAAGCACTGTGTTAAACGCAAGCTCAAAGCTCTCGATTTTTCGTTGTGGCGGCGCGGTCCCAAGGTTTGTTATGGGAAGCGTCTCGCCGCAGTAGATGCATGCGCCGCGACCGGCAGGCGTTCGCCTCGCGCACTGAGGACAATTGATTACGTCCTGATTCAAATCCTTCTCGCTTTCATCTGCTGAATATTTCTGGAGGCTCGCCCGGCATTATAGCACAACAGGTGTCAGGGGTCAGGGAAGAATTCGAGACGCGGAGAAATAGCGAGTGTATAGTAAGTGTGTAGTAAAGCATGATTAATTGGCTGCGCGATGCTTCTCCGTTCCTTTGATTTCCCGATTACGGGAAATCCCTAACGGTAATCATCCAACCCCTGACCCCTGACACCCGCTCATGCTAGGATTCACTCGATGAATCTGCGCGAACGGCTAACTCAAAGAAATATCATCATCGCGGTTGCTGTCCTTGTAGTCGGCTTGATGAGCGCAGCTTACTTCGTGTTGCGCCGCCCGCCGCGCGTGCCAATGGAAAAGTATGTGCCCGCATCGGCGCTTGCTTTTATCGAGATTGATAACCTGACGGATGTCGTGAGCGGCCTTGCAAGCACGCGGGCGTGGCGCGAGATGGCTCCCGTGCTTGGCATTTCGAGCCAGATAAAACTCGCCAGCTTTGTCGCCGATTTGATAGGCCGCACGGGCATCGGTCCCGATGTCGCAGTCCTAGCAGGACGCGCTCAGTGCGCCTTCGTTCTGATGGGCGTTGACGGCAAGGCGGAGATTGGTGAAGAAACTTTATCGTTTCACCTCAAGCCGCGATGGACTTTCATAATCGAAACGCACGCTAACTCTTCACGAGCCGCGCGAGTGATGCACGAATGGAGTCCGTCGCTTGCGCGGCGCATCTTCGGAGATTCGTTTGTGGAAGAATCCGCAGAGCATCAGGGCGAGCTATTATCAATCTTTCGCAGTTCGGACGCGGAGCGCGAGCTTGTGACCGTAACAACGGGCAGCCGCATCGTTATCAGCAATAATCGAGAGGCTGTGCGCTCATGCCTCGACGCGATTGCAGGGCGCGCAGCTACGCTTGCAGACAACGACACGCTCAAACAGATGCGCCCTCGTATTGGGCAGAATGCGCAGGTCTTCGGGTTCGTAACCGAAAGCGGAATCGAGCATCTCATTGCACTCGCGCCTGTCATCATCGCAAGCCGCTCGCGCGTCGAGCCTAAGAGTCTCGCTGCGTTCGCAGAGTTGTTCGACCATCTTTCAAAGCAGAGCACAGCCGGATTTCTTTACGCATCCGAGTTCACGCGAGAAGAAGTGACGGAAAAGTTCCTCACCGTGTTGCGCCAGCCGGTCGCCGAAGGATTGGTCGAACTCTTGAAACCGGCTTCCAGAGCCAGTTTCGAGGCGCTAAATATCGTTCCGCGCGATGTCTCGGATGTAACCGTGTGGATCGTCGAGCGAGCAGGCGATTTGCCTGAGCGCGCGCTTCAAGCATTAGCGCCGCGCGTTGATGTTGTCGCAAGAATTGCGCTTCAGGAGTTCATCATCAGCTATCGCAAACGATACGGGCTTGAGCCGTCGGATTCGGTCGGCGATGCAGTTGGCGACGGAGTGACGATTATCAATTTCGGCGATGGCAATTCTGCGGCGATGATTTTTCGCGTGAGGGATAAGGACAAACTTCTTGTGAACATCGGGCGGTATTTGAGGAAGGACAATTCGCGCCTTTCGATTGAGCAATACAAGGATGTTGAGATAGCTCTTTCAACAAACGAAGACGGGCGCGCGGCTGCGTATGTCGGCGACTTTCTAGTTTTGGGAACGCGCGAGCAGATAATAAGAATCGTTGACGCGCGCGCGAGTGGAAACAGCATTGCAACCGACGAGCGGCTCAAGCAGGCGATTGATGAGCGGCCATCAGGCGCGACTATATTCGCCTTTCGACCAGACACAAAAGACGCTGGCGAGCTGATGCTTGCAATATCTAAACTCACGCCAGCGACCAATGGCTCGCGCAAGTTGCTTGAGCAGGACGCAGCGCGCAAGGCAATGGCGCGGATACCTCCCTCGCTCAGCTACACAGAATTCCGCGATTACGGCATATACACAGAAACGCGCTCGGCTGTCGGCAGCTTTACGATTCTGGGGAGACTAATTGGCGGCAGTGAAGAGAGCCGGTGAGGTTAAGCGAGCGTATTGCCCGTTGCGCGCAACCGTAGCAGCCGCGTTGTTGCCGCGTGGGAGCTGAGATATGAAATGCTGATGAGCAGTTTGAATTATAGATGCTGGCTGGCTCAGCGCCTGCGGCTTTCGGCATTGACACTTTCAACTTCAGGCCCCACGGTTGCGGCGGCAGCCTTTCTTCTTCGTCGGCGGCGCAGTATGCGAATGCGTCGCCGCTCGCGGACTTCTATGCGATCGCGCACCTTGCCATAAAATTTCGTGAAGTAGTCAATCATTGACCACAGCGCAAAGAAGACGACTATCCAGAGCATCGCGCGGCCCGCGCCGTAACATAGCACGCGAAACTCATGCAGGGTGATTCTTCCTTCGCTGGCGATGCTTGCAATTGCGCGGCCCGCTTCCTCAAACGACGCGAAGGAAACTTCCGGCTGAACGCCTGCGGGCGGGCGCAGGCCGGGCAACTCTCCTTCGGCGCTGCCGCCGGGCTGGCTTCCGGCTATTAATAATGTTATGGCGACGACCTGCGAGAGCATCTTGAATTTGGCTTTGCGCGAAGCCGATATGGTGAAGCCTTCTGCGGCGGCGATTGAGCGCAGTCCCGTGACGGCGAACTCGCGGCCTATTATGATGACAATTGCCCACGCGGGAGCGAGCCGGTTTTCTACCAGCGAAACGAGCGCGGCTGAGACCAATAATTTATCGGCTATGGGGTCGAGCAGTATTCCAAGGGTTGACACCTGCCCGCGCCTTCGCGCAATGTAGCCGTCGAGCCAGTCGGTTATCGAGGCCCCGACGAAAAGCGTCAGCCCCAGTATCTGTTGAGGCACGCCGAGCCAGTCGCTCGGCAGTCGCGTGAGCAGCACGACGACCAGCAGCGGCACCACGAAGATTCTTGACAGCGTCAGTGTGTTCGGAAGATTCAAGAGTTGCTTACCCGCAGTCGGCCAACCGGGCACAGCCGCCGACTGCTTATTGGAAATACGAATTTGAGCGGCACATCTTTTTTCGCTCACTGACTATATTGGCCGCGCCGCTCGCTTGTCAAGAAGTGTGCTGAAGCAGCAGGCAGTTTCAATCTCGAATTTGAGATTTTCAAAACATCTTTTCGCAGCGAAGAAACTTTTTTTCTTCCTGCGCATCTAAGGGGAGCGAGCAAGTCAAGGCGCATGAAAATTGATCTCAAATCCTTAATCTCGAACGCGCGGCGGCGCGCGGCCCGATTCACAACGAAGCTCAAGACCGACCGCCGCGCCGCAGTCATAACAGCGACTGTTGTAATCGCGCTCGGCGTCAGCGTCTATTTTTTCATCAAGTGGATTAACAACCGCATTCGAGCCGAAAACGACCGGGTCGAAGTACGAATAACAAAACTGCGAGCGCCATCAACCGATGGCCTGACGATTTATCTGAACTCTTCAGACGTGCGCGCCGTCGCTGCGTTCAAGGGAATTCGTTATCTTGCCACATCCGGCGGACTGGTCGCGCTCGACGATGGCGGCAGCGTCAAGCGCCGCTACACCACGTCAGATGGTCTGCCCGAAAACGATCTCGTGTCGCTTGCGGTCTTTCGCGATCAATTGTTCATCGGCACCGCTGCATCGGGGATGATCAGCTTCGATGGCACGAGCTTCACCGGCTACGCGTTCGTCAAACCTAAAGCAGCGCGAGTGACCGCGCTCGTTCCGACCAAAAGCGAATTGTTCATTGGCACGATTGATGGCGGGCTGTTTGAATATGACGGCGAGACTTTCACGCGCCGCTACAACGCGACAGCCGGAGCAGATTTCAATAAGGTCACTTCCGTGTTGCCCTTCGAATCGCGCGTCTATATCGGCACGCTGGACAGCGGGCTTTACATCTGGCGCGAGGCGCACATTGAACGAGTCACGACGAACGAAGGATTGCCCTCGCCGCACGTGACGGCGCTCACTGCAATGCCCGCGAGCTTATCCGATAATGGCTCGATTGCCGTTGCAACCGATTTCGGAGTTGTTGGACTTAACGATAAGAATGAAGTGAAGCTGGTATCGAATCGGCCCAACGTCACTTCGCTTGCCGTGAGCGCCGATCACCTGTGGGCGGGATTGTTCAGCGGCGGCGTTGTTGATCTGACGGCAGAGTTTGCGAGTCGGAAAGGCAGCGCATCGGCTGGCTCGATGCTTTCTGATGCGCCGGGCCTGCCGCCCAATGCGCCCGCGATTGTTTACGCTGGCGAAGGAAGTCTTTGGGCGCTCACGACTGAAGGCGCATTCGTGAGAGACGAACAATCGGCAGGGCCAGGCTTTCAATCCATTGCAACAGGGCTTGCAGCCAATAAGCTTCTTGCCGCAGGCCACATCACCGGCCTTGCGTTCGATGGCGCAGGTCATCTGTGGATTGGATATTTTGATCGCGGCGTTGACACGGTTTCGCTTGAGACTAACGAGCGATTGAAGCACATCGAGGACGACCGTGTGCGCGAGATAAATTATCTGGCATTTGATTCGCACGATAACCGCCTGCTGGTTGCGACCTCAAGAGGGCTTGTCATCTTCAATAGCAATGGCAATCGCACAGAGCTTACGCGCGAGCAGAGCGGGCTGATAGATAACTCCGTCACGCATGTTTCGCTTGCCGACCTCGCCGCTCCCGTTGGCGCAATGACGAACGGCGCAGCTTCGAGCGACGGGCAGAGCCGCACGCTCGTGCTCACGACCGCAGGCGGGCTAACGGAAATTTATGAGGGGCGGCCTCGCTCGCTCAATGCATTTCACGGGCTTGCGAGCAATCACCTGTTCGCGTCGGCGGCAATCGGCCCGCGCCTTTTTGTCGGAAGCAACGCGGGGCTTGTCGAGCTTGACGGCCTGCGCGTGATCCGCACCTACAAAGTATCAAACTCGCGATTGTCGGATGAATGGGTGACGGCGCTCGCCAATGTTGATGGCACACTCTACATCGGCACGAACGAAGGCGGGGTTGATGCGCTGCTGCCTACGGGCGAGTGGGTCAGCTTCGCCGATCAGGTCGGAAAATTCGAGGTAAGCCAGAATGCGATACATTTTGATGGCGAAAGATTGTACGTTGGCACTGGCGAAAAAGGACTTTTGGTTTATAATGTCCGCGCACACCATTGGACTCAGGTTAGCGCAGGGCTAACATCGCAAACCGTCATCGCCATCACCAGTGATGACCAGTTCGTTTACGTCGGCACTATGAATGGCCTGGCGAGAATCGAGAAGCGAGTGCTTGGATAATAACCTCAGGAATTTCAAATCATCTGTGCCCTCGCGCGAGGATTTATGAAAACAACCGGACGCTTAGTGATTCATCTCTTAGGCAGGCGAGCAACCGCGCTCTTGTTTCTGCTGCTATTGCCCGCAATCGCGGATGCGCAGTCGGGTGTACTTATCCCTTCGAGCGCGGATAAGCCTGACCCGTCAATTCTCACGCTCGATGAGATGAGCGTGAACGTATTGATTGATAATCAATACGCTCGCGTGCGTGTTGTTCAAATCTTCGGCAATCACACAGACCGCGCGCAGGAAGACAAATACGTTTTCCTCATCCCGACTACCGCAGCAATTTCGGATTTCGCCGTGTGGGACGGAGATGTGCGCATTCCCGGAGTGATACTCGAAAAGCGTCGCGCTCAGGAAATCTATGACGACCTCGCGCTTCAACGAATTGATCCGGGCCTGTTGAAGCAGGAGCGCGAAGACAACGCGAGCACCGCTTTCACTGTCGAGGTCGCGCCGATTCCGGCTTACGGCACGAAGCGGCTTGAGCTTGAATACACAGAGTTGCTTTCGGTTGATAATCTCCAGTCCTACTTCTCGTTTCCGTTCAAGCCGAGCGAGTACGGCACTCAATCCGTCGGCCATCTTCAAATCCGCGTTCAGGTGACTAGTCGCTCGCCCATCACGAATCTCGACCTGCGGAGCAAGACCTATCCGCTATCGTTCATCGAAAACACGCCGCAGTACAAATCGGCCACTTTTGAAGCGACGAACATTATGCTCGCGGAAGATTTCGCATTCAGCTATGGGATTGCAGTCGAGACGAGCAAGTTCCAATTCATCGCCTACCGCGCGCCTGAGCGGATAACAGCAGACGAACTTCGCGACCCGCGACTTGCCGAGCGCGAGCCTGACGGTTACTTCGAGGCCGCAGCCGTCTTCAACGAAGGCGCGCACAAGCCGGGCGAAGTCGAAGCCGCGCGCCCGCGCTCTGTGCTCGTGATGTTAGACACTTCGCTTTCGATGCAATGGGAAAAACTCGACCGGGCGTATGAAGCTACAGAAGGATTGTTGCGCTCGCTCACGCCGCAGGACAGCGTGAACCTCGTGCTGTTCAATGATGATGTCGTCACGTTCAGCGATAAAGCGGTAGACGCGACGCCGGATCAAATCGAGCGGGCGCTCTCATTCATCAAGTCGAGTTATCTATCGGGCGGAACAGACATGGGCGCGGCGCTTGAGCGCGCGGCGAAGCTGACGAAAGATATGCCGTCTAAGAAGGATCGTGCCATCGTGATGATAACCGACGGCAACACGACGCTCGCCACCACGCGAATGAAGGCGATAGTCGAGCGGTTCCAGAAAGCGAATGATTCGGGCGCGCGCGCAAGGCTTTACATCTTTGGAATCGGCTCGGATACGAATCTGAACTTGCTCGGTGAATTGGCGCGAGCCTCGCGCGGCTACTTCGATTGGACGCGCGAGACCGACGACCTTTCATTCAAGCTGAAAGCGTTTGTCAGCAAGATCGGGCGCGACCCGATTGATTCGCTGAAGCTTGCGAGCGCAGACGCGTCGAATCTCTATCACGTCTATCCCGATTACGATGCGACAGCTTACGACGGCTCGCGCATCTCATTCGTCGGTCGCTACAAAAAACCGGGCACATCGCAGTTGACCATAACGGGAAATGCGGCGGGCAAGGAAGTGAAGTTGAGCGAGCAGGTGGAATTGCCTGAGCGTGACGATTCGCATCCGCATGTTCCGCGAATGTGGGCGCGCGCGCGCGTTGACGCGCTGCTCAGGGAGATTGCCTTGAACGGTGAGACGAAAGAAGCGATTGACGAGATCATCGCGCTCTCGAAGAAGTACAAATTTGTCACTCCGTACACATCATTTTTAGCTGCGCCGCGCTCGCTGCTTCGCCCGCGCGTGATTCGTCCAGGCGACCCTGTGCTGCGAGTGCGCGCAGACGAATCAATAGCTGAAGTAACGGCCATCTTCCCGTTTGGGCTGACCAAGCGCATGACTTACATCAAAGATGACGACGTGTGGGAGACTCGCTTTGTCGCGCCCTACGGAATGAGCGACGGCGTTTATCATTGCCGCCTAGTGCTGGTTGATAAGAAGGGCCGCGCCTATCAGGAAGACAAGACATTTGTGATTGACTCGCATCCGCCGAAGCTCACGGCGTCGGTTGACAAGCCGACGGTTCACGCGGGCGAAGAATTAATCATCACTGTACACGCGGACAGCGACACGCGAATGATCGCGGCGCGCGTGTTCGGCGCGATGCCCGTGCGCGTCGCGTGGAGCGCCGAAGCGAAAGCCAACGTCGGACGCTTGAGAATTCCGGCAGGTCTGCCGCCCGGAACGTACACGATTCAAGTGACAGCTGAAGACTTCGCGCACAATTCGAGCGTGACGGAATTGATGATTCAGGTCGCGGGCGGCGGCTGAAATAGGAATTCGAAATCGGGCATAGCTATCTGAAATCGAGTCCAATGAATCAGCCGCGTGAACGCGGCTAAATTGGATAGCAACTGAGGCGACGACCTTGCCTGTAACAACTGAGGTTCACCGATGAACGCTGAACATTTCAAAAGAGCCATCACAAAAATTCTTTCTGCGCTGCGCTTTCTCAAACCGCCGAAGATTCAACTGACACGGCGCACGTTCTCTACGATGATAATCGTGCTGTCGGTCGGGTCAATCGCTGCGGCTACGTTCGTGGCTCAGAGACAGGCGCGACGAGCGACTCAGAATCAGCGCGCGCAACAAACAGCGCGGATTACGCAAGCAGGGCCAACTCGCCCGCTCGATCCGAATCGCGCCCCCCAGAACCTCGTCGACGATGCGCTTTACGCCAGCGAAGAATTCTTCGGCGGTCAGTCTCCGGTCGCGCGTCCTTACAACGTCGCGCTTGAGCGAGTCACAGCCTTGCTTGCTCAATATCCGAAAGATTCGCGGCTTCACCTCAACGCTGCGCGGCTCGCTGAACGACTTAGCCAGTTCGACCGCGCAGCAACGGAGATGGCCGAGTACGTTGACCTCAAGCAGCGCAAGCCTGATGCGCTTCGACGCCTTGCCGATTTCTATCACAACCGGGCGATGTTCGTTGATGAAGTCAAGACGCTCCGTGAGCTTGCGCAAGCAATTCCTGTCAATCTTCGCGCGCCGATTTACAAGCGCGCCGCCGATGTAGTCCGCTCGCACACGCTCAAAGAGTTCAAGCCCGCAGATTTCTTCGCCGATCTTGTCGCCGCAAACCCCGATAATGTTCAGCCCGTAAAGAACTACGTCGAAGAACTCACGCTCGCAAAACAGAATAAAGAAGCTCTAGCCGTACTCGCGCAGTTTCAACCGCGCTTTCCATCCGAGCTTGCATACTTTTTGAAGACGCGCGCAGCGTTGCTCGCAGAGAGCGGTGACCGACGCGCCGCAGAAGAAGTTTATTCGTCAGCATTCAACCCGACGTGGCCGCGCGCGGTCGCGAGCGATTATTACGAACTGCTTCGCAACTTCGGTCGCTATCGAACCGTGCGCCGCGCGCTTCAGGAAAAAGTCAAAGCCGGAGCAACGGACTTTGACACCAACGCGCGACTGTTCAGCATATTCGCCTACGAAGGAAACTACGAGCAGGCCGCGCAACTGATGCGCGACCTCGAATCGCGCCGCGCTGGCGGCAGCGCGAGCAGCACACAGCCTATCAGCGCAGCGCAGCCTGCGCCCGTCGCCGCTTCCGCATGGACTCCGCAAGAGCTTTCGACTGCGTCAGCCATGCTCGCTTCCGTCGGCCAGTACGATCAGGCGTCACGTTACCTCTACACACTCTACCTCATCGGCGGGATGCAATCGGCGAGCGCCACGCGCGAAGACGCGCTCTATCGCCTGTTCAGCGTGATGATCGAA
>DATLXU010000036.1:0-18305 GCA_035575515.1 Blastocatellia bacterium
CCTCGATTGATGAATCTCGTTCGATGTTTGATCACTGGCGCTGCTCCTGCTCTTGTCCAATGCATCAACCCATCTTTCAGCCTTGCGGACCACAATCAGGTCATTGCCTTTCTCAATCAACCCGCTGCTGACGGTCCCGCCTTCGGCTTTGACCTGCTCATAGTTGGGGATGTGGCTGCGGATGCCTTTTCAGATAGTTGATCAGCTTGCGCGCCGCTTCTTTCTTCCACCCTTTGCGCGGATTGTGTTTGCTGATATAGCTCACCGCTTCGCCTGCCTTCGCCGCTTTCCAGATGCTTGGTCAGCGCTTCTCGATGTTTCGCTTTCGCCGGGTTATTCTTATAGGCTTGGCCCGTGCGATGGCTGATCTTCTTCCTGGCGTGATACAGATCCAGCCGCGTCTTGGCATAGGGAAAGACCATCTCTTGCAAACTCCAAATCCCTTCCGCCCCGTCGCCAATAAATTCGATCTCCTCTGTGCAATCCAGTCCGCGACGAAACGCTTCCTCGGTCACTAGGGGCGCAAAAGCTTTCCATTGTTCAACTTCCGATGCGACAAAGCTGGCGTCGAGGACTTGCGGCGCGCGCCTCACTGACGGGCGCAACATTGGAGAAGAAGCAGCCGACTTTCATCTCCAGCCACTGATCTTGCTGTCGGCCTCGGATGAGCACACCATCACAGCCAGCGACACCCGGCGGCTCATCAAGCGGCGCTTGCGGCAAGGCTTCTTGCTTCACGCGCTCATCATCGGTGACTAGCTCGACGGTCTTGGCCGACACCTCAACGCCAAACAGGAAATCTAAAAACGCCGAGGCGACCGCATACGACCAACTGGCCCCACAAAGCGCCACGACCAGGGCCAGACGCGGCGTCATCTTGCGCCCGATCAGACCGAGTGGCGAATCGGCTATGGTCGAGTAGCGGTGGCAAGCGGGACAAACATACTGGTGGCGTGAGAGAGTGATTTCTTTGCCAAAGACCGTCTTGAGATGAAGCGGCTGATCCGGTTTATGAAGTCGCAGTGGCTGATCGCAATCCGGGCAGCGCCGGGAGCCGTCTTTAACTTCAGAGTGAAGTTGCTCGATCCTGGCCGGGAAAACAAACTCCTGCATCAACACACTCGCCAGTTGGTTGACCAAGACTTGGACGGCGACTTCAAGGTCGGAAGCGTCTTGGGATTGATAGTCTGCTGCTGGCATAATCTGGAAGAGTTGTTCAGCAATTGGTTTAAGAACATTTAGCTCCATCGCCCGCCTCCAAAATTGGATTTGTTGAGATTTGGATAGGGTGATGGAGCTTTCTCCTTTTTTCAACCAGTAATCCTTACGTGCTTCGCAGCGGGCGATAGTGCTGGATGAAATCAGCTTCGACTGATAAGATGGAGGCAATTCAAAGGGAGCAACGTTATGGGGGCGACAGAATTAAAACTACGATTGCCGGGCCGGTTGTACAAACGGCTTGAGCAAACAGCGCGGCTTGCTCAGTGCAACACGGAAGACGTAGTCGTGTCAGCCTTAGAAGCATCTCTCCCTCTGCTGCCGGATAAGATTTCTCCTGCATTGGCAAAAGACATAGCTCGCCTCAGCTTGCTTGATGACGAAGCTCTACGCGCCATTGCCAACGCCTGCCTGCCGCCGAAGCGCCAGCGCCGGTTCACGACTCTGCTCAGAAAGGAGCAGGAAAACAGCTTAAGTTCCGCCGAACAAAAAGAGTGGGAGTCTCTTAAGAAGGAATACCTGCGCGTCTCTCAGAATAAGGCGAAGGCTCAATTCATCCTCGAACAGCGAAGAAAGGCGCGGGCGCGCGAGGGAGCGAGCGAGTGAGTTCCGTACCCGACGCTCTACGGCGAGCGTTGCGCGTCGAATCTAGAGAACCGCGCTGCGCTTACTGCCAGAGTCCCGAAAAGTTGCTCGGCATCCCTCTGGAGGCAAATCACATCATCCCGGAAGCTGAAGGCGGCAGGACAGAGTTAGCCAATCTCTGCTTGTGCTGTCGCGCTTGCAATGGCTACAAGTGGAAGCGCGCAACGGGTCGCGACCCAAAAACGAATCGAATTGTTCGCCTTTTTCACCCGCGCAAACAGAAATGGTCGAAGCATTTCGCCTGGAGCGACGATGGGACAATAATCGTGGGCCTTACTGCAATCGGGCGGGCAACTGTTGATGCGCTGCAAATGAATAATGAGTTGATAACGAGCCTTCGCCGCCTGTGGGTGATTTTAGATTTGCACCCGCCGAAAGACTCATAGCTCCGCGAGGATTGCGGCGGCCAGAAGCGGAATCATAATTTCGTGATGGCCGATGAAGGAAAACCCTCGCCCGCTTCGGGCCACGGGTCTTCGCACAACGTTCGTCAGCGGGCGATAGTGCTGGATGAAGTCGAAATTCGCGGTCGTGAAGTTTTCGAGCTTGAATCCGAGATTGCGAACTACGGTCACCGTCTTCAGGAAAACTTCCGGCAGCACGACCGCAGAGCCAAGATTAAAATAGACTCCACCTTCGTCAAGCCCGCGCACGATTGCGCAGAGCAATCGGAAGTCGTGCAAAGTCGTCTGACCAATCGCCGCGCCGTCTGCGCTCCTGTGAAGGTGAACGATGTCCGTCCCAATCGCAACGTGAACCGTCACGGGAACGCTCGCTTCGTAAGCTGCATGAAGCAGCGAACGATCAGCGTGCGCGGGCTTCATCTCATAAAGCGCGCGGCCAATCGCCTCGCCCATGCCGATTGAATCATTGGCTCCTGCTCTAACAGCTTCATTGATTATGCGCCCGGTCTCTTCGGCCATGCCGAAAGCGCCTTGTCCGAGCGTAGCGTCAACGTCTTCGGAGGTCGCGCCAACAAGCGCAATCTCGAAATCGTGAATCATCGCCGAGCCGTTCATCGCAAACGCCGTGGCGTAGCCGCGCCGCATCAGGTCAATCAGAACGGGCGCGAGTCCCGTTTTGATGACGTGGCCGCCGAGTCCCACGATGATTGCCCGTTCGCGTTGTTTTGCTTCTCTAATCAATCGAGCAAGCTCGCTGAGGTCGCGTGCGGCGAGTATGTTCGGCAGGCTGTTGAGGAAATCTTTCAGCGAGGCGTTGGCTTCAATCGGCGCGGCAAAATCTTCAGCCGTGACTTTGCTTGGTCGCTCGGCGAGCGGATAGGTCGCGATGCCAGAGATATCAAGCGGCTCGGTTTTGTAGCGTGACATCGTTTAGCAACCGCTCACTAAGGACACGAAGAACGCTAAGATAAAACCATTCTTATTCTTTCGTGCTCTTCGTGCTCTTAAGGGATTCATAAAAGAGTTCGTCTTCGATCATCTCGCACAGGATGTGCCCGATGGTTATATGTGTCTCTTGAATGCGCTGAGTTGACTGAGACGCAACAATTAAAGCAACATCAACTAGGGCAGCAAGCTCGCCGCCCGTTCGGCCCGTGAGCGCGACTGTTTTCAATCCAAGCTCACGCGCGGCTCGCACAGCGCGCAAGACATTGGGCGAATTGCCGCTCGTCGAGATTGCAATAGCGCAATCACCTGCTCGGCCAAGCGCGCGAAGCTGTCGGTCGAACAGATCATCGAACGACGTATCGTTTCCAACCGACGTGAGAATCGAAGTGTCTGTCGTGAGCGCGATGGCGGCAATCGGCGGGCGGTCGTAATTGAGGCGATTTACGAGTTCTGCGGCGATGTGCTGCGCGTCTGCGGCGGAGCCTCCGTTGCCGAATATCAAAACCTTGCCGCCCGCCTTGATTGAATTGATAAGGAGATCAGCCGCGCGGGCAACATCACCGGCGTGCGAATCGAAAAACGCGCGCTTCGCTTCGATGCTCTCGCGGGCGATTTGCTTTATGCGTTCTATCATCACATCCGTGTAGTCTATTGGGTGAATTGGGAAAAGACAAGCAGGCTGATATATTCTGGAAAGCAACCTTCACAAGCCTATCGAATCGAAAACCATTCGAGCGTAATGCGGCTGTTTCACTTCGCGGGTTTGTAGATTTCTGAGTGCTTGCGATGTTTCTGATAGTTTTTGGCGTAAATCTCCGCCCACTTCTCATCTCTTATTATTATGGTATTCTCCGCGTTTCGCTCATCAGCGCCTCGGCTGAAGTTCAACGATCCCGTGACAAGAATCTGCGAGTCAATGATTATCACCTTGTTGTGAGCGATTGCGTGGTTGTTATCAGTAAACGTGTCCACTCCTTCTTTGTTCAAGTTCCTGATCTGGGAATACTTCTCATCAGCCCGCTCGCCGTCAATTATAACTTCGACCTGAACGCCGCGTTTGCGAGCTTTTATGAGAGCCTTCGCGATTGGAGATGATGTCAGGCTGTAAGCCTGCACAAAGATCGTTTTTTGCGCCTGATCAATCTCCTGACGAATCTTGCTGGCGCAATGGCCTTCAGGTGAAAAACAGATTCTGAGTGTTATCGGCCCGTATGCATTCTGCTGAGGCACAGACGACGCTGGCTGCTGCGCATTCGGCCATAAAAGGAGTAATAGTATTACTGTAGTCATACTGCTATCCGGCTTAGTCTATTGGCTCGATTTGGAAAAGACAAGGCGGGGTTGTAACGAATCATCCGACATTAATCGGAGTCACTTAATGGGCCAGCCGCCATGCTTATTTATCTTCGCGTCTATATCGGCCATCAGTTGAATCGTTTCAACGAGCGCGGAGATGATATGTTGATAATGAGTAAGGTCATCATATGTAAGCTGGCGGCTACGGCGGTCTTTGAGCCACTTCTGGCAGACTTGATAGCCTCCGACGTGAAACGACCAGACTTCGGGCGATACGCCTTCAAAGTATTGAGTCCTGTTAATCCATACGCGGCCTTCTTCGCCGTCGCGGCCCGGCTCGCTGTAGCGCGCCGCCTCAACTGTGTTGTCGCCCGCTGTCGGGTAGCGAGCGCTGAACGGAGCGTGTTTTTCCATCAAGTGCAGCGCGACGAGTTCTTTGCCGATGCGACAGAGCGCGCGAAACAACTCTTGATTTGATGTAAGCGGCAGGCGCGGGAAATCAATCTTCAGGAATTCGCTGTAACGGCTGCGGTAAGCGGGCGAGTGAAAGACGGCGTACATATAATTGAAAACGTCTTCCGGCCCGAATGTTTTTTCGAGGTCGCCCTTGCCGTCTTCGATGAAATCCATCTTCAACTGCTCGGCAAAGTAGCCGATGAAGTTCGGCGCGAGATTCGGGCGGCGACCTTCGGGCGCGTCGGTTGATTGGTTGTTATCGAACAGGTTTGTTTTTGATGTTGGGTAAAGATAAAGAGGAAAGAGATATGTTCGCTCGCGGCTTGCTAAAGACAAAGCACAATCATTGATTATTTTTCGAGTGCGGAGAGCATGTTGAAACTGATTGTTTACTCAGGAACCGATCTTAATTCTAAATTCTTCTTTGGCCGCGCAAGCGGCCTCAAGAAGGTAGCCAGATGTGAAACATCTGGATTAATTGGAGCAACCCCGCCGCGTTGGAGACGCGGCAGATTCTGGCGGAACTCGAGATAATCTGTCAGGATGAGATTGCCGAGACTTTCAAGATAGCGCGCCATCTGCGCGCCGCGCTCGATGCGGTCGAGCGGTTCATTTACGTCTTTGGCTTCAATGTATCCGAGCGGAGTCTCGCCGCGCGTGATGATAAAATCGGGCGCACCGCATTTAACGCACTTCGGTTCATTAGTCGCAGTGATGCCGTCGCCCAGAGATTCGATTAGTGATTTGAGCGCGGGGCGATGCGTGTGCTCGGTAGCGTTGCCCGCCTGAAGAGCCTTTTCTATTTGCTTCAGGTATTCAGCCCGGTGATTTGACGCAGATGAGACCATGTATTCTCCGCGTTGACCTTACTGGTTCGTATGGTAAGCTCAACGCGAGACTGGAAGTCGCCTGAGATGGAAGTCCGCGTCGAGGGTGACTATTATTCGCCCTTCATCCCGGCTATGTTCGATGATTGCGACATCCTCAGCAGTAGCAAGGCCGATCTCGCCAGTGTGAACGACATCAAACCCTGCGCTTCTCAGGATAACAGCGGCTGTGCGCGGCAGCCCTTGATCGAGTAGCAGCTTCATACGGCTGTTGGCAACTCCATTACTTGATCTTCAAGATTTGCAGCAGCATAAGACAGTGCTTGCTCGATGTCCTCATCTTCAAGCTCAGGATACTCTCGTTTTAATTCTTCTTGATCAGGATAAGTTGCAAGAGCCTCAAGCACGCGCTTCACTGTAATGCGCAGGTCGCGTATGCATGGCTGGCCGTTGAGCCGCGCCGGATTAATCGTTATTCGATCAAATCCTGTCATAGTTATACTCCACCTGGCTCTACGACTCGATGATTATACACAGTTAGAGAACAAGCAAGCGAGAAAAGAGATCTGGCACAGCAATCTGCTATGCAGACTTGCGCTGGCGGTGGCCGTTGAGGACTGCGCGGAGGGCCTGCCCCGTGTATGATCGCTTCACGCGCGGCTTCATATTCAAGGGATCAAATCCAGCAGCCACCAGAGTTGACGCGCCTGCCTGATGATCGCGCTATTCATTTTGAGGGCCGCGACTGTGGCCCGTCCTGTCGGCGTCTTCCCGAAAATGCGAGTATAATCAGCGCTCCACCTGAAATGTTCTTCCCACAGATCGGTGCGTGGATTGAACAGTCGCACTCGCCTTTTCGTTCGCGGGTCAATAGCTTCTGTCCGGTCTTGCCGCACTTGATTGCATCGCGGGCACGCAAGGCACAGGTTTTCATAATTCGCAGGGCCGCCTCGCGAGCGCGGCACAATGTGATCGAGGTGAAATGTTTGTGCTGTGATGTTCTGAGGAGCGTGGCAGTACTCGCAGCGATAACGCGCCCGCTGCGCAACACGCCCGGCGAGCTTTTCAGAAGTCTTCATCCCTCGCTTAACTTTTATGATTGCTCGCCCGTTTTTCTTTCATCTTCCACCGAAGCGCCTGATCGAGCCGGGATTTCACCAATCGCCCGGCCTCATCGAACAACTCCGGGCGAGACGCCCTCGCCAGCGCCTGTGAATTCGCCAGCATCATCTCTTCGTACCGCCTCACAAGGCTTGCCAGTTCTCTGCGCTCGGCCTGCGTCAGCCGACCTTCGTTGTTGCGGTCCATCAATTCCTGAAACCGCCTCTGGGTTGTCACATCAAACTGTTGAAGAGGAACGATGATTGTATGGGATTGTCGGGCAACTCCCTGAAGTAATCTTTCGGCCAGTAAATGTTGCGCGGGCCGGGAAAGCTTTTGCGCTGCCGCGAGCGCAACTTCCAATGCCTGCTCATTAATGATCGTCTTGGCTCTGCTCGCACTCATATTCGTTGTGCAATCGGCTGAACCCAATCTAACACCGCGTTTACTCTTTAATCAATCGCTTTGACGAGTATCGTATCAAGCAGACTTGCGCTGGCGGTGGCCGTTGAGGACTGCGCGGAGGGCCTGCCCCGTGTATGATCGCTTCACGCGAGCGACCTCTTCGGGCGTCCCTTCTGCAACTACTCGCCCGCCGTCGTCGCCGCCTTCGGGACCGAGATCAATCAACCAGTCCGCGCTCTTTATCACGTCAAGGTTATGCTCGACTATCAGGACAGTGTTGCCAAGCGAAACCAGTTGATGAAGCACGTCCAGCAACTTTCGCACGTCTTCAAAGTGAAGCCCCGTCGTCGGTTCATCCAGAATATAAAGAGTGCGGCCCGTTGCTCGCTTCGATAATTCTTTCGCAAGCTTGATGCGCTGCGCCTCGCCGCCCGATAGCGTCGTCGCCGATTGGCCTAATTTGATATAACTCAAGCCGACATCAATCAACGTCTGCAGCTTAGTCTTTATCTGCGGGATGTTTTCCAAAAGCGGCAATGCTTCTTCGACGGTCGTATCGAGCAGGTCAGCGATTGATTTGCCCTTGTAATGAACCGAAAGCGTCTCGCGATTGTAACGCGCGCCGCGACACACGTCGCATAGCACGTAAACGTCGGGCAGAAAGTTCATCCCGATGCACTTCATGCCGTCGCCTTGGCAGGCTTCGCAACGTCCGCCTTTCACGTTGAAGGAGAAACGACCAGGCTTGTAGCCGCGCTCGCGCGATTCCGGCAGCATCGCGTAAAGCTCTCTGATAGGCGTGAACACGCCCGTGTAGGTCGCAGGGTTAGATCGCGGCGTGCGCCCGATGGGCGATTGATCAATCTCGATTATCTTGTCAATGTATTCAAGCCCTAAGACGGCGCGGTGCTCGCCCGGCTCGGTTAAGCTCCGATAGAGCTTGCGCGCGAGACTGCGATACAAAATGTCATCCACGAGCGTTGACTTGCCTGAGCCGCTCACGCCCGTCACGACGATGAAAAGCCCCAGTGGGAAAGTCACATCAATGTTTTTAAGATTGTTCGCCCGCGCGCCTATGACTTTAATCGCTTTGCCGTTCTGCGGACGGCGCTCTTTCGGAACAGGGATCGAGAGCTTGCCTGAAATGAATTGACCGGTGAGCGATCTTTCTGTTTCGGCAATCTCTTCGGGTGTGCCTTCGGCCACAATCTCGCCGCCGTGCGCGCCCGCGCCCGGTCCCAAATCAATCACGTGATCTGCGCGGCGAATCGTCTCTTCATCGTGCTCGACTACGAGAACCGTATTCCCCAAATCGCGCAGGTGCTCAAGCGTGTCGAGCAGCTTCATATTATCGCGCGGGTGAAGTCCGATTGACGGCTCATCCAAAACGTACAGCACGCCGCGAAGCTGCGAGCCTATCTGCGTCGCGAGCCTTATGCGCTGGCCCTCGCCGCCCGACAAAGTCGCCGACGCGCGATCAAGCGTGATGTATCCGAGTCCTACCGTTTCGAGAAAAGTCAATCGAGATTGAATCTCCCGCAGTATGAGTCCGGCAATCTTTTCTTCGCGCTCGTTGAGCTTGATTTCGTTGAAGACTTTGACGGCTTGCGAAATCGGAAGCGCCGTGTAATCGGCAATCGAGCGGTTTGCAACTCGAACCGCAAGCGACGCGGGTTGCAACCGCTTTCCATCGCACTCAGGACAGGTGACGGACGAGATTAATGCTTCGTAAGCAGCGACGGCGCTTTCGGTCTTCATCTCGTCGGCGCGAGCCGTCAGGTAATTTACCGCGCCGCGCCACTCGGCCTTATATTCGTATGCGCCGTAGCGAAGCGGCAGCCGCTCTTTCATCCCGAAGAAGAAAGCGTCCTGACATTTTTGCGGAAGCGCTGCAAAGGGCTTATCGGTCGAAACGCCCGCCTGCCGCGCGAATGCTTTCATAACGTCGCGCAGGTAATTGCTTATCGCTGTGTCTGCGGGGAACGGGTCCTGATCATTAATCGGGAGCGAAGGATCAGGAACTATCCTGGCCGGATCAACTTCGGCACGTGTGCCAAGCCCGTGGCAGGCCGCGCACGCGCCGTAAACTGAATTGAACGAAAACGAGCGCGGCTCGATCTGCGGGATTGAGATGCCGCATTCCGGGCAGGCCATCTTTTCGGAATACAACCGCTCCTCGCCGTCAACGATTGAAACAAGCACTATTCCATCAGTCAGCTTCGCCGCGAGGTGGACGGAATCTTCCAATCGCTTCTGCACGCCCGGCTTGATGAGCAGGCGATCAATGATGACTTCGATTGTGTGATTGCGCCGCTTGTCGAGCTTGATCTCTTCATCGAGCTGGCGGATCTCGCCGTCAATGCGGGCGCGGTTGAACCCGCTGCGGGCGAGTTTTTCCAGTTCTTTCTTGAATTCGCCTTTTCGCCCGCGAACTATCGGAGCCATTACCATCACGCGCTCGCCTTCGGGCAGGTGAGTCATCTGCTGAACGATTTGATCTACCGATTGGCGCGAGATCGGCTGGCCACACTTCGGGCAATGAGGCTGGCCGATGGACGAAAAGAGCAGTCGCAGGTAGTCGTAAACTTCCGTCACCGTGCCTACGGTTGAGCGCGGGCTGCGCGACGTGGTCTTCTGCTCGATTGAGATTGCGGGCGAGAGTCCGTCAATCGCGTCAACATCAGGTTTTTCGAGTTGATCGAGGAACTGGCGCGCGTAAGCCGAGAGCGATTCGACGTAGCGGCGCTGGCCTTCGGCGTAGATGGTGTCGAATGCGAGCGAGGATTTGCCTGAGCCTGAAAGCCCCGTGACTACGGTCAGGCGATTGCGAGGAATCTCAAGGCTGATGTTCTTGAGATTATGCTGGCGCGCTCCACGAATTGTTATCTTATCTATTGCCATTAAAACTGCGACCACACAGAAGCGAACCTTTGCTGCTGTGGCAAAGGTTTAATTTTACCGGACAGGCAACGAGCGCATCAAGACAGCTATTTGTCCAGGTCAAGGTTGGCAAAAGCAAAGTCTTTTCCGAGAAAGCCGTTGCGCAGAGTTTACTGTGAGAATTAAAGAGGTTTTCTGACTTCGATAGTTGAGATCGCGCACGGCTCAAATTTCAAGACTCTTGCGCATGCGATTCTTTCACCCTACAATGAGGACGTACCTGCCCCTAAGTTTTTGCGCTGATAAAGACGTGTGCGACTACCGCTCCCCGTAGTCCGTCGCAACTGTAGGAAGCTCCGGTGCAAGGACAACTAGGGGAAAAACTCATACCCGATCTCATACGCGAAATAGCCCAGCGCGGTCAAAGCGGACTTCTCAGGCTCACGCGTGGCCGCAGCATCAAAGCGATCTTTTTTGAATCCGGCAAGCCCGTATTTGCCATCAGCAATCTCGCCACCGAGCAGCTTGAAAATAACCTCATCCATCAGGGACTCGCCACGCCACAACAGATTGAGCAAGCCAAAGCGCGCGCGGGAAAGACAAACCGCATAGCCACCGCGCTCGTCGAGATGGGCGTTCTTTCGGACGCGGTGATGCGCAAGATCGTGCGCCAGCAGGTTATGGACATAATACGCTCCCTCTTCGAGTGGAGTCAGGGCGATTACCATCTGGATGAGCGAATACGCGCGGCGCACGAAGTGACGATTGACATAGGCGTGGCCGATGTTTTGCTCGAAGGAATGCGCCACGCGGCAAAGATTCAGCAGATTGCCGAGCGCATTGCGCCGAAAGATGCAACTGTAGCCCGCGCGAAAAATAATGGCCTGCAAATAGATTCTGGCCGCTTGCTTCCGGTTGAAAGCTATGTGCTGTCGCGCATCGAGCATCAGTGTATGGTCAGCGAAGTTGGCGCGCTCAGCGGCATCGCCGATGAAGAGGCGCACGTGGCGGTCTGCTCGCTTGTGGCAGCAGGTTTTTTGAAAGTTGTTGATAAGAACAAATCGCAGGAAGAAGAACAGAACCGCGAAAGCGACGAAGACCTTGAACAGTTGCGCCGGGAGATTTCGCGCAAGATAAGCTTCTTTGCATCGGCGGATTACTACGATATGCTTGGCGTCGGGCGACAAGCGACCACCGCCGAAATAAAAACTGCCTATTATCAACTGGCCAAGAAGTTTCATCCCGATCGTTACCGCCAGCCCGAACACAGCGACCTGCGCAGCAAGCTCGAAGCGTTGTTCACGCTGATTACGCAAGCCTATGACACGCTGAGCGAGCCGGCGCATCGAGCGGCCTATGACGAGCGGCTCAGAAAATCGCCGCCCTCAAGCGCGCCCACGTCTCTCAAGACAACGCCGCTCGTAAACGTCGAGCCGCCTAAAACCGAGCCGGTTGCGTCAGCGGAAGAGCGCCTTCCGAGCGGCGACTTGAACCCGCAAGCCTCTCAGCAGAGAACAACCGGCTCATTGTCGCAACCACACGCTGAGCATATTTCGGCAGAAGCGCACTCGCCGAAGCCAGCCTCGAACGTCCCCCCCGCTCAACAGGCCGAGCATTATTACAAGCAGGGCCGCGCGCTGTTTGACCGCAAAGAGTATCACGCGGCGGTTCACCTCTTGCGCGAAGCTGTAAAGCTCGACCCGTCGCGCGCGCCTTACCATTTTCATCTCGGGCTTGCGCTCATTCGCAATCCTCGCACGCGCCGCGAAGCGATAGAACATCTAACGAAGGCCGCCGAGCTTGAGCCATACAACGCGCAGATTCGCGTGAAGATGGGATTGATTTACAAGGAAGCTGGACTGGCGAAGAAAGCCGAAAGCTATTTCCGCGAGGCGCTGTCGCTCGACCCGGACAACCGAGTCGCAAAGCGCGAGCTTGGCGATCAGGCCGCTAAGGCAGAATCCGTCAGCATCTGGAAATCCGATCTCGGCTCGATAGCGAAACGACTCTTCAAAAAATAGTCCCAAGTCCGTAGTCTGATGTCCGGAGTCAAAAACAGTTGCTCGACTTTGAACATCGGACTACGGACTTGGGACTAATGTTGTTACCGAAGTTGCGAAAGAAAGCCTCCCGCTTTAGCGGCGAGGAGTGTCAAAGCTTTTCAATTATATTCCCGACGCGGCGAAGGCCGCCGATGATGAGCACGGCTATCGGAGGATAGAGGAACGCGCCGAGCAGCGTGCTAGCCGAAAGCGTCGCGCCGTAGCGGCCCGGCACAAACTTGCTCACGACAAACCCAAGCCCAAGCGAAACGAGATACCCACAGATGAGGAAGAACAGGCCCGCCTTTCGGCTGATTGGCTTGTCCTCGGGCGGCTTCTCTTCGTTGAAGACAGATGTCAGATGATCCGGTATGTGATACGTGTAGCGCGAAAGCACTATCGCAAGATTTTTAATCAGATAGACCAGGCCGTAGAGCGCGAGCGCGATTATCACGATGCGCAGAAGCAGGCTCGATTCTTCGATGAATGTAGGCTTGCCAACCATCACATAAAAAGTCGAGAGAAATAGCGGCACGACAACGAGCACGGCGTGAGCGCGCGCGGCTGCTTCCTGTCGGTCGCGCGCCATCCATTCATCCACTATGCGGTCGAAGTGGCGCTGCATCGCCACGACTTCAGCCTGATGCGACGCATAAAATGTTCGTTGCGAATCGGCGTACAGCCCCTGATCGTAAAACCATCGCTTCTGAGGGTCGCTCAGGACGTGGTAGGCTTCGTTGATCTTTGCGAAGCGCTCATTGGCGTCGGGCGAGGCGGAAACGTCAGGGTGGCACTTTCGCGCGAGGCGGCGGTAAGCCGATTTGATTTCCGCCTGAGTCGCGCCGCGTGCGAGTCCTAGAACTTTGTAGAGGTCCGTCATGGCTAAAAGCTGCTATCCAAAATTGGGCGCTCTACGTTCAGAGCCTTGCGGGTGGCGCTCAGTCGGCAGATTCGACGCGACCTCTGAGGGAGGGTCAACGAAACTTCCGTGAGTTGCAACCGATTGCGGCCCTTCCGCGCTTTCAGGAGACCGCTGGCTCTGTCCACAGCATTATATTACTCCTGGTCTCGACTCCGGTAAAGATTTTATAAAGGCAATGCCTTCAGTAATGGGAGGAAAAAGCAGCACAGACTTCAGTGCGGTGTGTTGATATTGCCAGCACAGGCTGAAGCCTGTGCCACATCGCCGCCCCTGACTGAGCCATTGCGTATAAGCGTAATACCTCTGTTATGGGAGAAAAAGGATGTTCCCCCTCTCCAGCCTTGCAGAAGGATAGGCGTTGCTCGTATGATGAGCGCCAAAGGCGCGGCACAGCAAGTGTCGCCCCTTCGGGCCTCAGGACTGTCATCGCTGACCTACTACCACGCCCTTTCGGACGTGGCTACTGGCTGACGCCCCTTCGTGGCCCTAGCGCGCCCTCACCTATTCTTATCCTCTGCATATCTGTGCTGTGATTCTTATCCTTTGCATATCTGTGTTGCAATGCTCAGTTATTGAAGGAAGAAAGTTCCGCCTCTCCAGCCTTACGGTCTGCCCCCAGTCACTCTAAAGCGTGGAGTCCAAACTCAACCGCCCACTTCTCCTCCGCACATAACTGAGCAACTATGTTGAAAGTCAAGAGTGAGCAGCACAACCCCCTTTCAAGTGGTTGGTGGGTCATCGCGGCCAGGTTCACGCTTTGCCCCCAGGCTTAAGCTCAAAGACCGGGCGACTACGAGCAAGTGTTGTTGCTTATGTTCCGATCCATGATCGTGCACTTTATCGAGCCGGGCGGCTTCTGCAACGAAGCGCTTCCTCTCCTTGTCGCAAAGTCAACGTTGATCAGGACTCGGCGGTCAGCCGGATTGTGCTGCAGTGAGAACACGCACCCCTTGAGTGTTGGTATCCCTTTGCCTGAGGCTGCGACTACTCCCCCGCACAAGAAGACGTAATCGCCAGTGAAGGTGTTGAACAATGCGATGTTCCCGCTATTGGAGTCATCCTGGACGCATCCATTGAAGACGGTGACCGAGAACGAACAGACGCCCACATTGCCTGAACCATCGGTCGCGGTGCAGGTGACTGTTGTTGTGCCAACAGGAAAAGTCGAATCCGATGGCGGAGTGCACACCGTGGTGACACCGGGACAGTTGTCAACTGCCACAGGAACGGGGAAGGTTACTACCTTGCCTGTAGCAGGCGGACACTGGGCTGCTGCTACAGCCGTCACATTTGCTGGGCAAGTGATCGCCGGCGTCTGCGTATCTTTGACTGTGACCGTGAAAGAGCAACTCGCTTGCCCTACACAGTTGCTCGCAGTGCAGGTCACCGTCGTCGTCCCAACAGAAAACGAAGAACCTGGAGGCGGCGTGCAGGTTATTGTTGGATTGGGACTACCGCTGGCCGTTACTGTAAAGTTGACCAATGCAGAGCACTTGCCTTGTTCGGCATTGACGGTTATGTTGCCTGGGCACGTTATCGATGGAGCAGCCGAATTAACCACATTGAGCGTATACTGACAGCCTCCTGCAAAATTGTTCGAGTCTTTGGCAATGATGATGAAAGTCGAAGTCCCTGCCTGCGAGGGCGTGCCGGAGATGGTGCTGCCTGAAAGATTCAAGCCATTTGGCAAGCTCGACCCGGCGGCCAAAGAGAAGGTGTAAGATGAACTACCGCCTGTCGCAGAAATAGTCTGGCTGTAGAAGCAGTCCTTCACTGCATCTGGAAGAGAGGTCGGGCTGAGGAAAATGTTTGCCTCAAACGCCCCTATGTCAACCAAGCTGTTGACTATTCTCGCAGAGCCGCGCTGATCTGTCGTGAGCGAGCAGCCTACCGCTACAAGCTGGTTGCTACCACTATCAATTGCAGGGCTGCCGCACAGCAAGGCGTGTGTCTGCGTAGGCCCACCATAGTCCCCCAGCGGCGCCAGCTTGGGATCTTGCCCAGTGATGTTGTTTGAACCCGGCAGCGAACCGGATATCCCTGAAGTATTCCCGATCAGGTTGAAGTCGCCGGAGCTGACCGGCCCAGAGATGTCTGGACCACTCGAAGCAGTGTTGTTTGCCACGATGCTGTTGTTGAGGTTAAGTGTGGCAAAGTTGCGAATGCCGCCGCTGTCGCCGGGGACGGCGCTATTTCCTGACACAGTGCAGTTTGTCATTGTAAGCGTGGCAAGGTTGCTAATGCCGCCGCCGCCGCTGGCGCTATTTCCTGACACAGTGCAGTTTGTCATTGTAAGCTTGCCATTGACGTTATTGAGAATGCCGCCGCCGCCGAAGGGGACGGCGCTATTTCCCGACACCGTGCAGTTAGTCATTGTAAGCGTGCCTGAATTGCCAATGCCGCCGCCGCCGACGCCGGGGGCGCTATTTCCTGACACAGTGCAGTTAGTCATTGTAAGTGTGCCAGAGTTGCTAATGCCGCCGCCGAAGCCGGCGATATTTCCTGACACAGTGCAGTTTGTCATTGTAAGCGTGCCTGAATTGCTAATGCCGCCGCCGCTGCCGGCGCTACTGTTAGCAATCGTCAGGCCGGAGATTGTAACATTCACACCACTGGAGATATTGAACACCCTCGCGATAATCCCGCTCACGGTCAAACTACCAGCACCAGGACCCACGATCATAAGATCCTTGTTTATCACTAGCTCAACACCAGTGAGCGTGATAGTGCCGGTCGCGTTGATCTGAATCGTATCTCCACTTTGAGCATTATTTATCGCCGCCCTCAGGCATCCAGAGCAGTTGCTGCTATCCGTCGTACTGCTCACCGTGGAGAGATTCCCTACCCCCAAAACGTATTGGCAGGCCCCCGCAAAGCCACTTGAGTCCTTGGCAACAACGATGAAAGTGAATGTGCCTGTCTGAGTAGGTGTCCCTGAGATCGTGCCGCTAGTGGAAAGACTCAAACCTTGTGGCAAGCTGGAACCTGAGGCTAGCGAGAAGGTGTAAGGTGAAGCGCCGCCTACGGCAGAGATCACCTGGTTGTACGATTGGCCTACAACAGCAAACGGCAGCGAGGTCGGGCAAAGGAATATCCCAGCCTCGAAAGCCCCAATGTCAACCGTGGTGTTGACGATTCTCGCGGAGCCGCGCTGGTCAGTCGTAAGTGTGTTGTTATTTTCGTCCTTGGCCAGGTTGTTGCTGCCGCGGTCAATAGCAGGGCTGCCACAAAGCAATGCGTGCGTCTGCGTTGGCCCACCATAGTTCCCAAGCGGCGCAAGTTTTGGATCCTGGCCTGTGATGTTGTTTGAGCCTGGGAGCGTGCCTGATATACCGGAAGTATTCTTGATCAGGTTGAAGTCGCCGGAACTGACCGAGCCGGAGATATCAGGGCCGCCGCTTAAGGCAGAGTTATTTGCCACTATGCTGTTGTTGAGGTTAAGCGTGGCAAAGTTGATAATGCCGCCGCCGCCGGGGGCGCTATTTCCACTCACTGTGCAATTTGTCATCGTGAGCGTGCCTTCATTGCGAATGCCGCCGCCGCCGCTGGGGGCGCTATTTCCACTCACTGTGCAGTTTGTCATCGTGAGCGTGCTAAAATTGCTAATGCCGCCGCCGACGAGGGCCCTATTTCCACTCACTGTGCAATTTGTCATCGTGAGCGTGCTTGAATTGCTAATGCCGCCGCCGTCGCCGCCGAAGGTGTTGGCGCTATTTCCACTCACTGTGCAGTTTGTCATCGTGAGCTTGCCTTCATTGCGAATGCCGCCGCCGCCGTTGCCGGCGCTATTTCCACTCACCGTGCAATTTGTCATCGTGAGCACGCCTGAATTGAAAATGCCGCCGACGACGAGGTCAGTGTTACCGTTTGCTATCGTCAGGCCAGATATCTGCACCGTCTTATCGCTGCTTATGTTGAACACCCTCGTCGCATTATTCCCACTCACGGTCAAACTACCAGAACCAGTCCACTGGATCGTCAGGTTCTTGTTTATCACTAGCTCGCCACTAGTGAGCGTGATCGTTTGATTCGCCAGGCTCGAATCAAACACGATCGTGTCCCCATCGCTGGCATTAGCTATCGCTCCCCTCAGCGAATTTGGCCCGCTATCTGCAGTCGTGTTCACCGTTAATGTGTTAGAAGGCGTGACCAACTTTGATCGAGCTGATTTGCTTTTCCAAATAAGGTTGGCAGAAGATGTATCCCTTACTGCCGAAACCATCACCAAAACCATCACCAAAACCCCACATAAAGCTCTCACCAAGACCCTGAACCTGAATCTCATCTCACTACTCCTTTCAAAGTAATGAAGGGCATTCAGGGGAATCAGGGATTGGTGAAGCTGGGTGAGGGGGCCTCAGTTACCCAAAGTCCCCTAAAAGCCGGCTTGAAGTTGTAACAGGCCTGCTTCGGCCAGGCTCGCAGAATATATCAGATCAAGTTTACAGTCAAGCAGAGACTTCTGTCTTGGTAAGGTCGAGTCTATGGTCAGGGTAAAAGCTTTACGCTTTCCCGACATTCATTATCTTGCCAATAGCTATGCACCGTATTTGCAAACCTTCAATGGTGAGCATGCCGCAGATATAACCAGTTGTTTAATATGGTGACCACAGCGCCGACCACCACTGCCCCGACAGGATCGGTTATCACTCCACTCAATGTTGCAGCCGGGTTGGCCGATTGAGCCACAGCGACACATGAGATCAGCAAAACCAGCGCCATAAGCCAGACGACCCTCATCACCACCAACTCTGATAGCAGACTATATGTGCCGATCTTCGTTACTACACATTTCACTATTGTCATTCGCAGACTGCTCCCCAGCCCCAGCCTGCGCTTGACGCTCTACCCGCTTCCTTCGATTATTTCCGGGTCGTATTCTCTCTCCAACTCCCTACTACAAATCTGCGGAAAGTAGTACCTCAGCTCACGGCCATATATCTTTCAACGTCAACTTGCAGTCTCAACCTCTTCTACAGGCTATCACTTCTCTCCAACACCTTGTGTGTTACGAAGACCCACAGATTCAGAAAGTGAGTTGATTAGGGTTGCGAGCATCGGGTAGTTGCTCAAAGGCATGGCCAAGCAAGGCAAGGAGGGCTTCAAAAGTGAGGTGAACTGCTTGACGCATGGCAAGAGACGGGCCTGCACGAGGCGCTTG
>DATLXU010000037.1:0-20656 GCA_035575515.1 Blastocatellia bacterium
CGCCGCGTACATTCCCGGCACGTTGGGCGAGCCGTTCAGGAAACGATAAATGTCGTCGGCATAATCCTGATCGCCAACCTCAAATGCAAAAGGATTCCTGTGTGCCATCCATCCAGTCAGTCGCGGCTCAAGACGAGACCATAGCTCGCGCTTCACATAAAGGTAGCCCGCGCCCGGCCCGCCGCACAGCCACTTGACCGATCCGCCCGTTGCAAAATCAAGCCCTGTCTCTCGCACGTTGAGCGGAACCGTCCCCGCTGATTGATAAATGTCTGCGACTACCATCGCGCCGACTTCATGCGCGCGCTCGGTGATGGCTTTGATGTCTTGAATATAGGAACTGCGAAAGATTACGTGCGACACGCTCACAAGCAGAGTCTCTTCGTCAATCGCTTCGAGCATTCGATCAAGAGGAGCGGTCATCCCATCATCCGATGGCACAACCACAAGCCGCGCGCCGTCCTGTTTGAGAGCGTTGTAGATGTAAAGATTCGATGGGAAGTTCAATTCTTCGGTGACTATCTTGTTGCGCTTCGGGTTTGAGAAATTGAAACACGACGTGATGATTGATTGGCAGATGGAAACGTTCTGGTGCATGACGACTTCGCCTTCACCTGCGCCGATGATTTTGCCAATAAGATCGCCTACGGTCCTAGGCATCATCCACCAGCCTTCTTCCCACGCTCGAATGCCGCGCGTTGCCCAGATGTCTGCGTATTCGTTCAAGCGGTCGCGCGTGCGGCGAGGCATTGCGCCAAGCGAATGTGAAATCATGTAAACGGTCTTGTCTAGAATCGGGAACTCTTTTCGCCATTCTAAAAGCTCATCCATAAGGCTCTCCTCTTCAATCTGCGAAGTTTCCGTCACTTGCCTGATCAGGCTGTGAGTATATCTTATCCCTTTAACGAATGGCCATTGCGCAAACGACTACAGCACTGACTCGGAGCAGCATAATTGTGGCCGACCTTAGTCAAGAACAATTCCGTCCTACTTCAGCAGCCGCGACAACCAGTGCATGATGTTGAGCGCAAGCTGCCTGTTGCCGAACCCCGACACGTTCATTCCATAGTGAATATCCTTAGAACCAATCTGCGCCGTGAGCGCCGCCGCATTTCCGAATACGACTACTCTTCCCTTTTCAAACTCCAGCGCGACGGCCTGCCCGCGCCCACCGGCAGGCGCTTGTTTCCAGTCAACGCGAGCCGCTTCCGGGTCATCCGACACTTTCTCTTTTTCCGGGCGCAGTATGTCGAAAGCATCGCTGCTCAACTTGAGAAACTGAACGCCGGCATCAGGCCCTTTGACCGAGACCCCGCTAAAGGTGATTACGCGATTGACGCGCTCTGCGGCTGTGCGGCCTTCAGTTATGGGATGTTTCAATAAGAGTGAGTTGTCGCGCGAGAAGATTATTTCTGTCTGGTCGTCTGACTCTGTGTTGAAGTTCTTCTTGTCTATGACAAATCCCGGACTGATGTCGACGCTGAAGCGCGCGGCCAGTTCCGCTGACGGCGTGTTGAACGGAGCATGATCAATTACGAGCAACAACGAGCCTCCGGCCTGCACCCAATCCCGAACGGCGTCGCATTCTTCTTTCGTGAACGCGGGCGACTCTCTTTTCTCCTGCGAGCCTGTCGCATTGACGATAATCAAAACCGAATAGCCAGCGAGAGATTGCCTTGAGAATCTCTTTTCATTAATTGAAACCAGATAACCGTCGCTTTTGATCAGATCAAGGAAAGGCTTGTAGGTTCCGTCAGCCGTGTGAGAGTTGTTGTGCGCTTCATCGAAAAGCGCTCTTGGATGCCTGATTGCATAGGCAGGATCTGAAACCCGCGCATTGAACGCAGGGTCGGGCTGCTGGCTTGCCGTTGATTCAAAGGCGAAAACCACAAATAAGAAGATGCACTCAATCAATGCCAATAGCGCAAAAGCTCGTTTCATAACTCCCTATATCGACAAAGCACTCTTAATACCCGCTGCTCTTTTTGCTCAAATAGGTTCTGAGTTCCCAGAGTTCAGGAAAGAACCTTCGCTCAACGGTCTTCCTCAAATAAGCAGCGCCTTCGCTCCCGCCCGTGCCGACACGGCTGCCGATCATTCGCTCGACCATCTTGATGTGACGCAGCCGCCACATCGCGAACATCTCGTCGTACTCAATCAAACTCTCGGCCAGCAGGAACAGATCGTAATGCTTCTCAGCATCTTCATAGATTCGTTTCAACTCGCGTATGCGAGCGTCGTGCGCCGCCCGTTCGTCAGCCTCTTCGGGCAAATCAAACCCGCGCCGTCGAAGCATAGCGTAAAATGCATCGCCTAATGTGGGCCGCGCAAGCCTCGCCTCAAGCCTCGCGTATTCTTCTGTGCCTTGCTCGTAGTTCTTCAGGAAGCGCGCGTCCTTCAATCCTGAAACATATTCAAGCTCGCGGAACTGATGAGATTGAAATCCGCTCGCGGGCATCAAATGGTCGCGGAAGGCAAGAAAATCCATCGGCGTCATCGTCTCAAGCACAGCGACCTGGCTGACAAGCACGCGTTCAATCTCTATGCAGCGTCGGAGCAAGCGATGCGCGGCCAGCGTCTCGTCGCTGTCGAGCCGCTCGATTATTGCGTCAATTTCATGAAGCAGTTGCTTGAACCACAATTCATAAACCTGATGGATGATTATAAACAGCGTCTCGTCGTGCTGCGCCGGGTCGGAGTGCAATTGCTGAAGCGAGACAAGCTCGCGCACTTTCAAATAGCCGCCGTAAGTCAGTCGCGGCTCGTTCTCTGTTGGGGGTAAACCGAATGACATAAACACCTCAGAAGACAGTAGGCAGCAAGCGATGAATGCTCAATGCTGAATTATGAACAATAAGTCCCGTTTCAACAGCCATCGCTTTTGACGAACTGCCTACCGCCTACCTCCTACCGTCTTATTAAATTCCGGTTTTCGCTTCTGGCTGAACGCTTCGAAGGCTTCGCGGAAATCCGGGTCGAGCATGCAGATGGCCTGCGCCTCAGATTCGGCTTCCAGAGCCATTTCCAGGCTCATGTCAAGCTCGCGATTGAGCGCCGCCTTCGTCATCGCAAGCGCAAAGGCCGGGCCACCGGCGAGCCGCTCGGCCCACTTCATCGTTTCAGCTTCAAGCTCATCGCCCGGCACAACCTTGTTATAAAGCCCAATGCGCGCGGCCTGCTCGGCGCTGATGAAATCGCCCGTGTAGAGCATCTCGGTCGCTTTGCTCAAGCCGACAACCTTCGGAAGCAAAAAGGCTGCGCCCATGTCCGCGCCAGCAAGCCCGACTTTCACAAACAGGAAAGCTATCTTTGCCGTCTCCGCCGCAATCCTCAAATCGCACGCGAGCGCAATCACTGCGCCCGCGCCCGCCACAGTTCCGTTGAGCGATGCGATGACGGGCTTGTGAAGATTTCGTATGTTGCGAATCAGATCGCACGTCATGCGCGTGAATTCTAGCAGCCCCGCCATGTCGCGCTTGAACAGCTCGCCGATTATCGCATTCACATCGCCGCCCGAACAAAATCCACGCCCGCGA
The DNA here is from genome assembly GCA_035575515.1 of Blastocatellia bacterium. Lineage (GTDB taxonomy): Bacteria > Acidobacteriota > Blastocatellia > UBA7656 > UBA7656 > DATLXU01. Next base: position 3,537 of record DATLXU010000037.1, read on the forward strand.
CCAGTTATCACAACGACTCTGATTTCATCGCGCGCCCGCAGCGCGGCAAACAGATCGGTGAGTTCACGATAGACTTCAAACGTGAGCGAGTTCAACGTGTCGGGGCGATTGAAAGTTATAACGGCAATTGCTCCGCGCTCTTCGTAGAGAAAACTTTTCGGGTTGAGATGGTTTGAGTGGTCGGTCACTTCGTTTCACCTTCGCTGGCGGGCAACAACTCTGACAAAGGCTGCGGTTGCGCGTCTTCGGGCAGCACGGCTACGGCTTCAATCTCGACTTTGGCGAGGTCTTCGACAAGCCCCGCAACTTCGACGAGCGACATCGCAGGAAAGTGCTTGCCCATAAGCTGGCGATAAACCGCGCCAACTTCTTTCAGCTTCGACGTGTATTCTCGTTTGTCCGTGACGAAGATGAGCATCCGCACGATGTGCGAAGGCTCGCCCCCCGCGTCGCGAACCACTGCGACAACATTCGAGAGCGCCTGCGCGAACTGCTCGGCGAAATCGTCGCTGACTATGCGGCGCTCCATATCCCATCCGACCTGTCCTGCTACGAAAAGCAGCTTTCCGCCTTCGACCATTATCCCGTTGCTGTATCCTACGGGATGCGCCAGAGCCGCCGGGTTAATTATGCTCATCTTCATTGTTAAAACCTCGCGCGATGATTGCGGACTTCTTTATTGCATTGGAGTCAGATTCGTTTCGGTCATCTCGATGCGCGTGCCCTCGACGCTTTCGCGCTTCACGAAACCGAGTCCTTTGACGAAATAATCGTATGACACATTCGTGCCGACTTTGCGCTCAACCTTCACCGCTTTGAGTTTCATATTGCGGAAAGGCTGGAGCGTTATATCTTCCTCGCCCTTCACTTCAAAGTTTATGACTATCGGACTCGATGGACTCCCCGTTGTCCCTCCGCTGGTGGCGGTTTGAGTAAGGCTGTAGCTCCAGGTTGTGCCCGGCTTTACAAGCGAGGCCGGATCGAGAAGAAATACGGCGTTCGGACTCAGATTATTTACGATTGATGACGGCATATCCTGAATCCTGCCCTCAGACTTTTCAGCGAGGAGAATGATTCGTCCTCCATCGCAGGCAAAGGTTCTCTCCTCTTTTCTGACAAGCTCCGAGCCACCTCGGTTATCAACCGTCTGCGAAGTCTCGATGAAGGTGTTGTTGTCGCCGCGATCAACGACGACTGTCATGTCTGAAACGAGGCCGCTCGATGTAACCTGCGTGTATTTCGTCCTTGAACCGGGCTTGAGCGGATAGTACGGATTGCAACTGGTGAAACTCGGATCGAGCGCCTCTTTCGGTTTCGGGGCTTCGGGGACGGGCTGGCTAAATGTGCGGCTGGTGTTTTGGTTGCCGTTCGTGTTCGTGTTCGTATTGCAGCCGATCACGGCTATCGCCGTTAAAATAATTATCACAGGAATGGCTCTCATCAATTATTAATTCCTTTCACAATCGCAACGCATGACTGCTGCTGCCGCAGCAGAAGCAATTGAACTTATTAACATCTCGCGCGGCTGTTCGCAAGGCGCGGCTTTTGCCCGCAAGCCCGGCGCGCGATGACGCAGAATGTCAGAGTCCGACTATTAACACGAGCAAAACTTAAAAGGGCATCGGCAAGTTATAGCCTGCCAATGCCCTCTGCCGCGCTTGTAATTGGGTATCGCAACTATTTCGGGGTGTAGAGATGGCTCGATATGCCGCCGTTGCTGTTGAGCAAGCTGAGGATTGCCTGCATCTTTCTCTCCTCGTTGAATAGAAACGGCAGAAGCTTCACTAATGCCTTTGAGGAAGGCAGTGGTCAGTTGTCTTGCGGCTGTTATTGACAACTGACCACTGCCCCCCGACCGCTGCTACTGAGGTCGCGTGAACGGAAACTCGTTCGACCGCGTGCCGTCAGGCATTCGCACTTGCAAGGTTACGGTCTGACCGGGTTTGATCTGCTTGCCGGCCTTCTTGGCGATCAGCGTAAATGGGTTCTGCTCGTCCGGCGCGGTCTTTTGATCTATGCCGTTGACCATAATCACCGGCCCGCCGGTCGCGCCCGGCAGCGTTTCGAACGTGCCATTTAGCAGAAGCTGTTTGCCGCTGATGGAAGCTACATCGATCCTGGGACGTTCGTGAACGACGACGGTTACGAGCGCCTCATTGTTCTGTAAAATAGGATCGTCACAGCTAAAGGATTTGGCAGAGTACTTCAATTGCAGCTCACCTGTGGCTATTGTTTTTAATCGAGAGAAGAACTTTCCCTGCTGGCCAGGCGCGAGGTAAAGATCCTCTAGATTCTCTGGCTCAAATCGAAGGTCAGTGAATCCAATGCCAGGATCTATGATCTGCAACACGCCTCTAATAGGGTCAATTAAAAGGCGAGGCCGCGCCACATCCGGCCCATTGTTTTCTATGACACCCTCAACCATGATGGTTTGGCCTACATAAACGTCTCTCTCGTAATGCAAGCTTTCTAATAGGAGATCAGCCTTGCAATTACGCGGCTGGCCATCAACACGCGCCACAGCGAAGTCTGAATCATTCTCGCTCTTGGAAGCTCCGCCGACGACAACCAATTTACCATCGAACTGAATCGCGCCGCCAAAGGCTCTGGACTGACTGTAACCGGGGAAGAGGATCGTGACTTTGCCGCCCACGCCGAAACTAGAATCGAGACTGCCGTCGGCGTTGTAACGAGCGATGGCGAAATCAACTGCGCTGCCGGGATGTTCGGCAAAGCCGGCGGCAACGATCTTGCCGTCCGGCTGTATGGCAACGGCGGAAGCTTGATCCGCGCCGCCGAAAAAGTCTGTCGTCACCCGTCCTGCCGTGCCGAACGTGGGATCAAGGTCGCCCGCCGCCTGCGCCAATACATCGTCTGCTTGAGCCAGCGTGCGGTTCATCCAATTCGCCGGACAAGTCAGGAACGTAACCGCCAGCACGAAAGCTGCGCAGGCCTTTAATGAGCGCCGCTTCATTACAGAGGCTGTGAATGCAGATTCTTTTTTCATGATCTTTTCCTCCTTCCATCTCGCGTGCAACTGACCCACGTTCGCTCACTGACGGGACAGAATCACGTTCGCCGCCGTCGTGGAAAGACTATCGCTATCTGCGAGAGCCGTGCGCTCACAGACTGACCTTCGTCGCCATGACCGTGAAGGATTCCGCGAGAATCGTTTTTCCGTTCAGGTTGAATTGCGTGAAGGCACCAGGGCCACTGAACGTGGCTCCAGATTGGTCAAGGACAAACGTCCCGGTGGACTCGAATGTGCCGTTGCAAACACCGCCCTGAGTGTAGGTCCAACCCCGCTCGCGATAGCTATACGAGCCGTCGCCATTCTTGACGTAAGCCCCAACGGTTGGACTGTAGCGATAACCGTAGAAGTTTCCATCAACGTCGCCAACAGCGACCCAGGTGCCATCCGAGATTGCGTACTTGTAATGATAGGTGGTGCTGCCTTGAACGGTCATCTCCCACATCCCAATGAGCGGGTTGCCAGAACCGGCAGCAGCGTCAGCACGCATGGGGCTTTTCACAAATCCCAACGCGCTGACTTGATGGCTCATCATCGTTGGCACGATCACTGCGGCCATCAGGAAGGCTGCCGCTGAGATAGCCAGTTTGCGCCGATTGAACATCGAAGTCGTATTGAACATAAGCGTTCCTCCTCGTTTTGGCTTGCGGGCCAAAACTCAAGTGAATGTCTTTCTGGTTGCTATCGCCTGCAACTCCGAGCGTTGAGGATCAGCAGCCAGCGAATTTCATGGGATAAGGCGGGAAGCGGGGCGAAAACTGCTAACGCATGCCAATTTTTTTATCCGCCCGCCATCTTCATCCGCCGCCGAAAGCTGGCCTAGCCGCTGGCGCTATATTTATGGCTTGAGGCTGTTCCTGCCTTGTGCTAAGTTTTGGCCGCGAAGAAGACTCAAGCGCTTACCGGAGTGGAAGCCATGCCGCTGCCCTCGACCGCACACATAACACAATTACTGGTCGCCTGGAGCGACGGCGATCAGGCGGCTCTGGAGGAGTTGACTCCGCTCATCTATGAAGAATTGCACCGGCTTGCCAGCCAGTATATGTCACGAGAGCGCGCGGGCCACACGCTGCAAACCTCGGCGCTCGTCAACGAAGCCTTCATCCGCCTGATTGATTGGAAGAATGTCCGCTGGCAGAATCGCGCGCACTTCTTCGCCGTCTCCGCGCAGTTAATGCGGCGCATACTCGTTGACTTCGCGCGCGCTCGCAATTACGCGAAGCGCGGCGGCGCGGCGCACAAGGTATCGCTTGACGAGACGGCCCTGGTCTCTCAGAGCCGCAGAGAAGATTTGGTTGCGCTCGATGACGCATTGAAGACGCTTGCCGAGCTTGACGAAAGACAGAGCCGCGTCGTCGACCTGCGCTTCTTCGGCGGGTTGAGCCTCGAAGAGATTGCCGAAGTGCTGAAAGTGTCGGTCGGGACTGTCAGGCGCGATTGGAGTATGGCGAGAGCGTGGCTCCACAGCCAGTTGAACAAAGTATAACAGCATGACGCCTGAGCGGTATAAGCAGATAGGCAAGCTCTATCACCTCGCGCTTGAGCTTGAGCCTGAGCAGCGTGGCACATTCCTCGACCTCGCCTGCGCCGACGACGAACAACTCAGGCGCGAAGTCGAGGCTCTGCTCAAGTCAGACTCGGAGGCCGAGAGCTTTCTGGCCTCGCCTGCCATTGACCTCGCAGCTAAGCAGTTGGCTGAAGAACAACTGCTCGCAAAAGTAGGTAGCCGGGTAGGGCATTATCGCCTACTATCGCTGCTGGGCGCGGGAGGCATGGGAGAAGTTTACTTGGCCGAAGACACGCGGCTTGATCGCAAGGTCGCGCTCAAGCTGCTCCCCGAAGCCTTCACTAAGAACGAAGACCGGCTCCGCCGCTTCGTGCGCGAGGCGAAGGCTGCTTCGGCGCTCAATCACCCGAACATCATCACTATTCACGAAATAGGTCAGGCAGGCCAGTCGCACTACATCACGACCGAATATATCCACGGCGAGACGCTGCGCGAGCTTTTGCACCGCAGGAAGATGACCATCATCGAGTCGCTCGACGTAGCGATTCAAGCGGCAAGCGCGCTGGCAGCCGCACACCAAGCGGGAATCGTCCACCGCGACATCAAACCTGAGAACATTATGGTGAGGCGCGATGGCTACGTGAAGGTGTTGGATTTCGGATTGGCGAAGTTGACCGAGCAGCAGCCGCGCACGAGCGACACCTCAGCGCCGACCGTCGCCAGGATTGATACCGCTCCGGGCACAGTTCTGGGGACGGCCAACTATATGTCACCCGAACAAGCACAGGGCCGGGCGGTTGACGCTCGCGCCGATATATTCAGCCTGGGGGCTGTGATTTACGAAATGGTTTCAGGCCGGCCTCCGTTCGAGGGCGAATCATCGGGCGAGATAATAGCGTCAATCCTGAAGACGGAGCCAGCGCCGCTTGCGCGCTTTGCGCCGGAAGCGCCGGGCGAGCTTCAACGCATAGTCAGCAAGGCGCTCCGGAAGGACAGAGAGGAGCGGTATCAGACAACGAAGGACTTGCTGATTGACTTGAAGAGCCTGCGGGAAGAGCTGGCGTTTCAAGAGCGGCTTGAGCGATCCATCGGGCCGGAGTCGAGCGGGGCCAGGGCGATTGATAGCGGCGGAGCGGCTGTTGCTACGGCGGCGAGTGCGGCGGCTCAAACGGGCGAGTCGGCAGTTCGCACGACGTCGAGCGCCGAGTACATCATCACTGAGATCAAGCGCCATAAAGTGGGCACACTTGTTTCTCTGGTTGTGCTTGCGCTGGCCGTCGCCGGTCTCGTCGCTTACCTTCATGCGAGGAATACAGAAGTCGCAATCGAATCCATTGCTGTTCTACCGTTTGAGAACTTCAGCAACGACCCGGACGCGGAATACATCTCGGACGGGATTGCCGAGAGCGTTATCAACAGCTTGACGCGGCTCACGAATCTGAAAGTCATTCCGCGAAGCATCGCCTTCCGCTATAAAGGCAATCAAGGTGACCTGCAAAAGATCGGAGCAGAATTGGGTGTAAACGCGGTGCTGACGGGCCGTGTCATACAGCGAGGTGACAACCTCACGATCAGCGTGGAGCTTGACGACGTTCGTTATGGCAATCAGCTCTGGGGCGAGCAGTACAACCGCAAGGTGGGTGACCTGCTGGCGATGCAAAGGGAGATATCCAGCGAAGTTTCTCAGCGGCTGCGCGTGCAACTGACAGGTGAAGAACGGCAGAAGCTGGCGAAAGGCTCAACCGAAAATCCCGAAGCCTATCAGCTCTATCTCAGAGGCAATTATTACGTCTCGCAGTTTACGAAAGACGGGATGCGCAAAGGGATCGACTACTTTAACCAGGCCATCGCGCTCGACCCAAACTACGCGCTGGCCTACGACGGTTTGGCCTACGACTACTGCAACATGGTAGGTTGGTACTTGCCCGCGAACGAATGCATGCCAAGAGCTAAAGATGCGGCCATGCGAGCCTTGGCCATTGACGAGACGCTCGCCACGGCTCACCTCTCGCTGGCCATCGTCGCGCAATGGTACGATTGGGATTGGGCAAGCGCGGATCGACAGTTCAAAAGAGCTATCGAGCTTAATCCGAAGAATCAAAGAATCCATGGCTATTACTCGTGGTTTTTGATCGAGGCGTTGAGCCGGGTTGACGAAGCCATCGAAGAGGGAAAGCAATCGGTAGAGCTTGATCCAGTCTCACCGGAAGGTTATAACTTCCTCGGATTCACTTTCGTGTTTGCGCGCCGTTACGATCAGGCCATCGAGCAGCTTCGCAAAGGCATCGAACAAGATTCGACGTTTTGGCTGAATCACGACTTCCTGGGAAGGGCCTATGAAGCGAGCGGCAGACTGCCGGAAGCCATCGCGGAGTTTCAGCGGGCGCTGCAGCTAGAGAACGGCAATGGCGAGAACTGGTCTAATCTCGCCCATGCCTATGCGCTGTTGGGCAAGCGCAGCGAAGCGCAAAAGATATTAGATCACTTGAAAGATTTATCGGCGCAGAACTACATTGATCCTTATTTCATCGCGGCCATTTATTCAGGACTTAGAGATAAAGAGCAGGCTTTCGCCTGGCTTGAGCGCGCCTACGCGGCGCGGTCGTTTGCCCCGGCATTTTACCTCAAGAGCGACCCGCAGATGGACTGGCTGCGCGCAGACCCGCAATTTGCGGAGATACAACGGCGCATCGGGTTTCCCCACTGAGACGGCAGCTCGCGGCAGCAACTGGATAAGAAATCGATGCTACAAATCACACAGGGCTTGACCCAAGGACTCACGGACGTCGAGCGCTTCATCGAAACCCTCAAGCGGCTCGATCAAAGCGAGGTCACGGCAGCGCGATCATTATTCGGCGAGCAATCAGAGATCATCGTCACGCGCGCGCCGGGGAACCCGCGACCGGACGCCTACCAACCGGGTCGGGTGCCACATCACCCGCACAGTTCAAAAGTGATAGCCGGGATGGCTTTCGCGCTTGTCTCGCTCGCCTTCTCTTCGATCTTCATCACGAAGCTTTCGGCGGTGCCGCCTCTGGTCATAGCTTTCTATCGAATGGCGATTGCCACTTTGCTGCTTGCGCCCGCCGCGCTTGCCGTCAAGCGTAAAGAGATAGCAAAGCTCGCGCGCAAAGATTTATTGATGCTCGCGGCGGGCGGGTTCTTTCTCGCGCTCCATTTCGGCGCGTGGATAAGCTCGCTCAAGCACATTCCAATCGCAACGTCTGTGGTGCTCGTAAACAGCCACCCGCTGTTTGTAGCAATTGCCTCATACCTCTTTCTTGGCGAGTGCCCGACTCGTCGCAGCATCGCGGGAACATTCGTGGGGCTTGCCGGAATGATCGTTATTAGTCTCGACGCTTTGATGAGCAATCAACAGACGGCGCGAAATGCGCTTGCGGGCGACGCGCTCGCGATTGTCGGCGCGATTGCAGTTGTCGGCTATTTCATCATTGGCCGCAAAGCTCGCGCTCGCATAAGCCTGCTCGGATACGTGACTCCGCTTTATGCCGTTTGCTCCCTGTTTCTGTTGGTGTGGGTGATTGCTTCCGGCGATGCGCTCTACCCATACAGCGCAAGCGAGTGGGCATATTTCGTCGCGCTCGCCGTAGTGCCGACGATACTCGGCCACACAGTTTTCAACTGGGCCATCAAGCACGTTCGCCCTTCGGCCATCTCGCTCACTTTTTTAGGCGAGCCTGTTGTTGCGGGGCTGCTGGCCTTTATCTTTTTCGCGCAACGGCCTCCGCTAGCGACATTCATCGGCGGCGCGCTCGTGCTTGCGGGGGTCTATCTGACGACCTCTGCGCGGCAACCGACTTGATTGAGGAATGCGGATTTCAGATTGCGGATTTATAATTGTGATTCAGGTCGGTTGAGCTTGAAACATCAATTCGATCTTCAGGTTTAATCCAAAACCCGCATTCTGCAATCGAGGGCGATATGGCTAAAGAAGACCTCTCAAAGCTGCGCGAGCTTTTGCGTTCGACCATCGTCGAAGTCGAGATGGCGATTGACACGGCGACGCACCCGGACTGGAGCGAGACGAAAGAAAACCTGCTGCGTGCCGTCGAGATAGTTCGCAAGCTGGAACGCGATTCAATGTGGGATGCGCTCTCGAAAAAGTGAGAGCAGTTTGCTTCGGCAGTCGCGGCCAAAACTTTCGCCTGCGCAGAAAACTTTTCGCCGCTCATCGGTTGTTCGCGCAGCGACAGCTTCCAGCTATTCGAGACTTTGAATCTTCCAGTCGCCGCCTTCCTTCACAAAGCGGCCCGTATAAACGTCGCGGTTGCCGTCGCCATAATTGACCTGATATTGCTGAGTCGCGCTCCTGCCATCCTGAGAAAAATCTGCGCGTATGAGGTCAATGCCCGCAATGCCTCCGTATCCTTCATAGACCTGGCTGAGTCGTTGCGTGACGCTCCTTGCCTTATCCGGCGTCAACACGCCGCGCGCGTGAAGGTTATAAAAAGTTTCAGCGTCGCCTTCCTGCAAAGCGGTGTAAGCTCGCCCTATGACTTCGCCAATTCTATCGGCTTCTCTTTTGGCATCAGCCTGACCTATCGTGCTATCGGGTTTGATGTCAGGCTTATTATCCGGGCGCGGGAGCGGCGCAACGTTCGGAGCAATGTTCGCCCGCTCGTTCTTCGCAGCCTCGCCTGAACTGGATGACCCTTTTGTGGTTAATACCACGACGAGTACAATCGCGCCGATAAGCACCATGCTTGCGGTCACCGCTCCGATTATGATGATATTGCGATTGCCCGATGTGGAACCGCCGCCTCTTCCATAACCGATTGGTCCAGCGCCGCCAATTGGCGCGGCGCAGTTGTTGCAGTACTTTGCATTTCCCATAACGGGCGAGCCGCAGCTTGGGCAAGAGCGCGATTGAACGGGCGATTGCATCCGTGCCGGTTGGCTTTCAATCTTGTCGAGAATCGCCGCGCAGTTGGGGCAGAATCGCGCGGCGTCTTTGGCTTGCGCGCCACAATTCGGACAGAGTTTCATAACGGTTCTCCTTATCGTTGTCAGCGCGGTCGCGGCCATTTCTGACTTAAAGAATGCCGGGCGACTTGCGGCCAGAAGAATGCTCTACCTGTTTGCCATCAGTTTGGGGCCGGGCCTACGGAGAAACATTCAGATCAGACAACGGGACTATGCGGTACTTCGTCGGGTCGCTTTGAACGATGTAATAAGCATCGTTAATGTCGGCTTTCCCGCGCCCTCCGGTCTGCACGTCTTCAACTGTCGCCTGCCCGCGCAGCACCTCGCTCCATGCCTCGTTAGCTTTTGCATAGACTTCATCGCGGGCCTGTCCCGCCTGCGTTATTATCTCGCTTGTGCTTCTCATGGTCTGCGCAGCCTCCATCAGTCGGCCAGCGAGATATTGACCATTCAGCTTCCACGAATTCCAAATCGCAAGCAGCGTCGGCAGTTCCTGCTTGAAGATGGCGGCGGGCGCAGTAACAAATGAATAGAAGCACGACCAGAGGTAATCGAGGCCAGCCTGCGAAGGCCCCATTATGATCAGTGCAAGTCCCTCGTAAGAGCCGTACTGAGTTGAAGCCCTGTAGTGTATATAAGCAGACTGGCCGCCAGCGCCCAACAAATCGCCCGCATCCACACTTTCTATAATCTGTTCAATTCTCGTCCCCTGACTTATTTGAGGCATAACATCAACCAGAACTTGTTGAGGATTTGAATAAGCAGCGAATAGCAATCCCGCTGATTGTCCAGAAAGCGCCGGGTTAGTGCTGACGGCATTCATCCCGCCGAGCACGACGCCCTGTCTTTCCGGTCCCACAGCCATTACAGTTCCTCCAGCCGTCGGTTGAAGCTGCCAGCCGCTCGGCAGACCCACCTCGCCGGAACCGTCGCCAAGCGCGTGCCTCTGCAACTGAGCAGGCCCGCGCCTGCCGATACCACTGCCGATGCCGGACGAGCCAGTATCAACCTGCCTTATCAATCGAGGGAAAGAATCTCTGAACGATTCGGGCTTATCGAAAACGACTGTAGCATAGCCGCCGCTGCCCGTGAGCATGACAGCCGCAACGCCGCGCACAGGCACGTTATTTAGAGTCGCCTTGAAAAGCGCCTGCGCCAGCGTCTCTTCGTTGTTGCAGAATGCTCCCGTCGCTGTAGGTCTGCTGTCGAAATAGTCGCTGCCGAGGCTGCCGAGTATCGCGGTGAGCGCATCTGTAGCGGAGCGTGCGTTGCTGCTGAATGAGCCTGTGAGGACGCGGCCCGACCCGCTTTCGTCGTCAATGGCTTTGAAGCCCTGCGGAGTTTTGCGCGCTGGCAACTGACCCGCTCGTTTCGAGTTGATGTCTGAATCTGACTTGCAGCCGGTTAAGACAGCCAGGTTCAATACGATGAGGATTATCAGCAATGAGCTATGCTTTCCCATAATCGTCTCCGCCTGCGTTGAATGTCCCTTTCACATACTCATGCGACGAATACCGGCGGATTACCCCATCGCGGCTATTTTTTTATCAATGGCGGCTGTAGTATTTATTCAGCTCGCAGATTGAAAAGTCTGGCCGGGCAAACTCAATGAAGGAAAGTGATGGCTGAAGCGATGAAGAGACTGATGCTGACGGCCTTCGAGCCTTTTGGCGGCGAGAGCGTAAACCCGTCGCTCGAAGCCGCAAGACAAATGGCCGGAGTCGAGTTTAATAACGCGCTGGTTCGCGTCGTCGAATTGCCCGTTGATCGCTTTCGCGCAATCGAAGTGGCCTATGATGAGTTACGCGCGATGCGGCCCAACGTTGCGATAATGCTCGGCGAAGCCGGAGGCCGGTTCCGCGTCACGCCCGAACGAGTAGCCATCAACGTTGACGACTTTCGCATCCCAGACAACGTCGGCAATCAGCCTGCGGGCGAGCCGATAATCGAGGGCGGGCCGGTCGGATATTTTTCGACGCTTCCGATTCGCGTCATAGTTGACCGATTGATTCAAGCGAAGATTCCCGCCGCCATCTCGAACTCTGCGGGAACGTATCTTTGCAATCGTGTTTTTTACAGCGTGATGCATCTGATTTCTACCGAGAGCATGACGACACGCGCGGGCTTCATTCACGTTCCATATCTTCATGAGCAGGCAATCGGAAAACCTATTGACTTGCCAAGCCTCTCACGCGAGACAATCATCGAAGCCGTTCGGCTGGCAATCGAGACGACGCTCAAAAGCGGGTAGTGCGCAATCTTCTTGACGCTGTGCCAGCCTGCGACTTATCAAAAGATAATGAGGTACAAGAAACTTCACGATTGGGATTTGACTCCGTCAGAGGCTGTCGAGCTACAAAAAAGACTGCGCGAACAGGTGCGCATCGAGCCGCTCGCACGCGATGTCAAGCTCATCGCAGGCTGTGACATTTCTTTCAACAAATTCTCTGACGTAGTTTACGCAGGTATCGTCGTGCTGCGCCTGCCAGAGCTTGAAATAATTGACCGCGCCACTGCAATCACGCGAACGAGTTTCCCCTACATTCCCGGCCTTCTCTCGTTTAGAGAAACGCCCGCGCTGCTTGAGTGTTGGAAAAAGCTCGACACCGCGCCCGACGTTGTGATGCTCGACGGGCAGGGATTGGCTCACCCGCGACGCTTCGGCATCGCGTGCCATTTCGGATTGTTGATTGACAGGCCGACGCTCGGCTGCGCCAAGACGGTGCTGCGCGGCAAGTTCGATGAGCCTGCCAGGCAGGCGGGCAGCTATTCGCTGATGTACGATAAAGGCGAAATAGTCGGCGCAGCAGTGAGAACCAAAGACAACGTAGCGCCTGTCTATGTATCGGTCGGCCACATGATTGATTTGCCGGGCGCGATTGAGCTAGCGCTTCAATGCGTGAAAGGCTACGCGGCAGATTCAGGCGCGACTCTGTTTGATGCCAGCCCTGCATCGAGATCGAAATACAGAATCCCTGAACCCACGCGGCAAGCTCATATACTCGTTAATGAACTGAGGCGCGGCGAAACGATCCACGAAGGACACTGAGGGCGCGAAAGAGATTCTCCCTGATAAGGAAAGTGATTTACTTTCATTACCCGTTGGCGGATAATAGCGGCAAGAAGAAACAATATGAGCGATGATAATTTAACAACAAAGCCTATGCTCAATGCGATACTTGAGCGCGTCAATGCTATAGCTGAGCAAGTGCAGTTGCTCAGAACTGAGGTGATAGAATTTCGGCGGGAAAGCGACAGAAACTTTCGACAGCTTCAGCGTCAGTTCGACCACCTCGCCGGCCAGATCAGTCGCAGGCAGATAGTTCAAGGCGACCTCGAAGAACGTGTTGGCAAGCTAGAAGAAAAGCCTCATAAGTCTCTGCGTCAAAGCGTCACCTGCTTAACTGAAATCACATCGTCCAACGCAGCAAGCCCGCGCAATGCTTCATCGGTCATCGGCTGGTCAATTTGAATCAAGGCAAGCGCGCTCTCGCCTATCTTCTTTCGACCTAAGTAAAGTCGCCCGATATTCACTCCGTTATCGCCGATGTAAGTCGCGATGCGGCCAAGCACGCCCGGCGCGTCACGGTTGAACAGGATGAGCATGTGCCCTTTCGGGATGGCTTCGAGGTTGAACCCGTTGATGCGGACTATGCGAGCGTCGTGGCGGCCAAACAACGCGCCCGCAACTTCGCTTTCGCCGCCGGCAGTCACCGCGCGCACTCGTATCATGCTCGCAAAGTCGCGCGCCCGGCGCGCGAGCGATTCGCTCACTTTAATCCCGCGCTGCTCGGCGACTATCGCGGCATTCACCATGTTCACTCGCTCAATCACAGGACTGAGCAAGCCGGCGAGAATCGCGTGAGTGATAGGCTTCACGTCATGCTCGGCCACTTCGCCCGAATACTCAATCGAAACTTCGCGCAGGTCGTGGCCGAAGACCTGGCCTTGAAACAGTCCCATCTTTTCGCCGAGCGTGATGTAAGGGCCGATGACCGCAAGAAGCTCCGCCGTCACGGCTGGCATATTCACCGCGCCGCGCACCGCGCCGTGCTTCAAGTAATCCAAGACCTGCTCGGCTATCATCGTCGCAACGCCGAGCTGAGCCTCAGTGGTTGACGCGCCGAGATGCGGCGTGGCGATTACTGCATCGAGCGCGAGCAAGGGATTGTCCGGCGCGACTGGCTCCTGCTCAAAAACATCGAGCGCCGCGCCCGCAATTTTGCCCGATTTGATGGCTTCGACCAAAGCGTGTTCGTCAACAAGCCCGCCGCGAGCGCAGTTGATTATTCGCGCGCCCGGTTTCATCTTCTCAAACGCTTCAGCGTTAATTATGCCTCGCGTGTCTTCGGTGAGCGGCGTGTGCAGCGTTATAAAATCCGAGCGCGAGAGCAATTCGTCGAGCGCCATCATCTCGACGCCCATCTCGCGCGCAGCTTCGCGCGTGAAGTATGGGTCGAAAGCGAGCACCTCCATGCCAAAAGCCCGCGCGCGTTCTGCGACTGCCGAGCCTATGCGGCCCAATCCAATCACGCCGAGCGTTTTGCCCATCAGCTCGACTCCGAGAAAACGATTCTTCTCCCAGCGGCCCGCTCTCGTTGAAGCCGAAGCCTGCGGTATCTGTCGTGCCAGCGACATCAGCATTGCGAAAGTGTGCTCGGCGGTTGTGACTGTGTTGCCCGCCGCGGCGTTCATCACGACGATGCCGCGCCGAGTGGCTGCGGCCACGTCAATGTTGTCAACGCCCGTTCCGGCTCGGCCCACGACGCGAAGCCGCTGCGCCCGCTCAATTAAATCTGCTGTGACTTTTGTTTTGCTGCGGATGATCAAGCCGTCGTATTCGCCGATGATTGCGGCAAGCTCATCTGCGCTCAATGAAGGTTGCTCGTCAACTGTGACCCCGTTTGCGGCGCGAAGTATCTCAACGCCCGTTTTTTCAAGCCCATCACAAACTAGAATTCGCATAATAAGCCTTTCTTTATCGAGCCGTCATTTTAACCCGATGATCGGGCAGGCTTCCACCAGACAGGCGCGCGTTGACAGTGGTTTTAGTGGGCCGCTATAATTTAAGACTTTCGTCAACAGCAATTTTTTGGAGGGAGCTAACTGTGGCATACGCTATCATCGAAGCTGGCGGCAAACAGTTCCGCGTCACCAAAGGCGAAGTCGTTCGCGTCCCCTCGATTGCGGCGGAAGTCGGCTCATCCGTTGAGTTCGACGCGCTGCTTGAGGCCGACGGCGAGAGCTTCAACTTCGGCGGCAGCCGCGTCACGGCTACCGTAGTCGAGCACGGGCGCGGGGATAAGATAATCGTTTTCAAAAAGAAGCGCCGTAAGCAGTACAAAAAGACGCACGGGCACAGGCAGAACTTTACTGCCGTGCGCATTGAATCAATCGGCGGAGAGACTGAATAACAGTGGTCAGTGGTCAGTGGTCAGTGGTCAGAATAAACATAGAGGCCGCGCGCCGAATTGGTTTTAATTCTGACTTCTGGCTTCTGACTTCTGACTCCCTTGCAGAGGAGTTATGGCACATAAAAAAGGAGTGGGCAGTTCGCGTAACGGGCGCGATTCGAATGCGCAACGGCTCGGAGTGAAGCGCTTTGGTGGCCAGACCGTAAACGGCGGCGAGATATTGGTCCGCCAGCGCGGGACCAAATTCAAGCCGGGCCTCAACGTCGGGCGCGGCTCTGACGATACGCTGTTTGCGCTCATCACTGGCGTCGTCAAGTTTGAAGAAAAAGGGCGCAAAGGCAAATTCATCAGCGTCTATCCGGCAGAGTAGAACATAGTGGTCGTGGTCGGTGGTCGGTGGCCAGTGAAAGCGATTTCAATTTACGCCTTCTACTGACCACCGAGCGCCGACCACTGACCACTGACAAAGATGCAGTTCTTAGATCGGGCTAAGATAATCGTTAGAGGCGGCGACGGGGGCAACGGCGTTACGGCGTTTCGCCGCGAGAAATTCGTTCCGCGCGGCGGCCCTTCGGGCGGAGACGGAGGTCGAGGCGGCTCGGTCTATATGGAAGCCACCCATCAGCTCAACACGCTCTTGCAGTTTCGATTCAATCCCGAGTTCCGCGCGGGGCGCGGCGGGCACGGCGAGGGCAGCAATCGTCACGGGCGCGACGGCGAAGATGTCACAATCCTTGTTCCCGTAGGTACTCTCGTCACCGATGCAGAAACGGGCGAGCTTGTGCATGATTTTTCCAAACCCGGCGAGCGCATCACCGTCGCAGCGGGCGGGCGCGGCGGGCGCGGCAACGCGCAGTTTGCGACCTCTACGAATCGCGCGCCTCGCTATCACGAAGACGGCCAGCCGGGCGTAGTCCGAACGCTTCAGCTTGAATTGAAACTCATCGCCGATGTCGGACTCGTGGGCTTTCCCAACGCCGGCAAGTCAACTTTGATCTCGCGAATCTCAGCCGCACGGCCCAAGATCGCCGATTACCCATTCACAACGCTTGAGCCGAATCTCGGAGTCGTCTCCTACGGCGATGGAGACACATTCGTTGTCGCCGATATTCCCGGCTTGATCGAAGGCGCGCACGCCGGAACAGGACTGGGACTCGAATTCCTGCGCCACGTCGAGCGAACGAAACTGCTCTTGCACGTCGTTGATGTCTCTTCAACGGGCCGCGACCCTGTCCAGGATTTTTTAACGATCACTCGCGAGCTTGAATTGTATAAAGCGGATTTGCTCGACAAGCCGCAGATGGTCGCGGCGTCAAAGATGGACGCACTGGATGACCCATCGCGCGTCGAAAGCCTTCGCGCCTTTTGTCGCGAGCGCGGGTTTGAGATGTTTGAGATTTCGGCAGTGACGGGCTACGGCATTGACAAGCTGGTTCACGCGCTCGGCGCGAAAGTCGAAGAGATTCGCAATGCGGAGCGCGAGCAGGATTTAGTTTCCAGTTTCTAGTTTTTGGTTCGCGCTTATAACCAGAAACCATGAATGAACGACGCATAGGCGCATACGGCGGGACGTTCGACCCGGTGCACAACGGGCACGTGGAGATAGCTCGCGCCGTCGCCTGCAATTTCAAGCTCGACGAGTTGTTGATAATTCCGGCGCACCGTCCGCCGCACAAAACCGAGCACGTAATCTCGGATGCTTACCACCGCTATGCGATGGCTGTGCTGGCGACAATTGACGAGCCGCGCATTCGCGTTTCGACCATCGAGCTTGACGCGCCCGACAAGCCTTACTCGTTTCAGACGGTCGAGCGCCTGCGGGAAATTTATGGCGCGCGGGCGCGATTGTACTTCGTGATGGGCGCGGACTCTTTTGAAGAGATAAGCACCTGGCGCGAGCCGCAGAGGCTAATCGCCAGCGCAAACATCGTCGTAGTGACGCGGCCCGGCTCCGAGATTAAGACTTCGCACGTGCCTGTGCAGTTTCGTTCGAGCATCAGTGATTTGCGCGGGCAGGCGAAGAGCGAAAGAATGCCGAGCGATGAGGAAGACGCGGGGGCATACAAGATTTATTTGACCGATTATGTGAACCTTGACGTGTCTTCGACCGAGATAAGGCGAATGGCGCGCGATGGCGAAAACATTCGTGGACTTGTTCCGCCGCGCGTGGCCGATTACGTGGAGAAATACGAATTATACAGGCGGTAATCTGATGAGTCGCAGC
>DATLXU010000038.1:0-2651 GCA_035575515.1 Blastocatellia bacterium
GCGTTTCTTGTTGAACGATTTTGATCACTTGCATTCCACAGCAAACATCAGGTTGCGCGAGAATGTTATTTATCATTTTAGGGATTAGCGATTCATTGTAAACGCTGATAAACCATCGCGCGCCTTTCGGGAACTCCAAAGCTCCGTTGCGAGCAGAACCTTGATACAGCCAACTCAGCGAATACAGGCTGATGTCGTCGTGTTGCTCGTTATTGCCAAGCCACTTATTGAATGCGCCAGTCAAGAAATGCTGATAATCAAAAGGCACAGGTTCTTGATTAGGCGACAAAGTAAAATGCAACCTCATACACTTGCCTCCGCGAGACCGAAGCCCATCGCGTTACTCTTGCCGAATCCGGCCTCGTAGCCGATTTCGATTAATTCTTTGCTTCCGTGCACCGTAAACGGGGCCAGCCAGCCGCGCACTTTGATTCCGTCAGAAACCTCTATCAAGACTGAGGGACGGCGGTTGCGCTTTCTCGCTTCGGCTATATACCCTAAATCCCATTCCCAATGCAAGCGATCACACACGGGCGCGCGGCCATAAAGCGCTTGGTACTTTCTTGCCAGATTTCGCTTGATGATCGCTGACCAATCATCTTCCAGATTCAAATACCTCACGCGGTTCTGCTCGTCCCGCACTGACTCAGTGATCGGCGCGAGCGCCCGGAAGCTCATTCTTTCGCTGAACTCGGGCGGCGCAATCGTCTCGGCTTCGGCAAGCGTAAAGTCACTGCCCGCGATGTTGAATCGCTCGCTTTGAAACAGGCCAGAAACGAAATGCTCTATGAAGTCCCCGACAGGCGAGCTTACCTGTAGCGACACCTCGGGCGATTCAAGTATCATTCGATCTCCAACAACCCGGTTGCGCCTGGCAAACAGTCGCGAAAATGTGAACAGCTTGAAGCGACGCCGGTCTGCTTCAAAGCCTTCGTCGTGCAACGCGGCGGCGTACTCTTCCGAAGCGTTTCCTATCGTGCGGTAAATCAACCCCGCCACCGCGTGGTTATAGCTCAATGGCAGCGTGGCGTTGCGCTTCGAGGCCAGAAATGTCAACTTGACTCGCATCAGATACAACCCCTCTTTTCATATATCGGAAGAATTTTACGTGAATCACAAGAGCGCCTTATGCCTCCAACGTCTTTGACCAGAAGCCGGTTGGCGCTCGCGGCTTCCGGTATAGACCGCGAGATCGCGCGAAACATCGCTTTTGCCCGCGATGGCGCGGGAGTGTAGCGCCGCGCATCGGAAATCTTAGCTCAACATGAACCACCAGCTTGTTCCTCCTTGGAGTGCCGCGACTCGTCGCAGCTTCTAGCAAGATGAAAAGCGGTGACAAGTCACCGTACTCCAAAGCTCAAATCATGTAATTCCGCTTCGATGAAGCAGGGCGAATCTGGGCGATGATCGGGTGAGGGTACTGGCTCGAAACGATGATCGCCCGGCCTTTGCCAAGACTCGGCACATCTTCCCATATCGCTTCGTTCACCGTGCCCGCCGCCGCTTTCAGCACGCGCAGGTTTTCAGCGCCCGTCGTCTGATGGATAATTTTGTTGTTAGTCAGCTCAAACAACTCCGACGGCAAATGCTGCGGCGACTGCGTGACAAAGTGCAGCGCGAGCCAGCGCTTGCGACCGCGTCGTGCGATTCTTCGCAACTGGTCGAGCGTCTGTTCCATCCTGTCCTGCTTCTCGCGCGATACGAACCCATGCGCCTCTTCAATCGTCAGAAACACGCGGCGTTTTGTATTTTCCTCTTCAGTGAGGCCCATCTTGTAGTGATACATTCGCGCGAGTAAATCAGCGATGACGATATTCACCACCTGCTGTTCGCGTGAATCGCTCATGTCTATGACCGACAGATGGCCCGGCCTGCTTAGCTCCTTGATATCGAGCGGGGGCGCGTCTTTGCGGTCAAAGATGCGCATCATCTGAAGCTCGCGCAGCTTCTTGCGCAACGCGCCGTAAGAAGCCACGTCCGTCTGGTCTTGAATGAGCGGCTCAAGCTGGTACTTGTGACAGTAGATCCTCATTTCCGTCTCAGCCGCGTCGCGGTCAGCCTCCGTCCCGGCTTCATCATCCGAGGCTTTGCGCTTTGATCTGGCTGATTTCTTGTGCTCGCGTTTCCAGTTATAATACTGGAACTCCTGGTCGAGCATGCGCAGTAGCCAGGCGAGCGTGATGCCCGGATAGCCCATTGAAAGGTCAATGTCTTCGCTCTCAATCGCAACGGCATCGCCTTTTTCCTTGCGCGCTATCTGAATCGCCTGCTCGTAGAGAAAAGTAAATCGAGTCTGTTGCGCCGTGCTCATCTCGGTGATCTCCATGATGATCTCAGGGCTGAGCGAATCGAATGGGACCGAAAACTCTACGGCATCGTCTCGCCTCGATTCGGAAAGCGGCGGCCGGTAGACCGTAATGCTCTTGACGCCGCGCGGCGCGCGCTCGAATTGTTTCAAGTCCTCGTCAATGTGCGGCGCGCTCGAAGGCTCATCCATAAATATGTATTCGCCCTCCGGGTCTACGACGACCTGCGCGTAGCCTGCGGCAAGCGTTTCTTCGATGAACACCTGACAGGTGTTCGTCTTGCCGCTGCCGATGGTCCCGACCGTCAGCCAGTTTCGCGGCACAACCCCTTTGTTGTCGCCATCC